>NZ_WNHB01000013.1 GCF_009718825.1 Terrilactibacillus tamarindi | reverse complement strand
TTTTTCTGGTATTAATAATACGCACCACTGATTATATGGCATAGTGAGTATTATCACCAAGTAATAAATAACGTGTCGCTGGTTGTATGGCGCAACAAGTTATGTATTACTATACTACTTCTCAGGCAATATCTTACACATTACACAATACAGAATGAAGAATCTTATATTACTTAAGTAGTTACCTGCTTGACCTATGGGGATAAGTATCGTTTATTTCATTCAATGCTTTTAAAACAACTTGACTGGAAACCCTAAGTTGCTTCATTTTATCTTTTGTATATCTACCACTTAATTTTGAAGGTTCAGAGGCCACAAGAATTACATTTCCATTATCATAATTCTTCTTATTATCAGACATAACGAATACCTCCTATCAAATCAGCTAAAAAATCTGTAAATAGAGTTGTCTTGATTATAGCACAACTTATTTCATTTTTAAATGCTTCAACTTTAACTTCATTCCATGTATCATCCAAAGGGTAATGGAAACATAATACATAATCCTTGATATTCAAAGTATAATAAAGTAAATTCTTTTCTTTAGAATAGCCTATGACATCACTCTTCTGAAGAAAGGTCTCTATAACATATGAATCTTCATTAGTTAATGCATATCCTGTTGTTGGAGTTTTAGCACCATAGCTTCCGCAAAGTTTCATTGTATCATCTATTAATTTATAGACAGTTAATGCCGTACAGTGTTCAAAATGTCCAATCTCCTCTGCCAACACAGTTCCCGGACGTTGATATATCTTGTCTCCCATTAACGGCTTAATACCTGCTTCTAAGAATTCTGTCCAATTTGTTATTGTTCCATTATCCATATAAGATAGCAAAGTAATAGTATAATCTTGATAAGTAGCAAATTCTTCTGCAGCTATTGCATTTTCATAAATATTTTCTTTCATCGGAACAAGTTTGATACCTTCACCTAAACTATCACTAAGATAGCCTTTTATCTTTCGGTAAGCGGCTTCAGATTCCACTAATACGAGTTCTTCTGTCCATATGTTCTCTGCTTGCACATCAAAGATAAAAGCCCAAACAAAAGGATGAATGTGTAGCACCTTTTCTCTCTGCCTATTTCCAAGATCATTTTCAATTACACAATTGACTAAATCCATTGTGTAATCTGGTTTACGATGATTTTGATCAACATATCCATCATATCTCTTAATAAGATCTGCCTTTATATGCTCTTCATACATATTTTTTATTTCTGTATCTAAAAAAGCAATGATATATTTACCTTCTTTTACAGCTGTTCGAAACTCCTGATATGTCGGGGTACATTTATGTTCTTCCCAATATGTACCCTCATTTGCATTTAATAGTAAGATAAAGATATTTGATTCTATTACCTTTTGCAAACATGTCTTCATAAAATTAGGATTCCAAGGGTAAAAATTGTCTTCAAACATTAAAACGCTATGCCCTGCATCTTCTAATTCCTTTTTTAAGCCCCTTCTCATAGGGATTAAGTCTTTGTCATATGCGGAACTGATAAATATCTTTGCTGGATTTGGCATAGTATTCCCCCTCTTTAACTGAGCAAATATCCATTCATTTATCGTTAAAACCGCCAAATAAAGGAACATATGTTCTTGTTTTTTATCTTAATCTAGAATATATAAGTTGTCAAGCTAATTTATGTATATTTTCTATTTTTTTGTATTATATTACGGTTTTCAATGTTTATTTAATTACAAGTATAGAAATGTAGATAAATAACCTAATTCAGTAAAAAACCTCAATGATTGAATTGAATTTTCCCAACCTTAATTCGGGATGGTAGAAGGCAATCAAAAACTAAAACAGCCCACCACTCTTTTTATAGGTAGTGAGCTATTCTTTAATTTTGTTAGACATATTGTACTGGTTCAACATCTTCATGACTTGTAGTATAATAACCCTTTTTTAACCGACCAACAATTGAAATATTAACTTTTAATTGTGGTTTTGCGTAAGGGTTGATCTTCTCAATTTTCGCTTCATAAATATCTTTATTTCTAATAACGTCAAACATAAATCCACTATAAAATGCCGGAATATATCCTAGCTTGTATCCTTTTTTACCCGATAATACAATTACTGCTTTGTTATCCTCGTCATTTAAAGGCTCTAACTCAAAAGTTACATGAGACTCTGCCTGTAATTGATTTTCTATTTTATCTCCTTCATAGTAACGCCAACCGGCAACAAAAAAATCAAAATGGAAATGGTCACCTAAAACACTAATAGGAGCTACAAACTCATATGGATCAGTAGCCAAGCGTCCACCTGTCGCGCGTAATAAATCCATTTCTGTATAGTCTAGAGGCAGAGCAAAATCTTTTAAGATTTCTTTAAAGTCTGGCCTTCTTTTATCCGGTAATCTGCGTGCAAATGGTCCGAACAAGCGGTTAGAAACATATGACTTTTCTATATTACGAAATGACAAATGAGGCTGATATCCATTTTCCATCGCTTCAAATAAAGTTCGGCGCCTTCCACTCAACTCATAGGAAAAAGTATATTTTCCATCTTCATGAAATAAATTACCTACATGGTAGCGTTGTCTAGTCTCTTGATTTTGCCAAATTAACCATAAGACATAAGGTTTCTTTACCATTTAAACACTTCCTTTATACCAACTTAACAACCAGTTTTTACGATAAAACAGTAACTTTTTAACCCACATTTTATAAGTTAAACTCATAACTTCCTCTGGTATGGACTTCATTATTCCTTCGAGTAAATCCTCATCTATAATATTAAGTAAGTGCAATGCCTCTTGCACTTCTGTAGGATAGTATTTTCTAATAACAGTCAACAAATCCAGATATCGTGGTTTCTTTTTATCTGGCAAGCCAATTAAAGAAAAACTACGGTTGCTAAAAGCCTTGAACATGTTTATATCTTTGAACATTAAATTAATTCTGTCTTCCTTTAATTGAAATCCTAATGATGCACCACTATCATAAATAGGTGCTAGTCGATAACCATCTCTCCCATATATTATACCCCAATTATCACAATGTCTATCCTGATTTCCGATAAATGCATCAAATACAGGGATTTTTATAAAGTGACGTTCAAGTTTAAATTCAGATAGAACTTTCATGATATTGAAGATATCATAATACTTTAGATTATAGCGATCAAAGTCATCAGCAACATTAAAAAAAAGGTCTCCACCTTCAAATAACTCTTCCTGCTTATCTATAAAATTTGCTGCTAAGACAGCTACTGTGTTATCTCTCCTTGCTAAATTTACATCCATTATAGAAAGCCCCATGGCTTTTCCTATTTCAGATGCAATTTTTTCTGCCCAGGCTTCTCCAGTATTCGCTTTTGGAATTTTAAACAGAAAACGCTGTTCTGTCTCAGGATGGATCAACCAATATTTCGCTCTAGTTCCCGAAACTTGCTTATTTTCATCAACCTTCCAATTTGTTACGCAGCTACCGAACGCGATTGTCAAGACCTTGCCGAAGGATAAAGTGTCTTAAAATGGAAACGCCAAGTCAATGTATGAAACATAGCATTGTCTTGGCGTTCTTTTTGTATTAAAGGTTGGAGACAGGCATTCCGAACACGCCGACAAACTTCGGATAGTGACAGCGTACCACGCATCTCACTATGTCTATATGACATGTACAGTTGGGCAAATAGTGTCCTTTTGCGGTGCCTGACCCCCATCTAATTTGCGCTAAATCTGTCTTATGTTATACTTTTTATAATCATGATTATTTTTTTAACAGCGATTATATTATCAATGGTTAGGAAACCGAAGCAAAATGGGTCATCATCATTTGGAATAGTCTATCCCTAAATAACAAGGTGAAAATGCAAACTGTCAAACGTAAATATCATAAACAATACCATTATTGTGCAAGATAAAGTGAAACTTCCATCAGTGGGGTTTACTTCATCCCCCACTGATGGTTAGCTGAACCAATCGGACCTTTACGGGCAGTTGATCCCCCACCTATCCTCTTTGAATAATCAGAATCTTGAGGTGGGGTCTTTACTTGCCGTTAAGGCGTGATAAAAATTGTTATTTAAAGACGTATTTGCACCTTTTAAGTATTTGAATGTTGGCTGAAAGATCCGAATAGGAACGTTATGCAGAAGCATTTGAAATCTTCGATGAAAAATTATTTTATATGGTTGAGGAGAATGGCTGATGAACAATAAAGAGATAAAAAAAAGCCGTATATGGAAACTGTTTGTTGAAGCGACTGCAGACGTGATACAAGAAGAGGGAGTAGAGAAAGTAACCATAAGAAAAGTTGCAGATAAAGTAGGTTACAATAGTGCAACGATTTATAACTACTTTTCCGAAGCGTCACATCTTATCTTTTTCGCTTGTATGACCCTATTAAAAGACTATACAAAAGACGTAGCTATTTATATGCAAAAAGCAGATAAGCCAAAAGAAAAATACTTGCTTGCATGGGAATGCATTTGCAAGCATTCTTTTGAGAATCCCCAAATTTTTTACACTATTTTTATGATGGATTTAGGCGAAAACCTTGAGCATATGCTTGAGCATTATTATGAAAAATTTCCAAGGGATTTAATTAAAGTTCCAGATGAATTGGTACCTATACTATTTGAAAGAAATATTGAGAAACGCGGAAAATCGGTTCTTCAAATGGTACTTGAAGAAGGAGGAATCACAGAGGATAAAGTTGATGCCATAAACGAACTAACGATTCTAATCTGGCAAGGCATGTTCAGTAATATTCTCAATCATCGGAAAAACATTGACCCAGAAAAGGCAATGAAAAAAACGATGATGTATATTTCAGAAATTGTACGACATGTTGATAACTTTAACTTTTAAAATCATGGAGGGCAAAGCATGCTAACATTTAAAAATGTTTCAAAAGTCTACGGTAAAACAAAAAAAGCGGTTAATTCGCTAAATTTGAATATCAATAAAGGGGAATTTATTTGTATTATTGGTCCAAGTGGTTGCGGAAAAACGACAACCATGAAGATGATTAATCGATTGATTGAGCCATCAGAAGGTCATATTTTAATTGAAGGTAAGGATATTATGGACCAACCGAAAGTTAAACTTCGTCGTGACATTGGTTATGTTATCCAGCAAATCGGTTTATTTCCTCATATGACAATAGGAGAAAACATTACGCTTGTACCTAAATTACTTCAATGGCCGAAAGAAAAAAGAAAGGCACGTGCGGAAGAACTCATTGAACTTGTACACTTATCCAAAGATTATTTAGATCGCTATCCGCAGGAATTAAGCGGTGGTCAGCAGCAACGGATTGGTGTTTTGCGTGCACTTGCTTCCAACCCGCCATTAATCTTAATGGATGAGCCATTTGGAGCATTGGACCCTATAACGCGTGATGGTCTCCAGGAGGAATTTAAGGATCTTCAACAACGTCTGGGAAAAACAATCGTATTCGTCACACACGATATGGATGAAGCCATTAAACTGGCTGACCGTATTGTTATTATGCGTGATGGTGAAATTGTTCAAGTCGATACTCCAGATGAAATCTTACGCAATCCTGCCAATGAATTTGTTGAGAACTTTATCGGTAAAGATCGGCTTATCCAAACGAAGCCAGGTGTTACAAAAGTGGGACAAATTATGAATAAAGTCCCCGCGACGATTCATAAAGAAGAAACCCTTTCAACGGCAATTAAGCAAATGAAAGAAAAACGTGTGGATTCTCTACTTGTTATTGATCATGAGCATCATTTGGAAGGATATATCGACGTTGAAGATATTGAGCAAAATAGGAAAAAATCAACCACAGTATCTGAAATTGTCGAAACAGAGCTATACAAAGTGAAAGAAAATAGTTTAATACGAGATACCATTCAAAAAATGTTAAAACGCCATACAAAATATGTACCTGTTGTTGATGAGAACAATAAGTTAAAAGGAATTGTTACTCGTGCAACCCTAGCGGATCTCGTCTATGATTCCATCTGGGGTGAAGAGGAATCGGAAGAGGAACTGACAACACTTCAATAACAGAGAAAGGAGATGATGATTTTGAACGCTATGATACAATTTCTAAATGATCAAGGAACAACACTGTTATACAAGACTTGGGAACATTTATTTATTTCAATTACAGCTGTTCTACTCGGTATCATCGTTGCCGTACCTCTCGGTGTAGCTCTTACACGCTTCAAAAAAGCGGCTGAGACAGTCATACGTATTGTCAGTGTTATTCAAACCTTGCCCAGTCTGGCGATCCTCGCCTTCTTTATTCCTATTTTAGGTGTAGGGAAATTGCCAGCCATTATTGCTTTATTTTGTTATTCTATGTTACCTATCCTAAGAAACACGTACATTAGTATAAAAAATACTGATCAGAATCTCTTGGAAGCTGGCCGGGGAATGGGAATGACGAGCTGGCAGCTTATTTACAAGATTGAACTTCCACTTGCTGTTCCAGTAATCATGGCAGGAATTCGTATTTCCACCGTCTATCTCATTGGCTGGGCAACACTCGCTTCTTTCGTTGGAGCTGGAGGACTCGGTGATTTTATCTTTGATGGTTTAAACCTTTATATGCCAGAACTCATTCTAGCAGGTGCGATTCCATCGACGATACTCGCTCTTCTTGCGGATTGGACACTCGGATTATTGGAACGAAAATTAACACCAACAACAACATCAAAGCAAAGTGAACTAGCTTAATAAAAAGGAGATATACAGACATGAAGACATTAATGAAGCCCCTTCTTCTTTGTATGATGACGGTTCTTATGCTCTCTGGCTGTGCTCTGCCTGGACTAAGCGGTTCATCGGAGAACACTGTGAAGATTGGAACGGTTACGACATCAGAAACACAAACCATTGGTTATATTCAAAAGTATATGATTGAACATTATACAGATTTAAACGCTGAAGTCATCACAAACCTCGGTTCATCCGTCGTTATGAATAAAGCAAACATCAATGGGGATATTGACATTTCAGCTGTCAGATATACGGGAACGGATATATCCGGTGCATTAGGTTTAGATCTTATCAAAGATCCAAAAGAAGCCCTTGAGATCGTTCAACGAGAATTCAAAAAACAGTTCAATCAGAAATGGTATGATTCTTACGGTTTTGCGAATACCTATGCCGTAGCCGTACGGGGTGAAGAAGCAAAAAGTAAAAACTTAAACAAAATATCTGATTTAAAACCATATGCACCTAAATATAAGTTTGGCGTGGATAATAGCTGGATTAACCGTGAAGGTGTCGGTTATGAGCCATTTACAAAAACATTTGGATTTAAGTTTGATAGTGTGTTTCCCATGCAAATTGGTCTCGTCTATACAGCTTTAGCAAATAAGAAAATGGATGCCGTTCTTGCCTATTCTACGGATGCACGATTGAAATTGTATAATTTAAAGTTGCTTGATGATGATAAACATTTCTTCCCGCCTTATGATGCTTCACCGGTTATTGGCTATGACTTATTGAAGAAGCACCCAGAACTTGATAAGGTGTTACAGAAACTTGTCGGAAAAATTGATTCAGATACCGTCCTTGATCTCAATTACCAAGCAGATGTGGAATCAAAGGAACCAAGTACCATTGCTAAAGAATTCGTAGAAAAACACAATTACTTTGAGAATGAGTAAGGAGGTGCGTTAACGAATGGATATTTTAACAAAATTGATGAATTATTACTCGCAGAATGCGGCCTATGTTTGGGCAGAGATTTACAGGCACTTCCTTATGTCGGCCTATGGTGTTCTTTTTGCCGCCATTATAGGTATACCGATTGGTATTCTCATCGCAAAATACTCAAGACTTAGCCCCTGGGTGATGTCCCTTGTGAACGTTATTCAAACAATTCCAGCCCTTGCGATGCTCGCTGTATTAATGCTTGTCATGGGTCTTGGAACGAATACACTTGTTTTATCATTATTCTTGTATTCCTTGCTCCCGATCGTTAAGAACACCTATACGGGGATTACAGAAGTAGATCGAACACTTCTCGAAGCGGGACATGCAATGGGAATGACGCGCATGCAAGTGCTGAAAATGGTCGAGTTGCCATTGTCACTGTCAGTTATCATGGCAGGCCTTAGAACAGCGCTTGTTATCGCCATCGGAATTGCGACCATCGGTACCTTCATTGGAGCCGGCGGTCTTGGGGATATTATCGTACGCGGAACGAACATCTCCAACGGAACAGCGATTATCCTAGCTGGTGCGATTCCAACAGCTTTAATGGCTGTACTCGCCGACTTTTTAATGGGCTGGCTGGAAAGAGCCCTGTCACCTGCCAATCATAAACATTTAAGATAAAATATTGAGATAGAGAGTATATAGACTTTGAATTTATAATGAAAACGCCAAGTCAATGTATGAAAAATAGCATTGTCTTGGCGTTATTTTTATTATTGTCAGAGTGTGTCTTTTGACATTCTTTATGTTACTAATCCCAATATTAATAACCCGCACATAGATGCCTAATTCCCTCTCTAAATTCACCCTTCTCTCCATTCGATGGATGAAGAATCTTGGTACTTTCAATTTGTAGTAAATCTATTGATCGACACCAACTCCAATATTTTAGCTATTATTTCGTGTATAGGACGATCTACTCATCTCATATCCTTTAACAATAAGGAAAATCGGAGTTGATGAAGGTGTCCGAATGGTTCGCAGCTAATGATATCAAGGTTCTCCATCATTACCTTCCTTCAGATAAGACTGCAAAGAAAGACTACCGTTTGGCAAAAAATACGGATGGTCCTTTAATGCGTTTGTATCGGAATTCAGCTAATGAACTCTTACTGATACAAGGCATTAATGCATACAACTCATTAAAGGTTCTTTCTCCTAATAAAAAGGTCCCTTGTTTTGTTATCAACAATAATATCACCGAACTTGAGTGGTGTTTTACTTTTTTGCGATCATGTTTTAAAGAAAAAGTATATTTCATGGTTAATTACGAGTATATTATGTATGCACTCGAAAAGACGAATGAGAATGTTAAAAAAATGGCCGAAGAAATTAATTGCAGAGAAAGATATCCTAAAGTTTATCGTTGATACGAGGGTTCCTGATCATTACAAAGAATTAGCTATTAAACATAGAAAACAAGGCCTTGTTAATACGATTTGTCAAAGTTCAATATTAAAAGACTATCATGATTTTCTTTATAAATTAACATTCAGAGAGAACAATAAATTAACCAAGGAAAAGTTTAAATTATTTGAAGGTTATGTAAAACTAGGCTATTCATTGGATATGAAGAAGAGTTATGCCTTTGAGTGGTTTAACAAAATAGTCGATGAAAAACAGGCATGGAAAATATATTGGAAGTATTTAAACAACGATTACTCACTGCCAAAGCGTTATACTCATTTCCCGAGAGTTATGAAAAATAAAAATGTTATTAATATTAAAATCCGAGCAAAATAGTTATATCTTGTTAGGGAGTGTGGAACCAAATAAAAAAAGTGATGATTTTTTTGGGATATGTAATAAAGGGTTTTTCAAAAAGCCTTCATTGAATAATCCCTTTACTATTAAGGGTTTCCTAAAGTTTCATCATGATGGCCGCAATTTCGTAAAATGATTTTATCCGGCTTTTCAATTTCAAACGTGATTCGTAAATCTATATTGGCGCTTGCTTCCCAAACATTCGGATTGTAATATCCTCTCATTTTTTTAACTCGTAAGGAAGAATGTAAAAAATCATTTTCCATAATTACTAAAGCCCTTTTTGATTTTTTTGGGAAGGAGGCTCTAGCTTTTTATACTTCCATACAGATGGTTTTGTAAATTCCAGTTTCATTGTTTCTTCCCATCGGACCATTCTTCAGCTTCATCACTGTCAAGCCAATTAATCGCTTCATCTATATTATCAAAAGACTTCACACGTCCAGCTTTAATATCTTCCTCAGCCTCACGTTCTTCTTTCTGCCACTCATCCGACCAAAACCAACGTTGATTTGCTGGAATCTGAACCATTGGAACAACCGTAATTTCTCCGTTTCCATTAATAGATAATTCTAACGTGTCCCCTTCTTCCAACTTGAATTGTTCCATAATGGATTTTGGCAAAGTCACTTGACCACGTTTACGGATAGATAGACGTTCCTTCATTTTATCCCTTCTTTCAAGTTTTTACATTCATTATATGCTTACGAGCTTAATAATAAGGAATAAATAATAAAATAAGATGACTAATATATTTCATTTTTAAATGATGTTTCATATAATTCGGGCGGTGACTAGGACCCAAAAGTTATGGGAAAGAGAATTCATTAGCTTTAGAAAGACCACCACCACCTTTAGCTTAATCAAATTAAAACGCAGGATCACTCTCATTATGAAGAGTGACCCTGCGTTTAAATAATTCGATGACAGAAACCTACAGAATAAACAACTAATCTATTTATACTTTTTATTTAAATAAAATTCATGGGTTGACCTAAGTACTCCCGCCACCCGCCTAGATTTGAAATATCCTCGGCTTCTTCAGTTGCATAAGGTTCACATATAAAGCCTTGGACTTCAGAACCGTCTTTAAGTTCAATTTTTCCAATGCCAAGTGGCGCTGGTATGGCGGCTACAAAAGCACCAAATGTTTCAGTAGGACATTCCCAGAGTTCTACTTGAATTGAAGAACCTTCCTGCTCTGTTTTGATTAACCCAGGTTTAGGTGGATTCGTAGGGAGTTTAAACATGCGATATTTTTTGGCTGTTTCTGTTTTATAAATAAAGGTTGCACGGTGTTCATTTAATTGATGCTCCAGTGGGAGTCCTCTCATATGCAATCCGCAGACAGCTAATAGGACACTGTCATTAGTCGTTGCTAATTCTTTGTATGCTGGGCTCTCTTTTATTCTAGTTGAATGAGCTTGGCTTTTCTCCGCCAATCCTAGAATAAAATCTTCATGTTCTGAAAGAGCGAAGAAAGTCACACCGAATGGTATATCTTTAGCCGCATCCTCAAACGGAACAGAGATCGCACAAAGATCGAGGAGATTACAATGATTCGTATATTCACCCATATCACTATTCGTTTGAATGGGATCTTTCCGGACTTGCTCTCTAGACCATGTGCCTCCTGCCGTCGGTGTGATGAAGACAGCATCAGATAGGCGTTTTTTCACTTGAAGTTGATATTGCTTCAATTTATGCATGGTATCAAATAGTAAAGAAGCAGTAAAAGTTTCATTGGCTCCTGACTTTAGGACTTTTTCGGTAACAGGGAAGGTGCTCCCAGGATGACTGTCAACAAAAGTTCCTAAATCTGCCCATCGTTCGGCAACGAAAGGGCCTTCGTAAAGTAACTTGGCTACATTGGAAAAAAGTTGATTATCAATCCACTCAATAGGTAAACCCCATGATTTAATTCTTTCCAAGCTTTTATCCCAAGCTTCTTTGTATTGGTTGCCATATGGGCCAAAAAAGCGAAGAGGTGATTTTGGTAAACAAACTTTTTTAGGCAGTTTGGGTGAAGGTTTAGGAATATCTTTAGACCAAGGATTTTGATCATCATATTTTCTTACAACTTGGTCGACTATTTTTGCATCTTCAATATTATGAGAAAATACCGTTACGCAATCAAGACTGGCACAAGCAGGAACAACGCCTTTGGTTGACCAAGCGCCTAAGGAAGGTTTGAATCCTACCAATCGATTTAATGCAGCGGGAACTCTTCCTGAACCCGCTGTGTCTGTACCTAATGAAAATGCGGCTTGACCTCGTGCTACAGCTACTGGGGAACCAGCGCTTGATCCACCACTTATCATTTCATCTTTGAGAGCGTTGTGCGTTTCGCCATAAGGGCTTCTTGTTCCTACAAGACCTGTTGCAAATTGATCCAAGTTTGTCTTACCTACTGGAATCGCTCCAGCCTCAATAAGATGTTTAACCACGGTGGCATGCTCAGAAGGTGTAAAAGCATAATCGGGGCATCCTGCTGTTGTCGGAATGCCAGCTAGATCGATATTATCTTTTATCGCAAACGGGATCCCCCATAATGGGGCTTGTTCAATATCAATATTGGATAAACCATCTAAATAAGGTTGGATAAAAGCCAAGTCAGGTGGTGTAATCCAAATATTCATAGGTTCGTCTTGCTTTGAACGTTGAATGATAACTTCAATGACTTCTTTTGGAGTTAGCTCCTTTTTTAGATACATCTCTCTTAAACTTTGAACGGACAATACATCAGGTATATGGGTTGTTTTCATGAAACCGACTCCTTAATTTGTTATGACAGCTTCTTTAGTGATAGCCGCGAGTAATTGAGAGGCATGCACTTCATCCCCCGGCTTTACGTGAATCGAAGCAATGTAGCCATCGAATGGCGCTTGAAGTGAGAATTCCATTTTCATGCTTTCTTCTACGATAATGGTATCGCCTTTTTTTACCTCTTGCCCTTCTTGAACAAGCACCTTCCAAATACTACCTGGTATCGTACAACGAATGGCTTCCTCACCTTCAGCTAATGCTTCCTCCATCACTTCGCTCACTTCATGCTCAGAGACATATTCTGATAGACCAAGAGACTTCCAATTTTCGCGTTCTTCCTTAAAAGCTTTTTGTTGGCATTCACGAAATACCGCCGTACTCTCTTCGATTGAGGAGAGAAAGTCTAGGTATTCTCCCAATTTGAACGTCGTTTCTGTAATATCCGCCTCAAATCGACCTCTCAAGAAATCTTCACGAAGTGTTAATAATTCGTCTGCCTCTACAGGATAGAATTGAATTTGGTCAAAGAAACGAAGAAGCCATGGCTTACCTGATTTAAAACTTTCGGTTGCACGTAATCGGTTCCACATTTGTATCGTACGACCGACAAATTGATATCCACCTGGTCCTTCCATGCCATATACACACATATACGCTCCGCCAATGCCTACAGCATTTTCAGGTGTCCACGTTCGTGCGGGGTTATATTTCGTTGTAACCAAACGATGACGAGGGTCTAATGGTGTGGCAACTGGTGCACCTAAATAGACATCCCCAAGCCCCATAACTAAATAGTTTGCCTCGAAAACGATCCGTTTGACGTCTTCGATATCATTAAGACCGTTCACGCGGCGGATGAACTCTAAATTGCTTGGACACCATGGAGCATCCGGACGAACGTTTTTTTGGTATCGTTCAATGGCTAATTGTGTTGCTGGATCATCCCAAGATAATGGCAATCTGACAATCCGTGAAGGTACTTCCATTTCTTCAAGCGGTGGAAGAGAGTAATCAATGTCGGATATGTGCTGACATAGATCAAGAATGGACATCTTTTTAGAATCTATATGAATTTGAAGAGAGCGAATTCCTGGTGTTAAATCAAGAATCGGTAGATCTTCTCGCTTCTGAATAGCTTCCATTAGAGCCTGAACTTGAAAACGAAGCAGTAAATCTAATTGCATGTCTCCGTATTCAACGAGGACATTCTCATCCCCAGCACAGCGAATGGTCAGAGGAAAACGACGATTTTTACTACTATTGACGAATAAAGGATATTGGTTTGATAAGAGCGTTGTTTCTATTTGAAGCTCCGGTGTAAGTAAAGCCTGATCCGTTCCTATCCTATTTAAAAAGTTTTCTTGATTCTCTCTTAATTGTTCTGCTTGTTCTAATGTGATTAATTGAAAATGAATGGTATCTCCTGGATGCAATTGTCCGATTTTCCAGAACTCTGCAGAAGCTGTTGTAACTGGACAGACAAATCCACCTAAACTAGGACCATCTGGACCGAGAAGGATGGGCATGTCACCTGTCAAATCTAATGTACCAACCGCATAGGCATTGTCATGAATATTAGATGGATGCAAACCCGCTTCGCCCCCATCATCGCGTGTCCAGTTTGGAGCTGGTCCGATCAATCTTACGCCAGTTCGTGAACTGTTAAAGTGAACTTCCCATTTTGTTTCGACTAATTGGTTTAAATAGTCCGGCTGTAGAAATTCTTCCGTACAATGTGGGCCGGGTATCACACCAATAGTCCATTCATGAGAAACAGCTGGTCGATAAGATTGCGGAAGTGTGTTTTTAATAGGATGCGACCCATGAACACGTAAGACATCTCCCGTTCGAAGTGCACGACCCCCATGTCCTCCAAATCCACCAAGTGTAAAGGTCGAGGCGCTTCCGAGTGTCTTTGGCATATCAAAGCCGCCACCAATCAGTAAGTAGGTTCTCATGCCTCTTGAGGCTTCTCCGCACTCTAGTATTTGCCCTCTTTTTGCGACAATGGTTTTGTACATGTCAACCGCCTTGCCATCGAGAGTCGCTTTCATATCCGCTCCTGTTAAACAAAAGGAGAGTGTATCTCGAAACTTGAACGTACCACCTCGCAATGTCATTTCCAGTCCAGGAGCATCGTCATCATTACCTAGTAGTTTATTTCCAATGCGAAACGCCAAAGGATCCATTGGACCACAAGGTGGAACCCCAACATCCCAATGCCCGATCCGGCCAGGATAATCCTGCACCGTTGTTTGAATACCACCATCTAGCACTTCGAGTGCCTGTTCACTTGGTGTAAAATCCGTAAGAAGCTGCGTATAGACATCTCCATTTTTACATGAGTCTTCTTGCAATAAGGCTTGTAAGTATTGGAGATTTGTTGTAATTCCGTATAATCTGGTCTGTTCAAGAGCGGAGATTAACTTAGCTATTGCCCCTTCTCGTGTATCATCATGAACAATGACTTTTGCAAGCATAGGGTCATAGAGTGACGAGATCGTCATACCATCTCTTACCCAGGTTTCAATCCGAGCTTCAGACGAAAATTGAACCTGATCCAACTGGCCGGTACTTGGGCGAAATTGATTTAAGCAATCTTCTGCATAAATACGTGCTTGGATACTATGTCCTTTTGGTTTAGTTAAAGTAAGATGAGTCAGTTCATCTGCTGCTTCTCGGACCATCCACTCAACAAGATCAACGTGATAGACCTCTTCTGTTACACCATGTTCTACTTGAAGTCGTGTATTAACTTCTAAAAAATAGAATTCCTCTGATGCTGGATCATATAAAAATTCAACTGTTCCTGCACTTCGATATCCAACTTCTTTCGCTAAGCGTGTAGCTGCTGTAAGCATCCTTTCACGAACATGTTGAGGAAAATTAGGCGCTGGACTCTCTTCTACGACTTTTTGATTCCTACGTTGAATCGAGCAATCACGTTCACCAAGGGCAATGACTTCTCCAAATCGATTACCAAAGATTTGTACTTCAACGTGTCTTGCTTTTTTAATATACTTTTCTAAAAATACCCCTGCATTTTTAAAATTTGTTTCGGCTAAATGGCAAACTGAATCAAATGCCGTTCGCAGAGATGCTTCATTTTCACAAACACGCATGCCAATTCCACCGCCGCCGGCTGTACTCTTTAAGATGACTGGAAAGCCAATTTTAGCCGCTTCGACTACGGCCTCCTCAAGGCTAACAATGAGAGGGGTACCAGGTAATAATGGGACTTGTGCATTTTCAGCCATTTCACGTGCTGCATGTTTCAAACCGAAGACTTCCATTTGTTCAGGGGTAGGGCCAATAAATGTAATGCCATTTTCTTTACAGCGACGAGCAAAATCAGCATTTTCACTTAAAAATCCATACCCAGGATGAATGGCCTCAGCACCCGTACGTTTTGCGACATCTAAAATGATATCCGCATTTAAATAGCTTTCTTTCGCAGGTCCATCACCAATCAATACGGCTTCGTCTGCACCATCAACATGTAAACTATCTTGATCGGCTTTTGTATAAACAGCGACGGATTGGACACCCATTTTTTTTAAAGTTCGCTCAATTCGAACGGCAATGGCACCACGGTTGGCAATTAATACTTTTGTAAACATGATGTATCTCTCCTCATTAGATAGTAAATAATTGCTCTTCTAGTCCCAAATCAATAAACGGATAGGCGTTGGGTTGTAATCATTACAAGGGTTATTTAACTGTGGGCAATTACTAATTAACACTAACGTTCGATTAATAGCCTGCATCTCAACATAATAACCTGGAGCAGAGACACCATCTTCAAATGTTAAATCACCGTCTGGTGTCACAGGAACATTCATGAAGAAATTGACGTTAGGTGCTAAATCTCTTTTTGTATAACGAGGATCATAGTTTGAAAGTTGATTCATAAACGTATCACGACAGTTATGCATATGGAGTTTCTCATGAGCGTAGCGAACCGTATTACTTTGTGCAGAACACGCTCCGCCTAAAGTGTCATGTCGTCCACATGTATCTGCCGTAATTTTGACAAGTTCTTTTCCAGATTCCGTAAGAAGTACGGTCCCCGTAGATAAATAAATGTTGCTTTGATTCGTGATAGTGGCTACAGCGCTGTAATGATCTTCTAGATTATCAGCATCAAAAAATAACGTATCTGCTGCTTGGTTGCCTTCTAGATCTACAATCCGAAATACTTGACCTGGCTCAAGTATATGCATCCAGCCATCTCCTGCAAGTAACGTTTTATCATAGATTGCATCCTCTACTTTTTTTTCGCTTTCTACTCGGTTAAATACAGCCATCTTAATTTCCTCCTTTAAATTGTTGTAACTAATTTTTGACCAAGTAATGCATCATACTCCCATGTATTCTCAAAAGCTCGTTTATTTTCAGGACGATAATTTAAACAATCATCATCTGCACGAACCGGTTCTGCTTCCTGAACGTCTATTTGAATAGGGACTGACGGATACGTTGTTTTAGGATCAAGCGTGTTAGGTGTATTAGATAGAATGAATAATAAATCCATTTCGGTTCTTAATGTCACAGTAGCACCTTTTTTACAATGGGTAGGATCAAAGTGCATGTTCCCTTCCTCGTCGCAAAAAACTCTTGAAAACAAATTAACATTAGGTACCAAGTCACGCTTAGTTAACCCATTGCGTAATAACTCCATAGCAAAGTTTTCTTCACCACTACGTAACCACTCATTTCGACTTTCTTGGTATGAAGACTTCCCGTATTTTTCATCTGTCAACTTTCGTGTTGTATAACTGGAAATGGTATCATGCCAACCTAGTGTGTCATCTACAATACTAGCGAAAGCTCGACCATTGTCGCTCATTAATATATTTCCTTTAGTGAGATGAGCTGTGTGTTGTGCTTTTAAAGTATCTGGCATGTTATATCTTTCTGTTAAATCTTGAGCATTATAAAGTAATAGAGAGACGTTTGCTCCCTCTTCAAGTGCTGTAAAAGTGACCAGTTTTCCCCGACCGATGCGACCAGACCATTTTCCACCTGCTGGAATTGTTTTACTCCAAACCTGTTTCATTTTGTTTGCCTCCTTTATAAAATAAAAAAGGATAAAAGACTAGGAGAATTCTCTCCCAGGCTTTTATCCTTCCGTGTATACGGATATTCCGTACGCTCTCTCTTGGACCAGACTTTAACGATGGTTAAACGGAACCCTAGACAGCTTAGTTGTTTTCAACAAAATGTGAAAACCTTTATGATGTTGTCCGATATCTTATACCTAGTATAGTGCGAACAAAAGTAGAAACGCAACTGTTGTGTCAGGTTTCCTGACATAGTTTTTTTAGATTAATCTAATTATTGAATCTTTTCTTTAGGTAGTAAATCTAATTCCGTTTCGTCTTTAGTTGAGTCGATCTGTCTTTTAGACCATTTCGTTTTTATAAATAGATAGATAAATCCACAAGCAAGCCAGCTGACACCTATCCCAAGCGTGACTTTATTTAATAGAGTCAGTAACCAGCCAATGAATCCTGCACCAATCAGTGGAGCAATAAAATATAGACAAGTTTGAACCGCTGATCTTTGCTTCATTTTAATATAGAAGTGACCAATAACAGATAAATTTACAAACATAAAAGCCGTTAATGAGCCAAAACTAACAAAGGTCACTGCCGTATTTAAATCAATAAAGACCCCTAAAAATGATAGAATGGTAACCAATATAATATTAAATACAGGTGTATTAAACTTGGGATGGATGGACGCAAATCCATTTTTAGGAAGAATAGATTCCTTCCCTAAGGCATATAAGAACCGAGTGATACTCGTAACGGAGGACACGCCTTGCGTAAACGTAGCAATGACTAATACAGTCATGAAAATGGTATTTAATAGAGAACCGCCAACTAGCTGAACCAAATGATATGCCGCATTATCTGGGTTGGTGAATGAAAAGTTTGGATAGGCGATTTGAGTAAAATACGAGGTAGCAATATACATGGCTGCAGCAATCATAACAATTAAAAAGATGGCTTTTGGAATTGTTTTTTCAGGGTGGATGGTTTCTTCCGCCATGGTTGTGACAGCATCAAATCCTAAAAAGCAAAAACAAATAATAGCTGCCCCAGAGAAGATCGTTGTGATAGGTGCATCATGATGAATGAGATTGCCAAGAGCAAAAAAGTGAGAAAGACCTGTTTGGCCGACCACCATATTTTTTACAATAAATAAGCAGAAAAGAGCAATAAACAAGATTTGAATCATAACGGAGATAAAACTGACTCTAGCGACTGATTTAGTTCCAACAATGTTCACAATCGCTAAAACAACATTCATTACGATAATCCACATGTAAATGGGTATAGAAGGGAATTCAGTATTCATAAAAATACCAAACGTTAAAATCGCAATAATGGGAGAAAAAATATAATCAAGCAAAAGCGCCCATCCAACAAAAAAACCAAATAGCGGATGAATTGACTTTTTTGTATACGTGTAAGCAGAACCAGAGATTGGATAAGCCTTTACCATCCTGCTATAGCTATATGCTGTAAAGAATATTGCTAGAAATGCGACCAAATAAGCAGCTACCATCATGCCATCTGCCGCTTCGTATGCAACACCAAATACAGTAAAATAAATCATCGGTGTCATCCATGCTAAGCCGAAAAAAACGAGGTGATGAACTTTCAAGGACTTTACTAATTTTGTTTGTTGATTCATTTTTAGACCTTCTTTCTCCCTGTTTTTTTGAAAAATTGAGTAGGAGGGGAGTTTAATCCCCGACCTCTCACACCACCATACGTACGGTTCCGTATACGGCGGTTCAATCTTTTAAGTATCTTAACTCATAAAGTTGGGAGATGTTTTTCAATCCCCACTTTATGAGTTTTCCTATTGTTATCGCTTGATGTAGGATTTCACTTTTAGATATCCGCCAATATCCCTTCCGGGAATTTGCTAATTTCAT
The DNA here is from genome assembly GCF_009718825.1 of Terrilactibacillus tamarindi. Lineage (GTDB taxonomy): Bacteria > Bacillota > Bacilli > Bacillales > Sporolactobacillaceae > Terrilactibacillus > Terrilactibacillus tamarindi. The sequence continues at coordinate 80,078 of NZ_WNHB01000013.1, read as the reverse complement.
GGCTTCATCATGGTTGATTCCATATTTGCGAAGCATCCTATATTTGGTCTTTGGCTTTTTCCATCTCTTCCAGATAAGCTGTCTAAGTCGGCGATTTAACCATCCCTGGGTGTCTGTAATGAACCTTTTCATTCGTGATATTCCATAGTAGTTAACCCATCCAGTGGTTACTTGGTTTATTTTCTTGATAATTTCTTCAAAAGTTCCAGGTTGCTTCCTACTGGTCAACTTTCTCAATTTATCCTTAAAGCGTTGTTTTGCCGACTTACTAGGTCGGCATCCGACTTTCCCATGAGGTTTTGTAAATTGAATCCAAGGAATGTAGCAGAGGTTGCCCCACAGACTTTACTTTTCCTTTGGTTAATAATTAACCCGAGGTCATTCTCGATGTAGCTTGTGATGCTATCCATTACCCTTTCTCCCGCACGTTTGCTTTTGACATAGATGACGAAATCATCCGCATATCTAATAAAACGATGTCCTCTCTTTTCTAGCTCTCTGTCCAATTTGTTCAAATAGACATTTGCTAAAATGGGGGATAATGGACCACCTTGCGGTGCTCCCTCTGTGGTTTCAATATAAATATCTTTGTCAAGAATGCCTGAACGAAGAAATTTCCAGATAAGTTTAAGGACAATTTTATCCGAGATAAACTCTTCCAAATATGCTCTAACTCTTTGGTGGTGGATTGTATCAAAATAACTTTTCAAGTCACAGTCCACCACTACCCGGTATCCTTCTTGATAATACTGCTCTGCAAGTTTAATTGCTTGATGGGCATTTTTCCCTTTACGGAAACCAAAGCTATTTTCAGAAAAGTGTTGGTCTATGATTGGTTCAATTACTTGGAGGATAGCTTGTTGTACTACTCTATCCAACACGCATGGTATTCCTAGATATCTTTTGGAACCGTCTGGTTTTGGAATGGCAACTCTTTTAACAGGTTGAGGCTGATAAGTCCCGTCCAAAAGTTTCTGTTTAAGTGGTTGGAATAATTTCTCCATATGTGTTTTCAATTGGTATACAGTAATCCCATCAACTCCGGGAGCTCCTTTGTTACTTTTCACTTTTTCATATGCTTTCCAAAGATTCTCGTTTGCGATAACTTTATTGATTTGATTGATACCATCTTGTTCTTTCATATCCATGTTGGCATCCCTACGCACTCCTATGTACCTTTCGGTTTCCAACCTATTTCTTCATAGGTAGTCATCTTTTGGTATGTACCGCGATGTTTTCTGCGCTTAGGCGGTGATGCCTACACCTCCTTGTTTTCCAAGATTTAAGATTGTTCAGTCCTTCATTTCCAGCGGAAACTACTATGACTTCTGCTGACTTCTCACGATAAATCTTGTTTCAACCAAGCGTAAATTGCTCGTCCATGAGACCTCCCCGGGTAAGAGCGATAACCTTCTTCTCATGTAACTGCTATATTTACTGTATGGGATTCGGGCAGTATTGGACTTTATCATGTTTAGCAGACTCGTCCGTCCCAATTCAGCCTTGTATATAGTTTCTGTTCGTCAGTTCGAGAATTTGCCTCCGGCTTCCTTCAGATTCCTTCTCACGGAGGACACCCTTGCCATTGGCTAACAGTTCCTACTGCCAAGCCTGTAGTGGACTTTCACCACCAAGTTATCGCCCATGCCGGGCGCACTAAAAAAAGCCCGGGAGAATGGTTTACATTCTCCCAGGCTTTTGTCCTTCCGTGTATACGAAATTTCCGTACGCTCTCTCTCGGACCTGGCTTTAATATAAGCTATTAAACGGAACCCTAGACAGCATTGTTGTTTTCAACAAATTGTGAAAACCTATATGTTGTTGTCCTTCTTCTTGTAACTAAGTATAGTGTGAATACAAAAGACTCGGCAACAAGTTTGTAAGGTTTTCTAACATATTTTTTGAATTATCACATTTTAACAACTATTTTTTGGTAAACGATTAGGTGTAAGGAGAATTAAGAAGGATATCAAAACTTAAGCTTAACAAAAGACTAATTACCATACCAATGTCTGTGCAAGGTGTACTTATTGAACAAAGTGTCTTTTTGCGGTGCCTGACACGATATTGGAATGCATGGCCTGTTAGGTGGTAACATGTATTGTAATAATTTACATTGCACTTATTAATGAGGGACATGATTTTTGAAATAGGTATTCTAGAGATCTTAATTGCAAGTAAAAGTGATTTGTCATCAAGCAGTAGGAGATCAAATCAAAAAAAGGTTTTTCATAAACTTTCATAAGAATATTCATGAAGGTCAGAAAATCGGAAGCGTTATTGAATAGAGGATCCTTACGATTTCCACGGCAGACAACATGGTAAAAATAGTTTGGCAGCTAAATGCGCTTTTTTCTACCCATACTTTACCTACCTTGTTATTTGTTTGTCATTCGTTTTATTCCCTCTTTAATCGTTAACTTTAAAGTTGCCCCCCCTGAGGTGTTTGTAGAGGTATGGAGAGTTAGTTGTCCAAAAAGTGTTTACAGCAGCTCCTCTAATCAATGGACAAAATAGAGATTAATGCCCACCCTGTCAAAGGCAAGTCTGGAATAATAGGGAGATAGAGTCGTTTTTTCTTTGCGGCAAAAATGACGGGAAGTCCCTTCCATCGGTTTAATGGTTCCATCGTGTGACAAGCACCTAAGAACGCAGCATCATCAGGTATTTTATCTTGAAAATGATTAACATCTTTCACCATCCCAACGGCTATAGTCAAATCAAACACCTGGCTATTTCTCCTATGTTCCGCGGGGGAAAGATTCATCTCTTTCTTATCTGGAAACTCACATTCTAGCGAATAGAGTGCACCAACCACTCTTTCCTTCGACTCTTTCACACGCGCATCTGGCAAACATACAATACAGACACTTTCTTTACCCGGCATCACTTGTACCTCGACCTTGACCTTATTCTAGCCCTTTTAAACCTATGCCCTGAACAATAGTTGCCACATGATAAGCCTCTTATAAATGCGAGAATATACGTTCGGATTATATTAAAGGGTAGCTATCCTCTTGTCAATAACTTGGTGTTTCCTACAAAGCAGAAAAAAAGGTAAAAATGAAGATAAGGCAAAAAAACTAGCCTAGGTGTGAACTTGGGCTAGTTTTTCATTGTATGTGCCGAGCATAAAGGTTGCCTCTAGATTCTTGGCTTAAAGATAGAAGTAGTAATTAGCCAAGTAGATTAGAAAAAAACTAGTTTTTGAAAGTGTCTATATGAGGTGAATTATTATGGCGTTAAAGTCATTTGCGTTACCTGTCACCTACATTTAAACCTTCAAACAAAAAATTCAAGCTTAAATCAGGAATTAGATAGATTTGATGTATGACTGGAGTTTGAATTTTTTTGGAGTATAAGGAACAATCCACTGAATTTCAATTGGTTCACTTAATGTTTGTTTTCAGTTTGTGGGTTATCTAAAAGTTGGAATTTAAAATGACAAATTCCTTCATTAATAATATATTGATCGTGGATAACTTGAAAAGAGGAATGATACCCTTTTGCAATAGATGGATCTATAACTTGGCAATATAATATGCCATACTCTCCCATGTCATCATTTTTCCATTGTTCTCCAAAAGGACAACGATGAAAGGTCTGCTCTATTTCATTCTCTCTATAAATCGTATCATATTCAAAAAGGTCGCTTCTACCCATATCGTAATTATGAAGATAATTTTGCGTATTATTCACTTGACCCCTTAATTCTGCCCTTCTTGCAATATCTTGTCCACGTTCCAATCCAAAATGTGTCACGCCTTCTCTCATAAGATCTTCACCTTTTTCACCAAAGGTGTCAACTACTTCTTTAGAAATATATTCAAATAACACAGCCATTAAACCGTATATCGTTAATTGTTTTTTTGTATCTATTTTTTCTTGTGTAAAAGCATATTGCTCTTCAATGATTCCCATCAATAGATCTGAATTTTCTATATCACGTATTGCATTTCTTATTTGCGAGACTCTATTGTCTCCAATTAATGCAATACCTCTTTTAACACATTCGATACCTTTTTCACCTGCATTTTGATCTATTACTCTGTAAACATGGTTAAAGAGACGAACCAAAATTTCATTAATTAAAATGGGTTTTATTGCTTCATCACTCATTTAATCCATCCTTTATCTAAAGATTAAGACACATATTGGCGTTTCTTTTCCAATCATACAAAATCAGGTACTCTAGATTAATGCGCTACCATATTCTCTGGATGCTCCACCTGACTAATAAAAGCTTTTGTCCGCTCATTCTTAGGATTACGAAAGAATTCCTTCGGATGCCCTTCTTCAACGATAAAACCATTATCCATAAAAATAATACGATCTCCCACTTCTTCTGCAAACTTCATTTCATGCGTGACAAGGACCATCGTCATTCCTTCATCAGCCAATTCACGTATTACTTTTAGAACCTCTCCTACTAATTCAGGATCAAGTGCCGAAGTCGCTTCATCAAAAAGCATGACCTTTGGCTCCATAGCGAGTGCCCTTGCAATAGCGACACGTTGTTGCTGCCCACCAGAAAGTTGGCTCGGATAATGATCCATTCTTTCAGCTAGTCCGACTTTATTTAAATAGTGCTCAGCCGTTTTTCGGGCCTCTTCCTTTGATCTTTTTCGTATTTTCACTTGTGCAGCTATGACATTTTCAAGAGCTGTCATGGTTGGAAAAAGATTAAACCGTTGAAAAACCATGCCAATTTCAGTTCTTAGAGAGGCAACATGCTTTTCACTAAATTTATTTTGAGGTTCTACAAAATATTGACCTTCAACTTTCACACTTCCGGAAGTCGGTCTCTCTAAATAATTTAAACATCTTAATAGTGTTGACTTCCCTGATCCTGATGGTCCAATTATGACTATTTTTTCACCTTTTTTGACCTCAAAATCAATTCCTTTTAAAATTTCATTTGAACCAAATGATTTATGCAACTGCTTCACTTCTATCATCGCGTTAACCATGTTTTAACAACCTCTTTTCTAATAAGCGCATAATCTGTGCTAATGGTAGACTAATAACTAAATAAGCAAGTGCCAATATTGTATAAGATTCAATCGTCAAAAATGTTTGCGATGCATAAGTTTGTGTACGCAGTAATAACTCACTAACAGTGATAAAAGCAAGGAGGGACGTGTCCTTAATCATCATAACAAGGTAATTACCGAACACAGGTACAGAATTCCGTATTGCTTGTGGCATGACAATAGACCACATGGACTGCCGATTTGTATATCCTAAAGCTAATGCCGCTTCGGTTTGTCCTTTATCAATTGATAAAATAGCTGAGCGAACGACCTCCGATAGATAGCAGCCGTAATTTATTCCTAATCCAAGCATTCCTGCGAGAAAAGGACTGAAGGTAAACTGAAAACTTGGTTGCCAAAATTGTACAACAAGCATAATCAATAAAGGTACAACATAATACATATAAACAAGCTGGACAAGTAAAGGGGTTCCTCGAACGATTTCCAAAAATACTACCAGAATTCCATTTAGTAGTTTTGACTTAGATAGTCGTCCTAAAGCAATCAGTACTCCAATGACAACGGCAAGTATAAATCCGGCAACCGTAGCTTCTACTGATATCCATAGCCCTCCCAGAAGATCAGGGAGAAGCGCACGGAAAGCCGTCGCAAAATCTAAATTATTGAGTACATCCATATATACACCTCTTTATTATAAAAATTAATGTTTTTCTTCAGAAACTGGAACAAAGTAATCCTTTGTCACACCATATTTTTTAAAGACTTTTAGGATAAAACCATTTTCTTTTAATTCATCAATTTGTTTGTTTATCGCATTATAGAGTTCTGTATCATTTTTTCGAACGGCTGCAGCAATAATCCCCGTATTTTGTGGTTTATATGGTGATACGAGTTTTAAGTTTAAAGAATTATCATTTTGAAGACTGTAAGCTGCTACGAATCCATCAACAATACTTGCCTGAATCTTGTTTGTTTTAACTGCTAAGAAGAGCTCAGATTGCGAGCCAAAAACTACAACTCGTTTAATTTTTCCTTCTTTTTGCAATTTATTGGCCAAATTTAAGAATACTGATCCTTTTTGTGCACCCACTATTTTATCTTTTAAATCAGCAATGCCTTTGATCGTTGAATTCTTTCCAACAACAAGCGCTTCACCTTCTTTGTACCAAGTATTTGTAAACTTAGCTATTTTTTCACGTTCAGGTGTGACATACATGCCGTCTGTTACCATATCAATATTCTTTTGATTCAGTTCCAGCAATAAATTTTCGAATTTTATTTCTTTCATTTCTACTTTTGGTATGCCTAATCGACGGGCAGCTTCTTTTATAATCTCAGCATCAATTCCTGAAAACTTCTTTGTTTTTTGATCAATAAAAGCGAATGGAGCATCATTAGATGAACCAATCACAAGAACACCTTTTTTCTTAGCATTTTCTAATGTGCTATCCGATTTTGAGCTACTTGAACTATCTGATCCTTTCGAACCACAACCAACTAAGACAATAAGTAAAAGTGTTAAAACTAAAACAGACATAAATATTTTTTTCATCAGAAAACCTCCACTATATCAATAATTCCGGTAAGAATTAACATATTTTTGAATTTTCAAACTTTATAATGTATAGAGAGAGTTATCATTATCTGACAACTCTTTTGTTGTAATTCATTGTATTCTGTAAGAAAGTCAATCTATTATTATTTAGCATGAACTGCATTTTGTTCAACTTGGTTTTGTTTATTAAGTATGACGCCTGCCATCGCATACAAAGCTACAGTTGAAACTAAGTGTGCTGAAAATTTATTAGGATCTTGTTGAGGATAAACTTCTACAAAATCCATACCGATGATACCCTTTTTACAGAACTCATATACAAGTGTTAATAACTCATAAGAAGTCAATCCATTCCCATCTACAGGTCCACCTGGATTAAAAGCGTAATCGAGAACATCACTGCAAATGCTTAAATATACCGCATCTACCCCTTCACTTGCTTGCTTATAAATGTCATCAGCTAACTGAACTAGATCGTTTGCCCTACGTATATCTCGGTTCGTTATTGTTTTTGCACCAGCTGCCTTCGCAAAGCGACCACTTTCCGGTTTATTTCTTGGCCCATGAATCCCAGTATGGATAATATTTTCATTTCGGACGCCGTCTAATTCATAAATACGAGCAAAGGGTGAACAACGAGCAAATTCATCACCGTTATGAGATGGCATATTATCGTAGTGCGTATCTAAGTGAATAATGCCAATTTTTTTACCTTCGAGTGATCGAGTTAAACCTTTAACTATAGGGTAAGTTATGCCGTGATCTCCACCTAAAGCAATTGGAAATTTCCCTGAATCCCAAACTTTCTTTGAAAAATCATCAATCCTTTCAATTGTTTTTGGAACATCAGCAGGTATAACATCGATATCACCTATATCTGCTAACGTTAAATGTTCAAATACATCTATATCGTCAAGCTCTGGTAAATAACCACTATAACGTGCTGAACAAAGCCTTATCACCTTTGGACCTTGCTCACATCCCGTATAATCTCCCCAAGTTACTGCACCTTCCCAAGGCACACCGTAAACAACAACATCGGATTGATCAATACCTTTTCCGTTAGATACATTTTTAGCTCCTAAAAAACATGGTGTATTACCATAAATCATTTCATTCATTTTCTTTCACCCCATCAATTTTTTATATATTTAAGACTTTATACTACGAATTTCATCTAAATAGTTATAAACAGACTGTTTGGATACATGTAATATTTCACTTGCTTTTTCAATGGCTCCTTGAATCATAAAGATTCCTTTTTCATCAAGCATTCTTACAAACCGCAGTTTGTCTTCACGACTCATACTACTTCCAAACACATTAAATTGTTGTACTGTTTGGTCTATAACATGTTGAAATACATCTTCGATAGATTTTGGATAGTATTCTTCAGTAAATTGCTGATCAATCGTCTCAATCCCGCTTGTTTTGCATATCGATTGAAGACCCCTTGTTGCCATAATCAAATCCGTTATATCAAAATTAATTCCTAAACACCCTATAACATTTTCATCATTGTCTCTAATAAATGTCATAGATGTTTTAATAATCTTTCCAGAGCTTGTCCTCGCCATGAATCCAAATTTATCTTTCACATCATTTTGAAATCTATAAAGCTCTTTTAATATTAGATCCGTGGCTGGTGCCCCCAATTGTCTCTCCGTCACATTTCCTTTTATGTAAATGAGAGATTCATTTAGATTGGTTAGGTCATGAATAACAACTTCACAATTCTCACCAAACGTTTCAACAATCATATCTGCAGTTGACTTATAGTGATGGAGTATTTGTTCTTTATTAGTCACTGTCAACTCCTCCTATTTTTAAATATTTAAAACGGATGAAACATTTATAAAACTTTTAATAATTTATATTTTATTTTAAAAAATTAAAAAATACAAGGCTAATGTAAGAAATGCTAACATATTATTTTTAATTTTTTATAATTATTTATATTTTTTTAAAAAAATTTCCCGCTTTTTTATATTGTTTTAAAATATATTAGATTTTTTTAAAACAAATCAAAAAACATGATTCTATTCAAACTGAATATGGTTAAAAGAATGCGTTATTCCAGCTGTAGCTATTGTCTTCCAAAAGAATTTCTGATAGTTAAAACTTGATAATAATTTTACTCGCCGCTTTAATAATCCGGGTGCGGATGGTTTCAAGTTGCATCGTCTTTTGTCCCTTTGGGAAAGTCAATGTTCACAGCTGTTTGGTTAAGTTATAAACAAGAAGACTGAGCATCATCTTGACTTCGTTGACTTGAACCCGTCACAACACCTATTCTAGAAACACTTAGTATGAAAGCTCCATCAGTCTGAACAAATATATCTTTGGTTTTCTTTTCTAATAATTGAATTTGTTTGTAGGAATTGGACTCTTCAAAACGATGGATGAAAGCTGCTCCATAGACCACCGTTTTCATCCCTTATGGTGGGGTTAGGTAATTGGAAGTTCTGTGATAGGTCCTTCCATTTACTATGAAAACGGTGATCTTTCTTTTTATTTTGATCTATTTACCACACTAAGCACCTTTTTGGAGTTTTCGTACCAAAATATTTATACTGTGGTTATCCAATCAAAGGTGATGTTTTTGGAAATAAAACCAGATTTTAATAAAACGAAAGCTTTTGACAAATCTATGTACCTATTTTGGGATAAAGGATATGAGGCAACACACATTTCTGACCTTATACAAACAATGGAGATCAGCCGATCAACACTTTATGATAGTTTTGGAGATAAGGATCAATTATTTGCACTTGTATTAGAAAATTATAAGAATCGCGGGTTGGAAAAGAAAAAATTATTATTTTCAAAGGATAGTGCAAAAGAATCACTCATATTGTATTTTTATAGACATATTGAAGAAGTGTATTCCGATAGAACACCCTATAGTTGCATGATTACGAATTCATCATTATTGATTGGTCACATCGACCCTTCCATTGAAAGGACCATAATTAATGATTTTAATGAATTGGAGAGCATGTTTAAACAAGTCATTCAAAAAGGACAAAAGAAACATGAAATTTCTCAAGAGGAAGATATTCAATTGATTGCTTACTCGTTATTAAGTCTCAATCATAGTATCAACCTAATGTCAAAATTTAAAAAAGACAAACTTTTAGCATTTAAGTTAGTTGATAAGACCATTGCATCACTATAAATTTTTTATTTTAACTTTTTTGGAACGGTCGTACCAAAATAAAATTAAAGGAATGATATGATGCATCGAAAAACAAATTTTCTTATCTTTTTATTGGCTATAAGCTGTGGTTCTCTTGTTGCTAATCTATATTACACACAGCCTATCATTGAGTTCATTTCAAAAGATCTACATATGTCTTCTCATTTATCCGGTCTGCTCACGACATTGACTCAAGTTGGCTATGGTTTAGGGTTGTTCTTTTTAGTACCAATGGCAGATCTCATTAAAAGCAAAAAAATAATTGTTACTTTATTAGGTATTACGATCATTGCTTCGGCATTTGCAGCGATCGCAACAAATGAAATGCTTTTCTTGTTTTTGACAGGATTAATTGGCATTAGCGCTTGTGCCGCTCAAATATTAGTTCCGATCGCAGCCAGAATAGCACCAAGACAAGAAATTGGTAACTATGTTGGAAAAGTGATGAGCGGTTTGCTGATTGGCATCATGATTGCACGACCACTATCCATCGAAATAACCAATTGGTTTGGATGGCGAACGGTATTTCTCTTTTCAACAATCCTTTTACTTATAATATTACTGTTGGTGACTAAGTTTCTACCAAACTTTGATGTTGAATCTGAGAACTTAACCTATTCCAAGTTAATCGTTTCAATGGTTGAAATTCTTAAAAACACATCACCTTTAAAACAAAGAGGTTTTTATCATGCTTGCTTGTTTGCAACCTTCAGCCTTTATTGGACCGTCGTTCCAATTCTTTTACGTTCATTAGATTTTACAAATACAGAAATTGCATTATTTGGTTTTGTTTCAATAGCGGGAGCCTTATTGACCTCTACTTTCGGTAAATTAGCGGATAAAGGATACATTTACTCATTAACAAATGTATCCATGATATGCGTCATACTTTCAGTCGGCATCTTATTTTTCGTTAAAAGTCATTCTCTACTCACCATTGTTATATTAATCATATCAGGCATCATATTAGATATCGGTGTCTCAGGAAATTTAATTGCTGGCCAAAAAGTTATCTATAGTTTAAGTGCGTCACACCGAAATCGCTTAAATGGTTTATATATGACCATGTTCTTTTTTGGAGGAGCGCTTGGTTCATTTATTGGAAGCTATAGTTACTTTCAATTTAATGCGGCAACAGCGTTATCCATCGGCATCGCCTTTCCGTTACTCGCTTTATTAGCCCATCTTGTGAATGGAAAAGAAGGAAGACAATTAAAGCAGGAAAACAAAGGATCTGCTTAAAAAGAGTTTATTCATGGAAGGGGGATGGGAGATCATCTCCATTCACAATTATGAGCTTATTGGATCATACAAATAAAACAAACACTTGATTTTCATCATAGTAAAGGACAATTCTGTCTTTTCGTTGTTAAAATCCTCATAAGTATTTTTTCTGGTACAAGTGGCGGCACCCGGTACCATTATGTGTGACACACCAATTGATATTACGGGGTTTTGTTACCATCCACCCCTTCTAAAAACATTTTTTCCGCATAAAAAAGCTGCACCTCACATTGTTAGTTGGTGTCTAACGTTTAGGGTGCAGTTCATAATTTAATCTTGTTTTCTTTACGCAAAACATTTACTTTAGTGTCTAAATTCCGAGCTTTCAAACAGAAATAGCAAGTATCTAGGTAGATCGGAGTAATACTATGACTTTCATAGTGTCTATATGGCATAGACTATTAAGCAGATAATGTCCTTTTGCGGTACCTGTCACTGTACTTTGCGATAATGCCCACCATCATTCCATCTTGAAAACATATGTCCAATAAAAAGAAGGAAGTACATCACCATAGAGAAGTTCCCTATTCCCTCTATCATCTATCATATAAGCACTAGTTCCTTTATCCAACATCTAAAAAAAAACAAAACGGCTCCTTCGTAAATGTTGTAATCACCACAGACAATACTAAAAAATGAAGTGGTAAAAACAATATCGCCACACTAACTAAACCATAAAAGCACGGAAAACTTCTTTATTTAGGAGAATTCTGTACTTTTTTGAATATAATTGACATTTATAATTACCTACTCGATCTTTTCGTAGGTATTGTAGATTTCATAATACATCTTACACTGGGATTTCTAACCTAACTCGGGTCGTGGTAGGCACCTCGGAACAGAGGAACAACTAATTTATTACCTCAAATTCTCCCGATATCTTTAACAACCTCTTCAATACCTAATTACAAATATTTAAATAACGGGTTTAATTTTCATTAGTACTCATGTTTTTCTAGCCATTTAGCATATTCATTTATTCCTTCATCCAATGAAATTTGGGGAACAAAGCCTAATTCCTCTCTAGCTCTTCTAATTTCAAATTCAGCGTTCTGGTCTAATACATCAATTGTGCCACCCCCGATTTCTATTTGAGCAAGGGGAAATATTTTCTTTATTCTTTCTACCAAATTACCGTAACTTATTTGATTACCACCAGTTATATTAAATACATTATGTTGTAGAGAAGGTATATTTACATCTGCTGCTATAATACACGCATTTGCAACATCTTTTACATGGACATACTGAAATAAATAATCTTTCCCGTTTTTTTCGTATGTTGGCAATCCATCAATAGCATTACGTAACAATGTTTTCATATAACATTGCATAAATTGACCAGGACCATAGATCCAACCCGGTCTTAATGATATAATTTCCATGCCATATAAGTTATTATATACTTGTCCCATTTTTTCAGTAAATACTTTTGTAACTCCATATGGTGTTGTTGGATTAAGTGGTGCTTCTTCGGTAATTATTCCTAATTCACGGTTATTTCCGTAGACACATTCTGAACTAAGATTAACAATACGCTTAATTCCTGTTAATCTAGCTGATTCAAATATATTAGTAGTTCCTACAGCATTAATCATTACAGTTTGATATGGAATTTTTCTAGAAAAATAAGGATGAGAAATTGCTGCTGTATGAATAATTTTATCCACATTATAATTTTTAATCGTCTCTAATATAAAAGGTAAATCTCTTAAATCGCCCTGTACATTATAAATTGATTGTTTATTTTCACCGTTAGATGATCTTTGATCATAACAAATGACTGTCTCTCCTTTTTCAGAAAGTAATTTCGAAATTGTTGATCCTAGAAATCCCAATCCACCTGTTACTAAAGTATTCAATTGGTGACACCTCTTTCTAACCCCTATATATTAAGTGAGCTGATTTTCAATATGGATACTCATTAAGTTCTAATCTATTATCTTGCCAAGCCCTATAAATATCTTCTGGTGTACAGAACCATACTCCTTCATGAGATTTGATAAATGAAAGTAATTCTTCTAACATTTTAATACGTGAAGCTCTTCCAATAACTTCAGGATGCATAGTAAGCAAAAAGTAGCCACCATCTTCATAAAGAGCGCTAAATTCTTTTTTCCATAACCTTAATACTTTATCGGGCTCTTCAATTACCGTGCCATTTTGTGGAACAGCAGAATAATGGAATTGCTCCCAATCATCTAGTAACCAAGCAACCGGCAATTCTAGTAATTTATATCCATTTACTGGAACGACATAAGGTACATCGTCTCCCATCAAACTACTATCAAACAAGAACTTGTTCTTTTTAAGAAGTTCTAATGTTTGAGGAGTTATTTCCCAAAGGGGAGCTCTATAACCCACTGGATTTTTTCCAGTAATCTTACTTAATATAGCTTTTGACTTCTGGAAAATACTATCTTCTTTCTCATAGGAAAGGGTTTCTGTTCGTTCATGATAATAACCGTGACACCCAATAGAATGACCATTTTCATCTATTTTTCGAACTATATTCTCATCAATTTCAGCCGTATATCCTGGAATAAAAAACTGTGCTTTTAAGTCAAATTTTTTAAGTAATCTTAATATCCTATCAATACCAACTCTTCTTCCATAGGCACTAGCAGACAATAAAGATAACCTTTGTTTATTTTCCTCATTTAAAATCCAGCCAGATTCAGCATCAACATCAAAACTTAATGTTAATGCCATTTTAGCTTTATTTGGCCATTTAATATTTTTCATTAACTTTCACCCTTATTGTTTATTCTTATAAAAACTTCTCCATTCCGAAATTTTTTTATAATATGTTTTTCTTTTCTTCTAAATTTTCATCATTATTATTATTTCTAATTTTCTTACTTTTTATCTCGTAAATAATTAAACCGATACCACTCACAACGACTATTCCTCCTAAATACCATGCATGATATAAATCACTTGGAACGGCAGGTTTTGCACCAGCTGTATAGAATATATAAGAAAGAACAGCTATGGCTAGTAAAGGAAGAATGGATGTGCATACTGCTAATAATTTAGTTTTTCTTTTAAAGATTAATAAAATAAAAGCCATTAATACTGATACATAAGATAACACTAGAGTAGCTGTTACAACATCATAATACCATTGTAACTTCGATATCGGTTTTATCCATATGGCAATAATAGAGAAAATAGTTATACCACAATTAATAATCCATGGTACTTTATGTTTATTTACTTTACTTAAAAACATTGGTAGATGACCTTCTACACTCATCCTATATGCTGCTCTAGATCCTGAAGTCATTGAAATTTGCAAGCCTGCCGTAGCAGAAGTTATGACAACAAAGATTGCTATCCAACTTAAACTTGAAGGCAAATATTGCTGTGCAACTGCAGCAATTGGTCCCCCATTTCCATTTTCAACGATTGCCGCAAGTTTTTTGACAGGAACTGCATATTGCCAACCGATAGCTGCAAGGCTATATACGACAAACGCAATGGATAACACAAGAACAAGTGAACGTTGAATTGTTCTTACAGGAACTTTAGCTTCTTCAATAAGGTTTATAGCAGAATCAAAGTTTGCTAACATCCAAACACCAAATAAAACTCCTGGCCCAATTATTGACCACCCCCCAACAGAAGATGGAGAATACAATGCAAAAAATGACTGGTTTTCAACATGAGGCGAAACAATACCACAAATTCCTAACCCAGCTACTACTGTTATTTCGAAAATAAGAAAAACTCCTGCAACCTTTGCAGTCAACTCAATGCCTCTAAGACAAATTACAAGAAAAAAAAGAAGTAAAATTGTTCCAATTATTTTGGCTTCCCACTCACCTTTTAAGCTAGGAATCAGGGTTTGAATATAAGATGAACCAATAACCGTTGTCATTGCAGTAACCGTAGAACAAGCTACAACGTAGGACCATCCAAGGATAGTAGATGCATGCGGATGGATAAATTTTTGAGCAAAGGTAAAAATACCACCGGCCGAAGGAGCGTGCCTTATTAAATAAACCATACATAAAGCTAATGTTAACATTGGAAAAAAATAAGCTATTAATATAGTTAAAGGAGCAGCCTGTCCAGAAATCAAGTACAAAATAGACATCGAGGATGCTGCAACCCAAGCAGGTGCGTTGAATCCTAAAGCTGCTAAAACAACTTCAAATGTATTTAATTTTTCTTTATTTAAGGTTGTAGAAAGTGTACTAATTTCACCATCTTTATCATATCCAATAAATTTATAAAATCCCATTCAACTTCCCCCCTTTTATTTATTACCCATTCATTACGCCTCCACCATTAACACCTATTATCTGTCCCGTCATAAAACTTGAATCATTAGAAGCAAGAAATAAAATCACATTAGCAATCTCACTTGGGGTTCCAAGTCTAAGCAGTGGATACTTTTTCCCTTCATTATGAATGTAATTATCTCCCATTTTCTCAACCATAGGAGTTAATGTTCCACCAGGAGCAACTGAATTAACGTTAATTCCATTAGAAGCCAATTCTCGAGCTAACGCTTTTGTAAAACTTATGATACCTCCCTTAGCTGCAGAATAATGCACCAGATTCTCACAACCTATCTGTCCAAGATCTGAGGAAACATTAATGATTCTACCCGTTTTCTCTTTAAGCATTAGTTTAGTTGCTTCTCTTGTACAATAAAATGTTCCATACAAATGAACTTTAATCATTCTATCCCATTCCATATTAGTCATATCAATTATCTTCGTTTCACTAAGATAACCAGCATTATTAACGAGAATATCTAATCTTTCTATATTACTAAACATCATTTTAACCTTATCAGCATTCGAAATATCACCCAATTTCAGTTCATAACTAACACCTCTTTCCGCAAGTAACTTTGCTACTTGATGTATTCTTGGATTACTTTCCAAATCATTTAATAGAATATAGGCACCTTCTTTTGCAAATGACAGTGCCGTTTCTTTTCCTATTCCACTTCCTGCACCAGTTATTAAAACGGTCTTATTTTCAAATCGTTTCATTTTAATTACCATCCTCATTAGCCGAACAAAGTTATAATTCAATAACTCACATTATTTGTTCATTTTAGGAAGCTCTTGTATAACCATAGTTAATTTCTATCTCCAATATCATATATTCAAACATAGAATTAATTTAAGTTTAAGCTTTTACTTACTTCCCTAAATCGATTCTTTTTTTGCAATAGCTAATAAACTCAAGAATTCAAATACTACAGTGGCAGCAGTCAATGCGGTTATTTCAGTAGGATCTAACGCTGGGAGTACTTCAACAATATCAAAACCAACGAAATTTATACCTGCCAGCCTTCTAAGCATTGACTGAGCTTCTGTACTAGAAAATCCCGCTATTTCTGGAGTCCCTGTTCCTGGGGCAAATGCTGGATCTAAAAAGTCAATATCAAAGGTTAAGAATACTTTATTCTGTCCTACCCTTTCCTTGACCAAATCCATAGTTTTATTTAAACCAATTTCTCTTATTTCATCTGATGTAATGACTTGAAAACCTAGATCGCGAGCTTCATTAATATCATTGGGGTCATAGACGGTTCCTCGCATACCAATTTGAATAGATCTTGAAGGATCTATTAATCCTTCTTCCATAGCACGTCTAAATGGTGAACCATGTGTATATTTTTCACCCCAATATTCATCCCATGTATCTCCATGAGCATCAAAATGAATTAATGAAAGTGGTCCGTGTATACTTGCAACACCTCGTAAATCGGGTAAAGAAATAGAGTGATCCCCACCTAGTATAATAGGTACAACACCTTTTTCAACCCATGCTTTGACATGATCAGTTATTTTTTTATGGCTTCTTTCTGTATTGCCTGGAATAGTCATCACATCTCCACCATCTACTCCATTTAGATAGTCTGAAGGTCGTATATTATGATAAACATTTGCTGCTCTTAACAGAACTGAACTACGTCGAATTGCCTCTGGACCAAATCTCGTGCCTGACCGGTAAGTTGTTGCTGTGTCAAATGGAGCACCTAAAATAACAAAATCCTTTCCGCTAATCTCCTGCTCATACGGCAACCTCATAAAACTACGAATACCACTATACCTTGGCATCTCAACTGCATTAGGCAATTCAAATTTTGTTTCATTTTTATTTCCCATTATTAATCCTCCTATTTTTTATATTATCAATATTTAGATATTTTTAAGTGTGTTTGTGTTACATCGCCTCCTCAAATTAGACTCTTTATTTAGATTGGTCAATATTCAATAACTTTTGTTATTTCTCCTGAAAACTTTTCTTTATTTTATTCATCTTTCTAACAATAGTAGATTGATTGACTTCTAAGATAGAAGCCATTTTATAAGTTGATCCACATTCTTTATATGCTTTTTTTAATAATTCTAACTCAACTACTTCCACTGCCTGTTTTAAAGGAATAATACGATGCACACTAATCGCAAGCTGTGGTTTTTCGTAAGGCTTAATGTAGTCTGGAAGATCGGATTCACGTATAACTTGATTTTTTGAAGTTAACACTAAACCTTCTATAATATCTTTTAATTCATCTATGTTACCAAGCCAACGATGAGATAAGAATCTTTCACGAACTTTAATATCGATCTCTTTGTTTAATCCATATTTTTCATTATATTGACCAATGAAGTAGTCAATAATGTATGGGATCTCCTCTAACCGTTGTCGTAATGGCGGTACTTGAATCGGAAGAACACTAAGATGATAGTATAGTTCTTCTAGAAAATATCCTGAATCAACAAGTAATTTTAGATCTTGATTACTGGAGGCAATAAGACGAATATTAGAACTTCTTAGCGTACTATCACCGACTCTATTAAACTGTTTTGTTTCTAATAAGCGCAGGATTTTTTTTTGAATACTTAAATTAAGATTATCTATCCCGTCAATAAACAGTGTCCCTCCATCAGCTATTTCAACTAACCCTTTTTCTTGGGTTTCCCCTGTTTTAATAGAACTTTTTTTCTTATATCCGAATAGTTCATTTTCTACTACATTTTCGGGTATCTTTTTACATTTCATTCTAATATATGGTCCATCTTTACGTGGACTCCAATCATGAAGAATTCTGGCAATGTTACTTTTACCTACGCCTTTTTCACCCAATATTAATGCAGCTGAATCTAAAGTGGCTACTCTACCTATCACTTCTCCAAGTTTTTTTATCAAGGTAGATTGTGAAGTTAGCGGTATAAATGCCTCTTTTTTTCCTAATTTCATAAGTTCAACTCTATAATTAGTAAGAAGAAATTCTGTATCTTCCAATCGTTTTTCTAAAGCTTTTAATTCTGTAAGGTCACGACAATTATATATAATACGAGTCAATTCACCGTCTTTATCAAAAACAGGATTTCCTGTAACATATAGACTTCTTCCATCCATTGTTGTTTGTAAAATAGACATTTTTTCTCTTTTTTGAATGATATCTGGTGTAAGCGCAGGTGTAAAATAACCGGCTAAACTTAAATCTTCCGCTTTTTTCCCTATCATCTCATCAGCAGACAAATTATAGTGCTTCTCACCTTCTTTATTTACTTTTAAAACCGTTCCTTCACCGTCTGTGACAAATATTTCATCATTAGATGATTGAAATACTTCTAATAGCTCTTCATTATTTTTTTGAATTGTTATATAATCCGTAAAATCTATTAAGTACCAAACAATATATTCTTGATTAATTTCCTTACTTTTACTACGATAAGATTTCTCACCAAATAATATCAAATCTTTTTCTAAGCATTCTTCGACTAAATATTTCCCGAAATCATTTATATTATTATTTATTACTAAAGGAGTTGCTTCTTGATTAGCAACAACAATCTCTCCTTTAAACGATGTTACAATAACTGGATTCGGTATATTATCAATTGTTTTCCATAACAACTCATTTGAAAGACTTAATCCACCTATCATTAATTCCCCTCCCATTACAAAATGTAGTAAATTATTGAAGATTAATTTTTACGGGATTTTTATAAAATAATGCGTTGGTGCATTAAAAAATGCGTAATTGAATTAATGTAGACAAATTATACTTCACAATTTTTAAAGATCAAGTTTAATGTTAGATATTCTTACAAATTATTTTAATAATCTAATAATACATTCTGTTTTAACTAACATTCAAATTCTTTACGAGGTGTTATAATCTATTGGAGCAAAAGTCTGTGATAACTATGGTACCTAATCTTGAGTAAATAATCTCTATACAGTTTTTTTATATATTAAGATATTTAAAGGAACCTAGTTCCCGACAGGCTGTTAGGGCGATGACAAATGAAACAAAAAAGTTCTACCTTTTGATGCTTACGAAACAGGAAAATTAAGGTTTGATAATAGTGATCCACAGGCAAAATCATTTGATTCATTAAACTGATTATTGCTCAAATGGTGTTGATGAAAGTCGAATCCCATGGGTCCTACTAAATGTAAAAAGATCCAAGTGTTCAAAAGAAGGTAGGAGACATTTGGACCAAAAAAGAACTAAGTTCAAGTAAAAAATAAAAGGTATTCACATTGATTTTGTAGCTGTTGATAAGAAAAGCGATAAAGTGGTAGATTCTTTCCCTAAAAAAGATCATTCAACATTACATGAAAACAACTATTATTTGAAAAGTGGGATGATTGGCAATATCCTGCTTTAATAAATGATTAAATCTATTTTTCAACAAAAAACATAAATAGGTTTAAATGTTAGGCAATAGATATTGAAATAGTTTTATCAAAGTTGCAAATCTCCCCTTAGGATTAACAATTATTTCTAAGAAAAAACGGTAGTTATCTATTCTCAACACAATAGTTTTTTTGGATCAATAACAATCAAGAGTCCATACTTTTTACTGAGCATCGACTCTTTTACTATTTTTGTGACAAAAAAATAAGCCCAATAAAGGACTCATAGAGGGAAGTATTACTTCATGAATTACATAATTAAACCCTTTTAAACTAATCATATTTGAAGGAATTCGATCATATAATGTTAATAATTCCTGTACTATATAGTAATACAATAAAAATCCAAAGTAAGTGACAAAAACCAAAAACATCTTAAGAAAACACAAAAAAGAGGGAGCGCCCCTCTTTTGTGTTTCAACTATTTTCTATATGTTCATCTTACCAGCTGCTTTAGCTTTGATGCGTACAAATTCAGATGTTACATAAGCCATCGGCAATACCTCAAGGTCGATGATCTCAACAGTTTCAGCTAATGCACCTCCAGCAATTGCTTTATCCTTCGCCTCTTTTGAAGCTTGCTGAAGCACTTTTTCTCTTGAAACCCCTGCCATGGAATACATTTTATCTATATCTCCACTAACTTGTGCAATGGCAGCACCTAATGCATTAGCGCATCCTGCATGTTTTGGCCTTATGACTTCAGATGCTCCCTCGATGTCACCAGGAATTAATATTGATCCACCACCAACTAAAACAACTGGTACACTACCAGCACTTGTCTTAATCTTATCTATTGCCATTTCAACCTGGGCAGTAATCGTGGATACTGCTTGATCCAATACAGATTGGGGTATTGTTTTTAATCGATCCAAATTTATATTCGGATGTTCAATATGCACTCGACCCGTGGCTAACAAACAATCCGTTGCTGTTAATACATCTCCACCAAAAGCAATTGCATCTTCAGTAATTCTATAACCAACACTATCAGGACCGACAGTCACATTCCCGTCATCAAATCGGACAATACTCCCGCCGCCAATACCGATAGATACAATATCTGGCATTCTAAAGTTGGTTTTCACGCCACCTATGGTAACAGCGACACTTGATTCTCTAGGGAACCCATTTACTAAAATCCCAATATCAGTCGTTGTTCCGCCAATATCACAAATAATACAATCTTTAAGACCGCTTAATTCCGCTGCTCCCCGTATACTATTTGTAGGACCTGAACCGATCGTTAGAATAGGATATTTTTTCGCATGCTCCATTTCCATTAACGTCCCGTCATTTTGCGCGAAATAGATGCGAGCGTTTATACCATATTTCAAAAGGGATTGTTCCAGTCCATCGGAAACGGCTTTTGCAACATTAACGAGGGCGGCATTTAATGCTGCGGAATTTTCACGTTCTAGCAAGCCCATACTTCCAATCTCTGAAGAAATTGTAACTGGGAATTCTTCTCCTAAAACATCATAAGCGATTTTTTGAAATTCTTTTTCATACGTGTCGAGGACTGGAGAGAAAACGGCTGTAACTGCCAGTGACTGCACATCTGATTCTTTAATTTTAGATAAAATATCTGCACATTCCTGATAATCAAGATGTTCTCCAGCAAGAGGTCGTCCATCGGTTTCACAACCTCCATGTACAAAATAGTAAGTATCTCCTGCTGCCTTTTTTAGAGATTCATCCCAAGTAAACATAGGTTCAACCGCAGTTCCTGCCGGTAAACAAATTCGAACACAGGCAATTTTTGTTAATCTGCTTCGTTCTATAATAGCGTTGGTTGCATGGGTTGTTCCTAGCATCACTGTATCTATATCTTTTGGGTCGACCTGAGAAACTTCCAATATTTTTTCTAATGCTTGATAAATACCCGACTCGACATCTTCTGTTGTTGAGGATTTTACTTCTGCAATCACATGATTTTGTTTATCTAATACAACGGCATCTGTGTTTGTTCCACCGACATCTATACCAATTTTATACATGACTTTCCTCCTTATCATGAATTTTTTCTATTTCTACATAATCCATGTCATAACCGAAATAGCGAGGTCCCCAAACCTCAATGGCTTTATCAGATCGCATAATTGGTGGCGTTGGAATACCTATACAGATAACTCGGAAACCATACTTCATACCCTCCGTTGTAATCGGGAGTCCAGTTTCTGAATCTAAAAATGTAATTAAATCAGGAACCATAGCAACAACTTTGCCATCTATTTGAGCACATAAATTTTCATTTTGAAAATCCACTTGTAAGGTTTTACCTATAAACGACTTCAATCCAGACACAGTGGCCTTACCTCTTACAAAACCATCTGTTGATTTACGTTCAACATCTGTTACCTTTCCTTCAAACAGAACAATGGCTTCGCCATATATAGAATTCTTCGTCACATGTTTTA
Source organism: Terrilactibacillus tamarindi (assembly GCF_009718825.1). GTDB lineage: Bacteria > Bacillota > Bacilli > Bacillales > Sporolactobacillaceae > Terrilactibacillus > Terrilactibacillus tamarindi. The sequence goes on along the minus strand of NZ_WNHB01000013.1, from coordinate 57,941 downwards.
TGACTTCAATTGGGTTTTGCTTTGTGATTTGTGTTTCACGAATGGCTTTGCCTAAATCAATGCATAAACTCATCGTATTATGAATCGATGTATCTTTTACTTCTTTTCCTGTCATCTTGTACATTGCTGCATGAGCAACACCACCCATCCGCACAGCCACTCCCCTTGCAATATGTTCAATCATCGGACTATCTTGAGCTTCTAAAAATACAGCATTTCCTCTTTCATCATGTAATGCTGTCGGAGATGCAGAGACTCCGTGGATATGGAAAGTTTCCATTTGAAGCTCAGGAAATGCCCTGCCCATACCGTCTGCATCAACAACTGGAATTCCAGCTTTCGATGCAACAACAAATGGAATAGTTGAATTTAATCCTCCACACTCAACAGGCATCGTCGCATTTGCCTTCACACCCGATTGTTTTTCCATCAATCGTAATGATTTTAATGACTCATCGCCATTGGGGATTTTTTCCGTCATGATCGTTGGAGCACCCATCATACTGACTGGAATCACAGTATCTTGATCCGATAATTGGTTAGGATCGATTAACTCTATTGGTCCATTTTCCCGTATACATTTTTGCACCATGAGCTTACCTAAATAAGGGTCACCGCCTCCACCGGTTCCAAGAAGTGCTGCACCTACCGCTAAGTTCTCAATATCCTCTTCTGTAATCCATCGTGACATATTCCTCACTCCTTGCATTTATTTACGTTTAAAAAGAATCATTAATATATAGTAAATGATTGAGCCTGCGATGATTGAAGTTAAAGCTTGTATTCCAAAGGTAATGAAATAGCCAACTAAAAATCCACCAATCCAAGCAATCATGCCAATCCAGTTCACTGTTTCAAGCTTTGAAGGTAATACACCAACTTTTCTAGAAGTGGTCAGCTCTTCTTCATTTGTTTTTAAGATATAGTAATCAACCGTCATAATCCCAGCTATAGGTGGTACGGCAATACCCAATATCGTTAAAAAGCCAGTAAAATTATCTAATATACCTGCAATCGTAAGTAATGTACCTATCACACCTAGAACTAATGTCAACATTCCTCTATTCAGTTGAACATTAAAAACAGATGAAAAGAACGTTGTGATCCCTAAAGATGATGAATAAAGGTTGAGATCATTAATTTTCAATGTTGCAAAGGCAACAATAATGCCTCCGATAAGACCAGTTAATTTTAGAACGATGGCCATTATTTCAGCTGATCCCACGGCATGGGCCATAAGAACAGCAATTAAATTAACACCTAGTTCACCCAAAAACGTTCCAATAACTGTGATCCAAATAACATCTTTTGAGGACTTTGCGAATCGTGTAAAATCCGGTGTTGTGACACATCCTACGATAAAGCCGCCAGCTACCATAGTGATCGCTGCACCTAACCCGAGGGCTGGCCCAGGTGGATTCATCGTCGCTAAATGGGCGAAATTATAATCCTTTAACACTTGAAAGACGCCATATCCCATCACAATCAAAAATAAAGGTACTGTTATTCTTGCTGTCCAATCTAGCATTTTATAGCCAAAATAGACGAGTAATGTCGTGAAAATACCTGTAATGATAGCAGCTAGCGTAAACCCAAGTCGATTTCCAAATACACTATCAATTCCTTGAGCAAAGACAGCATTTTGAACGCCAAACCATCCCGTTAAACTAATCGCAAAAATAAGTCCCATGATACTAGATCCAATTCTTCCAAACCCTGTCCAACGGGATAACAAACTTGTAGACATTCCTTCCTTAGCCCCTGCAATTCCCAGAAGTACTGATACAACTTGTAAAATGACACTTCCAAGAAACGTAGCAACAAAAGCCTGCCATAAAGTCATGCCATAGCCTAAGGTTGCACCTAACATAAATTGACTTATTGAAGTAAGGGCTCCTATCCGGACCAATAAAATAGAAAACATCGATTTTCTTTCACTTTTAGGCACCCTATCCAAAGAGTAGTCGTCTGATGAAACCGTTTGATTCGCTGGTTGGTTTACTTCTTGATTCGCTATTTGATTCACGTACGAATAACCTCCCCCCATCTAATAATTTAATTATCATGTAAATTTATATTTTTGTGAATATTGCAATTGACCAAAATAAATAAGCCCTTTTTGTTTAACTGACCAAATAGGGCTAAAATTCATGACTATCTACATAACTTAGTAAAATAACAAGCTCAAATTGTCCTTTCAAGGGAGGTTCAAATGGATTAAACCCTAATATATCAATTATTCTTGTTTTTCGATAAGTAAGGGTATTACGATGAATATGCAAAATATCTGGAATTTCTGATTGATTTGGATATAACAGTAAATATTCAAGAGTTAAAACGAGATCATTTGATGATTGTCTATCATATTCCTGTAGGGGCTCTATTAATCGATTAAAAGTAGTGCGAACATTATTCATTGCCTCTGAACGAGCCACCGTTAATAATGGAAAGCTAGGCGTATAGATAATCTTTGGTAGAGCTTGAACCCGTTTCATGAAAAAAACAGCATTTCTTAAATCCTTATACAATTTCACCCCTTCAATGAATAAATTCTTGTTTTTATTTGTATAAGCAATCAAGACATCTTTATCTGCTATATTCTGCATAGCGTGTATTATTTCCATAATGTCATGGTGGAACGTTTCGGATATTAAAATAATGACTTGTTGCCCAAGTGTAAAAACAATTAAATGAGCCCGATATTTATCTAAAAAATGTACAATTTTTGTTCTGTTTTTCTCATATAATTCTGAATTGGAAAAAGACAACATCATAAGATAATGAAAGTAATGGAAATTATGCCCCAGCTCGTTAATTGTTTTATAGAAATAACTTGGGACCACATCTTGCCCACTTAACCAATCAACTAGCATATTCTGTTGGTAATTTTCTTTAATCCTATTAATAGCATCATTATGTGAAAAAAATAGCGATAAACTATTTGTTATCGTCAAATACTTGATTTGTTGAACGGAATCAACTTGTTCTTGAGATAGATGAATAACTAGGTATCCGAAGCTTTTCTCAATTCCCTTAATCTCTTCATAATAAAAATGGTTTCTGGTAACATCTTCCCAAAAGAGATGATTTTTTTCTTCAAACCCATCAACTGTACTTTTGAGTAATTGGCGGTGTTGATCAAAAATATAAATATCTTGATTGATAAACCTTTTAATTTCTTGAATAAATTGGGACAAATTTAATTCCATTGATAGTATTTTATTCATCCTATTTTGCAATTGAATCGTTTCGTTCAATTCCGTAACATGATTTTGTTGAATTCTATTAATCAAGGGGGTTATGATTTCAATATATGCAATATCAACGGGTACTTCAATAATTGGTAAAGAGAGTTTGTTGGCAAGATCCAATACCTGCTGATCTAATGTATGATAATATAATCCCGGGTAACAAAGCGCAAGTGCTGCGATATTTTTTGCTTTGCTTTCTCTTATTAACTTTAACTGTTCTGATGTGTCATCTTTGATTTGATAGAGTGCTGTTATCATTAATTCATGTCCCCTTAACCACTCAATGGAATGAGGGATTTCCATCACCGTTACATTTGTAATAATATTATTTACCCCTTCATGCCCAGCCACTAATTTTGATTTTTTTAAGGCTCCAATAGACATGGCTTCTTTTACTGTTATACCACTCAATTGTCTGCCACCTCCTCTGTCTTTCCTTATATTAATTCTTCAATAAAAGTCATCTATTCCTTAATCCGTGTTTTTTCATATAAGATGTCTTTATAAATATACTTTAACAATCATTTAGAAAAATCCATCATTTAAAAATGTTATCTTTAAATCTAGCACACATTTAAAAAAACGGATAGTAACGGTAATAAATTAATGTATGTAATTCCAAAAATTCTTCTTTAATATACCCTGCAGATTATTTAGTGATGACAACGGCTAATATACAAAAACCCACATCTCCTTCTCTTTTTGAAGGATGATGCGGGTTTTTCTTTTTCAACGTTTTGTCTATTATTTTTATCTTTACATCAATGTTTCTTGGATTAGATTAAATACCTTATTATTCCATTTCTTTTCTGTTTGAAATAATTAAATACAACCCACCTAAATTCCGAGCTTTAAACAGAAATAGCAAGTATCTAGGTAGATCGGAGTAAAACTATGTCTTTCATAGCGTCTATATGACATAGACTATTAAGCAGATAGTGTCCTTTTGCGGTACCTGTCATCCATAAATATCCCCATCACAAATACTTCTTCTCAATCTTCGCTATAAGCGAATAGTAAGTATCCACCATATTTCCAACGCTGAGTTTGCCGATTTGTGTTAAGGCTTGATAGGCCTCAAATTTATCCCATCCGTATTCGTCGCACATCCATTCAATCAGTTCAGAATAGGCAATACGGGCCGCGTCTTCCATAGGGCGAGCACTTCCGATCACCATAATTTCGGTTGGACTTTCGATACGTGGCCATTTGATCGCTTTTCCTTTAATAAGTTCAAATTTAACAGTCACCTTTGCAGAGATTTCAAGGGCAAATCCACATAATTCACCATCTCCTTGTCCTGCATGACAGTCACCCGTGAAGAAGTAGGCACCGGGTACATTGACAGGTAAATAGACAATGTTGCCTGGTTTTGTTTCAGGTGTGTCCATGTTACCGCCATTATCAAAAGGTGTTAAAGCAGACAAGGCTTCCATCTTAGGTGCTGTGGCGATCGTTCCTAAGAAAGGCCGCCATGGATAGCTCATTTTTTCATTGTGAGTGACCATCCCATTTTCAATTTTATAGAGCCAGACGCTTTCTGGTAGGGGGTCATTTAACATCGGTGTGGAACTAGTAGGGGCAAGTCCACCTAGACCTGGCATATGGGCACTAACGGCATAATCTCTCGTGGCCTCAATGTCCAAAATGTGTACAGCCAGTGTGTCACCCGGTTCAGCTCCTTCAATATATATCGGGCCTGTTTGTGGGTTGGGGTTGCCATCAACAATTTTTGATGGCAGGTCCGTTTCTTTTGACACACGGTTTTCGAAGGCATCTTTTGTATAGATAGCGACGGTTTCACCCGGTTGTACTTTAACAATGGGATCCAAATACCGACTAAAGACGTAACTGTATTCCCCAGGCTGTTTAACTTCAATCATTTTCTATTCCTCCGCATACTTTTAAATTTTCCGCAAACGGGTCTTCAAGTATCACTGGTTTGCATTCCCGTTCAGTACTGTTTTCACTTAATAATTGATTTTACTTCACTGACTTGAATCAGATCCTTATAATCATGCGGCTGACGCATCATAACAAGGTCTTTTCGCCGAACAACATTCGTTGGATAGCCACTTACTTCGTTGGTTGTATCGATTTGTAAATAGGTGATCCCTTCTTCATCCATGATCATGGACTCATCTCGTGGAAAGTGAAAGGTATCGGGTCCAAAGATACCACTTTTTCCAACAAAACCAGCTTCCATATCATAGGAGTTAGAAAAAGCTAAATAAACATTATTCTCACCTGCTCGAACACGATAGAGATGCCAATGATAGGGATCAGCTGATGTTGGGATAGGATAATTTTGCTTCACGTGAGTTCCAGAATGTGCTAAAGTAATTGGAACTTTGATCGCCGACGGACAGGCAATAAGATCACAACCTAAGAGAGTTAATATTCTGACTGATTCAGGTAAAAAGGCATCGTAACCCATTAATAAGCCAACACGACCAATAGGGAGATCAAATGTTATCCATTGCTCACCGCTCGTAGCCCACATTTTGTCATGGTGATTGAGATGAATCTTTCTGTATTTGCCGATGAATCCTTCTGGACCAGTGAGGATCGCCGTGTTATATAGTAAGTTGCCTTCTTTCTCCACCAAACCCGAAACAATATAGATATGATATTTTTTTGATAGCGTAACGAGTTGATTCGTACTTTCTCCAGGAATCGTCTCTGCGTTTTCTTGGTTTACATATCCACTTAGCGAACATTCAGGAAAGACAATCAACTCCGCCCCTTCTTGACTCGCTATTTTTACCTCATCCGCAATCTTAGAAAGATTCCTTTCCTTATCCTCGGTAACTTGTATTTGAGCCACCGCTATCTTTGATTTTTTTCCAGGCGGCAAGGGCTTCTGACCGTACAGACCGAAAAAATCAAGTGGATTCCATAAGTATGGATCCGTTAATAGAGCCGAATACAGATGAGGCTTCCTGTCCTCAAAGATTGTATCCTCTCCAATGGTTTTCGATCTTGCATCCTCAACTTCCATCGTGCCATAGGCGATACCATCCCCTAAATCAACAACACTTTGAATCGAACCATCCGGATTGATAATGCAGCTGCCACCACTGAATTGAACCGTTCTCTCATAGCCCCATCGATTACTTTCGATTAAGTAACAGTGATTCTCATAGGCTCGGTTGATCCAATAAGGAGCTGGCGTACGTTCAGCTAACCAGTTACTAATATGGCATATGACATCAGCCCCTTTTAAGGCAACCAAACGAGCGGTTTCGATAAAATGGAGATCCATGCAAATCAATAAGGCGATTCGACCAATCGGTGTATCAAAGACTTGATGTCCTAAGTCTCCTGAAGCAGCCCATTTGGGTTCCGAAATATACAAGTGGGTTTTTCGGTGTACACCAACAATCCCTTGGGGCCCAATCAAGACCGCTGAGTTGTAATAAAGGTTCGTTGTCACATCAACTTCCGGCATGCCGATCACCATATAACAATCATATCGTTTGGCTAATTCATAAAAAGACTCCGTTGTAGGACCTGGTATGGGCTCAACAAACGGTTCAACCTCTTCTCGGTCGTACCAGCAATAACCTGTTGTTGCCATTTCAGGTGTTGTGATCAATTTTGCCCCATTTTCTGCGGCTTCTTCGATCAGATGATATAACTTTTCAATATTCCGTTCTTTTTCAAACATCGTCGGTTCAAATTGAATCGCTGCGAGTTTCACTGACATATTAAAAACCCCTTTACAAACAAAAATTAGACGGTGAGATAACGTTTTAAAATTTCATAGTTTGCCACATCCTGATGTTTGACTTCACCCACGATACTCCCCTTATCCATGGCATAACAACGCTCGGACATTTGTTGGATAAGACCCATATGCTGCTCGACAAATAGGACGGTAAGTCCAATATCTTTATTAATTTGTTTGATCATGTCACTAATATGATAGACAATATTCGGTTGAATCCCTTCCGTCGGTTCATCTAAAACTAAGAGATCTGGATTACCGATAATGGCACGACTAATGGAAAGCGCCGCTTGTTCACCACCACTCAGTGTTCCTGCTTTTTGTTTTCTTCGTTCTTTGAGTTTGGGAAAATAATCATAGACCTGTTCGGGATTTAAACTTGGCTTTTGTTTATTAATCAACTTACCCATGTGAAGATTTTCCTCGACCGTTAAAGCCGGAAATACGCCGTGACCTTGAGGTACATATCCGATACCCAGTTTGGCTCGTTCATCTGCTTTTGTTCTCGTAATATCTTGTTGATTGAATGTGATTTTTCCTTTCGATGTTTTCAATAAGCCCATGAGTGTTTTGACAAAGGTACTTTTACCTACACCATTTCTTCCTATAATGGAGACAATTTCACCTTTCTCAATAGTGATACTCATATCTCGAACCACGACGACTTTCCCATATCCTGAAAATACACCTTCGACTTTTAAAATAGCCCTTCATTCCTTTCAACCATTCTGATTCAAGATTTTCCTAAGTAAATGTCAACCACGTCCTGATTGGATTCAATCTCTTCAACGGATCCTTCCGCAAAGGTTTTTCCGAAATGCAAGACGGTGACTTTCCTTGCTATTTTCTTGACAAAATCCATATCATGATCAATAAACAAAATGGTAATCCCTTTCTGATTTAACTTCCGAATGAGTTCAGCTGTGAAATTCGTTTCTTCCGGTCCCATGCCTGCAGCCGGTTCATCTAATAAAAGGAGCTCTGGATCAGAAGCGAGTGACATGCCTATTTCTAACCATTGCTGTTGACCATGTGAGAGATTATTTACGATCTCATCACGTAAATGAGTAATGCCTAAAAGATCACATATCTCTAAAATTTTATTTTTCAATTCCGAATGTCGGTAATACCTTTGCGCCGCAATTTTCATATTTTCATAAACGGTGAGTTCACCAAAAACACCGGGAATCTGCATTTTAATACTCACACCTTGACGCACCCGATCCCAGCTTTTTAAGTTGGTGATATTTTTATTTTTAAAATAAATACTTCCCATCGTTGGTTTATAGACACCCATCACCATTTTAAAAATGGTACTTTTCCCAGCGCCATTAGGGCCAATTAAACAATGCAGATCTCCTTCATTGACCGAGATGTTGACATGATCAACCGCTTTAAGTCCACCAAAATACTTTCCTACATCTCGTAGCTCCAACAATGCACTAGAGTGATCCTTTTCAACTAATTTTTTCTTCATGCAAATTCCCCTTTTCTAGTTTTACTTTGCCTTTATTCCTAGAAAATAGATGATCACACCAGTTAAATAGAGCTACTACGATGCCATCTGGAACAAATAAAATGGCTAATATTAACGTTAAACCAAGGATAATCAACGCAAATTGATTTCCACTCGCCGATAAAGCTTGTGAGAACCAGTAGTATAATAAGGTAAAGATGACTGAAGCAGTGAAATTCTTTCGACCGCCAGCAGCTACGAGAATCACGGGAATGGTGGCTGACGTCAAACCAAAGACAGATGGCGTGATATAACTTCCCCATGAAGCATATAAAATGCCACTTAAGGAGGCCAGTGCGCCGCCAATTGCGAAAACGAAAGATTGTATTTTGGGTACATTATATCCTAGTAACCTCGTCCGATCTCGATTTTCACGAATCGCAATAACCGATGAACCGAATTTCGAATGTGTCAAGAATTTTAATAAACCAAAGACAATCAGCAAGATCATTAAGACAAAGTAATAAAAGTTGTTCCCAGTTAAACTTAGTGAACCTATTTGCAGGGTCGGTATGCCGTTAATCCCATTAAATCCACCTAAACCAACTTGTCCAATTTTCCATTCTGATCCGGCCGTCTGCCCCATAAATGTTTCTAGCACCAGCGTCAGACACAAGGTAATGAGACCAACAAACACATCATTTACGCCGCCATAGAACATAAAGTAACCTAATATCCAAGCCACAACACCACCTGCAAGGATGCCTAAGATGAAACCAATAGGTGTAATGGTAGATAGCTGACTATTCATGGTGAATATGGCATAAAAATAACCCCCAACACCAAAGAATACCGCTTGTCCAAAACTAAATATGCCGCAATATCCCCAAATTAAAGCTAGACTTAGAGATAGGAACACCATCGATAAAAAATACGAAAGATTCATCACTTGATAGGGGTTCACAAATAGCGGATAGATAAATAGACCGATAAAAAGCAAGACCGCAACCACATTTTCTGTTTTTAATGTCATATTCAATCTCACACCCTATTTTTTCTAACGAGCACTTTTTCAACTAAACCGGAAATACCTAGAGGTAGAATTCGAATCACGATAATGGCTACAATAAGTAAACCCAATCTTCCATAAAAGGTTCCCCACAACGCATCAAGAATACTGCTCACGATACCAAGCACACCGCCTGATAATGATGTGCCAATGAGAGGATTCGCCCCTCCGACTATAACCGTGACAAAGCTCGGCATTAAGAAACTTGTTCCAAAACTTGGGGATATCGTCATCGTTGGAGCATATAATCCGCCTGTCAAACCAGCAAAGGCCGCGCCAAGACTAAACGTCAAGGAATAGACGCGATTCGTATTCACTCCCATACTTTGAGCAATTTCTTGATTTTGCATGGTAGCTCTGGAATAAAGTCCAAACTTCGTGTTCATGAAAATCACATACAGTAAAACTAAGACAACAAAGGAAATGACAAAAAGCAGCAGTCGATAAATCGAATAGGCACTTCCTCCAATAGATAGCGAACCTAATGGCGTCGATACCCCTTGAAGCGATGGACCAAAGATAATCAACATGCCTTGTTGAAGGACCATACTGATCCCCCATGTCACGACGACAGAATCGAGCGTTCTTCCATACAGATGACTAATAACCAGTCGATCTATAATGAAACCAAACACGCCCACGCCAATGGCACTAATAAAAATAGAAAGAATTAAGGGCATTCCTGCTTTTGTAAACAAAGTGGTCATATAAGCCCCAAGCATAATAAATTCCCCATGAGATAGATTAATAATTTTCATCATCCCAAAAATAATAGCCAACCCAATCGCCGATAATATCAGAAAGGAAAAATCATTCATAAACTGATAGAATAGATCTAAAATACTCATCAAAAACCTCCTGATTTTCAAGAAGTGAATAGAATAAAAGGGGACCCATCCCCTCTCTTATTCTATTTTCTAAATGGTTATATTTTTATTATTTTAATGGTGTATATTGTTTAAATTCTGGCTTTTTCGTCAAATCGACACCCATGTCTTTTGATAACCAGTCTGGCTTAACCGCTTTGAACTCTTTATCAATGTGCAATTTTTGCTGGCTATCCGTGTGCACAAGATACACATTTCTCACCGTGTGGTGGGTTTTAGGATCAATGCTGACTTTCCCAGCTGGGCCATTATAACTAATGCCACTTTCTAAAGCTTTGATCACCGCATCCGTCTTCGTTGTTTTGGCTTTTTTCACAGCCTTGGCCCAAAGCATGATTCCGCTATATTCTGATTCGGCTTCCATTCCAACATATTTATTTTTCGGAAACTTCTTCTGTAATTTATCAACAAACGTCTTGGCACTTGGGTATTTGTCCGCCAATTCTTCCATGTAAGTTGCGGTAATATACATATTAGCTAATGCCGGAGCAGCAAACCGTTTATGTTCATAGGCTTGTGCCATATTAACCGTGGAAGCCATCGGAATACTTTTATCTCCTGATTTGGCCCACTGTTCATAGAAAGACGATTGATCTTGACCAACAAGCAATGTCACAAGAACATCCGGTTTCGCTTTCTTAATCCGACTAATCGTACTACTAAATTGAGAAACACCTAGCGGAATAAACTCTTGATTAACAACTTGACCGCCATTTTCTTTTACCGTCTTCTCTACCCATTTGGCTGAGATTTGTCCAAAATTATAATCAGCCGCAATCGTATAGACTTTGGGTCCAAAATTTTTAATCATCTCTTTAATTAGAGGAGTAATTTGATGATCCGGAATGGCTCCTGTATTAAAGGTATATTTACTCGCTACCCCGCCTTCGTATTGATTGTTATAGAAATAAAGCATTTTATTTTGTTCCATAATCGGACGAATAGCTTCACGTGAGGCACTTGAAAATGCCCCCATAATCGCATCAACATGATCATTTAAGATCAACCGTTTGGCCATTTCTTGATAACGATTATTATCGGATTGTGTATCAGGGGCTACCATTTCTACTTTCTTTCCTAGTAATCCCCCGTTCTTATTAATTTCTTCAACCGCTAACTTTGCCGCATAATACTTCTGAATCCCAACCAATGAAAAATCGCCTGACCGATCCTCCAACACACCTAACTTAATCGTCTTGCCATCGCTACTTGACGAGGCATTATTACATCCAAATAAAGAAATAGACAGGCATAAAAGCAAAATGACCGTTATGGCAGATCTCTTGAATTTTAGTTTTTTTAACTTCATTATTCTCCCCCTGGATTATTCAATAAAATATGAATGACGAAATGAAACGAAAACGAATTTCCCCCTTTCTTTAATCAATATATGGTTTCTCATTATTATTTTGTCGTTTCATATCCCCCCTATTTAATGACTTACTTTCAATATAGATATGTGTGATTATGTCGATTCTTCGGAGTATATGGAATATTATAAACAACTTTTTGTTGTATGTAAATATATTATCAGACAAATTATTGTATTTAAAATTCTTTACAATTTTTCATTGTATAATTCTCCACAAAAGGAGGAGTGTATAGAATGACTCCCTTCCCCGAAAGACTTAGAAATTTAAGAGAAGAAGCAGGGTATAAACAAGAAGATATGGCGAAGTTACTTAACATTTCTACGAGTGCCTATGGATACTATGAGCAAGGAAGAAATGAACCTTCACTAGATGCCCTTCAAAAGATAGCTCAAATATTTGTTACATCTGCTGACTATCTTATTGGCTCAACTGACCGCTTGAAACCAGAAACATATATTCAAGTCTCAGATAATACCACATTCTCTGAAACTGAAATTCAAGTATTACATGAACTAAAAAAATATACATATTTTTTCGAAGATCTTATTCATGATCCCGATAAAAAAGTTGCTACGTTATATAGATTTTGGAAATTTCTTCAACAAGAATTAAATAACTTAGATGAACCTAAAAGCTAACCATAGAATTATAATTACTTCAAAAAGTTGGTAATAAGCTTTAAATAAAAATAGCAGCATCATCACAATAAAAGTGATATGCTGCATTTTTATTGGCTTCTATTCAATTGTTATATAAAGAAGATATGCATTGAACCAACCGATTTCTTTTTCGACTTCTTTCCTCTTCTTAGTAGAAAATCACGGTAAATTAATAGCCTGTACGTTCGATTAAGGTGTGACAGCACAATTCATTACTACGTATTATTTATTTTCATTTAAAAAACTCAGTTTAATGTTTTCAATACTTTCTATATGTAACAACTTCATTTATTACTGAAAGAACGCTATCCCAGCTTTTTTCATCTTCTTAATGGCTGATTTCTTCCATGATCTCACGGTATGTGGAGATACATGATACTTTTTTGCAATCGCGTTAGTATCTTGATCTTCAATATATTGGAGTTTTACCCATAAGAATTCACGTGGTGTAAGAATTGAGTTTAATCTCTGGAGGATATCACTAGGGAAGTAGTTGTCTTGATGAGATTCAAATAGTTGCTCCTTTATTTTATCTGCATAGACATGACGTGAGTAGTGACGCTTTTTGGCTCGAATTTCTGATAGCATTCGACCACGTATTTTTATTGCTGCATAAGAAGGGAAAGCCCCCCTCTTTGGATCAAAAGAAATCGTCGCTTCATACAATCCAATAAGTCCAATCTGAAACATTTCATCAAAGTCATTCTCACAATAAAGTTGTTTTATAACTTTTTTTATTAATGGTTCAAATGCTTTTGCCATTTCATCAAATGAAGGTATCATTACTCTATCCATATATTCGCTCCTATGAGCGCGCGCTATTAGATTTACCGGTTACTAATAATTTATCAGATGTGTAATTAGTTGTGTGTCTTTTTTACTTCAATTCACATAGTTTTCACAGAGTTTTTACATTTTTCGATATTTTTTGATTTCTCTCACCAAAATGGACTGGTTCTTGCGACTTATAATAGTGGGCTTATTGATTAAGCAAGATATATTCATCAAAATGGTAACCAAACCAAAGATAGAGGCATGTCCCCCCTAGATAACGTTAGGATCAAATCTCAACTCGTCAACGTGTATTTAGTTCATCACGACTTCTAAACTATTAGGATCAATTCCCCAATCAAAAACAATTATTGTTATGATTATAGACACCATTTCTGGATGATAATGATTGATAACTCTTCCTAAGCTGAAGCTTAATGAAACAGGTGTGGTTGCAAATAGATGTATTTTTTTCCTCCCTACTTTCTGGGATAAAATCTATTTGAGCATAATTTGTAATGCTCCATTGCTGAGGATTTTTTATTCCCAAAGATATAACTTACTCAACATGAACGAATTTTTTAATTCCATTGTCGTTAATTGGGAAAGAGGTTCTGTTTTCAAAGGAATTTCACTGTCAAATTCAGGTACTTCTTCGTAATTTGATTCTGTATTATATACCTTTTTCAATTCATAAAAGCCTTTGGACAACATATACTCTGAATTAGAACCGTTATATATAGCTTTGAAATTCTACTCTGATTATATTAATTACACAAGTATGAAACCGGTTGACACATTAAAAGTATCAGGGTAAAATAATTTGCAAGCGGTTACATTGGAAAGGTCAAAGGAGTGAGAAAATGAACATATTTAAAAGCAAAAAATATTGGTTTTCATCTAGTTACCTATTTTTCTTTTTTATAAGTTGGTCAGTATGGTGGTCATTTTATTCAATTTGGCTAAATGGAACACTTGATTTAACTGGAGCCCAAACAGGAACTGTTTTCTCCATTAATTCAACATTAGCTTTATGTTTCATGCTCATATATGGAATCATCCAAGATAAACTTGGCACAAAAAAATATTTAATTTGGTTTCAAAGTATTATCCTTATGGGTACAGGACCTTTTCTCATTTACGTATATGAACCGTTATTACAAACACATTTTTTAACTGGGGCTATCCTTGGTGGTTTTTACTTTGGTGCTGGCTTTCTAGCAGGAGTTGCTTTAATTGAAACATATGTAGAAAAGTTAAGTCGTAAGTTTAATTTTGAGTATGGTACCTCAAGAATGTGGGGATCCATTGGTTATGCCTGTGCAACATTTATGGCAGGTATATTATTAAGTATTAATCCTCATTTCAATTTCTGGATTGCTTCAGCTGCAGGTGTAATTTATTTTCTTATAAACTGCTTCTACAAAATTGAAATCGATGATCAAGAAGAAAAAAATACATCAGATTTAAAAATGAAAGATATTCTTTCTACTTTCAAATTGAAAAAATTCTGGTATTTCACCATTTTCTTATTTGGAACCGCTTGCATCTATACAGTGTACGATATTCAGTTGTTCCCAATCTATTTCACCCAACATTTTTCTAATGTAGATACAGGGTATCAAGTATATGGATACCTAAACTCATTCCAGGTTTTCCTTGAATCAGCAATGTTGTTCGCTGCTCCATTTATTGTAAATAAACTCGGAGCAAAGCGAGCATTAATACTAGCAGGAGTTCTCATGGGGACACGAATAATAGGTTCAGCTCTTGTTGCTGACACAATTAGTATTTCACTAATCAAACTGCTACATGGTATAGAACTACCAATTTTATTAATAGCTATTTTCAAATATATTTCAATAAACTTTGACCCTAGACTGTCAGCAACTATTTATTTGATTGCTTTTAAAATATCTGGTGAACTTGGAGTTATCTTCTTTTCATCATCAGTAGGTAAAATGAAAGATATCTCTGGTTTCGAGTTTACATTCTTTGTACTAGGTGCGCTTGTATTCGCATTTACCATTCTTTCCATTTTCTTTTTAAGTAACCAAAAAAAGAAAGGTGATAACCAATATGACAATACAGAATCCCAATTCAACACATAATGAACAAATTAATCGTGCTAATGAGGCAGTCCAACAAACAAGGGAGAAAATGAAGCATGCACAATACCGTCTTAATTACCACTTCATGTCTCCCGTTGGTTGGCTTAATGATCCTAATGGTCTTATCCAGCATAAAGGCATCTACCACTTATTCTATCAATTCAATCCATACAGCTTTGATTGGGGCCCAATGCACTGGGGGCATGCAACTAGTACTGATCTTGTACATTGGCAGCATGAGCCTGTAGCACTTGCACCATCTGAACCGTATGAATATGACGAGGCTAAGCAAGAAATGGGATGCTTCTCAGGTAGTGCAGTGATCCATAATGATGAACTTACATTAATCTACACGGGCCATCTTGAAGGGCATACGCCAAAAGAGGTCCAAGCGATAGCCACTTCTACTGATGGAATTCACTTTAAAAAACATGAGGCAAACCCTGTAATTCGGAGTGTTCCGAATGAGCTCGGTAGTGAATTTCGTGATCCAAAGGTGTGGAAGCACGAAGAACATTGGTATATGGTAGTTGGCACTACTTCTGAAGGAAATGGTGCCATTGTACTCTATAAATCTACCGACTTAATCGATTGGGAGTATCTTGGAATCGCTGCGAAGGGTAACGGAAAACAAGGGGATATGTGGGAATGTCCAGATCTTTTCCCTCTTGGTGATAAATACGTATTAATTACCTCACCGATGAATATGGAAAATGGGAAATGTACCGTTTTCGTTGGAACACTGGACTATAATGCAGGTATTTTCAAACCTGAATCACAGCGTGAAATTGATTATGGAATTGACTTCTATGCAGCACAAACTTTTGAGGATGAACAAGGTAGACGGATCCTCATTGCCTGGATGGATTTCCCGTTCACAGAGTTCCCTTCCAAAGCTTATAATTGGTCAGGAGCTATGACTATACCGAGAATACTCACATTAGACGATGAGACACAACATGTCCGAGCTAATCCAATCCCAGAACTGCAATCACTACGTGAACTTCACACTAATTATGATGCATTTGAGATGGGAGCTAACCAAACAGTCGGTCTCAATTCTAATAGCCACTCACATAGCTATGAATTAATCTGTGATGTAACGGTTCCAGAAAAAATAGAAACAGGTAGAATTGGTCTACAGTTAAGAAAATCAGTAGATGGATCTGAATTTACTTCAGTCTATTATGATATAGCAGCAAGTGAAATTGTTGTCGACACGACTCAATCAGGTGAAAGGTCCCATAAAGCATTGAATAAAGCGCCCTTGCGTAAAAATAATCAGTTAAAATTCCATATTTTTGTAGATACATGCTCTGTTGAAGTATTCGTTAACAATGGTGAAGTTTCACTTTCTTCAAGAATCTATCCTGAATTAACAAGTAACGGAATTGAATTATTTACTGAGAATACAAAGGTATCAATTACGAGCATTAATCTCTGGTCTTTAAAAAATGCTGAAATCGAGTAGACTTTCACCACTAGTCACAAAGATTATTTAATTTCCAAATGCGTGTTCAAACTCCACCGTCTTTAGACGGTAAAGAAATATTGGGGTCAACACTTATGGGCAAGAGACTATTTTTGTGCCACTCTAGGAACAGTGGATGAAGAAATAATAAGAAATTATATCGTCAACCAGTTTAATGAAAAAGAGAACGATATATTCAGGATTGAAGAATGAGTTTAGTCTAATTTAGTTGGCTATATCTAATGTCTTTAAGTAAACTTCAGTCTTAGCTAGCGACTTGGTCGTCGACATTTATGTCCAAGTCCACCTGCTTTAGCGCCTTTTACTATGATTATAGTAGGAGGCTTTTTCTCTCCTTCTACAGACGCTAACGAGATCTCCTTAAGCAGGATATCAATGGCTGTCTGTGCTATTAATTGAATCGGTTGTTGAATGATTTTTGAATAATTCGGTTGATGACAACACTCACTAACAACCAAACAAAAGATAGAGGCGTGTTTACACTATCTCTGAATTGTTTGTCTTCCATATAACTATTGCTTTTCGGCAAAATTCTGATGGTGATTATCTCAGTATGAGCTACGTTAAAAATAGGCATTCCCTGGACACTGTATTTACAGAAAAGACATTTTATAGTTATTTGTCTTTTTGCAGTGCCTGACACCAGAATTGACACCAGTTTTAAAACACAAATGTCGAATAACGATACCCACTGATTACTCGCTTAAGCCGTTGGTTTGTTTGCTCTGCGCTTATCTTTCTTTCTTTTTGATTGCTTGCCCATGCCATCATGTCATTGTGATTTGGGTGCTTTTCGTTTTCCATAATTTTTAAATATTCTTCAAAGCCCCATTCCCCACCCACATCTTCAGGAGGTCTTTCTCCATTTCCTTCTAGAAATGTTGCTTGAAAGGCCGTAGATTTTACTACCTTTTCAAGTGTTATGATATGTTCCCATGAGTCCCCGAAGTCATATTCTTAAATAATCTCACTAAACTTTGGAAAAATTTCTTCAAGAGCAACAAACCGCTCCTGTCGAATATCAATTTCTTCAGGGTCTATATATTCCAACGCTTCCGGGTCAGCATCCATTACAATTTTGAGTGGCCTTTTTTCCGCTTTTTCTACAACAAAATGATGTAAATGAGAGTTTTTCCAATCAAAAACCGTTTGAATAATATTATGAAGATGTTCAAAGGAATAGGTTGAAGGTACGAAAACTCTTCTCCAAATATCATGACCCTCTAAATTGATTTGGATCTTAAGTTGATAGAGATCAATATCTAACACTTCGATGGCAGCTGTTTTTTTATCTTGACCATAAACTAAGCTTAGACATTTAAGCATTTTTTCAATAGGATAGAACGACTCATTATCACCACAATTTTGAATTAACCTGCCCGTTACGATACTTATATATCTCTGTATTTTGGTTTCTTCATCTAAATAATCTTGCATAAATTCAACTTCACGCACAGCATTATTCATCTTTGCCACCATGCTTCTACTTGCCGTTTTAGAGAATGAAATCTTACCGGCTTTAGCCATATAAGCATCAATGACTTCTTTTCGGACACCTTCCATTCGTAAAGCTTCCGTTATTCCCTGATAAATTAAATCCTTTATTTTAGAATAATCCTTATTATTCGGCCGGTAGATTACAACTGAATATCTTGTTTCATTATTCATCAAAATAATTGCTTTTCTTCTATTAATCGTTACAAAATTAGCGTGCCATGCCATGAAACTATGGGGAAATTGCTCATAGCCTTTAGATGAAACTAGTTCACTTCCCTTTACTTCTATCTTATCAAGTAAGACTTTCGTACATTGGATTAACATTCATTTCACCCTATCATTCTGTTTGTTAAATACACTAAGCTACATCTACATCCATGTAACAAACAATATGTTCATCATTCTTCCTTTAAATCTTCAAGCCTCTCCTTTATTGATACAATATCCGTTTGATCCTTGGCAATTGTTAAACCCTTTTCGTATAGTTCACGTGCTTTATGATAATCCTTCCTATGTTCAAAGAAGAACAAATCTCCCCAACCGATATAGCCCCAAGGATTGTCCGGAAAATCTTGCACTAACTTCTCAAACTCGGACTCAGCTTTCCCGTATTGATCTAACTTAGCGTATGATTCCGCAATGGCACGCCGCATATTGTGAATGATTAGCTCATCTTCTTTGGGAAAATAGTCACAAAACTCATGGCAATATTTCAGCCTTTTTTCAAAATAAACGGGATCCTTCAAACCCGCATTATGAAGTTCATATTCTAAGTCCTGACAAAAATTACTAATAAAAAAACTACCCTTATAATGCTTGTCCAGATAATCTAAGTTTTGGAATTCAGGTTTTATCCTTTCCTTTATTGCCTCCCAGACCTTCAGCCATGTATCACATGCAGATACAGGATCTTTTTTATCTACATACTCAAAACCCTTTTCAATCAAGTCATTCATTTGTTCCATGGATAGTTTTTTTGTTGGAGCTAATCTTTCCCATAAAATCCACGCCGCAAGCCAAGGAAAATCTTCATCTCTACCCTTTGCAGTAACAGTATATTGATCGAACCAACTTTCCGAAATATCTTCAGCAGAGTAGGACTTTTCGATATCTTTTAAAAATGTTTCTTGATTAAATGAAATACCCATTTTCCGCAACGTGAGGATGATTTCGTCGGTACTCAGTTCGTTTACCTCTTCATATGTAAGCAAGTGATTAAAGGGATTCCTTACAATTGGTTTCGCCATCAGTTGTTTATCTTTGTCCATACAACATTTTTTGTATTTTTTACCGCTTCCGCAAGGGCATAAATCGTTTCTT
Organism: Terrilactibacillus tamarindi; assembly: GCF_009718825.1. Taxonomy (GTDB): domain Bacteria; phylum Bacillota; class Bacilli; order Bacillales; family Sporolactobacillaceae; genus Terrilactibacillus; species Terrilactibacillus tamarindi. The sequence continues at coordinate 38,325 of NZ_WNHB01000013.1, read as the reverse complement.
CCAATTTTAAGCATACTTTTCTCCCCCTTTGCTATTATTGTTACAAATTTAACTTTAAATTTCAAAATATAAAATTTTGTCAGCAACCACAATCAGAACATAAGATGGCATTTTACTTGGTAAATAATTAATCCTTGCTTTTATCCTTTAAACATCATTAACTTGGTATTTCTTCATTTTATGGTTATCATAGCTTTTTGGCAATTGCTACCTCGGATCTCCCAAAAATGGGAGCTTCAACGTAGGCGTTGCCATGCTCTGTGTAAAGAGCAGCAAGTCTTCTTAATGTAACAGACGATACCCTGCTCATCAAGATATGAATACCACCCATGCCTAGCTTCTCTGAGAAACCTTCGCTCATAACAATATTCTCCACGGTTGCATCGTCCCATACAATGGATACGATACCCCCGCCAGTCGTCACTCATCGACTTCCGCTTTTACCTTGAATATGATTCAATATTGTATAAGCCATCATCTTCATCTCCTTGTGGTTTAGGAATTGCAACGGAAGTTCTGTGATGGATTCTTCTATTGTACTATGAAAATGATTGTCTTTTTAATTATCTGAACCTATTTTCTATACTAGGCACTCGATATTAATCTGAATTGTTGTATAATTAGGTATATATTGATTAAACAATCCAGATGAGAGGGATAATCATGAATCAACCTAAAGTCTATGGTTCATTTTTTAAACGAGGGGATTATACATTCAGATCTTCTGCTTACATCCAATGGGGGACGTCCAAAAAATCACTTGGTTCTTGTCTCTTATTAAATCCAGGTTCAGCAAACTTTGATAAAATCAACCCCGAACTTGGAATTCTATTAAATAGCCACGGAAAAGCTCATGGTCAAATCCATGCAGATCCAACTATGGGACAATTGATCAAACTAGTGTACTACATATATGGCACCGATGAGATTGACGGAAGATTCAACATTTATAATCTGTTTGCATTACAAGATACCCAATCTGAGCACGCCATAGATACATTTGAAATGCTTGTGAATCATGGCTACCTCAATATACACGAATCTTTAATTTCTATTAATGAACTAAAAGAGAATCCTTGGATTTTGATTGGATGGGGAGTTAAGAATAAAACTAAGTGGACAAATTTCAAAAATATAAAACAAAAATGGATGGAGCAAATCACGCTATCAAAAATATCTATGTTCGGAAAACTAAACCATCGTCAAGATTATTACCATCCCTGTCCACAAAGACGAAATGATCGAGATATTATCCTGCACGAATTATATCATTTATACACTGATAGTCTAAAACAACAACAATCAAATAAAGAAAGATACACATTTCTAAAATGGAATGGTAAGTATGGTAATGAAGCAAAGTTTATTGTAAGAAATAATTGGAATAACACACAGAGTGTTTTTATTCCAGGAAGGTGCAATGATTTAATTTGGTTTCATTTTGATCTTGCTAGTGATACATCAATAAAAAACTGGGAACCATTTGGTGAAGAAAGTGTAGACGATCTTGAATGGGTTACGTTTTGATATCGAGTTTTAATAGTTTTTCCTTGGTTGATTATAACCATCCTTATTAATGAAACCTAAAAAGAGTGACCTCGAATTAATATCGAGGTCATCTGTTAGATACCTAGATGCCTTTATTAAACTGTCTTTTTTAAAAAATAGGTGGAAGTTTGTGATGTATATAAATATTTTTTGACAAATTCCGGGCGGTGACAGCACTTAAAATTCTGTTACTCACCCTTTGGATTCTTCATCAAGGTTGACGGAACGTAACTGATCCAAAAGTAAATTGAACAATTTTCCAATCATTCCTACTTACGGTCCAACCATTTTCTTGCTTTTGTGCCTTTATCGCTTGATTTAACTGGGTGAATACATCCCCCAATAAAGAAGCAAACACCTCATACATATAAATTCGGACGCTTTCTTCTAATTCGATTAGGTTGTCAGTGTTCTTTATTATTTTATATATTTCTGATATAATTTTTTCAAGAAAGCCTCTTTCTAAATGTATTTGCCCGTCAAAGCATACATTTATGATAGAGTGCTTTCTCTTTTTTTTGGCTAGTAATTTGCCTCAAATACCCCGAGAAATATTTTACACATAGTTCATTTATTTTCCAATTAAATACAATAAAGTTTAAATGGGTTAGCTTTTTTGGCAAAAAGATAAAGAAAATTAATTGATTTTACTACCCAAAATAATGAATTTTTACTGGTAAGAGCAAATGTAATTAAATTTACTCTTCATAGCTGATTGTCAAGTGCTTTCCTTGATGATCTTTCCTGATTCTTATATCCTTCTAGGAAGATGAGAAGAAGTTAGAGTTATACCTTGGTAGCACTGACATAAACATGCGAATCCGAATTTATTTTGTCTACTTTATGGATCGCAACCCACAGGCACTCAAAACAATAAAATTTTCTTGAGTATCAACTTTAGCTAACTGTTTTTCTTCTTCAACAGGTGCATCTCTTTCTTCTCCTTCATTAAAAACATTCATAGATACACCCTTGTAATGCAGATCCCTCAATTTTTTCACACTTTTTCCGAGGGGTTAGTTTTATTATTGTGCAAAACACCTATTAAAGTACAAACAAACAGTATTATTAGCATAATCATCGTTAGTATAACTAAAATATATATTCCAAGATTTCCGGAAGACAGCCAAGAAATTATGGTGGTTTTAGGCTCTTTACAAAACAATAAAAATCCTAAAACGAACATATATCCAAGAACATTTAAGCACATTATAAAAATCAAATTATCTTTAATAGAGAAACTCCAAGATTTTTTATCAAAATCTCTATATACAATCCTACTAATCCATCTCATTAAAAGAAATAATAATGAGATAACTCCTAATGAAGTAACACTTGAAAATACAAGTAATTTCCCAGTAGGAACGTCTTTTATATTACTAAATACACTGCCAATTACTTGTAAACTTCCAAAGGCTCCAAGTACTACGGCAGTAAATATACCTAATATCCCTACAAATTCAGTGTATATTTTTGATTTTATATTCTTAATATCATTTAATTTGTCTTGCTCCTTGTCCACTTGCTTTTGCAATTCATCCACATTTGTCAGAATATATTCACGTTGTACTTTTGCAAGTTCAATGTGATCAATTAATTTATTAAGATCTTTTATTTCCATTTCTTCATGTAAAACATACTCTGATATCTTATCTAAATTTTCCTTAATGATTAGTAGTTTTTCATCTTCGATTCTATATATAGCACTTGTTATATCACTATATGGGAGTCTAAGATTTCCATATAGAGTATTACTGAAAATCTGAGCCCAAAGTTGAACATTTTCATCATTAAATGGCAATTGAGCTCTCTCCATAAAATCCTTGAAAATATGACTATATTCTAGTTGTTCCATAACTTCTCCTCAGGATGGGAATTAAATTGATGAATAATTTCATCATTTTTGTAAGGAGGCACGGCTTGACCCAATTCAATTTTGTTTTCGTGTTTTTTCCATATTTTTTGTTTGTGGGTTCTTTCAACCAAATCAAACGCCTTGTATTTACTTAATATATCCACTGTTTCTAGAATCACTTTTTTATCCAATGGATTTATTTTATTCTCACTAAATTTTTTTTTCGATACTTTAAAACCACCTTCATCATTGTGATGAATAATTAAAGGTTCTAAAACACGAGTAATTGCACCCGAGCCAAATAATTTAAATTCATGGTAAACAGAAGGTACAACTGGGCCATATCTCCATTTACTAATTTCATCGTTAAATAAAGGCCCACTGTCATTTGTTAAAAATCTAGCTTGTAAATAATATAATATTTTTTGAAGTTTTAAATTGCTTATGTTTTTTCCACTTTTGATCGTATAATTCACAACGAAATTAGCTACATCTAGGGCAGAATAAACCATTTTTATTCCTCCTTTGTTCTAACAGAACAAAAAACGCATCATAAATATACAAATATTATAGCATATAAATTTTCTTGTTAATGATTATTAATGAATAGTACCAAATTAATAGTCATTCTTATACAATGATCTTTTTGTATTATGGTGACATTACAACAACGTTCTATGCCATACTTATCACATAATTCTCTATTCCGACTAACAAACGACGAATATTAGATAATATATCTCTTCTTCCTACATTTTCTATATTGGAAGAAACATAAGAAAAGTTTAATAGGATATTCACTCCATGAAGAACAGCCCCAAAATGATCCCTTTTAAAACAATGCTCCAAACAATCATTGTCACTTGATAATCCCTAACGTAAAAGGGAATATTTGTTCTTATTTTTATATTAAAAGGTAACCATACTCTTGTCAACAACTTCACGCACAAAATTTAAATATTTTTCGGCAATTCAGGTGGTGATGGGCATCCATTTAAAAATGGAATCCATTAGTAAGATTACGACTAGATTAAACCCTACCTCCCCTTATTCTCCACCAAACCCACTTCAAAGTAAGTGTTCATTTTACGTTCTGGCATTTAGATGTTGCAAGTAATCTTGCGTATTCATAATTCATGATTGATAAAAGGTTGACCATCCCAGCTTGAACAGGATTCAAATGAATATAGCGGCTAACTTCCAGCATACCCGTTCCCGAATCTATCATATTGTCATAATATCGTTTTTCGAATACATGGCCTGTCAGATGGTAACGTGTATTGTAATAATTCGCATGGTGCTTATTGATGAGGGACATGATTTTTGAAATGGGGAAATCTTGAAATCTTAACTGCAAATGAAAATGATTCGTCATCAAACAATAGGAGGCCAAATCAAAGGGTGCTTTCTCATATACTTTCGTCAGTATATACATGAAGGTCAGAAAGTCGCCAGCGTCTTTGAATAGCGGATCTCTTCGATTGCCACGACAGTCGACATGGTAAAAATGGTTTGGCAGACAAATTCGTTTTTTCCTACCCATAATTTTTACTTCACCCTAACATTCAATCTGTCATTCCCATTCACTTTCCCTCTTCTTAAAGACATGGCTTCCCAAAGGGCTTCATTGGTGATGTTTTCATCACCATTTAGATCAGCAATGGATCTTGCTAATCTGTATATTTTTGTTTGTACACGGTTACTCCAATGATATTGACTAAACCATTTTTCAACCATTTTTTGCTGCGTTATGGATATGGTTTGTAAAATGTGGTCAATGGGTATGGTGGCATTACATTGATCTGTGCCATACCTCTGATGTTGTCTCATTCGACCTTCTATCACGCGATCACGTATGTCTGATGACGTTTCTCTCTTTTCCTTAGATTCAACATCGAAAGAAACGGAGGAGAGATTTAATACAATATCCATCCGATCGAGAACTGGTCCAGAAATTCGATTCTGATAAGCCTGAATTTGTTTCGGTGTACAGGTACAATAGCGATCTCTTGCTCCTAGATAACCGCAAGGACATGGGTTCATGGCACCGATGAGAATGAATCTAGCGGGATAGGAAACGGTAGATGCTGCCCGGCTGATGGTCACCTTCCCTGATTCCATTGGCTGCCGAAGCATATCTAATGTTCGTTTCGGAAATTCAGCCATTTCATCTAGAAATAGGACACCCCGGTGAGCTAATGAAACTTCCCCAGGCTTTGGGTTCGTTCCCCCACCTATCAAGGAAACAGCAGAAGAAGAGTGATGGGGCGATCTGAATGGCGGTTGATGAATAATTGGTAAGGATACTCCAGAAAGTTGATAGATACTCATGACCTCAAATTGATGATCTAGCGTTAATGGCGGTAATATAGAAGGAAACGTCTCCGACAAAAGACTCTTTCCACAACCAGGTGGGCCTATGAGAAGCACATTGTGACCACCAGCAGCGGCAATCTCTAATGCCCGTTTCGCTTTACTATGTCCAATAATATCTTGAAAGTCTTTTTGAAATGTAGGGGTTTGCTTAATAGCTAAATTTGAAGGTGAAACTTTGGGTTCCGTTTGAAGAGGCATAGAGAGCTGTCCAGAAAGTGTTTGCAGAAGTTCCGCTAATGAATGGACAAAATGAAGATCAATGTCTTCAATACTTGTCAAAGGCAAATCTGGAATAACAGGAAGATATAGTTGTTTAACCTTCTCTTTCTTAGCTGCAAGAACGGCGGGAAGCATGCCTTCTACTGGCTTAATGGTTCCATCGAGAGACAAAGCACCTAAAAACGCCGCATCATTAGGTATTTCATCTTGAAAATGATTAACCTCTTTCATCATTCCAATAGCCATTGCTAAATCAAAAATAGGGCTATTCTTCCTTTGCTCTGCGGGTGATAGATTCACAATCACTTTCTTATCCGGAAACTCACAATCTAATGAATATAGAGCGCCAACCACTCTTTCCTTTGATTCTTTCACACAAGCATCCGGCAAACCAACAATACAAACACTCTCTTTACCCGGCATCACTTGTACCTCGACCTTAACCTTATATCCTTCAAGTCCTTTTAAACCAATACTCTGAACAATCGTCGTCACATGATAACCCTCCTATAAAAAACGAATGTATGTTCTTATTTTTTATAATATAGGGCACTTATAAACTTGTCAATAACTTTTTAATTTAATTCTCTATATTTTTCGACAAAATTCGGGTGGTGACAGGCATGCAAAAATGACTGGAGGCGATTATGTCAAAGTGAAAGGAGCTAAATTACTGGAACGTAATGTCACAGATATTGCATTAAGCTAAAGCAAAAGAGGGGTTTGCGGTCCCCTCTTTTCTTATAACTATTTGAAAAGGGAGGTCAAGCCGATGGATCAATGGATCGCTATAGCAAAGGATGTCGGTTTTCCCATCATGGTTACCTTATATTTACTTTACCGGATTGAAGGTAAGCTTGATGAGCTTAACCGTTCCATTCAGCAGCTGCCGAATGCGATTGTCCAGACGTTGCCGAAGGATAAAGTGTCGTAAATAAAGCCCCATATCATCATTAGGAATCACGATGGTATGGGGCTATTTACTTTTCGATAAAAATAATTCTCGACAAAATTCGGGTGAGACTGGCACCCGAAACTGATGAAAAAAAAAAGTTCTACAGTCTACCAATTTGATAGACTGTAGGACTTTCTAGTGCAACCAGTTAGTGTTAGTTGTTAGAGTTAGCTATGAAATTGTGAGGAATATTTTTCTTGAACCTTCTCTACAGACATTCAAGAGCTTTGCCTTCAAATACCTTAGAAAACGAGCAATGTTCAGGTTTTGAGCCCATTAATAGGATTATAAATCAGGGGCGGCAGCAGACACAAAGAACCATTCCCTAGACATATTGTACTGGCTCAACATCTTCATTACTTGTTGAAGAATAACCCTTTTTTAATCGACCAACAATTGAAATATTAACTTTTAATTGTGGTTTTGCATAAGGGTTGATCTTCTCAATTTTCGCTTCATAAATATCTTTATTTCTGATAACATCAAACATAAATCCACTATAAAATGCCGGAATATATCCTAGCTTGTATCCTTTTTTACCCGATAATACAATTACTGCTTTGTTATCCTCGTCATTTAAAGGCTCTAACTCAAAAGTTACATGAGACTCTGCCTGTAATTGATTTTCTATTTTATCTCCTTCATAGTAACGCCAACCGGCAACAAAAAAATCAAAATGGAAATGGTCACCTAAAACACTAATAGGAGCTACAAACTCATATGGATCAGTAGCCAAGCGTCCACCTGTCGCGCGTAATAAATCCATTTCTGTATAGTCTAGAGGCAGAGCAAAATCTTTTAAGATTTCTTTAAAGTCTGGCCTTCTTTTATCCGGTAATCTGCGTGCAAATGGTCCGAACAAGCGGTTAGAAACATATGACTTTTCTATATTACGAAATGACAAATGAGGCTGATATCCATTTTCCATCGCTTCAAATAAAGTTCGGCGCCTTCCACTCAACTCATAGGAAAAAGTATATTTTCCATCTTCATGAAATAAATTACCTACATGGTAGCGTTGTCTAGTCTCTTGATTTTGCCAAATTAACCATAAGACATAAGGTTTCTTTACCATTTAAACACTTCCTTTATACCAACTTAACAACCAGTTTTTACGATAAAACAGTAACTTTTTAACCCACATTTTATAAGTTAAACTCATAACTTCCTCTGGTATGGACTTCATTATTCCTTCGAGTAAATCCTCATCTATAATATTAAGTAAGTGCAATGCCTCTTGCACTTCTGTAGGATAGTATTTTCTAATAACAGTCAACAAATCCAGATATCGTGGTTTCTTTTTATCTGGCAAGCCAATTAAAGAAAAACTACGGTTGCTAAAAGCCTTGAACATGTTTATATCTTTGAACATTAAATTAATTCTGTCTTCCTTTAATTGAAATCCTAATGATGCACCACTATCATAAATAGGTGCTAGTCGATAACCATCTCTCCCATATATTATACCCCAATTATCACAATGTCTATCCTGATTTCCGATAAATGCATCAAATACAGGGATTTTTATAAAGTCACGTTCAAGTTTAAATTCAGATAGAACTTTCATGATATTGAAGATATCATAATACTTTAGATTATAGCGATCAAAGTCATCAGCAACATTAAAAAAAAGGTCTCCACCTTCAAATAACTCTTCCTGCTTATCTATAAAATTTGCTGCTAAGATTGCTACTGTGTTATCTCTCTTTGCTAAATTTACATCCATAATAGAAAGCCCCATAGCTTTTCCTACTTCAGATGCAATTTTTTCTGCCCAGGCTTCTCCAGTATTTTCTTTAGGAATTTTAAACAGAAAACGCTGCTCTGTCTCAGGATGGATCAACCAATACTTCGCTCTAGTTCCTGAAACTTGCTTTCTTTCATCAATATTCCAATTCGTTACATCTATTAAGCCCATTTTTCCATCCTTTTTAAAGTTCTTAGCACTAATTATAATTAACCACCATTCAGTTGTCACTCATGTCACTCATGTGATTTCGTTTCCTTTTATAATTATCACGTCAATACATAATATGATAACTTTTTGTATAAGATACTGAATATTGTCAACCAATAGGACCAGCTTTGCCATTTTTTTGAGCCATCCATGCCAAGAAAATGAGCCACTACTGACAGAGAGTAAGCCACTATATCTATAGATAGCGGCTTAAGATTAATTATTTTTCTATTCCATTTCGCTCTCTCATTGATACTTTTCCATCTATTAAGATACTATAAGAATCGTGTACAATATGATCTAGTACCGCATCTGCTAATGTGTCTTCTCCTATTTTTTCATGCCAACCTCTAGGATCAAATTGTGAACAGAAAATTGTCGAACTATTAAGATGTCTCGATTTATAATTTCTAAAATCATGTGTTTCATTTCCTTTTAAAGGTGTTAGGAGCCATTCATCTAAAATAAGTAGATTGACATTCTTAAACAGCTTCATCACTTTTCGGAAGATACCTTCGCCTCTGGCAACAGCTAATTCATCAAGTAGATCGGGTAAACGAATATACTTTACTTTATAAATGACGAACTCCAATATCTTTTGATAATGGATATAAAAAAATACCTCCATATAAAAAATGGCACACCCTGAAGGTATACCTGTTAATTATACAAAGGTATAAAGCGGTAAACGCGTGACATTTACTGATATATTCCGTGTCATTCAGTGGTAAAAAGCATGTCAGAAGTGGTACATTTCAGTGGCCATAATTATTAATTGCAATACACTCTAAGTCAATAATGTTTTAAAAAATATTTCTATATTTTTCGACAAATTTTGGGTGGAGACAGGTACCACAAAGTTATGCCATCATTTTCATCTCCTTGTGGTTTAGGAATTATAGTGAAGGTTTGTGATAGTTTCTTCCATGGATATTCATGAGGATGAAACTTCCCCAGGCTTTGGGTTCGTCCCCCCGCCTATCAAGGATACGGCAGAAGAAGAGTGATGGGGCGATCTGAATGGCGGTTGATTAATAATTGGTAAAGATACTCCAGAAAGTTGATAGATACTCATGACCTCAAATTGATGATCTAGCGTTAATGGCGGTAATATAGAAGGAAACGTCTCCGACAAAAGACTCTTTCCGCATCCAGGTGGACCTATAAGAAGCACATTGTGACCACCAGCCGCGGCAATCTCTAATATCCGTTTCGCATTACTATGTCCAATAATATCTTTAAAGTCTTTTTCAAATGTAGGGAGTTTGTTTAATAGCTAAATTTGAAGGTGAAACTTGGGGTTCCGTTTGAAGAGGTATAGAAAGCTGTCCAGAAAGTGTTTGCAGAAGTTCCGCTAATGAATGGACAAAATAAAGATCAATGCCTTCAATCCTTGTCAAAGGCAAATCCGGAATAACAGGCAAATATAGTCGTTTAACCTTCTCTTTCTTAGCTGCAAGAACAGCGGGAAGCATGCCTTCCACTGGCTTAATGGTTCCATCAAGAGACAAAGCACCTAAAAACGCAGCATCATCAGGTATTTTATCTTGAAAATAGTTAACCTCTTTCATCATCCCAATCGCCATAGCTAAATCAAAAATCGGGCTATTCTTCCTTTGCTCTGCAGGTGATAGATTCACAATCACTTTCTTATCTGGAAACTCACAATCTAACGAATATAGAGCGCCAACCACTCTTTCCTTTGATTCTTTCACACAAGCATCCGGCAAACCAACAATACAAACACTCTCTTTACCCGGCATCACTTGTACCTCGACCTTAACCTTATATCCTTCCAGACCTTTTAAACCAATACTCTGAACAATTGTTGTCACATGACACCCCTCCTATAAAAACGAATGTATGTTCTCATTTTTATAATATAGAGCACTTATAAACTTGTCAATAACTTTTTAATTTAATTTTCTATATTTTTCGACAAAATTCGGGTGGTGACAGGCACGCAAAACTAATTTAATTTTCTATACTTTTCGACAAATTTTGGGCGGTGACAGGCCCGCAAAACTAAAACTCAATCTCTACTAAACAAGTCCCTCGTATAAACCTTCTCTTCGACCTCTTTTAAATCGTCTGTTAAACGATTAGCTACAATCACATCACTAATTTGTTTAAATTCGTCAAAGTTATTAATCACTCGTGAATTAAAGAATGTGTCTTCTTGCATGGTTGGTTCATAAACAACAACTTCAATACCTTTTGATTTAATACGCTTCATAACGCCTTGAATAGCAGATTGTCTGAAGTTATCTGAATCCATTTTCATTGTTAACCTATAAACTCCGACAACTTTTGGGTTGCGTTTAATAATCATTTCTGCAACATGATCTTTTCTCGTTCTATTCGCCTCAACAATAGCTGTCATGATGTTATTCGGTACATCAGCATAGTTGGCTAAGAGTTGTTTCGTATCTTTAGGTAAGCAGTATCCGCCGTAACCAAAAGATGGATTGTTGTAATGTGAACCAATACGTGGATCAAGGCCAACTCCTTGAATAATTTGTTTGGAATCAAGTCCTCTTACTTCTGCATAGGAATCCAATTCATTAAAGAAAGCAACACGCATCGCAAGGTATGTATTTGCAAATAGTTTAATAGCTTCTGCTTCTGTTGAATTGGTAAATAATATATCAATATCTTCTTTAATTGCCCCTCCCGCTAATAAATCAGCAAAAATCTTAGCTCTATTAGATTGTTCACCGACAATAATTCTAGAAGGATATAAATTATCATAAAGAGCTTTCCCTTCCCTTAAAAATTCAGGAGAAAAAACAATGTTATCAGTTTCAAATTTTTCTTTTACTTTCTCTGTATAACCAACAGGCACGGTTGATTTAATAACCATCACAGCATCAGGATTAATGGATAATACGTTCGCAATAACAGCTTCAACCGTTCTTGTATTAAAATAGTTTTTCTCAGGATCGTAGTTTGTTGGTGTTGAGATGATCACATACTCTGCATCTTTAAACGCAACAAAGTTGTCTGTTGTTGCTCTTAGATTTAAATCCTTGGTTGCTAAATATTCCTCAATCTCCGCATCAATAATAGGAGATTTCTTATTATTTAACATGTCCACTTTTTCTTGAATAATATCAAGGGCAATGACTTCATTGTTCTGAGCTAGTAAGATAGCATTTGAGAGACCAACATAGCCTGTCCCGGCAATCGTTATTTTCATCCCAATTCCTTCCTTCCGTCGTAGTATGTAAATATAAAGTCCCTGTTAACCAGCTTGAAATTTGACCTTAATTAAGTATGATTTACTACTCTATTATACTTGAATGTCAGCCATTTACAATCTGTCAAATAAAAGCATAATAGTGAATAGATAATGACATAACTAATCTGGTAATATATAAATAGGTTTTGATGACAATATAACTCTAGTATCATTTTTATTAATCGTACCAATTTTCTCACCATACATTGTTATTATTTTACCATAAATATTTTTAGGTAATATAACTTCATGAATGTTTCTTGTGGTCCAACCAGCTACTTTAATGCGATCTAAAGAATCTTTAAAAACAATCAGATAGTCATTATCATTTCCTGTTTTTAATCTTTTATAGAAATAAAATCCATTAAGTATATTATTTACTGTTTTGACAGCGTAATATCCAAGCTTGGGTTCCGTTACATCATGCCCTCTTAATCCGAAGTTATGTTCTCCATCATTAGGATCTAAACCATCATTTTTCCAATCATACCATATGCTAATAGGTACTCTTTGATATTGATTTATTAAGAACATTCTAACAGCATATGCTGCTTGCAAATCATCAGTAAGATTTAACCCTCTCCATCCTTTAGCTGTTGAATAACCCCATTCACCGGAAATTATAGGAATCTTTTTTCTGGTAAATTCTGCAATCAACTTTTTTAGAGCTTTATAATCTTGTACTACTGTTTCTGGTATAGTCTCACGATAAGGATGAACTGAAAAACCATCTATATAGTTAAGAATTCCTCTTTTAAAAACTTCTTTCATCCAAATTGATTTCCAATTCACTCCTGCTAACGCGGGTGCTACAACAAATCCACTGGGATCATTTTTTTTAATTATTTTTGACGCTCTCTCTACCAATAAAACATAGTCATCATAATTAGGCTGTGTCTCCCAATATTTGATATTAGGTTCATTCCATATTTCCCAAATAATCCCATTATTCTTATATCTATTAGTAGCCTTTGCAACAAACTCACAATAAGCCTTTCTCCCTTTCTCAGTAACTATTGAATTTTTTTGTTCATATAACTTATTACTATAATCTAAAATATAGTATGGCGTTATACCTTTATTAGTCAATGACTGAGTTAATTGATCGTATCCAGTATTTTGGAAATCGTATACTTTTTTTCTTCTTTCAATATTTGACCAAATAAGATCCATTCTAACGTATTTAAAATCAGCAACCTTAATTAATCCAATATCCTTTGGATTTCCAGTAAAATGAATATTCACACCATGACCACTAAAAGTTAATTTTTTTTTTTCAATTGGCTTAGGTGTTAAAAATATTATTAATAATACTAATAAGAATAAAACAACAATTTTTTTAGCTTTAATCAATATACACACCCCTTAAAAAATATACCGGATAAACTACCATTCTTATTTAGAACAGTATTCTTATATATAGAGGATGAATCCGTTGTACATCAGTTCCATGAAATAGTTTGACGGAGAATTTTTTTCTTTGTTCTCCGTTATCGATCAAGCAAGTCCAGTCTAATTTGTTGTCTACTTTAACGGACAAGTGTGTAAATCAAAATTATACCACACTCCTTCATTGCTAGGCTTTCTTTAATTCGCATTGTGGCTTCAAGTGACTTCTAACTACTCATACATATTTCTATATAAGTTATTCAAAGTAATGAGCATCAGCCAGATCTGCCGGAATAAAACACCTTTCTTTCCTTTAATCTAACCTGTTTCATTTACCCTATCATTCTTGTATTTGTTAAGTAAAAAATGTATGAAATGGCACATAAAAGTGTATGCCACTTGCCACCTCTAATTTTACCCATGAATAAAGATTATTTATAACGAAAGTCACCCCCTGTGATCAATAATAAGTGAGAATAACGAATCAATCTGTCAATGACAGCTTCAGTCAAAATAGGATCTCCCGAAAACGTGGTTCTATTGACAAATAATAAACCTCTTCGCTAAAACCTATGGGTATATAGTAGTTTTCTAGATTAAACCGGATATTAAACTATGAAAATATCCAGGGGTGAAGCAGAAAAATGAAAGATTTTTAAAAAAATACACATCGTTCGAGGCAGCTTTAGCTATTGAATCTCCGTGGTACATTTCGAATTATGAATTTGATCATCAGTATCAAGCTCTTCATATTTTTCTTGATTTTCATCGTGGTTCAACTTTTACAGACGCACATTGTGGACATCCACTTGCCAAAGTGTATGATATCGTGGATGAAGATCAAACATGGCAGCATCTTGATTTTTGGCAATTCAAAACGGTTCTACATGCTCGGTTACCTAGAGTAGAATGTGGCATCTGCGGCAAAGTACGGGACCGTCATCGTAGGATGGTCGCAAAAAGGTGCTGGTTTTACTTGGTTTTTTGAATCGAAAGTAATGAATTTGATGAAAGAAATGCCGTCGCTGCTGTTCACCGTAAGTGGACGAACATGATATACGACTCTGGCGTGTCTTTCACTATTATGTCCAAAAAGCCATGGATGAATGTGATATCACCCAACTGGAACGACTTGCCATTAATGAAACATCATCTAAGAGCGGCCATCACTATGTCACCTTATTTGTTGATATCGACACGAAACGTGTACTATTCGCTACGGAAGGAAAAGGTTCAGAAGGGCTAAAAATATTTCAGGCATTTCTCATTGAAAAAGGTGTGAAACCCAGTCAGGTCAAAGAAGTTTGTAGTGACATGTCGGCTGCTCTTTATTCATGGCATCGAAGAACGGTTACCTCATGTTCATATTACGTTTGATAAATTTCATGTGATGAAACTGGTAAACGAAGCCCTTGATAAAGTCCGTCGATTAGAATCTGCAGATCAGCCTGATCTAAAACGGACACGTTATATCTGGCTGAAGAATCAAGAGAACCTGACAATGAAACAACGTGAAACATTTCTTAAGTTAAAGGATTCTGACCTCAAAACAGGGCGAGCCGATCGTTTAAAATTGTCTCTTCAAAGACTTTGGCAACAGAATGAATATTACTCCCCCATTATATTTTGAGGATCGGTATGAATGGGCGATAAGATCCTAGCTTCCACCCATGATAAAGGTAGCAAAAACAATAAAACGGCATGAAATAGGCATCCAGAGATGGTTCATCACAAAAATGACGAATGGTTTTCTTGAAAGTGTCAACAGCCTGGTTCAAGCCTCAAAATGTAAAGCAAGAGGATACCGATCTATACGGAACTATATTGCAGTAATATATGCGACTGTAAATAAGTTGGCCATCAATGTTCAGCCCCCTGTGGCTAAATGATGTCCTTTTTGGACTAAATACACACCCTCAATCTTGGGAAAGGCGGTCAAGCGCTTCCCTTGACGGGATTTCCCAAGATTGAGATCCTATGAAAAGTCCAAGAACATTATTGGAATGATAGATTCTATTAATTTTTACCCTTTCCACACTAAATGGCGAGGAGCCAATAAATTTAATATTCAAGTGCGTGGAGGTATAGTATACCTATCGTAAACTAATAAGGTTAAGAATTTACCTGTTTATTTTTTAGCAAAAATTCGTCATATATCATATTAACAATCTCAAAATCTACTTTTTCGTCAAACTTACGTGCAAATAGCATGTTGGAGTTTATTAAAGATTCAAAATCCTTTTTTTGAAAAATATATGGATTGCCCCGCTTCCAATCAATGTACCTCAAATTACCAGATACACTAAAACGATATATTTTTTCCTTGAATTTAGAGTTAACAATTAATGTCTGAAGAAAAACTTCATCACAAAAAACAGAAGATCTATATAATTTTCTTATTCTATTTTTATTGTCTAATATCAATTTTACTAAATCTCCTGTGATACTAAACCAATTTGACCCCTTAGCATATTTATTTTTTTTGCTTCTATCCATTTTCACTAATTTTTGTGTTAGAATAAAAATTTTGTTTATTATTTTTTGTATATATGGCAAGATTCCTTTTTTCCTTCCAATCTCATTAAATATATAATAATACTTAATACGTGTATTATCCCATTCACTTATGAATCCAACGAACTCCATTCCAGAATTCAATTCAAAAAATTCATGAATAAATTTTTGATTCTTTATTGGTAGGTCTACCCCAGAAAGTAAATGATAATAGTCATAATTATCATTTTTAAAGGCCATTTCCAACAGTAATAATTCACATTTAACCTGAGTATATCCCCCCCAATTGACATGAATTCTGTCTGAGAAATAAATTTTGGATTTTTTAGGTATATTGATAAATAAATTTTGATCAAAATCAGTTACTTTTCTATCAACATGAATGTAAATATCATTTTTATCAAAATCAAGTAACCTAATCAGTTTTCCTAATATACTAAAATTATTATGTGCCATTATTAGATATGCATGTTTCCCCATAACTATTTACCCCTTTTCGTTATATATTCAGTATATAACTAGAGTTATTTTTCTTACTAAGTCTTATACTTTCTAATTTAATGTTTTAGTAAATCTACTATTTTTCTCGGAATAAATAATAATAAAATAGTTTTTATAAGTCCAATATAGCTATTAATTTCAGTTACTTTAAAGTATTTAATTTGAATTCTAAATCTACTTAATAATTGTTGCTTTCTTCTTGTAGCCGATATTCCTGTACTATTATACTCTTGTTCTAGTAATACTTTATTTATATTAGCAACCTTGTATTTAGATAAAATCCGAAAGAAGAATTCATAATCCTCTGCGCTTTTAAAATTAACTGAGTAGTTTCCGATTTCGTTTAAGACGTCAGAATTGAACATAACCGAAGGATGACTAAAACATGAGTTTAAGTGCATTCTACTTTTTATTTTTTTATATGTCATGGGAGGTTTAAAGGAAAACATTAATTTTCCATCTTTTGTTTTATAGTCTGTGTAACTACCCACTAAAGCTACATCTTTATTATTTTTCAAATATAAGCATTGCTTACTAAACCGATTTGTTAAAATTTTGTCACCTGCGTCTATTCTAGCAATATATCTATATCCATTAGCTTGAATAATTTTAAGACCATAATTCAAAGCATTTTCAATTCCTGAGTTTTCAGCCATTCTGTAAACAAAAATATTGTGATTTCCTATGATAGTAGTACATTTAATTGGTACCTTACTACCATCATCTATTACATAAACATCTAGTTTTGCATCCGTCTCTCTAACTAAAGAATTAAGAGTTAAAAGTAAACCTTCTTGATTATTATAAACAGGTATTAAAACAGCAATATTATTCATAAATATTTTCCTTATCTTTATTTTTGTTTTATTAAAATTAAGTAAACCACATTTAATTATTCAAATTTCACGTTTAGATTTAACGGAAGTAAATGAAGACGTATTTTTTTTTGTAATAAAATAGAGTTTATAGAGTATTCCTAAATTTACAAAAGTACTAAAATACAATATATAAGATTTAACAAAAAAAGAATCCTTTTTAAAAGACTTTCTCAAAAAAGCCCTCCCTTTTTTTATAATTAATTTGTTTTGGTCTACTATTCCAGTTCTTATAATTATTTTTGCTAAATTAAACTGAGAAAGGCAATAAGTTTTCTTTTCTAATTTCTCTATTAAGTAATCATACTTTTCATAAAACCTTATATGTCCATCTAATACAGATTTTATATTTGTTGTTATTCTATCACCGTCATGTTCATTAAATACTACTAAAGATTCATCTACAAAATCGAAATTAGAAATCTGTGCCAGCCTAACCCATAAATCCCAGTCTTGACAACTTGGCAAATTAGAATCAAAACCACCCGTCTTAACTAAAAGATTCTTTCGTATCATTACAGTTGAAGTTGTACCTACACAATTTCTTATTAATAATTCATTTAAAATCTGCCCATTAAATTTAGGGGTGGTTTTATTTCTAATACCATTATTAGAAACATTAATTATACCTGTATAAACAACTCCAACCTTTTTCTTTTTTTGAAATATCTTCATTTGTTTTTCTAGTTTTGATGGTAACCATTGATCATCTGAATCAAGAAACGCGATAAACTCACCAGTTGATTTGCTTATGCCTGTATTTCTAGCTTGTGGAGCTCCCATATTTTTATTATGTTTGACATAAACAATTCTATGATCCTTTAATTTTTCTTCCATAACCATCTGTTCAGTATTATCGTTTGAACAATCGTCTACAATAATTATCTCAATGTTATTATACGTCTGATCTTTTAAACTATTTATTGCTCCATATAATAATTTTTCCCGATTATAAGTAGGTATTATTACACTTATTTTTGTAGACTGATCCAATATAATCATTCTCCTCTTAATATTAATAAACTCATCTATTCATTTAATCATATTTTTATACTTCCGCTTAGATAATATTTTTATAAATTCAATGAATACGTCACTTTTTAGGATAACTAAAATAACAGTATATATAAATATTCCCATAAAACTAAAAAGAACAATTCCTACATATTCATTGTCTATTGAAAGCTCTTTTTTAATAAAAATAGAAACAATAATTGATACAGTTGTTATTGCGATTGTTTTCAAAATATCTATATTAAAATCTTTTTTTGCAATAGGCATAGAGAATTTTTTTAAAAACTTAATATATATAAATAACAAACTTAAATATGACGCTAACACTGTACCTACTACTACTCCATACAATCCAATGAATTTAGAAAATATAATACTTAAAGTAATATTTAATATACTAATAAAAATACTATTAATAAATGGTGAAAATGAGTCCTTATTGATATAAAAATATTTATACATCAAATCTCTAATTCCATTAGAAGGCAAAGCAATTGCTAAGATTAAAGTACACAAAAAAACGAAATGGGTATCTTCGGCACTAAAATTTCCTCTTTCATAAAGTATGCGTATCCCTTCACTCCCCCCAACAAAGAATAATACAACAATTAAGCATAATATAACGTTAATAATCTTAATGTATTTAAATAGACTCCTTTGACGCTCTAGCTCATTTCCTTTTTTTATCAATTTAGGATAAATAAATGAAGTGAGGTTACTCAGAAATAACATGTTTATCATAACAATTATTGAATTAGAATAATTCAATATTGAAATACTTCCAGTTCCTAATCGGGATGCTATCATGCTATCAATTATTAAAGATACTTGGTACACTCCTGTACTTAGCATTGTTGGAAAAAAAACTTTTAGCATCTCTCTAAAACCACTATCTCTCAAATCGTAATTTATTTTATATTTAAACCCAGATTTATATACAATATACAAATGCAAAGTAACACTAATTAAACATGTTATTAAAATAATAATTGCATATAAATAAATATTAATTTTTGAAGCAATAAAAATAAGCAATATTACTGAAAGTATTGTTGTAAAGAGCAGTATTAACTTTTGTCCATTGAACTTGTCATTAAAATTCAATATTCCCTGAACAAGTACCATTAATGAATTAAAAAAACCAATTAATAATGTGAATATTATTATGTTAGAGGCAATACCAATAAAATAACTATCACTTGAGCCACTTAACAATAATATTAGTTGTCTCCGAAAAACAATTAACACAAAAAGAACTGCGATAGCTACTGTATAAATAGTTGTGATAAATATATCTATTGAATATTTGTTTTTTCTACTTCTTAAATATGGTATAAGAATAGTAGAAACACCTGCACCTATGAAACTGTATACAAAATTCGAAAAATTCGTTGTAAGATTAAAAACATCTAACTCAGTGCTTATTCCAAAATATGAAGCCGTGAGTGAATTTTTAATCAGTATAAAGAATTGAGTTAAAATAGTTAATAACATCATTAAACCCAACTGATGAATTGCATTACCTTTAATTCCCATATTAAGCACTCTCTCAATTGATTGGTTTTGTTAATAGAAGCTCATCTAGTTTTTTAAAATGCTTACTAGAATTATGCACTTGTTTAGATACGTCCATACTGTTTGTGTTTAAACTCTCAAAAACTTCATTAGGGTGTATTCTGTGAATTTTATTTCTAAGATCTCCATAAAAACCTCTAAAAGCAATATCCTCCATTACGTTTAACATTTTATCACTGTAAACAATCGGGTATACAGGTTTATCATAAATCCATCCAAGAATCATTGAATGAAATCTCGTTGCTACTACACCAGATGAACTTGCAATAACGTTAAGTGTTTCTTCGATATTAGCTTGATATAAATGTCTTTCGACCTTATACCGATATATTTTTGGAATTCTTTTAATTACTGATTCAACAGCTTCCTCATCACCTTCCGATTCACAAAAAGACATTAGTGTAACTGTATAGTTATTTTTAATAAAATAATTAGAAATTTCTTTTATTTTTTCATAATACCCGTCATCAACACAAGGTATACATTTCTGAGATGGTTTAATTACTGATATAATAATGTTATTCTTTTTCTTAATATTTCTTTTCTTAATACCCAATTGAAAAATAATATCATCACTGAACCTAACATGATTATAATGTTTAAATAAATTGTAAGAATAACTATCCCTAAAACAAATATCATAATAATTCTTGAATAATTTATTATATCTTTCATAGAATTGTTTCTGATTAAATGGACCAAAATTGGCTCCTAATACTAAAAACGGACTATCATTAAATTGCATATGTTTTTTATCAATATAAGAAGATTCCCAATTATCATGTTGCATATATAAGGAACCTCCTATATAAACAGATATATCTGTTCTTTTTGCTATTTGTTTCCGAATGAAGTAAAAAAACTTTAGTTTTCGCAAGATTAAATTGATTATTCTTGAAAAAAATGAATCACTTGAAAACACTTTTAAATTCTTGATTTCCTTTTCAAATTTTTTATATTTTTTTGGTGCGTATAAAAAAAACTTTGTATTTGGATATCTATTACATAAAATCTTAATAAAAAGATCATCACCTAAATTAAGATTTGTATAAGCATAGAGCATCACTTTTTTCATTCTGTTACTCCTTTTTATTACCCATCTCATTTATTATACCTCTTAATCTTAAAAGCTTATTCTTTATCTTTTCAGTTAGAAAATAACAAGTGAAAAATGAAATAAACACATAATTATGTGCAGATAAAAAAAGATTACAAAATAGTTTCACATATATTTTTTTGTATATGTTAATTTTTTTATAAGTTTTCTCATTCTTAATTTTTTTTAATATATAACAAACTTCTTTATCTTTTTTTAATAAACTTAATGTTCTAATCAAGTCATATTTTTTTTTATTGGAATAGCTTAATATAAAATAAAAAATTTTCTCCATATCATAAATCAATGTAAGCTGTAATAAGTCATTGTTTTCGTATTCTTTATTGATTCTTGAAAGATAAGTGTAGAAAGAATGAAAAAGTGAAATAGTCTCTTCGTAAAATTTATTATTATAGGTTCTAGATCTTGAATTTTCTACAATATTAAAATAGTAGGTATATTTATTTATTATTTTTATATTTGGATCATTAACATAACATTTTAAATTAAATAACCTATCTTCTGCGTGGATTTTTTCTTGAAACCTTATTTTATTTCTTTTAAGAAAATCTACCTTATACAACTTATTCCATACAGTTGATAAAGACCTAGATCCTGATATAAAAAATTCTAATTTATTTTCCAATAGTCGTAACTCATCACTTCTAAACAATTTATTTTGGAACTTGTTGTTCTTTACATACCCCCCTTTTTCTTGTTCATAATGATTCCCAATAACAATGTCTATAGTATTTTTATTTGTATGTTCCACTAGTTTTTGTATTGCATCTTTCTCCAAAAAATCATCTGCATCAAGAAAAAATACATATTCCCCATTTGAATTAGTCACGCCATTATTTCTTGCTACTGACACACCTGAATTTTTCTGCTTAATATATTTTATTCTTGTATCCTTTAATAACCACCAATTAATAATTTCCTCACTATTATCTGATGAACCATCATTAACTAAGATCAATTCTAGGTTTTTATAATCTTGTTTAACCACACTCTTTATGCAATCATTTAAGTATTTCTCCTTATTATAAATAGGGATAATTACACTTACTAGCATTTTATAACCTCCCTCAAACAATAACTTATATAAAAGTTAATGTAATATGGTTAATAAATAAATTAAAAGTTTATTATGAGAAACTATATTTTTACTTTTGTTAAAACTTAATTTCTTACACTGGCAAAATAATTTATTAAGGTAAAGATAAGAAAAACTAGGTAAAATAATTGGTGATATGAATGTAGAGCCTTTCCCAAGAAGCCATATAAAAGAATAGCAATTAGACTGAATGATAACCCTAAAATAAATGGATCTGATTTATATTTTTTAAAATTAAATAAAGGAGTTATATGCATTATAAACATTAATATAAATATAGATAAATAAAATATCCCACCTTCAAACCATATCAAATAATAAATATTATGAACCGAATTTTCAAAGAAAAATGAATCTCTATAATTCATTGCTAAATAACTATATTTATTAACTGCATATACCCAACTATTCAAACCATAACCTAGCAAAGGCTTTTCTCTAATGTACTGTAGGGCAAATTCATTATGATAGTGTCTGTTTGAAATTTGATCATCATTACCACTATCTAAATTTCCAAATCTTTGTAGAATATAAGGCCCCATAACTACTACTATTAAGGTTAACAAAAGTACTATAGTAACTTTTTTTACTTTTGAAAAGTTTTTTTTGTTTTTCATTCTGTTTAACAATATCCACTCAAAAATCAATATAAATCCCACAATAAAAATGCTAGTTCTTGAAAAAGTTAATATAACCCCTATTAATCCTAATAAAAAAGAAAGCGAGACAAAGTATTCTTTTTTTTGTAAGACTAGAGGAAATAAAAACACAACGACACAAAGTAGAAACATTGATAGAGGACCTGGATGTCCAAATGTCCCAGTAACTGACACAAACGGAACACCCTTCCTCTGGTCAATTACACCTTCACCTATTATACTTAATCCAATAGCCCTTCCTTTGATTAATTCAAGTAATATTAATATACATTCAAATAATATTACAAAGCCAAAGCTACACACAACTACTGATTTTAATTTTTCTCTATCTATTTTCAGAAAAATAAAATTCCAAAACATATACATACCGAACAAACTTAAATAAAAACTTATTTGCGGGAAACTTGCTTTTTTATATTCAGCGTAAAAACTTAAAAAAAGTGAAAAGAAAACAAAAAGAAAAACAAATAACACTCTACTATTAAAATACCTATAGTCCACTAATTTATCATTGCTCTTTAATTTAAAGATTAATATAGATATAATTCCAAGGAACAAGACCAAGTGGGTAATATTCAAGTAAAAATCTGAAGCACCAACACCACTTAAATACTCTACAGGGTTTATTTCTATTTCTGAACGAATCACAATTGATAGTATACTGACAATAACAAACACTATCAAAGGGTTAAAAATTAAACAACAAATAATATAGCCGATTATAAAAACGACTAAAACTATCAATTCTAAAGATAATGTACTATTATTAACTAACCAAACCAAGGAAGAAGAAATTCCAATAATAATACTCAAAATAATAGTTAATATAATTTTAATAGTCTTAAAATAAACACTCATAACGACTCCTTATTACCGTATACAAAAGTACCAAATGTTTAAGTATTTTCAATAAATTTAACATCTAATAATCTGACAAAACTAAATCTCACCTTCCAAAAAGATTAAAATTTTAATAAGTTTGTGCTAATTATAACCCTCTCGATTTAATAGTTTGTTATATAACCTATAAATTTTTTTGTTCATTTCATTACTTGTATAATTGTCTATAAAATATTGATATCCATTCGCACCTTTATTTTGTAATTCTTTTTTCTCAAGATTATTAAATATGTTTTCTAAAGACTGAATATTATCGATGTCAAACACGAATCCATTATCATTATTTACAAGCTCAGGCAACGCCCCTCTATTGCTAACAATAATTGCTTTTTTATTTTTCATCGCTTCTATAGCAACCAGTCCAAACCCTTCCCATCTTGAGGGGATTATAACAACATCCGAAGCCTGATAGTAATCATCAATATACGAGTTATCTATTTTACCAAGATAACTTGTATTCGAGGGGAATTCAATATATTGATTATCAAGAACAGAATTTCCAATAATATAAAAATGAAAATTTTGATTTTTATATTTCATGACAAATTTAAGCAATATATCTATACCCTTTTGCTTATCTAACCGCCCCACAAACAAAACCTTTATTTTTTTTGATTGCATTTTTATTGATGCATTACTTTTTTTATTATTATCCAACTTTTTTTCGGAAATACCGTTATTAATTAAAAGCATTTTTTTTGTAGGGAGTTTAACTTTACAAGCTTGATTATGTTCATATATTGAAATGTTAATTATTTTATCGGTACAAAGGGACAATATTTTTTCACAAATAATATATATTTTCTTTTTAAAATTAGAAGTATCCATAAGAAAACTCCAACCATGAGAACAATATATAACTTTACTTTTTGATCTTATCGTAAACAATGCACATCTTACAAAAAAGCCAGCGAAAGTACTGTGAATATGTATGATGTCTGGTTTTAATATTTTAATTTTTTTTCTAAAGTAAAATATCATTTTAACCAAATGAAACATACTTCTACTATATTTATAATACACAGTATTAATCTTAGTTGACTCATTATAGACTTTGTCTGATTTTTTTTTGCTAGCATAAACATAAATTTGACAAGTATCATCTTTTTTTGTCTGATATTTTAGTACTTCATTAATGTACGTATTAACTCCACCATTTACATATTCACCTATATGCATAATTTTCATATTAATCACACATCATTTCTAAAAAAACTAGTAATATAATATTAACCTCTTCATATTTACCGATACTCACAGAAAAAACCATTATGTTGAGTATACCTTATTTTAATAAGCATCTTTGTTGTTTAAAATTACAAAAATAGTTTTTATGACAATAGCAGAATCCACCTTTATACTCCTAGTTTTTATATACTTTAGATCTAACTCTACCATTTTTTCAAACCCCACATTACTTCTACCATTTACTTGCCATAATCCTGTACACCCTGGTTTAATCAATAATCTCTGTTTTTGATACTCTGTATATTCTTTTACTTCTCTTACAAGGGGGGGCCTAGGTCCAACTAAACTCATATCACCTTTTAATACGTTAAGCAATTGAGGAAGTTCATCAATACTCGTCTTTCTGATAAATTTACCTATTTTAGTCACCCTAGGATCATCTTTCATTTTAAACATTGCGCCCGTCGTTTCATTTTGATCCAATAAGTCTTCTAAGAGTTCTTCTGCATTTGAAACCATGGATCGAAACTTATACATCGTAAAAGTCTTTTCATTTTTCCCTACACGCACTTGCTTAAACAAAACAGTACCTTTCGAATCCTCTATTTTAATCAAAATAGAAACGATTAAAAATACTGGAAATAATAAGATTAATCCTATTAGAGAACCCAAAATGTCAATTGAACGTTTTATAATTAAATATCCTTGTTGAGAAGCAATAATATCCTCGTTAACTTGCTTTTTGCTAGGTATAACTTGATAATCAGATTCAACTTTCTGTTTAGAGAGAGCCATTTACAAGCCCCCTCTTAAACATAAGTAGCCTTATGGTTTGCTAGTATTTCGTTTATCCCTTCAAGCACATCACGCTGAATATCCTTATTCTTCAGAGCCAGTTCTACCTGTGTAAGTACAAACCCAACCTTCTCCCCAACATCATAACGATCACCTTCAAAGTTATAAGCATCTACACCTTGAAGATCATTCAATCTCTGAATAGCGTCCGTCAGCTGAATTTCCCCGCCTGCCCCTATTTCTTTCTTCTCAAGGAAATCAAAAATTTCAGGTGATAATACATAACGTCCCATAATGGCTAAATTAGAAGGTGCATCTTTTTCAGGCTTCTCTACAAATTGTTTAACACTATATAATCTGCCATCTTGGCTTGTTGGATCAATTATTCCATAACGATGAGTTTGATCCTCAGGAACCTCTTGAACTCCAATAACAGAGCGGCCTGTCTTCTCATATTGTTCAGTTAGTTGACCAATACACGGATTATCTGCTTGAACTATGTCATCACCAAGTAATACCGCAAATGGTTCATGCCCAATAAATTTACGTGCTATCCATACAGCATGACCTAAACCTAGTGGTTCTTTCTGTCTTATGTAATGGATATCAATCTTAGATGATTTTTGTACTTTTTCTAGTAAATCAAGTTTTCCTTTTTTAATAAGTGTATTTTCTAACTCAAAGGAATTGTCAAAGTGGTCTTCTATGGCTCTCTTTCCTTTTCCAGTTACGATGATAATATCTTCAATACCGGCTTCAACTGCTTCTTCAACAATATATTGAATCGTTGGTTTATCGACAATTG
Source organism: Terrilactibacillus tamarindi (assembly GCF_009718825.1). Taxonomy (GTDB): domain Bacteria; phylum Bacillota; class Bacilli; order Bacillales; family Sporolactobacillaceae; genus Terrilactibacillus; species Terrilactibacillus tamarindi. The sequence continues at coordinate 11,746 of NZ_WNHB01000013.1, read as the reverse complement.
GAAGCATTTCTTTCGGCATGGCTTTTGTAGCTGGCAAAAAACGGGTACCGAGTCCAGCAGCAGGAATAATCGCTTTTTTTACTTTTTTCACTTCAAAATCTCCCCTCAAGAGTTTAATTTAAAATATCCCCAAAAACTTTTTCTCTCTAATTCTATTAGGCTCTTCCCTGTTCACCATTTTCCCATCAACAATAAGCTCTGCATTTTCCTGAAACAGGTAAACCGTTTCGCCTCCAAAACTCTTTTCAAGCTCTAGATAAGCTTCCCTCATATAAAATGGTCGTTTTGTTGTATTATGGGAGTCTGAGGCAAGGACATGGGTTAATCCATGCTCGACCATTTGCATTGTTAACTTTTTAACTTTCTTTCCATTCTTACCAATAAGACTTGCTGCGGTGATTTGAGATAGTGCTCCATTTTTGACTAAGTTATAAAGCACTTCTGGATGATCAAAGATTTCTTGATTACGTTCAGGATGAACGATAATCGGAGTGATTCCCTTGACTTGCAAGTCAAAGAATAATTGTTCTGCGTATCTCGGGACATTCTGTGTCGGAAATTCAACTAATATATAGGAACCCGTTTCGTTAACGGTCACGAGTTCTTCCTCTGATTCAGGCAAGGCCATTTCACCAAAGATTCTCGGCTCTTGTCCAGGTAAAACTATGACGTTGATGTTTTCTATTGCGAAGAGTTCATTAATTAATTCAACATTTTTTACAACAGAAGCTTTAGGATTATCCCAAGCTCGATTACGGTGATGAGGAGTCGCTACGATATGGGTAATCCCTTCCTTCATGGCTTCTCTCCCCATTGAAAGAACCATTTCTTCATTTTCTGGTCCATCATCAACTCCTGGAATAAGATGACAGTGGATATCTATCATAACTACACCTCCCCCTATACAATCGATTAACTATTACCGTAATAATAGTAGTAGTGACTACCTTTTGTTTGCTTCTTACGGTTTAGAACCACACCTAGCAATTTTGCTTGGGCTTTAACAAGTAATTCTTTTGCACTTACAGCCGCTTCCTTCTCTGTTGTACCGCTTTGAACAACAAGAACGGTCCCATCACATTGATTCGCCATGACTTGCGCGTCTGTTACCGCAAGCACGGGCGGTGTATCAAAAATGACCACATCAAATAACGTGAGAGCATATTTCATAAACGCATTCATAGCAGCTGAACTTAATAGTTCCGCTGGATTCGGTGGGACTGGGCCACTCGTTAGAACAAATAAATGATCGACTTCGGTCTTTTGAATGGCTTCTTCTAAGGTGTCTTTCTTCGTTAAGACCGTCGTAAGTCCTGTTGTATTAGCGAGTCTAAATGTATAATGAGCCGTTGGTTTACGTAAATCCGCATCAACAACTAGGACATTCTTCCCTTGCTGGGCCATCACAACGGCAAGGTTCGCTGTTGTTGTTGATTTCCCTTCACCTGGACTTGATGAGGTCACCATGATCGTCTTTAATTCTTGATCCACCGTTGAGAAGTCAATATTCGAACGTATCGTCCGATATTGTTCTGCGATCGGGGATTTTGGGTTATTAAAGGAAACGAGACTGCGCTGCTTCATTTCTGTCATAGTTTTTCTTTTGCTTAATTTACGCTTCAAGGTGATCCCCCCTTGCCTGTGTATGTGCCGCATGGGATGTTTTCTTCACGTGATGTTGATCAGCCGATATTTCACTAATCGTACCAAGGACAGGAAGACCCAATAATTTTTCAAGGTCATCTTCCGTTTTAACGGTATTATCTAGATACTCTAGCAAGAAAGCAAGACCGACAGAAATCATTAATCCAACAACAAAGGCAATCGCCATGTTCATTTTTGGATTCGGGCTGACTGGATTTTCACTACTTGCTAAATTGGCTTTCGAGAGAACGGTCACGTTATCCACTTTCATGATTTTCTTAATTTGTGTTTTAAAGATGGAAGCCGTTTTATTAGCAATTTGAACAGCCTCTGCTGGATCGGTGTTTTTGACCGTCACATTAAAATATTGAGCGTTTTGGACTGTTTCGACAGAAATCATACTTTGAAGAGCTTCTGCTGAATAATCTAAATTCAAATCCTTTATCACTTGATTTAGGATAATTGGACTTTTCACAATGCCGCTATACGTATTGACGAGCTGTACGTTTGTTTGCACAGCATTCTGATTATATAGACTATCTTTTGAGCTTTGCTGGTTAACTAGTATTTGAGTTGATGCACTATATTGCGGTGTAATAAAGAAAAAAGTAAAAATAGCGCTTATAATTGTAGCTAATAGGGTAATGGTAATAATGAGAAGTAGACGTTTCTTCAACGTTGCAAAAATCTCTTTCAAACTTATCGTTTCTTCCATAGTCGCCTCCACTTTGTCAAATAATTTAGAATTAGATCTCATAATGTTGTCATTATAGCATATTTGTAGATGAATAAGGCTACTATGTTCTAAATTTATAAAATTTAACAACTTGAATTGTTGTCTTAAGCTGTTATGAAGTAGACAATATTTTCTATTTTTCTACAACTTTAGACTTAAATAACCATTAAAGTATAATACAAATTTAAACAATTTTAAAGAGATTTTTCCAAAGCTTTATTAATAAAGTGAGAGTTTAACAGTCTCTTAAAAAATAGAATATACTCGTTTATTCTGGAATGATATAGTAAATTTGTTCCCTTTTTTTTGCAAACATTCGACTTTGTTTGAAGAAGACTCGATAACCACCTTGTTGCAAGTCATCGTAATCCACTTCATGCAATTTATTCTTTTTCGCGAACTGTTCAATGGCTTTCTTGACATCATCTGCAAGGATTGTTTCAATTGGCTGCGAATTCTCCGCCAGATGTGATTTTCTTCCGTCATATTCAATAAAAAATGAAAATTTGGTCATGATATGCTCCGCCCTTTCTCCTCATAGCATTCTTTGTCTATTTTTTTATTTTCGTATTTTAATTGGACCAGTAAGTCGGTCGTTATCAAATTGATAATATTTGTTATTGAAATGAAACGTTAAAACAAAAAGCTAAACGTTTAACATGTTTAACTTTAAGGAGCTTAGATTAAGGATTCATAGATGATTCGTAAGGTTTCTAGAATTATGTCGTTACTTTTTTCCCTCTAAACATGCAACTACTGGGAGGCCATGTTCTTAAGACGAGACAGGGGCGAGAATGATCTAACAAAGTCATCACCCTTCTCTTTTTCCTATTTATTTTTATTTAAACAGTTCAAATAGCCCTATTACTTTCCATTGATTTTCCATTATAACTTACCACATTATGAGAGTCTAGGAAGATATTTCGGCAATTTTTGCTATTTTTTATCCATCTTCATACAATGTCACTTGGTACATCGTCTCTTCCAAACAATCCCCTTTTCGCTTCGAGTAAAAGACATGGTATGTACGGGCATTAACTTTAAACAGCCCGCTATATGTTGCCCTATACATCTTTTCAAAACGCTTGACGGCTTGTTCGATCGAACGCGCTTTGACCAGCGTGACATAATGACGTGGTAGTGACTCCTGCACGCCTCTTTCTCTTTTTAAGAAGAATAGAAACTGCGCCGGTGGCGATGATCGTGACATGCTTACACCTCCCAAAAACAACGGACTCGATTAGTGATAAAATTTTACAAAATGGAAAGAATAGACTAAAATGATGTCATAATAATCAAAATCTTCGGATGCTATTTAAGCAAACTATTAGATATGACATATCTCACACATTTTCTATTAAGTTTCAACAATTTACGTAATAATAACACACCGACCGTTACACTATCATTACACCATTGCGATAAAACGCTAGTATTGTAAATTTTTTTAAATTTATTAGTCGGTCGTTGGTCGTGGTTTTGAGTTTATGTATGTACGGGTCTTAAGCTTCATTCATATCGTCCTAATAATTTACAGATTAATATTTAATCGTATGACATTAGTAGAAAAGACAGAACACCTTTTTTGTGTTAATTCTGATGGTTATAGTGCAAGAGAAGTATGACTATGTGGGACCATACAATTTCAGGCATAGAGCATTCAATGTATGATCATATTTAGAATAGATTGTTCGTTAGGGGTCGTATTTAAAACTGTTTTGCTCTAAAGTCAAACCGTTAATAAGTTTTGAGTACGGAGCATAAATAAGTAAGGACACTAGACAAGGTAAGCTAGCGTGTTCAAATGATATTTTATACGAAGAAATGAGGATAAAACCATGCCCTATCTTAAAATGAAAGATTATGATCTGTACTACTCTTACCATGACTATGAATCTAGCAGACCTACACTTGTCTTCATTCACGGTTTAAGTTTTGACTCGTCAATTTGGCAATCTCTCCTGCCTCTACTTGGGCAAAACTATAATACGCTGATCTATGATATCAAAGGACATGGCCGCTCGGTCGTCACCACAAAGGAAATAGCCTGTTTTTTCCAAGATCTCTGCCATGAATTCCGTGCCTTGATAAATCATCTTAAGCTAACGAAGGTTCATCTGATTGGCAGCATCACGGGTGGCAATGTGGCATTAGGCTTTTACCCTATTTTTAACCATATCGTGAAATCGCTTACCTTGTTGTCCACTCCCTTTTCTATTCCGAATCTGTTCTTACAAGAAGAGCAGGACCTTCATAAGACCTTAACTCAAAAGGAATACGCACGGCAGCTGGCGGGGAAATTCATTTATCCCTGTACAAGCGAGAAACGTAAGATCGTGGAAAAAGCTTTGTCCTCCCTCAATGAGCGAGGTTTTAACTACCCACTCAATCAACAACTGATGAAACCGGATCTCTCTTCCATCGACTGTCCGGTACTCATTTTACACGGGGAGTATGATCCTTTATATCCCGCACATCATGCGATTCTTTATGCGAATGATTTGCGAAACGCCAGGGCCCTCATTGTTGCCAACAGCTCGACCCTTGTTGCGCTGGATCGTCCCGAAATTGTGAGTCAGTTTCTCCTGAATTTTTTGGAGGATGAGAAGGTTGAACAAAAGACGGTCCCTTTTTATAACGAAGATTTTTTTACAAAATGTCTTGAAGATGTCTCATTGGTGGGACCGATGAGTTGGAGTAACCAGACCATGAATTCAGAGAAGCCGATCCTTCAGATTCATACACAAGGCTCCTTTCAAGTTTACTGGGAGGGCACCCCTGTGGAGGGGACGTGGAATCGCCGGAATGCGAAGGAGCTCTTAGTCTTTCTTGCTTTTCATGATGGGGTGGCTACGCGTGAGACGATTATCACCATGTTCTTTCCACATCAATCGATGGAAAAAGCTCGAAGTGCCTTGCGCGTTCAGCTGAGCCATCTGCATTCTCTGTTCAAACAGCAAGAAGACGAGCGACTGAACGAAGCACTTTCCATAACACGAGAAGGCGTTCAGCTTCTCTTGCCAGTCGAATGTGATCTTGTGGATTATGTCAAACAGCTCGACAGCCTGTTCAATCCAAATAAATCGCTCATGAAGCGTTACGTGATATTCATCGACTTATTGAATGCCGGTTCTTTTAACCTTGTCTCAACTTTCCGAAGTGAGTGGTTTGTGAACTTAAGTGATAAAATCGATCGACGTCTTACTAAAGCCATGATGACCATCTATGAAGAACTAAAAAAACGACACTTCATCTATGAAATCAAACGTCTCTTGCGAAAATGTGAACCGATCGAACCGTATGAAGGCTTCTGTAAAGAAACGTTACAGGAATTAGGCACATTACATACAAAAATCGATAAAAAGAGTGTTTATTATTCAGAAAGAGAGGGAATGTAATCTCTGAAAATCTTAATTACCCTATCTCCTCTCATATTATTTTCCTTTGTTTACCATAAGGATACCCTAGCACCTATGTGTTAGGGATTTTTTTTTTGCACTTTAAAGAAGTACAAGTATGTTGAAGTGGGAAAACACGCGAAAAGTGCTTTCTCTAAAAGAGGCTACATAGCCAAAAAGTGAGGGACCTTGATAGTTTCGTTCAATCAGTATACGTGTAACTAGGCCTCTGTCTCGTCTTATAGGCCCCGCAATTGACAAGTTTCTTTATCTTAAGAGTTGTTTGGGACGAGATTTGCAATCATCATGGTTTTGACCCTACGTAAGTCTTTAGGCCCGTCATGGGTCATTTGTAATGGTTATTTTTGTTAAAAATGTTTGAAATGTCGTATTTTGCTCCTTTTCTCATCGACTGTTGTCGATATTTTTGGAATGATTTTTATTTTATTAGGACTTATTACATTGTATGATAGGAATAACTAAGGGGGATCCGTGCGATGTCTTATATTCAGATGAATGACTATAGACTATATTACGAGTACTTCGAACGCCATTCGCGCCTACCAACCGTTGTCCTAATCCAGAGTTTTGGGCTTGATTCGACATCTTGGAAGCGACTTTTGCCCTATTTTATAACTAAATACAATGTTCTTGTGTATGATTTTTATGGACATGGGAAAACCGGCTATTCCTCTCGTCCACTGAATCTTAAACAACTACAATTGGAATTTAGGTCGCTTTTAAGCCATCTTTCCTTAGCTGATGTACATTTAATCGGTTGCAGTTTCGGAGGGAACTTAGCGTTAAACTTTGCGACGACCTTTCAAGATGACGTCCAATCGATCACGCTGCTTTCCACCCCCTTTCGATTCCCATCCGGTTTATTGCACGGTGAACATATGGAACAGACCGGCGTCACGGGTGCCTATGATTATTGTTATGAATTAGCTAAGCAGATGATTTACCCTATTGATGAAGAAAAATTAAATATCGTCTTACAAGCGATGCTCAAAATCCCATTGAACATTCTCATCCAATCGACGACGCTACTAATCAAAGAGGAAACACGATTAACGGATATGACATCCGTCACCCAGCCCGTTCTTATTTTACACGGTGAATACGATCCCATTTTCCCTGCCAAAATGGCTATTTTATATGCCAGCTATTTTAAAAAAGCCAGAGCCTTAATGATTGCGAACAGCTCAAGCGAAGTCGCCCTTGATCGCCCAGACGTCGTCGCTTCGTTCATCGATCAATTTTTAGACGATATCACAACGAAAGTGCCAGCCCGAAAAATAAAAACGATCAAGACCGCTGTGATATCTCTCGGTTCCCTGCGGATGGAAGTCATGAAAGACTACCGAGTAACATGGAACAACCAACTTGTTGAAGGGCATTGGCTCAGACGGCATGCAAGAGACTTTCTCTTATTTCTGATTATGAACAAAGGCTCCGTCACACGAGACAAATGCGTCGACGAATTCTTCAGCAACCTGGACTACCAAAAAGCCAAAAACCATTTACGCGTCACACTCAATCACTTAAAAAACATCTTCCGGCAGCATCCTGATCCCGCATTGCATGACGCCCTTATCATCACACGAGATCAAATTACACTAAAAGCTCATATTGAATGTGATTTACTCAATTACCAACAAGCCCTTGACCACCTCTTTGACCCAAAATTTGGCGTCATGAGACGTTACTATCCGTACATGTACTTCATTCACTTTGACGTCAATCGCAAATTTGGCCAGGATATTCGCGGCGAATGGGCCACTCGCATTCATGATCACATCGAAGACCAACTACACGACATGTTCCTCCTCCTCGTTGACGAACTCAAACAACGAAACTTGACAGTAGAACTCACTCAGTTGTTGCAGCAATACAAACTAGCTGAGCCCTATCCGGGATATTGTGAGGAGGAACTCAAGCATATCGGAAGGTAGAGAGCAGGGATTGAACGGGGTTCTTGTTTTGTAGGGATGGGGTGTGGGGCGGGTGGTGAGTGCTTCTGGTTGAGGCGTGGGGGTAATGTGGGCTGAATATTTGTGCTGTTAGGTTGTGCGATGGACATCGGGTGGCGAGAATTGCTGCTTCGGTGTGAATGAATACCGGATGTGTGGGGGGCGGCAGATGAGGCGCTTTGGTGTGGGATTGAGCGGTTTGGGGATTGTGCGAGGGCGGAGCGGGATTGGACTATTTGTGGGCAAGATTACGCCCGGGCGGAGCGGTATTGTGCTACTTCGAATTCGGATTATCGCACTACTTGGGGGTGGGATTGCATCACTTCGCTTTTGGATTGCACCACCTACAAGCATAATTGCACCACTTTACTTGTGGATTGCACTACCTGGGGGTGGGATTGCACTACTTCGCTTGGGGATTGCACTACTTGCTGGGATTGAAGAGCTTCAGCTGTATTGCGGTATTGAGCTTCTTCTAGATTTATTGGGGAATAGCCACGGAATTGAGGAGCTTTGGCGTGAGATTGAGGCACTTTGGCTTGGGATTGTGGCATATCGACGTGGAATTGAGGCGCCTCGGCGTGGGATTGAGGCACTTCGAAAAGGAATTGCGCCACTTCGAAAAGGAATTGCGCTACTTCATAGAGGAATTGAGCCACTTCGAAGTGGAATTGAGGCACTTCGACGTCTAATTAATGAGCTTCGGTATGGAATTGAGGTTCTTCTATGAGAAATTTTCACAGGCTTTAAAATGGATTTGCACCACCCCTAATCATATCATAATTGCACAACCTTTGCTTTTACGTATATCATTACATACAATTGATGAGGAACCTTGAGACAATTCTTTTTATAATAAATAAAGAAACTCTGCTAGAGAGCAGAGTTCAATTTACAGAGGTTCAACCCCTGTTACATCTTCAATTTTTAACCACCAGATTTCAGGCTCCTTCTCAATTTTGATCCGCTTCATGACATGATCGAAATTCGTGATGTATCCATCAAGTGATTCGATAAACCCGTCTTTATAATACTTAACTCTAATCTGATGGTGATTATGTAGTGCTTCGTTTAATGTTCTTCCGATTTCTTGGAGTTCTTGATCATCTAAGATGGGTTTGACAATCTTCTTTTGCTCTTCTTTGTACTTCAATAGTGCCTGAACATGTTCCGGCAGCAACATTCGCATAGATTCCCATCTGACATTACTTCCTTTTGTTAATTTATTCGGTTTCATAGCATCATCTCCTCTCATTTACCATATATTATACAGGAATACATGTTCGATTCATACTGGAAATAAGTACATATGTTCGGTATAATATAGTATAAATAGGAGCGTGAATAAATATGCGTAAAGGTGATATTATTCAACTTATTTATATAGATAAAAATAACAACATCAGCCAGCGTACCATAAGAGTGATTGCGGTGTCTGATTCATATATAAGAGCATATTGTTACTCAAAGAAGGCACAGCGTATATTTAGAAAAGAGAATATACTCGGGAGTAAGATAATAAAACGGGCTGTATGAGTTAAATGGGATATGGTCCGTACTCAGGTTCAATGTTGGGATCATTATTTATGTAGACTATATATTTATGTCATTGACTCAGATTTTTAGGTTGTTCGGGAATTTGTTGTGAGCGCAGATTTTATGTGGCGTTCGTTCGAGGATATGTGGCTTCCGCAAATTTTTATGTGACGTTCCGATGAGTTTTATAGTGTTCAACAGATAATGTTACGATATCAACCATAGAAAAAAACTGAGACCCCAGGATTTCACCCAAAGTCTCAGTAAGTGTTTAATTTTTATTATCAACCAAAGCAAACATCATTTCTGCTTGGCAAGCGAGTTCGCCATCGACTGTCGCTGTGCCTGTGGCTTTTGCAATTGAACCTTTGAAACGTGTGATTTCGACTTCGAGTTTCAATTGGTCTCCAGGTCGAACTTGACGTTTGAAACGGCATTTGTCAATTCCTGCATATAGAGCGATGCGGTCATCTTTCGCTCCTTCTTTAGAAAGCATGGCGACGCCACATACTTGAGCGAGTGCTTCACAAATGAGGACGCCTGGCATCACAGGATAGTCTGGGAAATGGCCGTTAAAAAACGGTTCGTTGACGGATACATTTTTTATTCCAACCGCACGTTTTCCTTCTTCTACTTCAAGTACTCGGTCAACGAGAAGAAATGGATAACGGTGTGGGAGAAGTTTTTTTATTTCATCAATAGTTAACATGTTTTTAGTCCTTTCTATGTAAAATACGAGCTATTTGGAACCCTTCAAAAAGTCAGTAATATGGCTCCAAGTTGAGGGTTTAAATACATCTAAGGCATGTCCGCCGCCCACTTTATAGCCTATCATGTTTCCTACGATAAACATGATAAGTGCACAAAATAAAATAAGGACGAGTCGTTGCCAAATTGGGAACATACGGCGACGATACGTGGACTGAGTCTCTTCTTTCGCAGATTCTTCTTTTTCTTTTTTTGTATTTTTCTGTTCTATTCTTGAAGCGGGTTTCTTTTCAGCACCCGGGCGATTTTGCTGACTGTTGCCTGATTCTGTTTGCCGTATGCGAGATGCCTTAGGATCGTTTTGTTCAGTGTTGTTTGCCATGATTCTATTCCTCTCTTAACGGATTAAATTATTTACAAGACCAGACATTTGGTCACTCATCGTTAGTGCCCGTGCGTTAAATTGATACGACCTCTCTAAAGTTACTAGATCTGTCATTTCTTTTGTCATATCAACGTTTGAATTTTCAAGAGCATGTGATTTTACAGCCCGATCCGCTAGCGGAGTTTGCGTTAGCACATCGGCCGCAGTAAGACCTAGAGCCTGCATGTTCGGTAAACCGTATAAATTATCCCCTCTGGATTCTAACAATTCAGGGCGATTGACCGTGACAATGCCAATTTGTCCGACTGTCTGACGTGTATCATTTGGCATGATAGCGGTCACTTCCCCATTCGAGCTCACTTCAATCGACTTTGATCCGCTCGGAAGACTAATGGGATTTCCATTTGAATCGAGTATAGCTTGTCCATTTCTTGTCACAAAATTGACTTGCGATGGATTCTGATCATTTGTAGATAAGTAAAAAGCACCATCGCGTGTATATTGTGTGACGCGTCCACCCGTTCCATTAGATACACCAATTTCAAACATTTGATCAGGAGAAGTCAGAGCAAGATCTAGATCACGGTCGGTTGATTGAATACCGCCTTGCGTCATATTGGTTTTTATATCGTCAATTTTTGCACCAGTACCAGATCTAATCCCATCTGGTGTCAGACGAGGTGCCTTATCTTCTTTGGGGTTGATATTATCCATTTGCTGCTCCAGTAATTCAGTGAATGTCGCATTTTTACTCTTGTACCCTGTCGTGCTGGCGTTAGCTAGATTATTGCCAATCATATCTAACTGCTTCTGGATTTGCCCCATCGTGACACTGCTGGTAATCATACTTCGCTGCATCGCTCTTATCCTCCTTTGGGTTTGGGTTAGTGTAAATGTGAATGGTGTTGGGTCGCCTCAACTAGAGTGTACCGCTCTGAGAGGGGGGCGAACTAATTTTACTTTTAATTGAGCTACTATAGGCTGGGTTTAAGCTACTTCGGCTTTGAATTGAGCTGCTTCCAATACGAATTGAGGCACTTTGAACTGGAATTGAGCTACTTCTAGTACGAATTGAGCCTCTCCAACCGGATTTGAGCCACTTTCAATGCGAATTGAGGCATTTCGAACTGGATTTGAGCTACTTCCAATACGAATTGAGGCACTTCGAACCGGATTTGAGCTACTTCTAGAACGAATTGAGCCACTCCAACCGGATTTGAGCTACTTCCAATACGAATTGAGGCGCTCCAACTGGAATTGAGCCACTTCTAACCATATTTGAGCCACTTTCAATAAGAATTGAGGCACTTCGAACCGGAATTGAGCCACTTCACACAAGATTTGAGTTACTTTGACCGCGGATTAG
>NZ_WNHB01000012.1 GCF_009718825.1 Terrilactibacillus tamarindi | reverse complement strand
TTTACTAAATGCATTCGAGATACATCTTAATCTTTTATTTCATTAGAAAACGAATAGCGACCATAACCAGGTCCATAGCCAATTTGATAATTGTGAGTGTCAATCACCCTCTTGCATTTTTCATATTCATGCTCACTTAACGGAAGCTTCCTTTTCTCTTGAATCTTCCCTTCCTTTATGGCTTGGACCGCACGTTGTTCTTCTTCTGAACGAAATACCCCAACAATTTTAGTCGTCTCTATAATATTAATGAAAGCGTGAGGATCTATCTGTTTAATTAACTTTTCCATTTCATACAATTCATAATGGCTGACCACGATCATAATGGAAAATAATTTTTTCTTTGAATAGCCACCATAGGAAGGTGTTACTGTCGCTCCTCTATCAAAGCGAGCTTGGATGGCATCAACCATCGTATCTGCATATTCTGTAACAGCAATAATGGTTAACTTTTGATATTTTGTATGAATATTATCTACAACATAACTATTAACGTAGCGAGATATTAACGTATAGAGAGCGTATTGCCATTGATAAACAAATCCTGCAATCAGAATAATGATGCCATTTAAAGCCATAAAGTAACGACCGGATGAGGATTTACGCCACTTTCTAGTCATATAAATCGCAATAATATCCAAACCGCCCGTTGAAATACCAAATTTCAAGGCAACTCCTACCCCAACAGCCGAAATAAATCCTCCAAAGATAGCATTTAACAAAAGGTCATTTGAAAGCTCATAAACAGGAATAACTCCTAGGAAAAGCGATGTTAAGATAACCGTCACAAAACTATAAAACGTAAACATCTTTCCAACCTTGTACCAACCTAAAAATGCAATTGGTAAGTTCAATAATAAAATCAGCAGACTAATGGATACATGAAAGTGAAATCCACTATATATTAAGTTAACGGCCAACTGAGCAGCTCCATTAATACCAGATGCATATACTTTGGCAGGTATTAAGAAAAGATTCATACTGATAGCACATAGAAAAGCTGAGAAACAAGAAATCGCAACTTTTTTCCCATGTTCTAAGTAAATATCTTTTATCATGACGTTTATCGTCCCCTTGAATATGTTTAAAATCATGTGTTAAATACTCTTCTGAGTCGATGTGCGTTCACATTATATCATGGTAAAAAAATGATTCAAGGGAATGGTAGATATTTTAAAAAATCTTATTATTTCCATATTTCAACATGTAAATTCTCTTTAAAAGATCTTAAAAATAGAATTACTCTTCTTTAGAATTCTGAAGAAAAGCATTAATATCTTCTATGGAAAATCCTTTTCTAAACAGATAACTTTTCACTTTATATGCCCATTCTTTTCCTTCATAATTCCTATACTTTTTCATGGCTTTTTGTCCTTGAAAATAAATGGCTTCTTGTTCTAATTCAGGGTTTGAATAAATGACATCTTGTAGGACTTCTTTGATGATTGTTTGTGAATAACCCCTCTGAATTAACTTTTGAGTCAGCTTGTTTTTATATTCTTTAGCTGAATAACGCTTAGATCCTTGATTCACTTTTTTTTCAATATAGGATCTTGCATTTTTTATCTGATCAGATATGGAATAGGTCTGAATACTTTGTTCGACAATATCTCGAGAAATGCCCAGTTTATCGAGCTCTCTTTTAATCAATTCAGGACCTTTATTCGATAAGTGGATTCGATTTTTGATAAACATCTCAGCAAAGGCTTGATCATTAAGCAAATTTTCTTTTGTTAAACGTTTAATAGCGGACTCTATTTGGTGAGTTTCGTACATTTTCTTATAAAGATAATCACGTGTTTCTTTCGTTGATCTCATTCTAAACGACAAATAATAAATCGCTGCATGGTAGCATTTTATATCTTCTTGAGCGTGTTTTAATTGTTCTAACATTTGTAGTGAAAGCTGCATCCCTTTTCTCAATTCAAAACGAACAAGAACATCTTCATGAACTAGTATGGTGTCTGAAGCAGAATCGCTTTTTATGTCAACTTTAAAAATGCCTTTTTCACTTTCTTCGTATTCGATTTTATTAACACTATACATAAGCATCACCTATTCTTTATGATACCATGTATTCCATCTTTATTTTATAAACAAGAAGTATTTTTTCCCTATAATAAAACACTTTAGATTAAGCACATACTATTTCTGTCTCTAATATCTCTGAGACCATATTATTTGAGAAAGAAGGAATTCGTAATGCCAAGAAGAGATCCAAAGTCATTACCTACTTCAAGAGCCGAAGATGTGGAATTTTCTCAGGAGTTAGCAGATCAAGATGATATGGAAGCCCAACGCCGTGCAAAAGAAGCAGATAGCCGTTCAGAAGGAAAATATCATGATTATAACCGTTAAATTAAATTGAAAAAAATGAGGATAAAATCAAAAAGCGAAAACCTGAATATTTAGTTCCATTAGGTTAAAAATAGTAAAGCGAGCCTCCTCGCTAAATCTAATTAGAAAGAAGTGTTTCGTAATGGGTAATAAATATAAAGCAAATAATAAAGCTTATAATCCAGGAGATCCAACTAAGGGAAAACCATTAGATACGGAATTTGCTAAGGGATTAGATGAACATACGGTCGAAGAACAAGAACGCGCAAAAGAAACTGGGAGCAGTGCAAAAGGTTCGTTCAAGTAAATTAAAATTATCTTTAAAGTAAAGCAGCACCAAAGCGGTGCTGCTTTACTTTTTTACTCTAAAAATCGACAGGTATTTCCCGGAAAATATAAAAAACATCATTTAAATATAAACTAGTTGTGGATAATGTGGATAAACGATAAATTTTACTCTTTAAAGTGTGTTTATAATGTTCATAACTTTGTGGATAAGTTATGAACACCCTGTGGATAATGTGCATAACGTTTAAAGAAGCAAAAGGAATCCATACCAAAAAGGCATGGATCCTAATATATCCCTCAATAAAGAAGAGTCATGACCCCCACTGATGAAGTTTCACTTTATCTAAAGTATTTTGGCAATGCTTTTTGTGCCATAAGGTCATCAAGACTCTTAAATTGATACCCCTGTTTTTTTAGAGAATCAATCACACGTCCAAGTGCCTCTGCATTGTCTTTAGAAACGGTATGAAGCAGTACGATGGCTCCCGGATGCATGCGTTTCATAATATGATCATAAGCATAATCTGCTCCTTTTTGATCATCTCTCACCCAGTCTTTATAGGCAGCAGACCAAAATACGGTTGTATAGCCTTCTTCTTTATCCAATTTAAGGGCACGTTCACTAAACGTTCCTCTTGGCGGTCTTACATAATTCATTGTGGTGTCACCCGTAAGTTCTGTATACGTCATTTTAAGTTTTTCTAATTCAATTTTGGCCTTCTCATCATTAATTTTTGCCAAGTCGGGGTGACTCCACGAGTGATTTCCAACAATATGTCCTTCTTTATACATTCTCTTAACAAGTTTCGGTTGATCCATGATATAGTGGCCTGTAATAAAAAATGCTGCTGGGACATGTTTTTGTTTTAATATATCAAGTATTTTCCCAGTATAACCGGCCTCATAACCGTTATCAAATGTTAAGTAGATCACCTTTTTGTTTGTTTCACCAATAAAGATACCATCGTATTTTTTCAATAAAGCAGCATATTCAGGTTCGGTTGTGGCAGGTTTGTGATTGGCACTTGGTTTGAAATACCAATCCTGTCCATAACTTATCGTTGGTGATAACATTATTAAGACCAGAACCATGAGTATGGTATATTTCTTCATCATTCCTTAGGCCTCCCTTTTTTTATAGGTTGACCTTAAATCAGAGATTTATGTAAACATGAACTTTTACTTCCATTCATCTTGAAACGTGCTGATTTTTAGGCTTAAATCATCTAACATTTGTTTAATATTTTTCAAGTCCTGTTCACTCGCATTCTCCGTATCCAACGACTCAACGACAGACAATAACAGCTTGACTCTAGATACAATATAGGTATGTTGTTTGGTTTTATCATGAGACGCTCTTCCCAATAGAATCCCCTCCTCGTTTCTATCCAACCTTACCATGTTAAATGATTGAAAATCTACATTTTTGTCCCGAATTTAAAGTCCACCATCCGTCCTTTTAACTGGCGTAGTAACATAAAAAGCGAGTACCCATTTGAGTACTCGTATCTAACAATTAATTCGAAACGTACCTTAACGACACATGATCTTGAATTGGGATCCAAGCTCCTATTCCTTGTTGTTCAACATTTTTTACTTCAATCCATTTCTTGCCACCTTTTAACACGAGAAAGACTTCCCCATAGAAAATGGTCCCTTTTTCATTAACAGCTGGGACATATCCGTAGAGATGAGCCATTTTCTTAGGTTGGACATGATATAAACGATCAATCTTTGTTCCCTTACCAACTACGGTTGAAAAGGCTAATGGGAGATCGGTTTTCTTAGAGGCATGTGCCATCATTAAGCCCTTGACCCCTTCTTGGTTCGGAACTTTGGCAGTTAAACCTCCCGTTACTTTCGAATTCGATTCCTGAGTATATTTAAATTCTTGTTGTCCTTCACTTCCTCTGGCATCTAGCGAGGAATCATTTATTTTTTTATACTCCCAGTTAATCGACACTTTACTTGATTTATATGACAAAGCCCATTTACCTAAATAAATATGAGCATGATAACCGATAGAGAATTTGGACGGATGAATGGTAGACTCATTTAAATACTTTATTAACATAGGGTTTTCTATTTTAACTTTGGATGTTTTTAATAATTCTTTTGTTAATCCACTTGGCTGAAGTTCCGGTGCCGATTGGTCTGGATTTGGATACGTATTTTCTTTTGATATATCAACTGCGGAATTTGGTGTTTGAAAGCTTGGCTGCTGTGGATGATGGCCTTCTTTCGCAAGTGTAGTCGGTGTAAAAAGTAAACATAACCCGAGCGCTAATATCAACTGTTTCAAGTT
Source organism: Terrilactibacillus tamarindi (assembly GCF_009718825.1). Lineage (GTDB taxonomy): Bacteria > Bacillota > Bacilli > Bacillales > Sporolactobacillaceae > Terrilactibacillus > Terrilactibacillus tamarindi. The sequence goes on along the minus strand of NZ_WNHB01000012.1, from coordinate 101,863 downwards.
GTTGACCTCCTTTTTTCTTTATTTTTTTCTGATTCAAGTTAAATTATCCAAGAAATGATGAAGAGCTTACCATCACTATTTAAAATAGGCAAAAAAAAAACAGCAAATAACGTATATAAACGTGTTTGCTGCTATCAACGATATCGAATCACTATGTTATTTTACAGGTTTCTTAAAAAGATTAAGGGCACCGATACGTTTAGCGGCTTCAACAAGACGGTCTGGTTCATTTAATAACCCGACACGAACGTAACCTTCACCCATCTTTCCAAATCCAATACCTGGTGCGACCATAACGTGGGCTTTTTCAAGTAGTAAGTCTGCAAAGGACTCAGAAGTATATCCTGCTGGAACAGGAAGCCAGACAAAGAAAGAACCTTTAGGAGCATCTGCTTTCCAACCAATCTCATGTATTGCATCCATAAAGGCATTCCGTCTTGTTTCATAACGTGCCACTAATTCATTGACGCAATCTTGTGGTCCAAGAAGAGCTTCACAACTTGCCTTCTGAATGGCTCCGAACAGACTTACGTAATAATGATCTTGTACCAGGTTGAGTGCTTTTATCACACTTTTATTTCCCAAAGCAAAACCAACACGCCAGCCTGCCATATTGTAAGTTTTGGATAAGGTATACATTTCAATCCCGACTTCTTTAGCACCTTCTGTTTGTAAAAAACTACGCGGTTTTTCTCCATCAAAACCGATTGCACCGTACGCAAAATCATGTAATACACAAATTTTTCTAGCTTTAGCTACTTCAATGGTTTGTTCAAAAAATTCATTAGTCGCTGTAGCCGATGTCGGGTTATTTGGGTAATTCAAAAACATTAATTTTGCTTTGTTTAGAATGTCATCTGATAATTGGCTGTAATCCGGAAGAAAAGCATTTTTTTCTAGAAGAGGCATGAACTCAATATTTACATTCGCCATTGCCATACCAGATAAATAATCTGGATAGCCGGGATCGGGCATCAATACTGTCTCTCCTGGGTTAAGTAAACATTGCGTAATTTCTACGAGTCCGGTTTTCGATCCAAATAATATCGCCACTTCAGACTCTGGATCAATATCAACATCATACTCTCTTTTGTAGAATGTACTTATGGCCTGTTTAAGAAATGAGAAACCTTGAAAAGGCGAATATTTGTGGAATTCAGGGTTTCCAGCTGATTCTTTTAACGCTTCGACGATATGATCTGGTGTAGGTTGATCAGGGTTCCCTTGACCCAAATTTATGACATCGTGACCTTCAGCTATCACTCGATTGACTTTTTGGACAAGCCCAGCAAAAAATTGCTTAGGTAACCGATTAAGAGCGTCTGACTGAGGAAAATTCAAATTACATTCACCGCTTTCATTAAATATTGAAGAAGACAATAATTACGATTGATTAAGTCCTATTTTATCGTATAAATTCTCAAAAATCATCCTATCTTAATACAATTGAAAATAATATTAAGAAAGAATCATACATCTAACTTTAAAAAAACATTATAATACCTTTATAAGCACTAGAAACAAACAGATTAACATGATGAACGAGCTAAAAACTCAATTTCTTAAAGGAGATTTTTTATATGAAATGTGCACTTATCCAATATGACATTGTCTTTGGAGACCCGAAAGCAAATTTTAAAAAAGTTCATTCCTTAATCGACAAGGCTATGGCTGATAAACCTGATGTGATCATTCTTCCTGAACTTTGGACAACAGCTTATGATCTGGAACGTTTAGATGAAATTGCAGATCCTGATGCTAAAGAGACATGTGATTTTATAAGTTCTTTAGCTAAAAAATACGATGTTAATATTATTGCAGGGTCAATCGCTAAGAAAAATGCTGATAATGTGACCAACACACAACTTATTTTTAACCGACAAGGTGATTTAGTCAGTGATTATGATAAAGTCCATTTATTTCGTTTAATGAATGAAGAAAAATTCCTTGCAGCAGGGCGAAAAGAAGGCCATTTCAACCTAGATGGCACGCCATGTGCAGGATTTATCTGCTATGACATTCGGTTCACGGAGTGGTTAAGAAAACATGTCGTGAGTGGAGCTAAAGTCCTCTTTGTCTCTGCTGAATGGCCTAATCCCCGTTTAGATCATTGGCGTACACTGCTCATCTGCCGGGCTATTGAAAATCAAGCTTATGTTGTCGCTTGTAACCGTACGGGCAAAGATCCAAATAATACTTTTTTTGGACACTCCCTCATCATTAATCCGTGGGGTGAAATTATTGCTGAAGGCGGCGAAGATGAAGCGATTGTCACAGGCGATATTGATCTTGATGAATTAGATCAAATTCGTACGCGTATTCCCGTATTTGAAGATAGAAGACCCGAACTTTATTAACTTCATACGGATTCATAAAGTGAAACTTCCCTCAGTGGGGGTTTTCTTCATCCCCCACTGAGGGTTAGCTGAACCAATCGGGCCTTTACGGGCAGTTGATCCCCCACCTATCTACCTTTGAATACTCAGAATCTTGAGGTGGGGGTCTTTACTTGCCGTTAAGGCGGGATAAACATTTGTTAAGCCTAGCAGGCATTTGCTAGGCTTTCTTTTTTAAAAAAACAGGCTGATTCAGGCATATTATATAAGTTCGTATGTTTCAACTACTTCAATTTGTTTTTCTACAGATTGAACCATCGAACAGTATTTCCTTGTCAAAGCTAATATTCGGTCCATTTTACCTTCTAAATTATCCCCTTTAATGAGAAAATGAAGATGTACTTTTTCAATTTTCTTTGGTTCCACTTCTTCTCGAGTTACATCTGCTCGAATCGTCATCTCTTCTATCTTTAATTTCTTTTTCGAAAATATCTTTCGCATCACAGAGGCACTGCATCCTGCTAATGACGCAATCATGAGTTGATAAGGTCGAAAACCATACGTTTCATCACCTGAAATGACCAATTCACCGTATCCTGTCTCTGTTTTAATGCCATTTTCCGTTATATTAAACTCCATCTATATCACCTTTCCATGACAGATCTTCATTCTTATTAGCTGATTTCCAATCATTTTATTTGTATAATAATGTAGGGATTGAATCAAGTAATTGATCTGTATGATCATTGATCTGTATGATCTATTTTTAAAACAAATTAAACAAGGAGATTAGGTGACAACATTGGAAAAAATGCTTCAAAGTTGTCACGAAAATACAACATGACACATACATCATCTTATCGATTATTTCGTTTTATTCTGCTTATTGGATCAGTCTTTATCTCAGGAATGTCACAAGGCATGCTCATGACCACCCTTTCCATTTTATTGGAGAACCAAGGCTTATCATCGGCGTTAAATGGATTTAATGCGATGAGTTTATACATTGGTGTATTACTAGCAGCACCACTAATTGAAAAGCCTACAAATAAATATGGATATAAGCCCATGCTTCTTTTAGGATTGTTACTAACGCTTATTCCCATTTTTCTCTTTCCAATTTGGTCTTACTTTTGGTTCTGGTTTGCATTAAGAATGATTATTGGTCTTGGCGACAACATGCTACATTTTGCAGCCCAAGTTTGGATTACTGTATCGAGTCCAAAGGAGAAAAAAGGGCGAAATATTGCCTTCTACGGCTTAAGTTATGGGCTTGGATTTGCGATTGGTCCACTGATAGCCAGTTCACTATCCTTAGGTCTTTACGCACCATTCCTTATCGCAGGATTCAGCTGCCTACTCTTTTTCATACCGATGTTATTTATTAAAAATGACTTTCCCGAGAAATTTGTTCCGAAAAAAAGTCATGAGAAAAATTACTTTTATAGGCACAAAAAAATCTTGTCAGTCGCATGGTCTGGCCTTGTGGTCACGTTTACGTATGGTTTTCTTGAAGCTTCTATGAATAGCAATTTCCCAGTGTTTGCCTTACGTCAGGGATTAAACCTACGCGATATTTCAATAATATTACCAACTTTTGTATTAGGAAGCTTGCTTACACAAGTTCCACTTGGGAGCATAGGGGATAAAATTGGGAGACGTGTACTCATACTTATCGTTACTTCTCTTGGTGCCTGCACGTTTATCATTAGTGCTATACTATCGCACTCTGTTCTTGCCCTACTTATCACCTTCTTTATTTCAGGAATGCTCGTGGGTTCATTATTCTCAATGGGAATGACTTATTTAAGTGATATCTTAAAACCTTCTTTCATTCCACTCGCAAACATCTTAGCAGGAATCAGTTTTAGCCTTGGCAGTATGACAGGGCCGCTCGTTGGGGGTTTTCTCATTAAGTATGTTCCAAATGGTAGCTTTTTGTATGGAATTGCTGGAATGATGATGATCATTTGCGTATCAATGTTCATATCCGGTAGAACAAAAAAAGTTGGGAATAATAATTATCTAGAACAGATTGACTCAAATACTTAGTTTTTCTATATTAAGGAGTGGTAAACGATGAAATTACGAGATGAAATGCCAGAGTTAACCGGTGCTACAAATTGGGTTAATGGTGAGGTATCCAAAAACGATTTAATTGGGACTAAACCAACGCTGATTCACTTTTGGTCGGTCAGCTGTCATTTATGCAAAGAAGCGATGCCAAAAGTGAACGAGTTTCGAGACAAATACAAAGATGAATTAAACATCGTAGCTGTTCATATGCCACGTTCAGAGAACGATCTACCGTTAGACCTTGTCAAAGAAAATGCTGAAACATATGATATCACTCAACCCATCTTTGTTGATAATGAACATAAATTAGCTGATGCTTTCGATAATCAATATGTACCCGCCTATTACGTTTTTGATGCTGAAGGAAAACTTCGTCATTTTCAAGCTGGTGGGAGTGGGATGAAGATGCTTGAAAAAAGAGTCAATCGAGTTTTAGAGAATGTTCAAAAAGATACCAAATGATAAGAACGGTTTAATTCTTATAAAATCTAACAGACACACAATGTCTCGTTCACTGTGTGTCTATTTTGGATTTGAAGACTAAATCATATAGTTTTACCGAGGAATAATAGAGGAACCATCCCATACCAGCCCCTATTGTATTTAATGCAATATCATCTACATCAAAGATCCTCTCAGCGAATAGATACTGACATATTTCGATAGATGAGCTAAAAAAACTCGATAGAAACAAGCACATATATAATGGCCTTAGCTTATGATATAAAAAAGGAACCATGAAGCCGAAGGGAACAAATAAGCCAATATTGCCAACAACATTTTTTAATATAAGAACGACATTTCCTGTATCAAACATGAAATGAATGCTATTAAATAGAACTAAATTAACCGATTTGCCATAAGTGTAATGATTAAAAGTAAATAAGGTCACGTAGAGTAAAATGGCGATGTACGTGTCGAATAATAATTCGATAAAACGCATCCATCTCTCTTTAATAATATGTATCAATGTTTACATCCTTTTCTCAGCAATTTTTTATATGTTTATGCTTGTATTAAGTGATCTATTAATCTGTGATGTTTATCCTTTACATTTGATGTCGTTGTGTTATTATAAACTCATTCAAATTTAATAATCATTATAATTTATTTTACTTTTCCAATGCTGTCGCATCTTTGCGGCAGCATTTCGAGTTTTTCAGGGAATTGAAGTTGATTATCTTTATCAATTAAAATGATTGGGTGATACTAATGGATGAAAAAAGCGAACTCATGAAACAGCCAACAATTTTTCACGGAATGAATCTCTCTTTTTTAAAACGGCACGCCGAACTTATTGCTGCACTTATTAGCGGTATCCTGATTCTTATTGGATACATGATCAACCACATGTCTACACAAACCCCGTGGTACCTCTTTCTCTTAGCTTACCTTATTGGCGGTTTTGCAAAAGCTAAAGAAGGTATTGAAGAGACGTTAAAAGAAAAAACATTAAACGTTGAATTGCTTATGATTTTTGCTGCTCTTGGTGCAGCTTTTATAGGTCATTGGTTTGAAGGTGCCATTTTAATTTTTATTTTTGCCTTAAGTGGCGCACTTGAAACCTATTCAACTGAAAAAAGTTCGAAAGCCTTGTCTGCTTTAATGGACTTGCAACCCGAAACAGCTGAGCGATTGGACCATGGTCAAGTAGCGACTGTTCCCGTCAACGAATTGAATCTTGGTGATCTGATTCAAATTAAGCCTAGTGAACGCGTACCTGCAGATGGCGTCATACTAAAAGGAGAAACCACAATTGATGCTTCGTCAATGACAGGTGAATCGATACCCATTTTTAAAAAAGTAAATGATGAAGTCATGGCTGGGACCGTGAATCTAGAAGGACACTTAATTGTTAAAGTGACCAAACGAAGTCAGGATTCAACGTTTAGTAGAATCTTACATCTCGTACAATCTGCACAAAACGAAAAAGTTCCTGCACAAGCTTTTATTGAAAAATTTGAGAATCTGTATGTTGCTTTTGTCCTTATATTTGTTGCTCTAATGCTGACCCTCCCTCCATTTTTATTTGGCTGGACGTGGAGTCATACGATCTACCGAAGTATGGTATTACTCGTCGTGGCATCACCTTGTGCACTTGTGGCATCGACTACTCCGGCTATTTTGTCCGCAATAGCGAATGGAGCCCGAAATGGAATTCTCATAAAAGGGGGCATACATCTGCAACAATTGGCATCAATCCAAGCTATTGCCTTTGATAAAACAGGAACTTTAACAACGGGTTTACCAAAAGTTACTCAATTTGTTAATTTAAGTCCATTAACAAATGATGATCTATTAAGTCATGTCGCGGCTATTGAATCTCATACAACACATCCTCTTGGTCTCGCTATCGTTGATTATGCAAAAGAACATATCAAAACGATCCCAAATCCAGATCATGTGAAGATTGTTCCCGGATATGGCGTATACGGGCAAATAGATCAGTTTAACTACAAAATAGGAAAGGCAAATCCTAAATTTATTGATGAGGTGTCTCTTCATCTGTTCCTCAAAGAGGTTCATATAAAGGAAGATCAATCTTTGGTTTTCATTGAAAGGAACGGTCAGGTTATCGGATGCATAGGCCTGAACGATCAAGTCAGACAGACGGCCAAAGAAGCCATTGCATCACTTAGACAATACGGCATAAAATCCGTAATGTTGACAGGAGATAATGAAAAAGTAGCTAAAACCATTATGAAAGAAACCGGTGTAGATTCTATGATTGCCGATTGCCTGCCTGACCAAAAAGCAAATGCCATTAAACAAATAAAGAAAGAATATGGATCGGTTGCGATGATTGGTGACGGAATTAATGATACACCGGCTCTTGCTACAGCTGATCTAGGCATTGGAATGGGTGCTGGAACTGATGCAGCTTTAGAAACGGCGGATATTATCCTTATGAAAAATGATTTGATGAAAATATTAGATACCGTTAAACTCTCCAAAAAGATGAATCGCATCATTAAAGAAAATATTGCCTTTGCATTAATGGTCATTCTTATACTAGTTGTGAGTAATTTTATAGGAATTGTGAATTTACCGTTGGGTGTTGTCGGTCATGAAGGAAGTACCATTCTTGTCATATTAAATGGTCTAAGACTATTGAAAAATTTATGAATAGCCAAGAACACTCGTGACTTTAGTCATGAGTGTTCTCGGCATCGGGTAGGGCATGGCTTATAATCAAATGTTAATTAAGCTGTAAAGATGATTTTTAGACTCGACCTTCTTTCAATCGCCATAAGAAAACGAAGCAGGTTACGAACTACTTCGTTTTATTTATGTTTATATTTTATATATCGGTAAACAGCATTAATTTCTCCGCCAACGATAATGGTTAATGCAGTAATATAAAACCATAACATCAGGATAATAATACCGCCTAAAGTTCCATACGTGGAAGCATAATTCCCAAAGTATTTAATGTAAAATGAAAAGCCATATGATACAACTTGCCAACTTACTGCAGCTACAACGGCTCCAATAATAACATCTTTTATGTGCAACTTTTTGTTTGGACAGAAGTAATAAAGTAAAGCAAAAATAATAATAACAATGACAAACGTTATTAATAGGCTTAGTAAATGCCAAATGGTGGCTAAACCGTCTGAAAAGCCCAATTTGTGTAATATAGTTTTAAAAACAGCTCCTCCAATGACATTAATACCAAGAGATATAATAATAACAAAAACCATTGAGACGGTAAAAAGAATCGCTAATAAACGTTGATAAATAAATGATCGCGTTTCTTCAACGTCATAAGCATGGTTTAAAGCACGGATTAAAGCATTCAAGGCATTTGATGCTGGCCAAAGCGTTGCAATAACCCCAAATGATAATATACCTCCATTTTTATTAAACACTTTGTCGATGTTTTGTTTGATAACGTCATTTAAAGCTGTTGGTGCATAACGTTGCAGCAGATCTAAAAATTGAGACTGATCTATCCCTAAATATGGAATAATGGCAAATAAAAAAATAAGGAAAGGGAACAGCGACAACAAAAAGTAATAAGCTAACGTTGCCGCTATATCCAATGTCCCTTCCTTTGTAAATCTTTTAATAAAACGTCTTATAATCATCTTTATGTCTGTACGTTGACTATGTTCCTCCATCATTAGGTTTCCTCTCCCATCTTACCTTTGGTTCGATTTAACTTATTTTTATGGTGTAGTTTTCTGGGCCATTGGTTAACTATTTAATGAATGGGTTTTGAATTTTTTTGAGCACCGGTACTACTTTTAATATCCTCTATTACGGAATTAATTTTCTCTTTTTCTTTGCTTGGAAGATGATTGATATAATCTTCAGCATTTGTTGAACTCGTCATCGTGGTTTGATTTGTTGACGTGTTAACGTTACTCTTTGGTGTTGATAAAGTAGTTGGCTGAGTTTGAGTAGCGCTTTGAACAGGCGTTGTTTTCTTCTGCGTTAAATTAGTTGGTGAATCTAGAAACGACTGAGCAATACTTGGTGTTAAATTGCTCGACTGCCCGCCAAAATTTGTTGGGATAACAGATTGACTAGAATTTTTTATTTTCGAAGCTATATCTGTCAATTCACTTCCTGCTTCTATAGCATAATTGACAGCTTCTGATGAACTTTTTCTTACTTGATCGACATTATTGACCATTTTAGAAAAATCATCCGATACTTCTTGGGCCATTAAGCGCATATTATTACCGGTACTTTTAATATATTGACTAACTTTGTTAGGGTTCGTCCACAGTGTATATATTAATTTCCCGCAATTGGAAGAGGCTGTTTTCATAGTCTGTTTTAATGAACGTCTGGATTCTTTATTCATTAGAGAAACAGAAGCACCTAGTAGACCTCCGATTAGCGCATATTTTCTAAGCGTGCTTTTATTATTCCCCATCGTTTTCCCTCCTTTTTAGTCTGTGACAATAAAGGCCACTTTCCTATTTTGTTCAAAATACTTACGAATATGAGGAGAAAAGGCATTCAATCAATTACTAAATAGTGCTAAAATGCAATTAGGGCAGAAAGGACGTGCGCGGGTGGCTTACATAGACGTTAATAACATTTCACTTAAAAAGCGAAGCAGGCCATTGCTTCACCATATCTCTTTTTCCATTCACAAGGGGACAATAACGTGCATCTACGGTCCATCGGGTTCTGGAAAGTCATCGTTATTGAACATACTAGCTGGATATCATCATTTGCAAGAAGGTACAATAACATTTGAAGATCATCCTACAAACAGACCAAAAATGGGATTTATGCCACAGACTGATGGACTCTATCCATTTTTAAATGCAAAAGAGCATATGACTTATTATTCTAGACTTTATCAATTACCGCATAAAACCACTCAAGTCCGAATTAAAGAGTTGCTTAGTCTAGTTGAACTATGGGGACATTCCCATACTTTGGTCTCTCAATATACAAATGATATGAAGCGATCCCTATCGCTCGCTATTTCATTGCTACACAGACCTTCTTTATTATTATTAGATGAACCGACCTATGGTATTAATCCTGTTTTAAATAAAAGGATTTGGAATTATTTAAAGGACCTTGCTTCTTCTTTTGGAACAACCATCGTGATGGCTACGTCACTTGAAGAAGAAGTAAGAATGAATAGCCATGTGCTCTTATTACAAAAAAGCTCATTGATTTATGATGGTACCGTGCCGGACCTCTTTAATTTAACCCATCAAACAACAATTAATGATGCTTATACTCATTTAAGTCAATTTTAATTAACCCTTGGGACAAACTAATGACTTATCATCAAAAGGTTGTCTCTTTTTTTGTCCCTTTTTATACATTTAGTTCCCTCTCTCTTTTATACATAAACCCAATTATATGAATAAATAAAGCAGGTGCAGTCTATAAATCAGTGAATGGAATCCACGGTCATTTTTATCTTTGATTAGATATTTAAATATATACTATTTAAAATTACAATTTTTATTCACACTCAATATCCAATATGATAAATTTATAAAGATTTTAACGATTCAGTCAATGTTAGGTGTGTGTGAAAGAAATCGAAAGGAGCCAGTATTTTGTCTAGGTTACATGAATTTTTAGGCGAAAATTTTGTTAAAGAACCCGCTTCAGACAAAGGACTACTAGAAAAGTTTTGGGACAATAATTGGGGCGTAACCAATTCTGTAGGTAAAATAAGAAAAATCCTTGTTCACCGCCCCGATAAAGAAGTTCATGCTCTTCAAAATGCAAAATTTGATCCCAAGGCTGAAGCTCTCATTCTTAGAGACGATGATGGTGAAATTGTAAGTTATTGTCTTCATGAAACAGCGCCAGATTTAGCTTTAATGCAAGCACAGCATGATAAGATGGTCAGCATATTAAAAGCAGAAGGGATTGAAGTGATTGAACTTGAAGATGATGGCAAATTAATCACAAACAAACTCTTTGCAAGAGATGTCGGCATGGTCGTTCCTGGTGGTTTAATTTTAACTCGTTTCGCTTTTAAATTTAGATACGGGGAAACACGGCTTGCCCTTAGAACAGCTGCAAAAATTGGTATGCCTGTCCTAGCATCTATTCAAGGCAATGGCTATGCAGAAGGCGGTAGTTTTGCTGTATTAGATGCAAAAACAGCCATTGTTGGACGATCCATTCGCGTGAACCAAGAAGGAATCGATCAACTAAGAGATATATTATCTTGGCAAGGCATGGAACTAATTGTTGTCGACCTGCCTGCTCATTTAATTCATCTAGATGAAACGTTTATGATGGTTGATCGAGATAAAGCCTTAGTCGACATAACAAATCTTCCTCATTGGTTTTTGGAATTATTGCAAGATCGTGGAATTAAACTCATTATCACGGACCCTAATGATCCACCACTAACCAATAACTGTTTATGCTTGTCACCAGGAAAAGTGCTATTTTCTGAAAAAGGTCAATCGACCATGAAAAAGTTACAAGAAAACAATATTGAGGTTATTCCGATCAATATTAATGAGATTAATGCAATGGGTGGAGGGCTTCACTGTTCAACATTGGTGCTAGATAGAGACGATATATAAAGAGAAAAAGACACCTGCACATGTCTCTATACCACCTGAATGAAGGAGCGTATCAAGATGTATGAACATATTAAAGATCTTTCTTTCTCAAATAAAATTGAATTTCTAACTCGCTCGCTCGTTAATATTTCAAGTATCAATGGGACGTCTGGTGAAGTTGATTTAGCCAAAACGATTGAAAAAATATTACGCTCATTCCCTTACTTTAAAGAAAATCCAAGTAAAGTATGGACGCAGCAGCTTCAAGATGATCCACTTGGAAGACAAAATGTCTTTGCTTTATTAAGAAGCAAATCAAAAAATGATAAAACAGTTATATACCATGCGCATATGGATACTGTGGGCATAGACGATTTTGGAAGTTTAAAGACATCTGCTTTTCAATCAAATGAGCTGGAACAGTATTTTAAGGTGTATGATCAAGACCCTGAAGTTAAACAAGACGCCTCGACTGGTGAATGGTTATTTGGTCGAGGGGCGCTCGACATGAAAAGCGGCATCGCTGTTCATCTTGTTAATTTGTTGTCTTATTCAGAAAGAAGAGAAGAGTTAAACGGAAATATTTTAGTCATGTTTAATCCGGTTGAAGAAAACCAACATACGGGTGTCATTGAAGCTACAAAAGAACTTCATCGTTTAAGAATTGAAGAAAAATTACATTACGCAATGGCCATTAACAGTGACTTTAATAGCCCTCTCTATCCAAATGATCCGAATCGCTATATTTACACAGGCAATGCAGGTAAATTACTCGGATGTTTTTATATCAAGGGCCGCGAAGCTCACGTTGGACAAACACTAACAGGTGTTGATCCAACATTAATTGCGAGTCGTATTAATGATCATCTTAACAATAATATGGACTTTGCCGAGTCGATACCGAATGAAACTGTCTTACCACCATCATGTCTCTTTCAACGAGATCAAAAAGAATTTTACAATGTCCAAACAGCCGGAAAGTCTCATCTGTATTTTAACTATTTTTTATATGAAGCTTCTCCAAGTGAGGTATTGGAAAAATTAATTCATGTGGCCAAGCAATCATGCGAAGAAGTTAAACTTTATCTTGGATCTCAATATAAACGATTTCTTGCAAATAGTGCTCTCATAGATGATCAAACGGATTGGAATATCAAGGTTTACGGATATGATCATTATATTAATCATATTAAATCTCAAGGCATTGACGTCAATTCAGTTGTTAAAGCGACTGTTAGTCAATATCCGGATGCAGACATTCGTGACGTTTGTTTTCATATTGTAGATGCACTTGAGCAACTTGATCATGATAAGCAGCCTAAAGTCATTGTCTTCTTTGGGCCCCCTTATTGCCCACATAATTATTTGGAAGATCATGTCGATGATCAAAGACAATGCAGACTGATTCTTGAACACGCCATTGACAAAATTGCAAATGAAACGAATGAATCTTTTGCCATCAAGAAGTTTTTCCCATATCTTTCAGACAGCAGCTATCTTTCCATGAATGGGACTGAAGATGATGCTGAAGATTTAAAAATGAATATTCCTGTTTGGGATCATTTATATCAACTTCCATTGGATCTGATTCATCATTTAAACATCCCATCTATTAATATTGGTGTTTATGGAAAAGACGCCCATCAGTGGACCGAGAGAGTCTATAAGCCTTACTCATTCCATGTTCTCCCAATGTTAATACAGGAAATCACAAATACAACATTGAAGGGTATTAACTCTTTAAGTTATAATACAAAAAAATAGAGGAGTGTTTCTTTTGAAAAAGCTTATTTTAATTTGTACTGCACTCATGTTAGTTTTATTATCCGCATGTGGATCATCTAGTGATGGTGATTCTAAAAAGAAAACGTTAACCATGGCAACAAGTGCGGACTATCCTCCATTCGAATTTGTTGACAGTAAAAGTAGCAACAGTTCCATTTCTGGTTTCGATATTGATGTAGCTAAATACATCACAAAACAACTTGGCTATGATCTAAAAATTAAAGATATGGAGTTCAGTGGCCTAATCGCTGCTTTAAATAGTAAACGTGCCGATTTTGTTATCGCAGGTATGCTTCCAACCCCTGAAAGAAAGAAAAGTGTGGATTTCTCAGATGGCTATCATCAAATTAAGCAAGTCGTTGTGACAAGTAAAGACAAAAACATTAAAACAATTGAAGATCTTAAAGGTAAAAAAGTAGGTCTCCAACTCGGATCAACTCAAGAAAAATTAGCTGAATCAGTCAATAAACAAAAGAAACTTGGAATGAAATTTGAAAAGTTAAACAAGCTCAATGAACTCGTTGAAGAATTAAAAACAGGTCGTTTAGATGCGGTATTCTCTGTTGATACGGTTGCTCTTGGTTACCTCAAACAAAATAATAAGTTAACATCATTCTATGTACCTGATCAACCCGATTATCCAACAGCTATCGCCTTCCCTAAAGACAGCAAAATTAGAGAAGATTTCAATAAAGAAATTAAGAAAATGAAAGAAAACGGAAAAATGGACGAGCTCGTTAAAAAATGGTTCACTATAAAATAAGAGAACTATCTCAATCAAGCTTCACCCTTGAGAAACGTAAAGATGAAGTAAAAAACCCTGGGGGACATAGTAGTCCCCCTAAACTATTGTATTCCACATTAATCGGCTGTAAGCCCCATGCTGATCGACGTTTCGCTTTCTTTATTTACTATCGATTGTTATTTCAAAGAAGGAGGTTCCAATTTGAATATTTTTAGCGGATTCTCATTAATTGCCCACTCAATCCCTTATATTGTTAATGGGGTATGGACAACATTAGAAATTGCCCTTGTGTCCGCTGTTACTGGTATGGTCTTAGGTATCCTATTATCCCTATGTAAAATTGGAAGGATTAAGATTTTGGCTCTGTTAGCAGACTTTTATACATCCATTTTCCGTGGTACCCCATTAATTCTTCAACTTACGATTGTCTATTTCGCCACACCCCAGCTTATAGGTTATGATATATCAGCTTTTCTAGCTGCTGTCATTACGTTTGGTTTCAACTCAGGAGCCTATATGTCTGAAATTATTCGTTCAGGTATTAATGCTGTAGACAAAGGACAGTTTGAAGCAGCTGGTGCTTTAGGGGTTCCTTATGGAGCCATGATGAAAGATATTATCTTACCACAAGCGGTTAAAAAGATTTTACCAGCGATGATGAACGAATTTATTACATTAACAAAAGAATCCGCTATTGTCTCTACGATCGGTGTTCTTGATCTCATGCGCCGGGCACAAGTGGTTGCAGCAGAAAATAGTTTATATTTTCCACCGCTCATCGTCTCTTTTGTCGTTTATTATTTTCTGATCATGATCTTAACGATTCTTGGACGTCTCTTTGAGAGGAGGATGAGTAGAAGTGATTAAAGTTGAACAATTACACAAATCATTTGGAACTAATGAGGTACTTAAAGACATTTCATTAGAAATTAAAAAAGGTGACGTTGTTGCTATTATTGGGCCTTCTGGATCTGGTAAATCAACGTTATTACGTTGCATCAATTTACTTGAGACACCAACGCAAGGCAATATCTTTATTGATGATCAAAACGTGACAACTATAAATAACCGCAACATGATAAAAATACGGGAAAAAGTCGGGATGGTGTTTCAACATTTCCATTTGTTTCCTCACAAAACTGTTTTAGAAAATTTGACGTATGCGCCTGTAAAGGTCAAAAACAAAACGAAACAAGAGGCTGTTCAAATAGCTGATGAGTTACTCAAGCGGGTCGGATTATCTGAAAAAGCAGAAGCCTATCCAAGCCGTCTTTCTGGTGGCCAAAAACAACGGGTAGCGATAGCAAGAGCTCTCGCTATGGAACCGGACTATCTCTTATTTGACGAGCCAACCTCTGCACTCGATCCTGAAATGGTGAAAGAAGTGCTTGACGTTATGATGGATTTGGCCAAGCAAGGGATGACAATGGCTGTTGTTACTCATGAAATGGGCTTTGCAAGAATGGTAGCCGATAAGGTGATCTTTATGGATAAAGGTCAAATTCTAGAAGTTGCACCACCGGAAGAATTTTTTAGTCATCCGAAAACAGACCGAGCCAAAGACTTTTTAGAGAAAGTTCTATAACAAAAGAAGCAGACCATGGATTAATTTGTCTATGATCTGCTTCTTTATGTGGATAATCATGAAAAAACGGCGTCACCATTGATAGCTCCTGTCTCACAATAGTGACGCCGTTCATTTTCGGTTCATTATAGAATTTCTTCAAGGCATTCTGAGAAAATGGTTATTGCCTTATTAATTTCTTCTTCTTTCACAATAAGAGGTGGAATAAATCGAATCACGTTTTTGTCTACTCCACAATTCAGTAATATGAGTCCTTTTTCAAGCGCTTTACCAATCACTTTTTTAACGAGAGTGGCATTCGGTTCCCCTGTTTTAGTGACGAACTCAACACCAATCATTAAGCCAAGTCCTCTAATTTCAAGGATTTCATCATATTTTTCTTTTAACAGCGTCAATTCTTCAACAAAGTATTCGCCCATTTTTTTGGCATTGTCAATGTATTTATCTTGCAATAACTCGAGTACAGCTAGAGCAGAAGCACAGGCCACTGGGTTTCCACCATAAGTTCCTCCATGAGTTCCTTGTGTCCATGCATCCATCAGTTCACCTTTAGCGACAATAGCACTAAGTGGAAAACCATTAGCGATCCCTTTTGCTAAAGTAAGAATATCAGGTTTCACATCAAAATGTTCATAGGCAAATAATTTTCCCGTTCGACCAAAGCCCGTTTGAACTTCATCAAAAATAAGTAGAATGCCATGTTCATCACAGACTTTACGTAAATGTTGAATGAAAGCCTTAGGAGCAACAACATATCCCCCTTCACCTTGCATGGGTTCCACAATAATACTTGAAACCTGCTCTGGTGCAATTAAACAATGGAAAATTTCGTCAAGTGCGCCAATACATCTCTTAACCTCCTCTTCCTCATTTAAACCTGAACGGGTAGCATAAGGATAATCAGCATAATAAACACTTGGGAGTAGTCCCTCATAGTTTTGTCTATAACCAGAGTTAGAAGCAGTAAGTGTCGTTGTTGCAAGGGTCCGACCATGGAAACTCCTTTTAAACGAGATGATTCCTGGTCGTTTCGTCACTTGCTTAGCCAATTTGATAGCTGCTTCGTTCGCTTCAGCCCCACTATTTGAGAAATAGACTTTATAATTTGGATCAACTGCTTCGATCAATTTCTCACCTAGTTCAACGTAAGTCGGATAATAGATCACGTTATGTCCGCCATGAATCAAGGTTTGACATTGTTCTACGACTTTTTGCACAACATACGGATGATTGTGACCAACATTCGTTACAGCCACGCCACTAGCAAAATCAAGATACTTGTTTCCTTCTTCGTCCCATAGGTAAACCCCTTCTCCTTTTACAATGCCAAGAGAAGTTGCACGGTTAGCTACGGGAGGAAAGATTGCCTTTGCTCTCGCGTAAAGTGAACGTTCTACCATTCTATTTCCTCCTAAAGTACAGACTATGACCAAACTTCAAACTATAGATTTGTTACCATAAAAGAATAATTGACATATAGCCAAAAATGAGTAATTACATTGTTCCAATTCTGAATATTTTGTACGTTAATTTAACGTTATCACAGATATAAAAATAAGAAAAATTGACATTGCTTATAACATGTATTGCCAAAATAAATAACTTAACCACTCTTGTGTAACAAATTTATGAATATTATAATTATGTATAACTATAACGAATGAAGAGGTAAAAATGGAACTTCGAAATCTAAAAACCTTTCAAGTCGCAGCAAAACACCTAAATTTTACAAAAGCAGCTAAAGAGTTGAATTTTACCCAACCAACTGTCACCTCCCAAATTCAATCTTTAGAAAATGAGCTAGGAAAGTCTCTCTTCTTTCGAATTGGAAAACAAACGTTCTTGACCTCTTCAGGCAAAATTGTACAAGATTATGCAGAGCAAATTTTTCATTTAATTGAAGAAATGGATCAGGCACTCGTACAAAGTGAGATGAATAAAGGTGGTAAAATTATTATTGCGGCCTCAGAAACGTTCTGTACCCATTACTTCCCTTATATTATCAGAGAGTTTCTAAACGATTATCCTAAGGTCAATATTAGACTCGTATCATGTCATAGCAATGAAGTCATTGAGGGTATGGAAAGTAATTTGTATGATATAGGAATCATCTCCGGCCAATTAGATAAAGGCGGGATCTCCAATATTGTATTATCTGAATATGAGGATTTGGTTTTGATTGCCTCAAAGGAACTTGGGTCTGAGGAAAATCCAGAAACTCTACTAGCCAATTATCCTTTTATTAAGTATGAAATCGATGGACCTTTTGATGATAGTATTCAAACCTTTATTAAAGAAGCCAATATCTCTACGGATAATATCATTGAATTCAGTAGTCTAGAAGCTGTAAAAAGTGCGGTAATTAATAATATTGGAATTGGGCTTATTAGTCGTAATTTAGTCAAGAAAGAACTACAAACTGGAATATTATTTGAAATAAAGTTAAATCACGCTCCTGTTAATATTCAAACCTCTCTCATTATTGCTGAAGAAAAACTAAGTTTTAAAAAAGTAAGACGTTTAATTGAGATCATCAAAAGTAACTGGGAAAGGATTCATAGTATCTGAATCTCTCATGACTAAAGTCACGAGTGTTTTCGACTATTTCATAAAGGTCTATTCTACTGTTGATGTTGTATATAGCTTAGGAATTGAAACATCGATTAAATCATTAAGAAAACTTGTCGATTGCGGGGCCTTTAAGGGGCTGACAGAGGCCTAGTTTTTGCTTAAAGTACAAAAAAGAGAACTCATGTTAAGACTGAGCTCTCTTTTTTTAGTCTATTATTTTAAATGTTCATTAATTATCATTTGAAGCAAGGCTTCGGTTCCTTTATTAACTAGCTCATAAACTTCATCAAAGTTACCTGTATAATAGGGATCTGGCACACTTTTTGATGGCTCATCATTGAGTAAGCTCATGAAACGAATCACTTTCGCTTGACCTGAACGATCCATTAAGTCTTCAATGTCACGTTGATTGCTTTCGTCCATAGCAATAATGTAATCAAAATCTGTGAAATCCTCCGAACGAATTTGACGCCCTTTCATGCCTTCGTAAGAGATACCAATATCGTCTAATTTCTTCCGCGTTCCTTCATGTGGTGGATGACCAATGTGCCAATCTCCAGTGCCAGCTGAGTCAACTTCAATTTTCTGATTTAACCCAGCATGTTGTACTTTATCTCGAAAAACAGCTTCTGCCATCGGTGAACGACAAATGTTTCCGAGGCATACGAATAAGACTTTTATCATAAGTTTCTCACACCTACTCTTAGAAGTTGTTCAAAAAGTCACCAAATGATAAGCTACGAATCTCGGACGCCCGTCAAGAGGATCTTCAACTAAAAGCGCTCACGTCCTGTGAGCAACGTTGAAGCCACCACATCCTGTGGAAGGCTGGTCCTCATGTAGTAATAACCTACATTCTGGTCCTCAAAACGGCGCCGCCTTGACCTTCTTGCTTCTAATTTGTCACCTTTTTGAACACGTATTTATAGTTTATTAAGTCTGGTTTTCAATCCTTAAACGAATTTTTTTACTCTTCTACAAAGTTTATCATATCATCGGTGGTGTTTTCCATGCATTATTAAGATGAGTTTTGATACAATAGAAGTTGGAAATATACGAAATATTTAACTACAAAGGGGATGAATGAATGATTAATGAAACTCTTGATCAAACATGGAATTTAGAGACCATCTTTGAAGGTGGTAGTCATTCGAAGGATTTTGCTTCTTTTCTAAAAAAATTAAATGAAGACCTAGACAATTTTCAAAGTACGCTAACAGAAACAAATGCACCAAAAACTAACGGTGAAACAACGATATGGAAAGACATCATACATAAATACGAAGCTCTGTATAAACGTCTAATTGAAGGCTATGCCTTTCTTGAATGCTTAACCTCTCAAAATATGAAAGACGATAAAGCAAGTCAGTTATTTGCTGCCATTCAAGCAACAGCTGCTCAATTTGAAGCTTGTTCAACACTTCTAGAAAGTAAATACAATGAATTTCCAAGTGACGTTTGGGATGCTTTCTTAAGTGACCCTGACATGCAAACCATCTCCTTCTATTTAAAAGAAAGTCGTCAAAAAGCCAAAGAACGACTCTCTGCCGATCAAGAAAAAATCATCAGTAGTCTTGCTATTGATGGCTATCATGGTTGGGGAACTTTATATGACACCATCGTTAGTAATATATCCATACCATTCGATCATCCTGTTGATGGTAAAAAAGACCTTTCTGTAGGACAGCTGGCTAATTTAATGGATGATTCGAATCGCGACATTCGAAAAGCCGCCTTTGCTGCTTGGGAAGAAGCATGGCACTCACAAGTCGATTTTTGTTCAGCTTCTCTTAACCATCTTGCAGGTTTTAGACTTCAAACATATAAAGAAAGAGGCTGGGAAAAAGTCTTAAAAGAGCCTCTTAGTTACAATCGTATGACTGACAAAACGCTTGAAACCATGTGGCAAGTCATAACAGATAATAAGTCCCATTTTGTTAAGTATCTAGATCGAAAAGCCAAATTGCTTGGTTTAGAAAAATTATCTTGGTTTGATGTCGACGCTCCTATCGCCACTTCAAGCAAGAAGGTGACTTATGAAGAATCGGCTAATTTTATCATACAGCATTTCCATAAATTTAATCCTAATATGGCTAAATTTGCTGAACATGCCATAAAGAATCGCTGGATTGAAGCTGAAGACCGCAATGGAAAACGTCCCGGTGGTTTCTGCACGAGTTTCCCATTATCAGAAGAATCACGGATATTTATGACGTTCAGTGGAACGGCATCGAACATATCAACACTCGCTCATGAGCTCGGTCATGCTTATCATCAATCTGTCATGAACGATTTGCCTTATCTGACGCAACATTATGCGATGAACGTCGCTGAAACAGCATCGACTTTCGCTGAAATGATTGTCAGTGATGCTGCACAAGCCGCTGCAAAAACCAAAGAAGAACAGATATCATTCTTGGATGAAAAACTGGGTCGCAGTATTGCCTTCTTTATGAATATTCATGCCCGTTTCTTATTTGAGACTCGATTCTATGAAGAAAGAAAACAAGGTATCGTAGGCAGTGACCGTTTAAATGAACTAATGTTAGCCGCTCAAAAAGAAGCCTATTGTGATGCCCTATCTTCCTATCATCCCGCCTTCTGGCAATCTAAGTTACATTTTTATATTACAGATGTGCCTTTCTACAACTTCCCTTACACCTTTGGTTATCTCTTTAGCACAGGGATTTATGTAAAAGCCTTAGAAGAAGGTGCAACATTTGCCGATAAATACGATGCCTTGCTAAGAGACACGGGCCGGATGACTGTTGAAGAACTCGCTAAAAAACATTTAAAAGTGGACTTAACTAAGCCAGATTTTTGGCAATCTGCCGTTGATTACGCGATTAAAGATGTTAAAGATTTCCTTGAATTAACAAAAAATTAATGGATTCGAGTAACCAAGGAATAAGATCGTTCCTTGGTTTTTTTCTCTTTTTTAAGAGATTATGGCTAGTTGTTTGCAAAAACAGCTTTTATTTTAAGCTATGTCAAATTCTTTCACTTTCATTGACTTTCTTCCTAGTGAAAGCATATAATGATCAACAATTATATTAAAATAGTAAGAACGGGATTAATTATAGGCGAGGAGCTGATGCGTATGACACAAAGCAAATCATCACTTAAAAATCAAATTGATGTCGCAAGTAAGAGAAAGAAAGCGGATATCGTCATTAAAAATGGCAAGATCGTTGATGTGTTTAATGGGGAAATCCTCGAAGGTGATATTGCGATATGTGATGGATATATAGCAGGTATTGGTTCTTTTGAAGGAAGAGAAACAATTGATGCAAAAGGGAAATTCATCTCGCCTGCACTGATTGACGGACATGTACATATCGAATCATCTATGCTGACACCAACAGAGTTCGCTAACGTTCTCATTCCTCACGGAGTAACAACAGTGATAACGGATCCTCACGAAATTGCCAATGTATTTGGGGAAAAAGGGATCCAATTCATGCTTGACGATGCCGATCATGTGCCAATGGATATTTTTGTGATGCTCCCTTCTTCGGTTCCAGCAACCTCGTTTGAGCACAATGGAGCAACTTTACAAGCAAAAAACCTTGAACCTTTCTTTGAGCATCCAAAAGTTCTCGGTCTTGCTGAAGTCATGGATTATCCTGCCGTATTAAATGCGGAAGATCAAATGATCGACAAATTACTTTTGACAAAAAATCACACAACACGCATTGATGGCCACGCAGCTGGACTGGATGAAAATGCGATAAACGTCTATAAAGCAGCAGGTATCCGAACAGATCATGAATGTGTTAACCAAGATGAAGCAAAAGCTCGGCTCTCTCGAGGCATGCATGTCTTAATTAGAGAAGGCTCTGTGGCTAAAGATCTAAAGGCCTTAATTGGACTTGTTAATGAACGCAATTCAAGACGTTTTCTTTTCTGTACGGATGATAAACATACAGACGATCTAATTAATGAAGGCAGTGTCGATCATAACGTTCGTCTCGCCATTCAAGAAGGACTTGATCCAATTACAAGTATTCAACTTGCCTCAATTAATGCAGCAGAATGTTATGGTCTTCACCAAAAAGGGGCGATCGCTCCTGGCTACGAGGCAAATTTCCTTATTCTTAATGATTTAGATACCTTTACAATTCAATCGGTCTTTCAAAAAGGTGAGCATATTGCAGAAAATGGTGAAATGATTAATAAAAGTGTTCGGAAAGTAAATGAAGATAACGTGATAAGCCATTTACTTTTGCCTAAACTATCTCCTTCTGACTTCGACATTAAGTTAGAAAATAATCTCGCGCATGTTATTGAAATCATCCCGAACAGCTTGGTGACGAAACACCTTCATATACCCGTTCCAACTGTAGATGATCATTTTGCCTTTTCTACGGATCGTGATCTATTAAAAATGGCGGTTATTGAACGACATCAAGGGACTGGAAATATCGGTTTAGGAATTGTCAAAGGGTTTAAAATCAAATCTGGCGCTATTGCCACAACCATCGCTCATGACTCTCATAATCTCGTTGTGACAGGTACCCATGATGAAGATATGATTGTCGCTGCAAATAGATTAAAAGACATTCATGGGGGTCTCGTCGTCGTGCAAAAGGGTGAGGTCTTAGCTGAGCTTTCTCTTCCTATTGCTGGTCTCATTTCTGATGAGTCTGCTCTTGATGTTAATCATAAATTACAGGCCATTCATGAAGCTCTTCAGTCGATAGGTGCATCAGATGAATTTAATCCTTTCTTGACCCTGTCTTTCTTAAGTTTGCCGGTCATTCCAGATCTCAAATTAACGGATTGTGGGTTATTTGATGTTAAAACATTTCAACATATTCATCTATCTTAAAAATAGTAGCAACCTATTTTAGGCTCCCGAAAAACAGGTATGAACAAATAGCCTGTGTGAACGATAAACTAAAGAACGATGGAATTTTTATTTTTGTAGAGAAATTAAAAACGGCAGTTTAGATGATTACATGAGAAGAGAGTCGCAAAAGGATGAACTTTCGATAAGAATTCCATGACTGTTAAAAATAGAGAACACGTTAGGAAAAGAATTAAGAAATATCTTTCGTGAAGACTTATCATTATTACGAGACATATTTCGATAATTACATTTAACTAAAATTTTAAAAGCCCTACCAAGTAAATCAAAAACAATCCATCGAACAAGAACAATTAGAATGTGATAATTTATCTGAAAGGGTTGAAAACTTATTTACACAAAATTATTGACACTTCCATCCTTGAAACACGAATATAAATAGTATATATTAAATATATAGAATAATATAGTATGAAAAGTATAGGCATAGCATAAACTAATAAAGCCACCAGTGCTACAACACTGATGGCAAGTAAGAACAACAAAATCGCCCAAAGGCGAGAAACACGCTACTAATTAAGGAAGTAACCCTAAAGAGCGGTCAACTCAAAGGTGGGGTTACTTTTTTCTTTCTCTAAACGACATGATCAATAGCACCAACGTAGCGAATTGAATCATTAGCGTCAATGCTTGGAATGTCGTCATGGCATCACCACCCATCTATGCTTTGACATAGAGAGTAGCATGCAACCCACCTTTAAGTCCTTTTGTTGTTCTATAGCTTATTGTAGCATATGTTAATAGATTTAAAGAGAACAATTGACACTAATTTGATAATGTTAATGACCATTAGTGATGGTTGACATAAATTTCCTGAGTAAAGATTCCTAATATAGGGATCTTTTTATTTTTATTCAGTATTTTTATGTCTAAAATAATGACATAAAAATGTATTTGGACATAAAACTCCTGAAAACTAAGGACTTTTGTGTCAAAAAATTAATGATTTAATAAAAAATATCTATCTTTAATTCTCATTTTCTCAGATGATACTATCGGTTAATGGAGTAGAGATATTTGGGCATGATTAGTGCTGAGAACTCGTTGATAGTAATTTTACTGGGGTTGTTCATTAATAAAATAGTAAAAGGGCTAATAGCTATTGTGATTTGTAATCTCATTAAGAATGGTCAGATCAATTAAGAAAAAGTGTAAACCCAAGATGATCCGTCCTTCAGTCAATCTGGATTTCCGATCAGACCTTTATGCGGGAGTCTTTCTTTCGTTATCTTTCAAAACCATTCTTATTTCATTATAATAAGGTGATGATGTTAATCTAATTTGAGAGGAGATTTTCTTATTGTCGTTGCCAAAATTGTTCATCGAACGCATCAGTCATATGCTAAACGATGAATCCGATGCTTTTTTCGCTACATATGAAAAACCAAGATATCATGGATTACGTATTAATCCATTAAAAATAACTCCTGAACGATTGGCTCAAATCGCCCCTTTTCAGCTTAAACCCGTTCCATTCTGTCATACCGGATTCTACTATAAGCTTGAGGATGAACCTGGCAAGCATCCCTACCATCAAGCAGGATTATATTATATACAAGAACCGAGTGCGATGGCGGTTGCAGACTGCCTCGATGCAAAACCTGGTGAACGGATCTTAGATCTCTGTGCTGCCCCAGGAGGAAAAACAACCCAAATTGCAGGATCCATGAAAAATCAAGGATTTCTCATGGCGAATGAAATCAATGCGAAACGTGCTAAAGCACTTTCTGAGAATATTGAACGTTGCGGGATAACGAATGCTTTAGTTACAAATGAGAAACCCGAAAGATTGGCTAATCGTTTTGCCGGTTATTTCGATAAAATTTTGGTTGATGCACCATGCTCTGGTGAAGGAATGTTTCGAAAGGATCCAGAAGCGATAGAATATTGGAGTTTGGATCATGTGAAGCACTGCGCTAGCATGCAAAAAGAGATTTTAGATCACGCTTATCACATGTTAAAACCTGGTGGTATTCTTGTTTATTCCACGTGTACTTTTTCTGCAGAAGAAAATGAGCAGTCCATCGACCATTTTTTAGATCATTATCCTGATCTAGAATTACTTCCTATTCAGAAGAAAGGTGGAATGACAGACGGAAATCCCGATTGGTCTATATCACATCGAAAGGATCTCATAAAAACGGCAAGACTGTGGCCACACCATGTTCAAGGCGAAGGACATTTTATTGCTAAATGTAAAAAAGCTCATACGTCAACTCAATCTGAAAATAACAGTCAAACGTTTACTCAAACAGCGAAGAAATGTGACTTGAAAGATTTCTATTCATTTGAGAAGGAGAGTTTAACGACTTCTGTCCCAGGGACCCTCTTTTTTATGAAAAATCATTTGTTTTCGATTCCAAAAGATTTCCCTGACTTCTCTGGATTAAGGATTGTCCGAACAGGTCTTCATATTGGTGAGCAAAAAAAACAACGATTTGAACCGAATCACGCCCTTGCTCTAGGCCTAGATCCATCTAATTTTAAACAGAAACTGAACCTCTCTTCAACTGATAAAGAGTGGGCATCCTATTTGAGAGGCGAAACATTACCATCTAATTTGAACAAAGGATGGACGATCGTGACCATAGATAACTATCCGATTGGTTGGGGAAAAGTTGCGAATGGAACGTTAAAGAATTTCTATCCCAAGGGATTACGTAGACATTAAAAAGAGACAGTTCATTATGAACTGCCTCTTTTTTTCATTAGTGTTCAGATTTAATTTGAACTTCCAACAGACGTCTAGCAGCCTGTTCACAGTCTTTTTGATTTAAGATCGCTGAAATAACCGCAATGCCGTCAATATTGAACGTTTTTAAGTCTTTTACATTATCGCTGGTGATCCCTCCAATCGCGACCATGGGTAAGTCCACTCGCTCTCGAATCGCTTGAAACATCTCGGATGTAATGACTGTCGCATCGGACTTCGAGGAAGTTGGAAATACAGCTCCAACCCCAATATAATCTGCGCCATCACGCTCAGCTTTTACCGCTTCATCAATCGTTGCAGCTGAAACACCTAAAATTTTATCGTGTCCAATCAATTCTCTAACAAAATCAGCAGGCAGATCATCTTGTCCAATATGTACACCGTCCGCATCAACGGCAAGCGCCACATCTACCCGGTCATTCACTATAAAAGGAACTTCATATTGCTGAGCAAGCTGTTTTAACCGCTTAGCGACATCATACAATATTTTAGACGAAGCTTTTTTCTCGCGAAATTGAAGCAGTGTGACCCCGCCCCTAAGGGCAGACTCGACTTTACGGAAATACTCATCATCTTGATCTGGGTGATATGCTTCTGTAACCAAATACAACCGATAGTCAACGTTTAAACTAGACATATTCGATCACACTTCTTGAGAAATCCTCTTCTGATAGCAATGAAAAAGCATCAAATAGTCTTACTTTAAACGTTCCTATGCCTTCATTAACTTTACTTGACCATTCGTTCGCTTTTTCTCCGCAAATACCCATGGTTAGGATACCTAGAATAGCTGATTCAAACGGGGTATTTCCGGCACCTGCATAGGTGGCTATTAGTGAGTTAGTCATACATCCCGTACCTGTAACATCAGCGAGACGCTCGTGACCATTCTTCAATTTCACCGTTCTCTCTCCATCTGAAACAACATCAATAGGTCCCGTAATCGCCATCACGGTTTCATACTTCTTAGCAAGTTCTTTAGCGAGTCTATCAGCGTCATCCATCGAATCACCAGAATCCACTCCACGACTTTTCGATTCAAGTCCTGCAAGTGTCTTCATCTCAGACATGTTACCACAAATAATGGAAGGATGAATGGCATCTAATAAATCAAATCCTGTTTCCTTTCGAAAAGCGGTCGCCCCAATTCCGACTGGATCAAAGATAACTGGAACACCATGGTGATTGGCGGATCTTCCTGCTTCTTTCATAGCTAGAATAGCATCTTCTGTTAATGTCCCGATATTAATAACCAAAGAGGACGCATTTTTGGCCATTTCAGCGGTTTCTTTTGGGCTATCTGCCATAACCGGTCTTCCGCCTAAAGCCAGTGTAGCATTCGCACAATCATTAATGGTTACGGTATTCGTAATATGATGCACAAGTGGATGTATTTCCTGAATTTTGGAATAATGTTGAAACAAATTTAGTGTCATGTTACTCATCTCCAGTTATTAATTTTTAAACCATTGAAAAAAGTGGTTGGTTGGTCCTGATCCATGGCCGATAGACAGACTATGACGAATGGCGCCTTGGATATATGTCTTAGCTCCTTCTATTGCTTCCTCTAAAGCTTCTCCTTTTGCCAAATGACTTGCAATGGCCGAAGAAAGTGTACATCCTGTCCCGTGTGTATTCTTCGTTTCAATTCTTTCTTCTTCAAACGTTTCAAATTGCTTTCCGTCGTAAAAAACATCTACCGCATCGCCTTCTAAGTGTCCACCTTTTACAAGAACGGCTTGGGGTCCTAATGCATAGATTTGTTTTGCTGCTTCTTTCATTCCCTCGATCGTTGTGATCTCTCCATTATTGATCAAGCGTTCTGCCTCAAATAAATTGGGTGTAACAATCGTGGCAAGCGGCAACAGTTTTTCAATTAAAACATTTTTGGCTTCAGGTTGAAGAAGATCATATCCGCTTTTTGAAACCATGACAGGATCTAAGACGATAAACTTTGGTTTATATTGAATCAGTTTTTCAGCAATGACTCTAATCGCTTCCGGGTTGGAAACCATACCAATTTTCACTGCATCTACCGTTATATCAGAAAATACAGCATCCAGTTGGGCTCCAATAATTCTAGGAGATAAATCCTCAACCTCTTCGACCTTTTGTGTATTTTGCGCGGTAATTGAAACAATCACACTCATTCCATAGACGCCATGAGCGGAAAATGTTTTTAAATCAGCTTGAATACCTGCTCCACCGCTTGAGTCGGAACCAGCTATCGTCAATGCCGTTTTCATTTTTTCTTCCCTCCTATGATTCGTGTGAATGATGGATTCGTTGATAACAGTTTGATCATGACATAGGCTATAAGACTACCAATACTCGTACTAACTAAGAATGGCACAATGTAAAAGGTCGCAACAACTTGTTGACCATAGATGAATTTAGCGATTGGAAACGAAGCAAGTGCCCCTAATATTCCGGTTCCAAATACCTCACCTACAGCACTTAGCCAATACTTTTTCGTTTTAAGATAAATCATACCGGCAAAAAAAGCGCCAATCATGCTGCCTGGAAAGGCAAACAAGGTTCCGCCGCCAAAGATATTGCGGATAAGTGAAATACAAAAGGCATTCAGGACAGCATATCCAGGACCAAGAATAATAGCTGAAAGAACATTAACGATATGCTGAACTGGGAAAGCCTTTGCAAAACCGACGGGGACGTAAATTAACTGACTCGTGACGACACCAAAAGCGATTAAAATCGCAGAATAACACAATTTCTGAATCGTTGACATGTAACTCTTCTCCTTTTCACAACCTGTAATTAACCAACAAAAAAACGCATTCCAATGTAGGATTGCGCTTTCGATTACATATGTAAAACACATCATCATATATAAATCATCGATTTGATCGCAAGTTCCCTACGCTGGCATAATCCAGATCAGGTCAAGGGTCAAAGACTTAGGTCTTACTCTCAGCTGGGCGACCAGCTCCCCTATTGCTAAATAGATTAAATTTTACTATCAAACTAACACATAAATGACGAAATATCAATCTTATTTTTTTGACATTCAAAAGGAAAAGAATAAACTAGAACTATATTGATAACTTCATAGCTATTATATCATTTTTTGAAAGGTCTTGATCATATGGCTTTATTTAGTCAAAAGATTACCATTTTAAATTTTGATGAATGCTACCAACAACAAAAAGAATTACTACAAACTTTTCCTCATCGTTGGTTAAACCTAACTACCATAAAACAAACCAATCTATTCTGTGAACATGATTCTTTAATGAAAATTGAACAGATACTTAAACAAAATGACCATCGGGGCATCACATTAATTGGCAGCGGCAATTATCATTATGTATCTTTAGCCTTAATGTCTGATATAAAAAAACCTTTTACACTCATTCTTATGGACCACCATACAGACATCGAACCTGGTTCCGTGCCCGATCTTTTATCTTGCGGATCTTGGGTTTATCATGCCCTTCGGCTAATCCCAAATTTAAAACAAGTGATCATTGTAGGTTCACATACAGCCTTGCCGAGATACCTTTCTAAAACAATCAAACACAAAGTCAAAATATTTCCAAATTTTACATCGAATCAACTTCAAACCCTTGAAAAGTCCATTTTAACAGAGCATATCTACCTTAGTATTGATAAAGATATTTTTTCACCTGACATTGTTCAAACAAATTGGGATCAAGGCACGTTACAATTAGAAGAAGCTGAAAAATTAATTACATATCTACTTCACCATAAAACATGCCTAGGTGCAGATATTTGCGGTGAATGGAAAGATCCAGATGGGCAATCCTATCGATCTACCTCCCGACATGCTATCAGAAAAAATCAAGTGGCAAATCAAGAATTAATCCATACTTTACTTTCTGTCTAATTACACAAAACTCCGAACGTGGGGCCGTTCCCACATTCGGAGTTTTTTATTTACGCACCTAATAATTTGAGACTTTCTCGATTGAACGCTGGGATATCGTCAGGTGTGCGGCTCGTGACGAGTTGGTTTTTACATACAAATACTTCGGTGTCATGGAAATTAGCTCCAGCATTTTTCAAATCAACTACAATTGATTTATAGCCTGTCGCATCTCTGCCTTTAAGAGTTTCTGCTGTAATGAGCAATTGTGGTCCATGGCAAATGGCAAATACCGGTTTCATATCGTCCATGAAAGCTTTTGCAAAGGCAACAAAACGATCATCGGCCCTCAAGATATCAGGTGAAAATCCGCCTGGTATAAATAAAGCATCGAAGTCTTCTGGTTTTGCTTCATCTATGGACAGATCAACTTGAACTTTTGTACCATGTTTACCCGTGATCGTGGCCCCTTTTTGATTTTCAATGACAACAACTTCATGTCCTGCCTCTTTATATGCTTTCGCAGGTTCTGTGAATTCTGAGTCTTCAAATTCATTGGTTAAAGGCACTGCTATTTTTTTCCCCATGAAATAAAACCCTCCTTAGAATTTGTCACGGGGATATTATACCCTGTTGTGACATGACTAAACCTCAATCAGGGATCCAGTTCTAAAAAGTAAGGGCTTACATTTAATTTAAATTTTTAAAGCAAATTGATGTTCATAAAAATAAAATAGAGTTATAATATGTAATAGAGCTAGGAAATGTTTACAAAATGAAAAGCATTAACGTGCATTGTAAAAGGGCTTGATTTGTCATACTTATTACTTAAAGTGCGTTGTGTAAGCGCTTACTGCATTTGTCATTTATAGTCTCTTAAGATTTTCAACATTTTAAAAATGGTGTGGTTAGCGCTATACCACTTATGAGGGTGTAACTATGTGTGCCCTCCATATGGTTATAGGATATCGGGAAATATCCTTAACACTATTATATATCGAATTATGACTTGGCCCATCTATAAATGTGACAACTTTGTGAATTTGCTTTTCATGTGTAAACACGCTCTCAAAAACATCATAGGAGTGATTAGGTATGAAAGCTGCAAGATGGCATAACCAAAAAGACATTCGAATCGAAGACATCGAAGAACCAAAAGTAGCACCAGGAAAAGTAAAAATCCAAATAAAATGGTGTGGTATATGCGGGAGCGATCTACACGAATATTTAGGTGGCCCAATCTTTATTCCTGTAGGTGAACCTCATCCTCTAACACATGAAGTAGCTCCAGTCACAATTGGACATGAATTTTCAGGTGAAATCGTTGAAGTAGGCGAAGGCGTTAATAATTTTAAAATCGGCGATCGTGTAACTGTAGAACCAATCTTTGCGACTCACGGTCACCAAGGTGCTTATAATCTTGATAAAAATATGGGCTTTCTTGGTTTAGCTGGTGGAGGCGGAGGTTTTTCGGAATATGTTTCCGTAGATGAAGAACTTGTCTTCAAATTGCCTGAGCATGTTTCCTTTGAACAAGGTGCGTTAGTAGAACCTTCAGCTGTTGCATTGTATGCTGTTCGTTCAAGTAAAATAAAAGCAGGCGACAAAGCAGCCGTATTCGGTTGTGGCCCAATCGGACTTTTAGTCATTGAAGCACTTAAAGCAGCGGGTGTATCTCCGATTTATGCCGTCGAACTCTCACCAGAACGACAAGCGAAGGCAGAAGAATTAGGTGCGATAGTCGTAGATCCAAGCAAGGTCGATGACACTGTCGCTGAGATTGCTAGACTTACAGATGGCGGGGTTGATGTAGCTTTTGAAGTTACGGGTGTCCCTGTCGTTTTACGCCAAGCCATTCAATCGACTGGCATCGGTGGTGAAACCGTCATTGTTTCTATTTGGGAAAAAGGAGCTGAAATCCTTCCAAACGATATCGTTATTAAAGAACGGACCGTAAAAGGAATCATCGGTTATCGAAACGTCTTCCCTGCTGTTCTCTCTTTAATGGAACAAGGATATTTTTCAGCAGATAAATTAGTAACTAAAAAAATTGCACTTGATGACCTCGTTGAAGAAGGCTTTGGTGCTCTCATTAAAGAAAAAAGTCAAGTTAAAATTTTAGTTGAACCGAAACATTCTTAATTGCGTTAAAAAGGCTCATGCTGAAAAGCATGAGCCTTTTTTATTAGTCAATATTTACGATAAGCATAAGGATTTTTAGGCTTATCTACCTTTTGCCATTTCGTCACTTTTAAATAAGGAATCGTTTGTTTAAACGGTTGATAATAAATCGTTGAAAGCGTTCCTTCTGCTCTAATCCATTCATCATCGTTATAGGAAACATCTTGTGGAAAATCGACCATCATTCCGAAAACGCCTGCATCGGCAATACAATGGATAATACCAAAACGGAATAAAAATAATTGACTTTTCTTCAATGAATCCCCATGGTAAACAAATCCCTCAATCGATACTTGCTTATTCGTAAAATTACCCGGGTAGTTATAAATGGTTTCTAATGCTCTTAAGTAATTGCTATCATCTAAATATAGACTATTTTTAGCACTATATTTTTTCAAATCAGACGCCAACATTTTTCTGTACTCGTCACTACCATAGTATAAACTCGTATTCGGACGCAAGATTTGATGATTTGCGTATTGGTCTTTGTCATTATCAATTTCCGCAAAGTGAAAGCCTTTAGCTTTGACTATATTTGAATCCAATGTCGCGATTGGTAGAAAAATCCCTGTCACAAGTGGGAATAACAACAAACCATAGACAACGACCTTCTTGTACCATGTATTTTCATCGTTGGAGTGATCATGACCACAATCTATATCATGGTGATGCTCATGCTTATGATTTCCTTCGTTATTCCATTTTATAATTTGATAGACCGTAAGAAAACCTAATACAAAAATCATGGTAAACGATAAATAAGAATATTTCATATTGATGTATTGACTGATATCTCCAGTTAAGTGAAGATGTAAAAAAAGATACGTAAATCCAAATAAAATAATGATGCGAAACATATCCATCACCCTTTAATAAATTATGCGCGAAGTAAACGGATTAAGCGATAAACAGAGCGCCTACAAACACACTTACTGTAATAAGAAAAATTAAAGTCACAACAAATCGTTTTTTAAATGTACTTAACATCATAATAAGATTTTTAATATCCACCATTGCACCAAAAACAAGAAATGCCGATAATGCACTTGGTCCGAACGTCCCTCGAAATGATGAAGCAACAAATGCGTCAGCTTCGGAACAAAGAGACATAATAAATGCAAGTACAATCATCACGAGTATCGCCATAACTTTTGTATCTCCGAACGTTAACAATGTACTTGTTTTAACATAAGTCTGCATGGCAGATGCGATAAAAGCACCAAATACAAGATATTTTCCAACTGAAAAAAACTCATCAACGGCGTGATCAAATGTTCCTTTAATTTTAGCTAGAATAGTAGGTTTTGAATGATGATGATGATCATGACCGTGTTCATGGTCATGGTCATGGTCATGGTGATCACGATATTTCTTTAACTTATGATCGATAAAGTCTCTTAATTGATCCTCTTTAAAAATAAAAGATACCATAAGTCCTACAAAAATAGACACTGCAATTGCGAGACCACAGCGATAGATAACCATCTGCCAACTGTTTCCAAAGGCAACATAGGTGGCAAAGATAACAACCGGATTAATAATTGGGCCAGCAAGCATAAAGGCGATAGCTGAATGAAGTGGTACACGTTTTTTAACTAAACGTTCTGTTATAGGAACAATGCCACATTCACACGCCGGAAATAAAGCCCCCATGCATGTCCCCATTACAACCGAAGCGTATCGATTTTTTGGAATAATTCTTGATATCATTTTTTCACTGATAAACATCTGAATAAAGGCAGAAATAAAGACTCCAATCACAACGAATGGGATCGCTTCTATCAGAATACTAATAAAAATCGTATTAAGTTGTAGAAAAGACTGACTGATCAATACGTTTCTCCCCAATCTTATGAAAACTTGTCCAATATAACCTAAAACTTCATGTGTAATTATCTATGGACCAAAATCTATTGGTTTACACTTTTCATTCTCCTATTCTAATAGAATAGAAGACTAATAATCCTTTTAAATTCCTGTACAACCAAACAATATCGAAACTCAATCAGTTCCGGAACTTTCATTTTCTATTGTATGTTATAACGTGCGGACTAAAAACAAATTCTATTGTAACATGTCTATGATTGGAAAAAGATTATATGTAAATTTTTCAAAACGACTATCATGCTTCCAATTTAAAAAATGAGACAAAATAAAAAACACCCCAAAAGTTAGATTTTTAGGTCTAATTTTTGGGGTGCATATCTCATGACGTGGGCCATTTAGAATGTTGAAAAATCATTTTTTATTTAACGGTTTTTTTGCAGGTCCTTCAATGACATCTCCATAGGGTGAAAATCGTGATCCGTGACATGGGCAATCCCACGTTTTATCATGGTTATTCCATTTTACTTCACATTTAAGATGTGTACAGGTTGTATCAACAATCGAAACTTGACCATCTTTGTCTTTATAAGCCCCACATTTTTCTCCATTGATGACAACATTGGCTCCTTCACCAGGTTGAAGCTCATCGATTGTGATGGTTTTCTTCGGCATTTTTCCTTTAATTAATTCTGCAGCTACATTAGCATTTTCTTTGATAATTTTTTTGATAGACGGGTCAGCATAGAACCGTTCAGGGCTATAAAGATCTTTATAAGGATTATCTCTTTTTAATATAAGGTCACTGATGATTTTAGATGCCACCGTGCTAAGCGTCATTCCCCATTTTCGATACCCTGTTTCAATATAAAGGTTATCTTGGTTAGATTTTACTAACCCAATGTAAGGGAGCTTATCTAAAGATTCAAGGTCTTGAGCTGACCAACTTTGATACTCTTCTTGAATATCAAATACCGTATTTCCGAAGTCGAGAAGATTATCATAATGCATTCGATGAGCATCATCCTGCCCCGCTTTATGACCATCTCCTCCAAAGAATACAACGGTATTTCCGGCATGAGTCGTTGAACGTATTGACCTGGTCCCATCATCCGGAGTCCAGTACATCCCCCCTGGATACTCTTCGCTTACTTTCGTCGCAACTAAATAAGATCGATAAGGAAATAATTTGGCAAAATATTGTCCTTTAACAAAATAAGGATAGTGCGTGCAGAATACAACTTTATCGGAAGCCATTTCGAAACCTGACTGTGTTTTCACTTTTATTGAAGGTTTTGTTTCAACACTTTTAACAACCGTATTTTCAAAAATAAGGCCGCCAAACTTTTTAATTTCTTGAATCATATGTACGAGAAATTTAATTGGATGAAATTGCATTTGGTTTTTCATATTCAATGCTGCAATGACTGGAACTCGAATAGGCAGTGCGGTAAGCCACTCACATTCAATACCTAATTTTTGATAAGCCTCATACTCTTTCTTTAATCGTTCTTCTGTTTTTTTCGTTGTGGCATAAATTATAGCATCTTGTTCTTGGTAATCACATTCAATTTGATCTGTCTTAATCATGTCTTTGATCCAATTCATAGCTTCAAAATTAGAATCAACATATTGTTTTGTTTTCTCGATACCAAAATGCTGGATAAATTCATCATAGATAAGACCATGTTGGGCCGTCACTTTAGCTGTTGTATGTCCTGTGGTACCGTGGAGTAATTGATTGGCTTCTAAAAGAGCAACCTTAACCCCTTCTTTTGCTAATCGATAGGCGGTCAAAACCCCGCTTATCCCACCACCAACAACGGTTACATCGGCCTGTCTATCTTCTTTTAGAGATGCGAAACTCGGTATAGGACAAGTTTCTAACCAAAAACTTGTTAATTGATCATCAGGTAATGGTCCATTTTCAGACATCTAAACCCCTCCTTTTGAATACACTTACCCACTTTTAAACAACTTCTCACATAAGTATAGACAAATAAGATAAGGTTCAACCCTTTAGATGAGGCTCTAATTCAAAATCCGACGATGTTTCACCTATACTTTTTGATAATACATTTGGCTCATTTACTAACAAAAAAAGAAAAGACTTAATCGCCTTTTCATGTAAATAATAGTTGGATGAATAGATAATCACTTTTTTAAGCCAGAGATGTCAGTCTTCATGATAATTGACTTACTGATTGACATGCTACTGATTAATGCAAGGTACTAAATAATAATCATGTTTTATTGTTAAATGTTTCAATTATTCTTATACAAACCTATGCCATCTTTTCCCTTTTTTAATATACTCTTAACATAACTCACTAATTTAATCGTTTTGTTACAAACGACAATATTTTTGTAATGTAATTAGCAAATCTATGAAATGAACCTGTCATATTCTCTTGGTAAAGTAGAGTCAACGAGAAAAAGATAAAGGGAGACGGGAATTTGAAAAAATTTATTTTATCGTTAGGAACTGTCGTTGTCTTATCTCTTGGCTTTTCTACTGGTGCTTTTGCCCAAACGAATACATATACAGTTAAAAGTGGAGATAGTCTCTGGAAAATATCAAAAAAATATCATGTTTCTATTAGTCAATTAAAATCTTGGAATCACTTGAAATCAGATAGAATTAAAATACATCAAAAACTTAAAGTTTCAGGATCTAAACCAGCTGCTAAGAAGAAAACGACGAGCAAAAAGGTCAGCAGCAAAAAATACAGAACCATTCGAGTGAGCAGTACAGCCTATACAATTAAGAGTGCAGGCGGAAGAGGAATTACGGCAACAGGTATCAACTTAAGAAAACATCCAAATACAAAAGTTATCTCAGTTAACCCTAAGCTCATCCCTCTTGGTTCAAAAGTTTATGTTCCAGGTTACGGTACGGCCGTTGCTGGTGATACGGGTGGTGCCATGCATCGTAACAAAAATATCATTGATCTCTATGTTCCAACGTACAAAAAAGCCATTCAATGGGGTCGCAGAACAGTCACTATTAAAGTGTATTACAAATAAATAAATATAGCTTAAATAGCTTAAGCGTCCTATACTTTTTTGTATAGGACGCTTTTTAATAGTATTTTAAAATCTTTTAAGATCTGCTGGGAATTTAATTTGGTTCTGTCTCCTTGATTCTTCCAATATGCCTAACACAACCTCACTTAACCTTCTTAATTCCATGTATCTAGACCTGTCACTTTGATTGATGATATCTGTAAAGGTCTGAATTTCATATACTTTATCATTTTCATATTGATCAATATGATAGTTTTCAATTTGTCGAGATTTTAGATCGGTATAGTTTAACGTTTTTAAACTTGAAGCATTATTAAAAGTAAAAACTCCCTTCTCACCATTAATTTCTGAAGGGTTCGATGAGTGTGTGATTTTGGAGCAAATGACTTGGCAAACGTAATCATGATATTTCAATACAAGTGTTCCACTACCATCCACTCCGGTCTCGAGCATCGTCGGATAATAATGAGACTCCATTGGTTTCCCAAATAAACCTACAGCAAGATACAATGGGTAAACCCCCATATCCATCAATGCACCACCTGAAAATTGAGGTGAAAAAACATTTGTAACCTCACCTTTTAAAAGCTTGTCATATCTTGATGAATATTGCTGGACTTGGATTGTTGCGTTACGAATTTGCCCTACCTTATGTAAGTTTTCCTTTAAACGTTTGAATATGGGCGTTTGAATATTTCGTATCGCTTCAAATAAGTAAACATTGTGCTCATCAGCTACCCGGT
This sequence comes from Terrilactibacillus tamarindi, assembly GCF_009718825.1. Taxonomy (GTDB): domain Bacteria; phylum Bacillota; class Bacilli; order Bacillales; family Sporolactobacillaceae; genus Terrilactibacillus; species Terrilactibacillus tamarindi. The sequence goes on along the minus strand of NZ_WNHB01000012.1, from coordinate 64,547 downwards.
AGGCTTCATGAAATTCCCTTAGTGTTGAAAAAAATGGTTTTTCACAAATAACATGTTTGCCTTGTCTTAAGAATTGGACCGATTGTTCAAAATGAAGATTATTTGGAGAAGCAATATAGACAATGTCAAATGTATCACTTTCAGCCATTTCATCTAGATCAGTAAAAACATGGGTAGCACCATGTCGGTTAGCCATTTCCTTTGCTTTGTCTATTGATCGTGAATAAACACCTGTTAATGTTAATTGTTGACTCATTTTTGCTGCTTCAATAAATGAATCAGTAATGGTACTTGTTCCAACAGTAGCAAATCTCATCTTATTTCCCCCTCGTATTATAAATAAGCGCTATCATTATTATAAATGAATTTATCTTAAAATACCGCAATATTGGTCGGAACTTCCGTTTCTAATCATTGCTTTTTGAGTAAGCCATTCTGTATACTTAATAATGGTGTTTGAGATTAAAAGCAGTACCAACCTTGGTTTGTGAGCTTTCCTAACGCCAAACAACGTACAACTAAAAAAGTATGTAAGATTATCTTACATAAAACTTGCACCTTCTTTACTTACCCTTTAATATAATAATTGTAAAACTTCACACCTTCTGTTTCGTATAACCTTAAAGTTATGGTTTAAGGGTCTCTACTAAGGAACCGATAATTCCTGGCTACGGAATATGCGCGCCGCATATTTTCGTAGCTTATTTTTTTATTTTTAGCTATGTTTTTCGTAAATAGAGTAAAATGACTCTTTATCACGACGTTCATGAATATACTATACATTAATGACCTTACACTAAAAAATGGAGGATTTTTTAATGGGGAAAATATTAATTAAACATGCTGAGATCATTACAATGAATCAAAATGATGATATTTTTATTGGCGATATTCTAATAAACAACGACCGAATTGAAGCCATCGCGCCCAATCTAAGTACAAATTCGGTGGATAAAATTATTGATGCCACTCACCGTACAGTCATACCTGGTTTTGTTCAAACTCATATCCATCTTTGCCAAACGCTCTTTCGTGGAAAAGGAGATGACCTAGAATTACTTGATTGGTTAAAAAAACGCATTTGGCCACTTGAGGCGGCTCATAATGAAGAATCTATCTATTATTCTGCCATGCTAGGTTTAGGTGAGATGATTGAGAGCGGTACAACAACCATCGTTGATATGGAAACAGTCCATCATACAGACTTTGCATTTCAAGCCATTAGCCAAAGTGGAATGAGAGCCATTTCAGGTAAAGTTATGATGGATAAAGGAGATGAAGTTCCTTTTGGACTGCAAGAGAACACGGCTGATTCCATTCAACAGAGTGTTGATCTTCTTGAAAAATGGCACGGACACGATCAGGGACGGATTCAATATGCTTTCACACCACGTTTTGTCATATCATGCACAGAAGAATTATTAAAAGAAGTCTCTTCGCTATCGGATCACTATCAAGTGAAAGTACATACTCATGCCTCAGAAAATAAGGGAGAAATCGAAATCGTTGAAGCAGAGACAGGCATGCGTAACGTTGTATATCTTGACCACATTGGACTGGCCAACGAGCGACTCATTTTAGCCCATTGCATTTGGCTTAATGATGAGGAAAAAGAAATCATTCGAGAACGAGGAGTCAATGTCAGTCATTGTCCTGGTTCAAACCTAAAATTAGCGTCTGGGATCGCTGATATTCCACATATGCACCAAGAGGGTATTACATTAAGTCTAGGAGCAGATGGAGCACCATGTAATAATAACCTCAATATGTTAAATGAAATGCGATTAGCGGCTCTGATTCATAAGCCCCATCACGGTCCAACCGTCATGAATGCAAAAGAAGTTTTTCAAATGGCAACTATAGGCGGAGCAAAAGCTGTAGGTATGAGTGATGAAATAGGAAGTCTTGAGGTCGGTAAGAAAGCAGACTTAGCCATTTTAGATCTTAACCAATTTCATACCTATCCATCGTTTGATGTGGATCCTATCTCACGTATCGTCTATTCTGCAACGAGAGCGGATGTGGAAACAACGATCATTGATGGAAAAATCGTCATGGAAAATCACATCATGAAAACCATTGATAAAGCCTTAACCTTAAGCGAATCAAATAAGACGATGCAAAACCTACTAAAACGAGCCAATTTAAAATGAGAGTTTTGAAGATTAAATAGATAAAGTGAAACTTCCATGAGTGGGGGTTTTCTTCATCCCCCACTCATGGTTAGCTGAACCAATCGGACCTTTACGGGCAGTTGATCCCCCACCTATCTTCTTTGACTACTCAGAATCTTGAGGTGGGGGGTCTTTACTTGCCGTTAAGTCGGGATAAAAATCAAATACACGCATGACATATAACTTAGAATTCGATTAATTTTACAATAAAAAAGGTGACGTCCCCATTTTTTTAATCTTGGGAAGCCACCTTTTTCTTCTTTTAAGTTATGACTCTACTTATCCTATTGGTAAATATAGGTGAGAACAAAAATCTCCAGTTGATCTAAAATTGGTTATCCTCTTCCATTTGATCCTTCCATGCGGAAAATTTAGCAATGAAGTGACGTGCGGTTGCTGATAAGTACCGATTTCTAACCCAAATAAGGGCTACCGTTGTCTCTAAGCTGGGTTCATTAATTTCTTTATAAATCAAATGATCATTCGCCACCAAATGTATCGTCGATTTCGGAACAATGGCGATACCTAGACCTGCATCTGCCATTGTCAACATAGACCTAATGTCGTCACTAACGCAAACCATATCTGGCTTAAATGTCTGCTTTTTACATGCTTTAACTAATCTTTCTTCATATCTTCGATGAATAATAATCGGTTTACCTTTCATTGCGGAAAGTGATATGACATCGACATCTATTTCCGATAAAAAATTGTGATTATCATTTACAACGGCAATCATCGGATCGTTGTGGGCTTTGTGAGGCAGAACGAGTGAGTCATAATGTTCTGTATTATAGGGTGTCCGAATAAATCCAAACTCAATGACACCATTGTCTAATAACTCGGTTATTCGATAGGTATCCCCTTCCCAAATTTGAAAATTAACATTGGGATACTTATCATGAAAGGAACTTAATCGTTCGGGGATGACGGTAGAATAAGAAGAGGCAACGGTTCCAATACTTAATGTGCCATGTATTCCCTCATTAACATCGTTTAATTCCTTGATAGTTAACTTAATGAGTTCAAGTATTTCCTCCGCTCGGTGTCTTAAAATGGTTCCCGCTTCAGTCAGCTGTACATTTCGACTCCCTCTCTCAAATAATTGAACGTTTAATTCTTCTTCTAATAGCTTAATTTGATGACTTAATGGTGGTTGCGAAATGTGTAACTTTTTTGCTGCTGCTGTGATTTGTTGTTCTTCAGACACCGCTAAAAAATATTTTAATTGCCGAATATCCACACCAGACATCTCCTAGATCTTATTAAAGGTTGATTAACAGAGTATAATTGTTAAAGAGTGAGTCTAATAGTTGATCAATAACTTTTGTTTAGTCATACTCACATATTCTTTTCGTATACTTCGATACTTTATAGATATTTTAAATATACTTTGTGAATCATTATACTAATACTATAAGAATGAATGCAACTAGATGTGAGGAAGAATTCTAATCATAGCGAGGCAATTAATCTCATGTTACTTTGCTTTATGCATTTACATTCACAACTTTGACGAGACATTTGGAGATGAATTAGAAAATGAAGAAAGGTTTTATTTATATTTTTCTATCTGCGATTTTATTTAGTACGATGGAAATCGCTTTAAAACAAGCAGCACATGATTTTAACTCAATTCAGATTACATTTATGCGTTTTCTTATCGGATCTATAATATTAATGCCACTCGCGATTAAACATTTGCGCGCGAGAAATGTATCACTTGAAAAACGTCATTTCACTTTTTTTGCTTTAACCGGATTAATTATGGTTGTTATAAGTATGAGTTTATTTCAGATATCGATCATTTACGGAAAAGCATCGATTGTCGCCATCCTTTTTAGTTGTAACCCAATCTTCATCATTCCTCTAGCCCATTTTCTACTAAACGAAAAAATAACCAAACAAGTTTTGTTATCATTAATGATTAGTCTAATAGGTATTGTTTGTATCATTAATCCTTTTCAATTAAGTCATGCATTAAGTATATTACTCGCTTTACTCTCAGCTTTCGCTTTTGCGATTTATGGTGTTATCGGTAGCAAAGGAAGTAAGAAGAACGGATTTGATGGCGTTGTCCTCAGTAGTTTCAGCTTTTTAATGGGTAGTCTCGAAATGTTCGTGCTCATGCTGATCTCAAGGGTGCCCTTGGTATCATCATGGCTCACGAACCATGGACTTGAAACGTTTAGTAACATCCCCATCATTCATGGCATTAGTTGGCATAGTTTACCTAGCTTAATTTACGTAGGCGTTTTTGTCACCGGATTCGGATTTGCTTTTTACTTCCTAGCTATGGAAGCAACCAATGTAACAACAGCATCAATGGTCTTCTTTATTAAACCTGCTTTATCACCGATTTTTGCTTTAATCCTGATACACGAGGCCATAACGATTAATACCATTATCGGAATCGTATTGATTCTAGCAGGATCAACCATAACATTATTAACTAACAAAACTCCTAAACTTGCAAAAAGAAAAACGCAACGAAGGAGACATCACCGTCCGATTCGACATGCACATTAAATGCAAGTTATATTGTTTAATTAAAAGACATGTAGGTTTCTATCTACATGTCTTTTTTGGATAAAGTTATATATTTTGTGAAAATTGAATCCTTAAAATAAAAAATAAATCATAAATTTCGATATTTTTCGCTTCATTTGGTTTAACTTTTGGTACAATAGGGTTACACAATTTTTACTTTCGCAAAATAGCGAATAAAGCTTTTACTTTGGGAGGCCATACAATGAATCGCGCATTGAATTTTAACGCTGGACCCGCTGCACTACCTGAGTGGGTGCTAGAAGAAGCTAAGAAAACATGGATGGACTTTAATCATACAGGCATGTCCGTAATGGAATTAAGCCATCGCAGTAAAACGTATGATGATGTTCATAATGAAGCTATTACACGTTTACGTAACTTATTATCGATTCCTGACAACTATGAAGTTCTCTTACTTCAAGGTGGAGCAAGTCTTCAATTTACAATGATTCCAATGAATATCCTTACAGAAGGAAAAGTTGGGGCTTATGTCTTGACTGGATCTTGGTCCCAAAAGGCATTAAAAGAAGCGGAAAAACTAGGTGAAACGACCGTCCTTGCATCAAGTAAGGATTCTAACTATACATTCATTCCTGAATTTGATAAAAATACAATTCCTGAAAATGCAGCTTATGTTCACATCACAAGCAACAATACAATTTACGGTACTGAGTGGCAAGATTTCCCTGAAGGTCTGACAGTTCCTCTCGTGGCCGATATGTCAAGTGACATTCTTAGTCGCCCACTTAACGTCGAACAATTCGACCTCATTTATGCTGGTGCACAAAAGAATTTGGGACCATCTGGCGTAACCGTTGTTATTATTAAAAAAGATCTATTGGAACGTTCAAGTGACAACTTACCTACGATGTTAAATTACAACACACATGCTAAAAGCAATTCTTTATTCAATACACCACCTACTCTAGGAATCTATCTATTATCTCTCGTTCTTAAATGGGCAGAGAATGTTGGCGGGGTTGAGGCCATTGCTAAAATAAATCAACAAAAAGCCCAACTTTTATATGATGTGATTGATGGTAGTGATGGTTTTTATAAAGGACATGCAGAAAAAGATAGCCGTTCGAAAATGAATGTGACCTTTACTCTTCCGACAGATGAACTATCAAAAGACTTCCTTAATCAAGCGAAAGAAGCCGGTTTTGTTGGATTGAATGGTCACCGTTCAGTTGGAGGATGCCGTGCTTCGATCTATAACGCTGTTTCCCTTGAAAATGTCAGCCAACTTGCTGAATTTATGAAAAAGTTTCAACAACAAGTTAAATAAACCATAAAGAACCCGCCATCGCGGGTTCTTTTTTTTCCTCAAATCATATTTATAATTGACATATTGTGTTTTTTTCTTCAACAGTCGTATTTTTATCTAACCATGGTAATCGTTCATACCCATTCAAACATTTCTGCAATATTCCCTCGTTCAACCTATTTTAATCACCAATCAAAAAAATAAATTTTCAGAGTTATTAATCTAGAAATAGACCGTGAAAAGTAGATTTTCACTGTCTATTTAAACCTGTATCATTTATCCCGCCTTAACGGCAAGTAAAGACCCCCACTGATGGAAGTTTCACTTTATTTAGCGACCGTTTGTTCATTAACACGCCGAGTGAGTACTTCACCCAAACGCTTCATGCCTTCTTCGATACGATCTTCTGGCATGTTTGAATAATTTAAACGGAATGTATTTCTTTGTGCACTATTTGGGAAGAAAGGTTTTCCTGGTACAAAGGCCACATTATTCTTAATACATTCATTAAAGATATCCTGTGTATCAATGTCTCCAGGTAGTTCAACCCAGATAAACAAACCACCTTCAGGGGCACTATGTTTAGCTTGTTTAGGAAAGTATTTGTCAATACATTGCATCATTTTTTCACGTCTTGAGCGGTATACCTCTTTAATTTTAAGAATATGAGCCTCAATGTCGAATAGCTCCATATATTTAGCTGTAATCATTTGAGCAAAGCTATCTGTATGTAAATCAGCTGATTGCTTAAATGCCACATATTTTTCAATAAACCTTGTATCTGCACAAATCCAACCTAGACGTAATCCGGGAGTAAAGATTTTTGAAAAAGTACTTAAGTAAATAACCCGGCCCTCTGTGTCAAAGTGTTTGACAGGTGGAAGGGCTTCACCGGCAAAACGAACCGCTCCATAAGGATTGTCTTCAAGAATGACGATATCGTATTTATTGGCGAGTTCAACCATTTTTTTTCTTCGATCCAACTTCATTGTTCGACCAGTTGGGTTTTGAAAATCCGGAATCGTGTATATAAATTTAGCTTGAGGATTGGCTTTTAAGGCTTTTTCTAATTCGTCCATTTTCATTCCATCGTCATCCATGGCTACTTCAACAAAATTGGCATTATATACTTTAAAAGCATTGATGGCAGCTAAATAGGTAGGACTTTCACAGATGACGGTATCGCCTTCATCAATAAAAAGCTTGCCTGTTAAATCTAACCCTTGTTGAGACCCCCCTGTGATGATCACATTGTCAACAGAAGTTTCAATTTCGATGGCCTTCATCCGTTTAACAATTTCTTGTCTTAAAGGAACATAGCCTTCTGTCGTGCTGTACTGCAATGCAGATTGACCAGATTCTGTAAGCACGGCTTCACATGCTACTTTAATATCTTCAATGGGAAAAAGTTCAGGGGCTGGAAGTCCACCCGCAAATGAAATAACTTCAGGTTTCGCGGTAACCTTTAAAATTTCTCTTGTTTCTGAAGCCTGTACATGATTACATCGTTCTGAAAATTGACTACCCATTTTAATGCCTCCAATTTTGTATGGATCATGAAATAACTCTTTCTAAATGTACTTCCAGGCCTTTCACCTGAAGAGAATTGTTATGAGTTATAACATAACACCGATATTCTATTTCCTTCATCTTATCACAATTTGGATCAATTTATTTTGTTGATTATGTATTTTTGTCGATTCTTAGAAAAAAATTTGTAACTTCCATTAGTGGAATTTTCATTGAATTCTAGAAGGCTTTTTCGTGACGGTGGTACTTAAAGTGCATGTTCAAAAAGGCGACAAATTGGAAGCAAGAAGGTTAAGGCAGCGCCGTTTTGAGGACCGGAATGTAGGTTTTTACTACATGAGGACCGGAATAACAAGCCAACGTAGAGATTCGCAGCTTATTATTTGGTGACTTTTTGAACTTCCTCTTAAATATTCATCATAAAAAGACAGCATGACAATACATATGTCACACTGCCTTATTATGTTTCAAGACTTAAATTTTATTTTAATCTTTATTGATTTTTTTCTTAAAGTCATCTCGTACATCTTTCGCTTCGTTCACATTCTCTTGAACTTTGGCTTTAATTTTATCTTTTTTTCCTTCCGCTTCGGTTTCAGCGTTATCCGTATAGTATCCAGCTTTCTCTTTCACTTCACCTTTGACTTTCGTATAAGCAGCTTTGACTTTGTCTGTTGTGTTTGACATCCATTATACCTCCTGTCTTAGGTTAGTTTTTATATTCCCCATCGAGATAAATCTAAACATAACCTTATGGAAAGATAAAAAATGCCATCCAAATTATAACGTGATTAAATTTCTTCTTAGATTAGGCGATGATGAGATGCTTTGGCAAACGCATGACAATCTACAATAGTTTTAAATGTCTAATCTCCATTTTATTCTTTTATCAGATAAACCGATAGAACTTATCATATCTATCTATTTTACTGAATCATAATTAAGATATACAATATTACTAGTGATTTATTAACTGACATTTTTTTAAACAGTGACAAGGAATCTTTGACTCTTTTCTAAGAGATTGTTTGTTAGTTATTTGGGAAAACAGCTTTTATAGTTAACGAGGGGGAGATAAAATGCTCGTTATAGACGGAAATAGCCGAAGTAATGGAAATACACAGACTCTTTTACATATCCTCTTAGACAATATTCCACATGAATATATCTCACTTAGAGATAAAGTTGTCCATCCTATTATTGATGCAAGGCATACTGATGAGGGCTTTCAGCCAATCAAGGATGATTATCAATCCATTATTAAAAACGTATTAGAAAATGATATGATTATCCTTTCGACTCCAATATATTGGTATGGGATGAGCGGCCTTATGAAGAATTTCATTGATCGTTGGTCACAAAGTATGCGAGACCCATCACTTAATTTTAAACAGGGAATGTATAAGAAGAAGATGTATGTTGTTACCGTTGGAGGAGACGAACCAAAAACAAAGGGACTCCCTCTCATTATGCAATTTCAGTATATCTTTGATTTTGTAGGTGCTTCTTTTGAAGGGTATATTCTTGGTAAAGGGAATAAACCGGGGGATATTCTTCAAGATAAAAAGGCTATCAATATAGCTAAATTTTACAATCAAGCATTCCTTCAAACATTGTGTTAAAAATCATTTAAGAAAATGGGGCAAAAGAATGAATTCAGAAAACAGAAATCAAATCGGTATTTTTTGTGCTATCGGCGCTTATTTTATGTGGGGGATTTTCCCGCTTTATTGGAAACCATTAAATGAGGTCCCTGCTTTTGAAATATTGGCTCATCGAATCTTTTGGGCTTTCATCTTCATGATTGTTCTTTTAATTTGGAACAAGAGATTTCATGACTTTATCGTTAATTTTAAGGTCCTGTTCAAACCGATGAATTTTATACTGGTTTTTTTAGCGGCCGTTCTTATCAGCATTAATTGGTGTGTGTACATATGGGCTGTTAATAATGGGCATGTCATTGAGACGAGTTTAGGTTATTATATTAACCCGCTCATTAGTATTTTACTTGCCATTATCTTTTTAAAAGAAAAACTTAATTTATGGCAAATTGTGGCGATTGGATTTGCGACAGTTGGTGTTTTAATTCTTACGATCGAGTATGGCCAAATTCCATATGTGGCTTTAACCCTCGCTTTATCATTTGGCTTTTACGGTCTTGTTAAGAAATTTATCCATTTTGATTCCACCATTGGCTTAACCTATGAAACCCTTTTTGTCACACCGATTGCTCTCGGGTTTCTCATCTTTATTCAAGCAAAAGGAACAGCTGCATTTGGGAATATCTCGCATTTGACAACCATTTTATTAATTGGAACAGGGGTTGCAACCGCCTTACCATTGCTTTGTTTTGCAGAAGCAGGGAAACGAATCCCACTTTCCATGCTTGGTTTCTTTCAATATATAGCACCTACAATGACACTGATACTTGGTCTTACCGTTTTTAAGGAATCTTTCTCCCATGTTCAATTCATCTCGTTTATATTCATATGGATCGCTCTCGTGGTCTTCTCACTGTCAGGAACCAAATTCATGGCCAGACTACTTCCAAAAGGACACTCTGTTCGAGTCAAATAATATAGTTAAAAAAAGGTTTGCTTCAATAGAGCAAACCTTTTTTTGACTCTTTACTTTTCAATACTTGCCGTTAGATTCGCCATTTCAATGGCACTAACAGCCGCATCCCAGCCTTTGTTTCCTGCTTTTGTTCCGGCACGTTCGATTGACTGTTCGATATTTTCCGTTGTCAATACACCAAAGACAATGGGAATTCCAGTTTGGAGATTGAGTGATGCAACCCCTTTTGACACTTCACTGCAAACATAGTCAAAATGAGGTGTTGCCCCGCGAATAACCGTTCCTAATGTAATAATGGCATCATATTTTTTAGTTTCCGCTAATTTTTTGGCAATCAACGGAATTTCAAAAGCACCTGGAACCCACGCAACATCGACATTGTTATCATCCACACCGTGACGTTTTAATGCGTCAAGTGCACCAGACAATAATTTATTTGTGATAAATTCGTTAAACCGCCCCACTACGATACCAACTTTTAAATCAGTTCCAATTAAATGTCCTTCAAATACTGTATTCATCTATATTCTCTCCTTTAAGGGACCTCTTAATCCCGTATGTTTGTGAACGCCCTCTTATAAATGTAACAGGTGTCCCATCTTTTCTAGTTTCGTATGCATATATCGTTCGTTTTCCTTTAATACAGGCATTTCTAATGGAACTCGTTCAATGTCTTCGAAATCAAAGGCTTCTAGACCGGCTATTTTCATTGGATTATTCGTTAATAGTTTAATTTTCTTAACGCCTAGGTCTTGAAGCATTTGCGCCGCAATATCAAAGGTTCGCATATCAGCCGGAAAACCCAATTGTTCGTTAGCTTCTACTGTATCAAAGCCTTGCTCTTGAAGCGCGTAGGCTTTTAATTTATTCATCAAGCCGATGCCTCTTCCTTCTTGGCGAAGATAGAGAAGAACACCTTTACCTTCTTTTTCAATCGTCTGTAAGGCAGCGTGCAATTGAGGGCCACAGTCACAACGGCGTGAACCAAAGACGTCTCCTGTTAGACACTCTGAATGAATTCTGACGAGGATCGGTTCACCGCCAGAGACATCGCCTTTAACTAAAGCAACATGTTCTTTGTCATCAATCAAGCTCGTATAACCAACAGCTTTAAAGTCGCCAAATGATGTCGGCAGGTGAATCTCAACTTCACGATTAATGAAGGCTTCGTGAGTTTTCCGGTAGGCGATTAAGTCTTTGACTGTTATGATGGAAAGTCCAAATTTCTGTGCCATTTGAACAAGCTCTGGATAACGAGCCATCGTACCATTGTCGCTCATAATTTCACAGATAACGGCCGCTGGTTTGGCACCGCATAATTTAGCTAGATCCACCGCTGCTTCGGTATGACCTTGTCGTTTTAGAACACCACCGGCTTTGGCAATAAGTGGAAAAACATGTCCGGGGCGGTTAAAATCACTGGCTGTTGTGTGGTCATCGACCATGGCCTGAATCGTTTGTGAACGTTCGAAAGCACTAATACCTGTTTTCGTCGTTTTATGGTCTATGCTTACGGTAAATGCCGTTCTATGGGCATCGGTATTATGGCTTACCATCGGCACTAAATCTAGAGATTGTGCAAGTTCCTCTGATATAGGGGTACAAATGAGTCCTCTGCCATGTGTCGCCATAAAGTTAATAACTTCAGGTGTTGCTGTTTCAGCTAATGAAATTAAATCACCTTCATTTTCACGATTCTCATCATCACAGACGATAATCAGTTTGCCTTCTTTTAAATCACGAAGGGCTTCATCTATTGAATTTTTCATACGTATCATCCCTAACAACTAATTTGTAAAACCGTGTTTAGCGAGAAAATCCATTGTAATTGAACTGGATGGTGCCGCTTTCTCCTGATTAACATACTTTTGCAAGACATCACACTCAACATTAACATGATCCCCTACTCTTTTTTTACCTAAAATGGTGAATTCAGCCGAATGTGGAATCAGTGAGATAGTAAACGATGTCGCAGTCACATCAAATAGTGTCAAACTCGTCCCATCCACAGCTACCGAACCTTTAAGCACCAATCTATTTGTAATCTGCGGGTCGGCTTGTATCGTCATATAAATAGCGTTACCTTTTTTTGAAATTTGTTTAATTTGTCCAACTCCATCAATATGACCTGTCATAAAATGGCCACCAAATCTTCCATTGGCTGACATCGCCCGTTCTAAATTCACTTCATGATGGGGTTTTAGCCATTTAAGGGTTGTACCCATAATGGTTTCCGGCATCACATCCGCATCAAATCCATTTTTTGAAAAAGAAGTGACGGTTAAACAAACGCCATTGATAGCTATGCTATCACCTAACTTCGTATCGTTTAATATTTCAGATGCCTTAATTGACAACTGAATCGCATCCGTTTTTTTAGTTATACTTAGAACTTGACCCACTTCTTCTACAATCCCTGTAAACAAGACATCACCTTCTTTCAGGTCTAGCTATAATCTTAACATCTCGCCCTATTCTGTCTATTGATTCAATATTCATATGAATAGCTTGCGATAGTTTTGAAATGCCTATTCCACCAAAAATGGAAGGTGCCTTTTCGCCACCAATAATTTTAGGGGCAAAATACATGATGATTTCATCAAAGCAACCTTCTTTTACAAAACTTTCATGAATGGTTGCTCCGCCTTCAACTAAAAGAGATGTGACTAATTTTTCTCCTAGAAGATGGAGAACATCTTTTATCTTAATCTTATCGACTGGTAGCTCGTATATAGTGACGTGACCCTGTTTCATCAAACGACGTTTCTTTTCTTGATCAATCTGAGATCCTGTCATAATCCATGTTGGCGCCGCTTGATCTTTGATCACTTGACTCTCTTCTGGTGTTCTTAAATACGTATCTAGAATGATACGAATCGGGTTTTTCCCACCATGAGGTAATCGAGTCGTTAAACTTGGGTTATCTGTTATGACCGTATTGACACCGACAAGAATACTGTCATGTTGATGACGAAGTTGATGAACATCCTGGCGAGACTCTTCTCCTGTTATCCACTGACTCTCACCTGTTACTGTTGCCGTTTTTCCATCGACACTGCTAGCGGTCTTCAATGTTACAAACGGTACTTTCTTCTTCATATAATGAAAGAAAAATTTATTGAGTTGATCCGCTTGTTCTTTCAAAATGCCTGTCTCTACCGTAATTCCTGCTTGTCTTATTCTTTCTAAACCTTTACCTGACACAAGAGGATTCGGATCATTAGAAGCCACAACCACTCTTTTTAATTCCTTTTCAATAATTAGATCAGCACAAGGCGGTGTTTTACCAAAATGAGAACAAGGCTCTAATGTGACATAAATCGTAGCACCTCTTGCTCGCTCACCTGCCATTCGAAGGGCTTGAACTTCTGCATGTGCTTCTCCTGCTTTTAAATGAGCACCCATGCCGACTATCTCACCATGATGAACAACAACCGCGCCAACTGCGGGATTAGGACTGGTCTGTCCAACTGTTGCTTTGGCTAAATCTATCGCCAGTTTCATATAATCTTGATCATTCAATGTCTCACCTGCTCACTTTTATCCATTTAAAAACCCCTGAAGATACGTATCTTCAGGGGTGATGAGTTTTAAAATCATAGGAGTGTATTAAAAAGAGGTGTGTGTTTTTATATCGGAAAGAAAGCAACATTATTCATATTGACAGAATAATGATGTTACTTTGTCTCTAAAAATAGATGAAGACGCAACCAACACACGACTCGTTTGCACTCATTTACGATCCTTCTCCCATCCAGACTGTACTGTCGGCTTCAGTTTCTCACTGAATCCACCGCTTATCTTAAAAGATAACCGGGTCACGGGCTTAGATACTTTAAAGCATCATCACCGCCGGTTGGGAATTTCACCCTACCCCGAAGGACTAAATTCGTTTATATGTTATTGTGATCCTAGTTTATCAGAAATAAAAAAGAAATGCATCTTTTTTGTTTTAAATTTCAATCATCTTTGTAAATATTTCTCAAACCTATTGTAAATACACGTTTTTACTACATAATTTATGATACTCTTATTTTGCAAGTCAGCCGATGTTGGACAATTTTAGCCCCAGGTTGTGCAAATCGGCTTGAGGTTATTGAATAGCTTTACGAAGTTCTTCAATCTAGCAGCAGCTTATAAAGTGAAGCTTCCATCAGTGGGGGTTTTCTTAATCCCCCACTGATGGTTAGCTGAACCAATCGGACCTTTACGGGCAGTTGATCCCCCACCGATCTTCCTTGAATACTCAGAATCTTGAGGTGGGGGTCTCTACTTGCCGTTAAGGTGGGATAAATCTCAAAGAAATAAGGAGGTGATTACTTGGTAAGGATCCTTGATTCAAAAAATAAAGAATCGATTCATCATGATGAGATACTGATTACTAATGACAAAGTCATCCTTGTTATAAAGAAGGAGTCTGCCGCTCAATTTCTCGCTTTTGGCTATAGAGTTATTAATACAAAAAAAGCTTAGCTAATGTATCTTCTTCTCTCATTTTTTAAACACTCTCTTACTACCCCCCATAATTCCTCTTACATACCATCATCTATCTAAACCAGCTACCTTGTGTTTCAAAATAAAAGGACAAATCCTTTAATAGGATCCATCCTTTAATCATGTTGTTTAGTTTTTAAATGAATGTATTGGGGCTGGAATGCGTCCACCTCGAGCAATAAAGTCATCAGAAGAAAATGGATTCACTTTCATAACAGGTGCATGTCCAAGTAAACCACCAAATTCAACTGTATCGCCAACTTTTGTATTTGGAGCAGGAATAATTCGAACGGCTGTCGTTTTATTGTTGATTACACCGATGGCAGCTTCGTCAGCAATCATCGCCGATATTGTTGCTGCTGGAGTATCCCCTGGTATAGCAATCATATCTAGGCCAACTGAACAAATAGCTGTCATCGCCTCAAGTTTTTCTAAATTGAGCGAGCCATTATTCACGGCATCGATCATTCCTGCGTCCTCTGAAACTGGAATGAATGCTCCGCTTAATCCACCAACATGTCCACATGCCATAACGCCGCCTTTTTTGACCGCATCATTCAATAAAGCCAGTGCGGCTGTTGTGCCATGTGTACCGACAACTTCAAGTCCCATTTCCTCTAAAATATGAGCTACAGAATCCCCAACAGCAGGTGTTGGAGCAAGAGACAAGTCAACGATACCAAAAGGAACACCGAGTCGTTTAGAAGCTTCTTGACCTACCAGTTGGCCCATTCTTGTTATTTTAAAGGCAATTTTTTTCACTGTTTCTGCCACAACATCAAAAGGTTCACCTTTAACTTTTTCAAGCGCTCGTTTAACGACTCCTGGTCCGCTAACACCGACATTTATGACACAATCGGCTTCACCGACACCGTGAAAAGCCCCTGCCATGAAAGGGTTATCTTCCACGGCGTTTGCAAAAATAACCAGCTTCGCACAGCCTAATCCTTGAGTATCAGATGTCAACTCAGCTGTTTTCTTCACGACCGTGCCAAGTTCTTTCACTGCATCCATATTAATTCCTGAGCGTGTGGAGCCAACGTTGACGGATGAACAGACACGGTCAGTTACGCTAAGCGCCTCTGGAATGGATTGAATTAAGATCTGATCACCTTTATTGTATCCTTTTTGAACCAAAGCCGAAAAACCGCCAATAAAATTGACTCCCACTTCTTTTGCCGCTTTATCGAGTGTTTTTGCAAAAGCGACATAGTCTTTATCATCTGTAGCCCCTGCAATGAGTGCGATCGGTGTGATAGAAATACGTTTATTTATAATTGGGATACCAAATTCCGACTCGATATGCTCTCCAACTTCGACTAAATGCTTGGCTTTGCTAGTAATTTTTTCATAAATACGTTGTCGAGCTTTATCTCCATCTGAATCGATACAATCCAGTAATGAAATGCCCATCGTAATCGTTCGAATATCTAATTTTTCTTCTTCAATCATGCGTATGGTTTCTAGTATCTGTGTTGTTTCCATGATTTACCTCACCTCACAAACTGTGCATTGACTTGAATATTTCTTCGCGTTGAATTTTAATTTGTACGTGTAATTCATCGCCTTTCGCTGACAATGCTGTTTTTATATCATCAAAGCTTTCTGTCACTTTTTCTAGATCAAGGATCATCATCATCGTAAAATAACCATTCATAATCGTTTGACTCACATCTAATATGTTCACATTGAGATCCGCTAATTTTTGACTCACACCAGCAATGATCCCAACGTTATCTTTTCCTATAACCGTCAATATGGCCCGCATTTCAAACAACACTCCTTATATATACTAACTTTATTATACGTGAATAAGAAGGCAATACACTATTAGAATTCGACATAATTGAAAACTAAGTCATTTAAGATCTAAAATATTTATTTCGTAACCTAAACATACTTAGGTGCATATCTTGGTATAGCAAAGGAGGAGATATGACGTATGTATCCAGAAAATGAACAAATGGGTCAGCAAGGTTTTGATATGAACTCTGATTTTGTTAGAGATCAGGAACAAAGTAATATTAAACAAATTTGCCAAAAGTATATGAATTATCATGTTGTTGGTCAAATGAAAGATGGTAAAAAAATAGAAGGTATTCTAACAGGTATGGACGATCAACATGTTATGTTATTGGTTCCTGAAGACGTAAGTGAAAGTGAAAGAGAATCATCCGATGAAAGATATTATGGCGGTGGTTATGGTGGTTATCCAAGATACCGTCGATTTAGACCTTATCGCTTTCCATATTTCCAATTCGTCTTTCCATTCTTCTATCCTTATCCTTATTACTATCCTTACTATCCATATCCTTACTAATGATAAAAAGATGGCCCTTGACCAAGAAAAAGACCAAGGGCTTTTCCATCGGCTTTAAAAAATAGTCGTTATTTTCTTTTTATTCTAGGAAAATGCGACTAATGTTAACCATTTAATAATCTTTCCATTTTCTCTGCCGTATGACCTTTCTCCAAAGGCCGATAAATCGTTAACTTAAGATCTGGAGAATCATAAACTTGTAATGTCATATGTTCCATAAATAATGTTCCTATGTAAGGATGTCTAATTTCTTTTTCCCCAATGGGTGTACCTAAAATTTCTTGATCCCCCCACCAATTGTTGAATTTTTCACTAGTGGTTCTTAATTCATCGATTAAATCTTTATACCATCTTTCACCAATAAATCGGTTGGTTGTTGCTCTAAATTGTGCAAGTAAGCGTTTCGCATGATCTTCCCAATTTACAAGGAGTTCTTTATAGTCTTTAGAGCAAAAACATCTCCAAAGAGCATTTTTCTCTTTTGAACTCATTTTAGTAAAATCCCCAAAAACTTTACAAGCCGCTTTATTCCAAGATATTACATCCCATTTTTCATTAGTCACATATATCGGACAATCTTTTTGATGGTTAATGAAATTTTGTACAACTGGATGTAAGGTATCGACTATATCAGAATTGTTGTCCAAAGGGATTTGATGGTTTGCTAACAGGTAAATATGTTTCCGTTCTTCATGATTTAATTTTAAAATTCTTGAGATACTATCTAACACTTGTGTTGAAACTTGAATATCACGTCCTTGTTCCAACCACGTGTACCAAGTTAAACCAATTCCTGCTAACTGAGATAGTTCTTCTCTTCTTAATCCTATTGCTTTTCTTCTTTTACCAATAGGTAAACCAAACTCTGTAGGTGATATTTTTCCTCTCTTTGATTTAAGAAATTTTCCTAGTTCTTTTTTTCTTTCTTTATCCATACTCACAGTTCATTCCTCCCGACTATTCTTTTTAGGAGTCTTTAACTTAGAATATCAAAAAATAAAGAGAGCGGGAATTTTCCCACTCTGAAAAGAAACTTTGTTTTAAATTCGACCATACGTTAATTTATATATTCTTTGCTTTTCTATCTTCAAAAACTTCTGTAGCTACTGTTAAAATTGTATTCAATCCACTCGGAAACCCTGAATAAATAATCATTTGCATCATAGCTTCAACAATCTCTTCTTCAGTCCATCCAACGTTTAGTGCTCCATTTATATAAAATTTCAGTTGCTCAATATTACCCATAGCTGTTAAGCCAGCAACAGTGGCCAGAAGGCGTGACTTCAAATCTAAGCCTGGCCTAGAAAAAATTTGTCCATAATTAAATGAAACAGCCAATGTCCCCAAATCCGGAGCAATTGAATCTTTAAAGCTATCTACAATACTTTCATAATTCTCACTGTCTATTTGTTTTAAAATATTTAAACCTTTTTCGAAGTTTTCATCTTTTTTTATCATTATTGTCCTCTCCTTTGTGACACTTTTGCTTCTGTATTTATTTTTTTCTTCAAACCAAAAGCTGAAGTAAATGCAACAATGATCATAATTAAACCAACAAAACATACTCCGCCCCATTTATAGTGACTCCAAGCGAGAGTACCTAAATAAGAGCCCAGTGCTCCTCCTAAAAAAGTAGATACCATATAAATGCCATTTAATCGACTTCGTATTTCCTCAGGAAGTAGGAAAATTTGGGCTTGACAAGCAACCTGGTTGGCTTGTGTTCCCATGGTAATAAAGAGGCTACCGATAACAATAGCTATTAAAGAGGTATTCCCTATAGTAAAGAGCATAAAAGAAATGAAACCAAGCAACATACATAAAATGTTTGCAAATGTTGCTCCTTTGTGGTCAATGATTCGTCCAATGATAGGGGTAGCAAAAGCTCCTCCTATCCCCACTAAACCAATTGTTCCTGCTACACTGCTTGAATAATGAAATGGGGAATGACTTAAACGGAAAACTAACGTTGTCCAAAACAAACTAAATGCCCCGAACATCATAGCTTGACTTACGCAGGCTCTCCTTAATATTTTTTCTCTAAGAAAAAGTGGCCAAAGTGATTGAAGTAACTCACCATATTTCATAGATTGAATCCCTTTACTTTTAGGTAAGTGCATTTTTATCAGTAAAATGATCACAAGTGTACATCCAAATGAGATCCAATACATCGATCGCCAACCCAAATAATTATTCACCACACCACTAATAAAACGGGCACCTAATATTCCACAAACTAATCCTATGGCGACATTACCTAATACCTTTCCACGCTCCTTATCGATAGAGAAACTAGCAGCTAATGGCACGATAATTTGCGGCACAATAGTAAAGAAACCTAAAAATAAGTTAGCCATGATCAACCAAATAAAATTTGGTGACAGCGCAGAAGCAACAAGACTTAGACAGACAAACATTAATAACGATAAAATCATTTTTCGTCTTTCAAATAGATCCCCTAACGGCACAAGAGTTAAATTACCTATCGCATAACCAACTTGTGATAGAGTCGCTACTATACCTATTTCTGTTGATGAAATACGAAAAGTTTCTGCCATGCTTAATAATAAATTTTGATTAAGATATACATTGGAAACAGTGAAGCCGCACGTGATGGCCATTAACAGCACGGTACGTCTTGATATTGATCTTTTTTGTTCCATTCCCTCACCTCACTTTCTGAATTAAGATTATAAAAAAAACGCCCCTATTCATAGGAGCGTAGTTATACAGGTACAAAAAGTACCCCTGTAATATTTAAATTAAACTAACTTACTTAATAGCTAGTACCGGAACTTAAATGACTGGAGAAAAAAATATACATTTTATATTTCATCATAACAAGATAAATAGGAAGTGTTTATAAAGATTGATTAATAGGTTGATATAACCTTTCAGTTCCCTTTTCATTAATTGGGAGCAACCTTCAAAATAGCGATAGGTTATGTAAGGGCTTGCCACGACTGTTTGAATCCAAAGTTTGTGGCGTGATATCAAACTTGAAATATTTTAGGCATCTAGTTGACTAACCGAAAACCTTATATTTTATAGTCAATCTGTAGTAAAGATAAAGCACCACATAGGCAAGTGAGTAGCTAACTAACGTCCAGCCGATGTTCCAATCATTTCGATAAATGACTTTTCCAAACAAAACACCGATTAATTCCATAATTGTGGTAATAACAATAAATAAAAAGAACATGACGGTTTTGTTGTATTTTCTATAATGTACAAAGAAAATAAAAAGACAGCCTAGAATAGGATATACCGACCACATAAGGGATAGCTGCTAATGAAATTTCTGTGAATCTCACATCCAGTCTCCAAAAGAAGTTAAAACCAAACTGGTTGATAAGTAAACTAATAGCCATTACAGCGGGAACAAAAGTCAATAGTAACTTTATTTTATTTCTGAAAATAAAGCCTGCAATAATCCATGGAATGACAAATCCAGCTAATATATGAAATAACAAGAGAATGTCCCTCATTTTTTCCTATTTCATTAATTAGTCATTTTTATCCATAACGAGGAAGTTTTATACAAGGTAAGTGAATAAGACTAAGTCATATGGTGTAATAAAAAAATTAGATAAGTAGGTTATCAAGGTACCAACCTATTGAATCAACAACCTACACTTCAAATCGAGAACTATGAATAAAGTTTCATATTTTTAATTTCATCGTCTTGAAATCTTCAATATATTTCTGAAATCTATCAGCATTGATAGGCTTACTCCAATAGAAACCTTGACCCTCATGACAATTCTGTTGCTTTAAATAGTCCAGTTGTTCCTTTGTTTCGATTCCTTCAGCAATAACCCTATGATTTAGATGTTCTCCCATGCTTATGATTGTATTTACGATCACTTTTCCATCTAAATCCAACTCTTTGATAAAAGATTTATCAATCTTTAGAGTATCTATTGGAAGTTGTTTTAAATAACTCAAAGATGAATATCCTGTTCCAAAATCATCAATGGAGATGCCTATTTTATGCGATTTTAAATCTCTTAGAATTTTTTCAGATTCCTTCATATCCAATATCGTTCCCTCAGTTATTTCAATTTCTAAATAAGCTGGATCAAGCCTGGCCTCATCAAGAATTTTTTCTAAATTTTTCACAAATGATGTGTCCTTAAACTGAATTGGAGAGACATTGACGCATATTCTCTTTAATTTAATTCCTTGAATGAGCCATGATTTCATTTGACAACACACTTTTTGTAATACCCAGTTGCCTATTTCCGTGATTAGATCAAATTCTTCTAACAAAGGAATAAACTCTGATGGCGGTACATGTCCCAAAATAGGACTTTCCCAACGTAGCAAGGCCTCAGCTGCACTAATTGTATTATGAGTTAAATTAATAATTGGTTGATAGACAATATGAAACTGATTATTCCTCAAAGCATTTCTAAGCTCATTTTCTATTTTGTAATAACGTTCTAATTCATTGTTTTGATTAGGAGTATTGAAACAATAAGAATTACCTATTTGTTTTTTTGCATGATACATAGCGATATCAGCTTGTTTTATTAAAGTGTCTACCAATCCATCGATATTTGTTTGTTCAGAGTCAATACGCCCCAAGCTTATGCCAATACTGACCGATACTCCAATTTGTTTTTTCTCAAAAACCAGAAAGGGAGCTGAAATATTGTCTATTAGTTTTTCAATGACTACGATGACATTTTCTTTGACCATCACGTTATCAAGAATGATGATAAACTCGTCACCACCTTGCCGTACAATGAGATCGTCTTCTCGAAGACACTTCTTAATACGATTCGCAAATTTCTCTAATAAGGAATCTCCAATGTTATGACCATATTTATCGTTAATTGATTTGAATCTATCAATATCTAGAAATAAAACAGCCATGTTTTTGGTTTTAACATTTTTAAGATTGCCAACCCACTTTTTTAGCATGTTTCGATTAGGTAAAGTGGTAAGCGGATCATAAAAAGCCATGACTTCAATGTTTTTCTCATAAACTTTAAGTGATGTTATATCGTGTCTTATTGCTATATATTGATACGGTTTGCCGTTATCTTTTAAAAATGGAACAATGGTTGTATCGACCCAATAGTAACTCCCATCTTTGGCCTTATTCTTAATCTCACCTTTCCAAACATGGCCAGTTCCAATGGTACGCCACATGTCTTTAAAAAAGGATTTATCATGGTAACCTGAATTTATAATACTATGTTTACTGCCTTCTAATTCTTCTTTACTGTACTTAGATATTTCACAAAACTTCTTGTTAGCAAATCGTATAACCCCTTTGTTATCTGTTATGGCAACAATGGACGATTCATTTAAGGCTATCTCAAGATCTCTCAACTTTTTTTGAGCTTCACCTAGTTGTTTTATATAATTCACTCATATCACCCTTGACATCCTGTTTTATATAATGAATACTGCATCCTATTATTGTGACTATAATCACACCTTGTTTTTAAAAACTAACATATTTTATATTTCAAGGATGTGATAGATGTCACCCATAATATATCTTATAAAATATTGTTCAAAAGATGATACAGCGAAGAAATTAATTCACAACTAATGCCCGTTTTCCCATGCCGTTGTATATTTGGATAAACTTACTTTTTGATACTTTTACATTCTTTCCACTTACTTTCGTTGATTCACTATCATTAAAATAAACATATTTACTATCTACACCAGTCACAACAACGCAATGTAATGGACGTGGAGCTAGGATTGTTTTTCCTTTAGGTGTTTTCCAAGTACGTTTTGTAGGTAATTCATGCGTAATGGTAAACCAAACAAGGGTTGGTTTTCGTTTTTTTACATAACCTTCGATCACACTGAAGTCTTTACCATATAAAGCCATTCCGCCTTTGCGATATTTATCAAGAACTTTTTTAAGGGGATTTGGATTAATTGTAAATCCAGTCCCGTATGGGTCTCCAACAAATCCAATTTCAGGATCTCCCCATATTTTAATTGAACCATCACGGTTCCTTTTCAGAGGAGTTCTATCTCGCGGCATTTGATTTGCCAATGTTGTTTTGCTCACATTTCTTCCATAATAACTTAATGCCATAGCCAGTGCAGTTACTTCACAACCAGAAGGTAATTGAGGTCGCTGTCTTATTAATGGTACATTTAATGGTTTGGTGGTTGATGTAGATGGAGAACTTTTTACCGTCGATACTTTGACATAACTTCCACTTACATAGCCTGTTTTTCCACTAAAATTTATTTTGTACCAACCATTGGACAATTTTTGCTTCACTGATAATGACTGTCCTTTTTTAATTCTTCCAATGACCGGGTATTTTGTACCTGCTCCTTTTCGTACGTTTAAGGATGTGGCAGAGACGGTATATTTTGTTATACTCGTTGTCGTAGCAATGGCCGAATTAACTCCTGTAAACCCAGTTATACTAACAGAAACAAGTACCATAGTAATAGCCCATTTTGCAAAAAACGATTTCGCGTGAAATAGCTTTTTCTCATTAATAGATATTATATTTTTTTCTTTTTTGTCCACTTTTTTGCTCCTTAAATGAGATAGATTGAACTATTTTATAATTTTAATAGTTTGACAATATATGTAAGCTCGTCATCATAGTTTATTAGATTTGTTGTTAAATGATTTAACAACTACAAATATTTGATTATAGTAATACTTAACTTCTGTGACTTCTAAATTAGACTGTTTCAATAACGCTAGAGTATCCCGATTCAAATGGCAACCATCACATAGTTTTTTCCATAGCGGTGTTAGTAAATCCTGCGTTTTTCTTAGAAAAGGTTGTTCGACTCTAACATGTTCGAAAAACAGCACTTTCGCTCCTGGTTTACTGACCCGTTCTATTTCCTGTATAGCCTTGACTGGATTTGGAATCGTACAAAATACCAACGTTGCTAATACCGTATCAAACGTATCATCAGCAAAGGGGAGAGATTCCGCACGGGCATTGGATAGCTGTATTGGAACCCTGGCTCTTTCTAGACGACGGAGGGACTTCTCTCTCATGATTGAATTTGGCTCGATTGCATCTACACGTATCGCATTTCTGTAGTAAGGAAAATTAATTCCTGTGCCTGAACCCACCTCTAGTACCCTACCATTCGCTTCTTTCCCCAGCTTCGTTCGAATTTTTTTAAACCCTGATCGTTCAATTGGCCTCATGGCTATATCATAGATTCTTGGGAACCACTTTCCCATGGACTTCACCTCTATTTAAAATCAAAACGATTAAGACTATAAGTTGAATTTTCTCAGCTTCTTCCATTTGATATAACTGGTTTAATTTTATTACAAACAGCCAGTTTATTAAAGTGCGTGTTCAAAGAGGTGGGAAATTAGAAGCAAGAAGGAGAAGAGCTGGCAGTTTTCTTTGGACCAGCATTCCATATGATGTGGTAGATTCAGGCGCCAACGTGAGAGATTTTAGCTAGAGATCTTTTTGTATCCATTCCATGAGGACCGAAAAAACAAGCGGGAGCCGAGGGTTCATTTGGCGACTTTTTGAACACGCACTTAAAATAATTTTTTCTTTTTTCTATACAAACAAAAACAGCTCTGTGCAATAGAAAAGTAAACAGAGCTGTTTTAGATAAAATATTAAGTAGATTCTGGTTAAGCATTTAGTGCCTTTTTGTAAAAGTCAATCGCTTCACTTGCAAAAACCCGTTTTATGTTGTTAGACACTTGCTTCATTCGATAAATTTCGCGTGGTGACAGTAGACTGCGCCAAACAAAATTCAGGCCAATACTATATTTAACGCAGAGGCTGCTTTAGGCCAGCCAACATAAAAGGCCATATGTGTTATCAAAGCGATAATTTCCTTTTCATTAATTCCATTCTTTTCAGCTAATCGTATATGGAATGATAGTTGTTCAGTATTGCCAATACTAATTAGAGCAGATAGTGTACTTAAACTCCTTTCTCTGGATGTTAAAGTAGGATCTCTCCATACTTTTTCGAACAATATGTTTTCACTGTAATCAACAAAATCGGGAGCCATTTCTCTCATTTTTTTTGGTATATTGGATTCGATACGATCATTCACTATTCTTTTCCCTCCATCATATTAACCATTTGTGCTACTCCTTGACCAAATGACCAGTTTTCAGCAGATGTCTCGTTTAGTGTAATAAAAATATCAGTTGTAGAGATGTTTAAATGGTTAGAAATAGCTTTTGATATGGATTGATACAAGTTCTTTTTCTGATTTACTGTCCTTCCTGGCCCACAAGTAATAGAAACATGCATCATGTTTTCTGTTCTCTTTTTATCTCTTTCTATTAGGTAATACGGATCATAAAAAAATTGATTAGATAGGTAGGGAAAAAACATTTGAAAGTAATCATTTTCAGGAACTTCAAAATGTTCAATCAACGAATGATGAATACTTTTGCTCACCTTCTCTAATTCTTCTTTATTCGATAGACCTTCAGGATAATAAACGTTAACAAACGGCATATACTCTCATTCCCTTTCTTGTTGTTCGTTTTTATGATTAATGGCTATTGTGAAACATGTAAAACCTCATATACTGTAAGGTGATCTACTGAGTCAATTTTTGGCTTTTCTTGATAAAAACTAAATTGGCTATAACCCCATTTATCTGGGTTATAAATTAATAAATTCCCCAAACATTTTTCTGTATTTTTTACATATTGATTAATGGAATTAAACGGCGTTTTAATTAATGATTTACTCTCAGGAATATTTCCTGCATATTCAACAACATATCTACTTTTGTTAAAATCTTTTTCTAAGTTAATAGATAAAGGAACACCGATATTAATTTGTTGCCATCCAAAGGATTCTAAAATATTGTCATAAAAACCATCAAAGATAAATTTGTTCATTCCTTGATAGTTATTCCAAAGATATAACGGTGCATAGGAATTATATAAATTTTCATATTTCTCTGCCTCAGTGATTAAATACGCTTTAAAATTAAGACCTGGAAAACCATCCGTTTTATGACCATTATCTTGCACCCTTTTTCTAATAATCCCCATATCATAATTTTTTGGCAAAATAACTTTATATTGCATTCCAACCATATTTATCACTCACTTTCAATATTATATAAATGATCATAATGCGGGATTTAAACAATGTAAAATAGGTATAAGTTATGAATGATATCATTTATAATGATATTCAATAAGGGGTTGAAATGAATGGAAATGAATGATCTTATCATATTTAAAACTGTAGTGAATGAAGGTTCAATCAGTAAAGCCGCAAAAGAACTAGGTTATGTGCAACCAAATATAACTGAAAGAATTAAAAAACTAGAACAAGAGTTAGAAACACCGCTATTGCATAGATATAACAAAGGTATTTCACTATTACCATCGGGTGATATTTTGTTAGATTATACTAATAAAATACTAAATCTAGTAGAAGAAGCAAAAAATGAAATTAAAATGAGTGGCAATACTTATCGAATAGGGACGTCACAATCTATTTTGTCAAATTATTTAAGTAACCGTATCAATGAAAATTTCAGGAATTACCAAATATATATGGAAAGTAGTAATCATCTGCAACAACTATTAAAGAAACAAAGAGTTGACATGGTCTTAACTTATAGTCATTATTCCGATCCAGCGTTTCAAAAAGTCTTTAGTACTACAATTTCTATGGGTTTACTAAAAGCAAAAGGAAAATCTAATATTGACTATTCAAAGGAGTTCTTTTTTGTTAGCCATGATAAACAATGTCCCTTTAGAAATTATACAATTGAATTCATGAAGGAAAATTCTCTCTCTAAAAAACAACTTCAGCAGCTAGATTCTTATTCACTTATTGAGGAATTCATTGCTCAGGGAAAGGGTTTAGCTTTTTTACCTATAAACAATGATAAATTAGAAAATATTGAGGAAGTACAAAAAGAAAAAATAACGATTAATTTTTTTACAATTCGTGAATCAGAAAAAAAGATTCCAAGCGAATTATTTGATTGATAATGTAATTTTTAAATTAAGTTGATTAAAATCTCATAAATCCTTATTCTACTGCTCATAAAACGAATCCATTTTGAAAAAAGATTGATCAAAATCGATTCATTTCTTTTTAAATTAAACCTATATGCATAGTTCTTTTTGGTTGGTGAATATGGAGTGATTTTTAAGGAAAAAGAACTTGTGAATTAAAGGATAAAATCAGAAAATCACTGACTAAGTGAACCATTCTTTAGCTAACGATCATTATTCTATTAATCTACTAAAAATAGGGAACGAGACTCTAGTCTCGTCCCTTTTTTAGGTTTATGGTAGAAAAGAGTTAGATTATTTGTTTTTTTCTGAATCAAGCTAATAATAATGGGGAGGGTACAACTTGAATAGACTGTTACAAAATATTATAGCCATTTCACTTTCAGCATTTTTGATTTTAACGCCAGTTCTATCTATTGCAGCCCATGCTAATGGACCAGGTTTTATGATTGAAGGTGATCATACGTATATTATTAGTACAGCGAATGATTTTTCTAAAGG
Source organism: Terrilactibacillus tamarindi (assembly GCF_009718825.1). GTDB lineage: Bacteria > Bacillota > Bacilli > Bacillales > Sporolactobacillaceae > Terrilactibacillus > Terrilactibacillus tamarindi. The sequence continues at coordinate 37,137 of NZ_WNHB01000012.1, read as the reverse complement.
AACCGGTCAGAATATTTCCATACATCAGAGACCGAGCGACGGAGCAATAACCTTGGAAAAGTTACGAGGTAAATATGCTACTGACGGCGTGTATGTATCTCCTGAAATTTCAACTAATAAATTTGATTATATGATTGCATCTTGGAACAGTGACACGCCAACGGGAACATATGTCGAGATTCAGGCACGTGCCTTAATCAGTCATTATAACGCTGATAACCAATGGGTACAGGATTGGTCAACTTGGCGATCGTGGGGAAAATGGGGCACCAATATAGCCCGCGCCAGCGTATCTGATATGTCTGATCCATTAGCCTATGTAGATGTCGACACGTTCACCGTTCGGGGTAGCCAGGGAGAAAATGCAAACAAATTCCAAATAAAAGCGATTTTGCACAGCGATAATCCGCGTGTTTCACCTAGTATACGTCTTCTTTCTGCATCCACTGAACTTGGTTGGAACACGACTAGTAAGCATCCGAGTAAAATCTTGTTAAATAAGGATATTGATACACCAGCCTATTCGCAAATGATTCGCGATCCAAAGATTGCTGATTCCATTTGCAGTCCGACAACAATAACCATGGCGATGAATCGTATGGGTGAAAACTTGTTATTGGAAGAAACAGCCTATCGAGATTATGACTACGAGTATGATGGATTTGGTAACTGGGCATTTAGTTCGGCACTCGCCGGCAGTTACGGATACAGATCATATTCCGTATTTACCGATATTGATGGATTGAAAAAAGAAATTGAGAAAGGATATCCTGTCGCAGTCAGCGTTAAGTACACAAATAATCCGTTGAACACAAAGCTACCTTATGTGGAGGGGGCTCCTGGCACAACAGGTGGTCATTTAATCTTAGTGAGAGGGTTTAAAACGATTGGTACCCAAGATTATGTGATCGTCAACGATTCATTTGCCCCATCGGATGATACTGCAGTTCGGCAGTATAAGATTGATCAATTCCAGAAAGCATGGGCGAACGGTGTTGCTTACATCGTGCATAGTAAAGAAAAAGGTGCTGGTTACGCCGCTGCAAAACGAGTTCAGGCTGCTTTGCTACCGACAGATCATGATAATGTATATGCGCTATACGTTGGCAATAAGAAAATCACCATTCCGACTCACTTTACTGCAAATATCAGTCCACTGACTGAACAATCTGGAACTTTAGCTTATACTATTTCGGATGGGGAGAAATATGATACAGATGCTCATAGGAAATTCTTTTATACTCATGAAACAGCGGATGGCAATATCGAGTTAAATGTGAGACAGTTGGAAAATGGCTTAAATGGAAAGCATGCGAAACTGACTCTTTATGTTCTTGGGACAGAAGGTCATAATTATGTTGCTACATTAGAATTGAATAAGAAAAACGATTGAATCATGGTCAATAATAACTTGACCTGCAGAGCTTCTCTCAACTATTAAGTTGGGAGAAGTTATTTTTTGGTACATTTTATTTAAAAACCTTTTTTACTTTATTCGATAAATTTCGAGTGGTTCGGGTGGTGACAGGCATTATATTGTGCCCATCGACTTCCATCATACACTCCTTTTCCCTCATATTTCTCATCTTCGTTTGTCACCTTTTTGAACACGCACTATAAGGGACTCAGTTCCCTTTTTATTTATCCTTGTTTCTTCTAATTTTATTGAATACGAACACTAAACAGATAAAAAGAAAAATAAAAATAATGAATTTCATTTTTCATTCACCTCTAAATTTAAATTATAGTGCGTGTTTAATTTGAATTGGTATCAAGACTCCAAAGAAAATGGAAATCATGGCCATAATGAATCATATAAAGGAGTGATTTCCATGTCTAAACAAAAACGAATACAACCAAAGAAATCAATTTACCACTAATGCTCTTTTTCCCATCGCATTATATATTTGAATAAATTCATTTTTAGGCACTCTTACGTTCTGTCCACTTACTTTCGTCGATTCACAATCATTAAAGTAAACATATTTGCGATCAACACCTGTTACAACAATGCAATGTAGCGGGCGTGGAGCGAAAATGATCTTTCCGTTAGGTGTTTCCCATGTCCGTTTTATAGGCATTTCATGCGTAATCGTAAACCAAATAAGTGTAGGTTTTTTGTTTTTTACATAACCTTCAATCACATTAAAGTCTTTGCCATACAAAGCTAGACCGCCTTGACGGTAATTATCCAGTACTTTTTTTAACGGATTGGGATTAATGGTGATGCCATTATCATATGGATCTCCAACAAATCCAACTTCTGGATCTCCCCATATTTTAATGGTTCCATCTTGGTTTCTCTTTACAGGTGTATTGTCTCGAGGCATTTGATTGGCTAATGTCGTTTTGTTTACATCTATACCATAATATCTTAATGCCATGGCTAACGCTGTGACTTCACAACCTGATGGTAATTCAGGTCTCTGCTTGATTAATGGAACATTTAGTAGTTTAGTAGATGACAAACTTTTAACTCGACTTTTAACTGCTAAACAAATGAAAATTAAGGTCATTGCACTAGCAAATTTTGCAAAAATCGATTTCGTTTGGAATGGCTGTTTGATCATTCTTCGTTTAACTCCCATCTATAAGAAATTAACAAACTCTAGATATATTTATATAACAAAAATGACTCTGTATTGTAAAAGTACGACAACAAAGTCATTTTTGTAAAAATACTTATGTAAATCTAGTTGAAAAAGGGGTTATATAACACTTGAAATATAGAATAAATTATCCTTCTTGACCGTTTGTAAAAATCTGAAAGCTAACACCAAACTTATCTATTACACCACCATAAGCCGGGCTGAAAAACGTTTCTTGTAGCTCCATTGTTACTTCACCATCTTGCTTTAGTGTCTCAAAGATCTGTCTAGACTTTTCAGCGTCATCAGTGGATATACAAATCGTCACTTGGTTTCCGCTTGTAATAGGCTGACCAGGAAATGTATCAGAAAACATCAGTTCTGTTTCGCCGACTTTTATTGAAGCGTGAGAGATCCGGTTCTTCGCATCCTCAGGTATTGGATACTCTGGAATTTCAGGCATTTCTCCAAATGACTGGGTAAAAAGCACTTCGGCATTTAATGCTTTTTTGTAAAAGTCAATGGCTTCACTTGCATTTCCATTCATAACTAAATACGGAATCAATTTCAATGTCATACATCTCATCTCCTATTTATTAATTTGTTTAAGACTAAAAGTGTTACTACCAATTAATGTTTGTCTTATGATGTATAACTGTATTATTACCATAATTGAATAAAACCACAAGAAATATCGATCGTATTCATCAGTACATGATTAACCATCAAAATTCTACAGTAAGAAATAGTGGTCAACTTTATCAATAATATAAAAGATGGTTTCTAAGGAAATCCATTCCATAATTCTAGAGACCAATCTTAGTTTGACTAATTTATTTTCTCATCGAATATATTAATCATGTAATCCTTTCCCATCAAGAATTTGTTTCGTATATTTTTCAACCCTTGACTCTCGAGTTTTGGCTTGTTTAGCTTGAGAAAAATACAAAATGTATGCTCTTTGCCGTCCCGGTGTCAATGCTTCAAAAGCCGTTTTCAAGGCAGGGATTTCATCGAATTTATTTTGCAATTCTTCAGGAATGATGAATTCAGTGTGCTTTTTGAAATTCACTTCCAAACCGGCTTTTTCAACGCCAATCGCTTCATAAATATAGTCTTTTATGATCGTTTCCATCTCTACTATTTCTTGAACATGGGTGAACCGAATCTGACGCGCCGCCTGCACATTCTCCGTCTGTTGGATAAGAATCCTTTGGGTATCCTTTAACAAGGCACCTTTGTGAAACAGAAGCGCACAGTATTCTTTAAATCCATGTATTAATACGATATTTTTATTCTCATATGTATAACAAGGGTGCATCCACTTAAATTCTTCAGTCAGTTCGCAGTCAAGAATAATATGTCTTAACTTCTCGTATTCTTCCTTCCACTTGTTAGCTTTACTTAGAAATTCATCTACCTTAGGATTCAATTGACTCTTTGTCATCTAGGAGCACCCCTCTTTCAATTCGATCAGCTGAGAGTCAAGAATGAGCTAACTAATGTTTCATTTTAGCTTTATTATATCTGAGACTTACTTTACTCTTTGTCTTAATGACATTTTAACGGAATACACTAGTCCTGTAAAACGCTCATTTTTTTACTGAATTTGATAAAGATCACCTGAATAGATGAAAACATCTTGATCATTGGTTTTATTTTCATGTGTAGAGTTATACCAATTTTACAAAATTAACGTGCCACGCTATGAAACTATTGGGAAATTGCTCATAGCCTTCAAATGAAACTAGTTCATTGCCCTTTATTCCTATCTTATCAAGTAAGGGCTTCGTACATTGGATTAACATTCATTTCACCTTAGCATTCGCCATTTATTAATTACAATAAGCTACGTCCAAGTAAAAAACATTATATTTATAATCCTTCCTTTAAATCTTCAAGCCTCTCTTTTATGGCTTCAATATCCATTTGATCCTTGGCGATTGCTAAACCTTTTTCGTATAGTTCTTGCGCTTTATGATAATCCTTCTTATGTTCAAAAAAGAACAGATCTCCCCACCCGATATAGCCCCAAGGATTGTCCGGAAAATCTTGCACTAACTTCTCAAACCCAGACTCAGCTTTCCCATATTGATCTAACTTAGCGTAAGAATCCGCAATGGCACGCCGCATATTATGAATAATTAGCTCACTTTCTTTAGGAAAATAGTTACAAAACTCGCGACAATAATTTATTCTTTTTTCAAAATAAACAGGATCATTCAAACCCGCATTATGAAGTTCAGCTTCTAGGTCCTGGCAAAAATCCCGAATAAAAAAACTGCCCTTATAGTGCTTGTCAAGATAATCCAAGTTTTGGAATTTAGGTTCAATCCTATCCTTTATTGCCTTCCATACTTTCAACCATGTATCACATGCAGATATAGAATCATTTTGATCTGCATACTCAATACCACTATCAATCAAGTCATTCATTTGTTCCATAGATAGTTTTTTTGATGGAGCCAATCTCTCCCATAAAATCGAGGCCGCCAGCCAAGGGAAATCTTCATCTCTTCCCTTTGCAGTAACAGAATATTGATGGAACCAGTTTTCCGAAAGATCTTCAGCAGAGTAGAACTTTTCGACATCTTTTAAAAATGTTTCCTGTTTAAATGGAATACCAAATCTCCATAACTGGTGAATGATTTCGGCGGTACTCAGTTCGTTTACCCCTTCATATGTAAGCAAGTGATTAAAGGGATTTCTTAAAGTTTCTTTCACATTCAATTGTTTATCTTTGTCCATACAGCATTTTTTATATTTTTTACCACTTCCGCACGGGCACAAATCATTTCTTCCAATTTTAAGCATATTTTTTCTCCCCTTAATCTGTCACTAATTTAACTTTCATTTCATCAATCACAATCAGAATCACAAGAAGAGACTGCCATTTTACTTTGTAAATAATTATTTCCTTGCTTTTATCCTTTAGACATCATTAACTTGGTATTTCTTCATTAAAACCTTAGCTTCTATGATACCCGCTTCAGTTAAATAGACAGATTTAGATCTAATACTTCCACGAATAAAATCCTCGTCAGTAAGTTCATTTAAGACATCAAACGGATAGCCCTTCCAGCTTCTTCTCATTTCTTCATACAGTTCATCCTCTTTCCATGATGTTAAATATACCAATAACAAAGTATGTTCCTTAATCTTTTCCTCCATTTCCATCCACACCTTTTCTCCATAAGTGTTCCCTTAGCTTATTTGGATATGAGTAATTTACAATGTGTTAGGAAAAATCCCCTGAATATTTTCAAAAACATCGGTATTGATAGACACTAGTACGGTTTACTAGTTACTTACAAAAGTCCTGTTTTGCCGCTGGGCCAATTGCCTTTTAATTATTACTCTTGTTAAGTAAAAATAAAGTCCTGCTACGCCTCTTTTCTCAAAATTTTTCTGTATGAGGTTGTTCAAAAAGTCAACAAATGATAAGCTACGAATCTCGGCGCCCGCTCGTTTTTCCGGTCCTCATGTAGTAAAAACCTACATTCCGGTCCTCAAAACAGCGCCGCCTTGATCTTCTTGCTTCTAATTTGTCACCTTTTTGAACATACACTGTATGAATTACTCATATTCACAAATTTTGACGCGTTTCTTCTGCCACAAATTTATTTATTATGATAATAAAGTCATGGTACAGGGAACAGGAATTAGGGTCAAGGGAACCCACTTTTTCCCTTCATTTTTCACACTTTCAACCTCCAACCTGTCCCCTTTTTATATTTCGGGTGGTGATTGGCACCACCCTCATTAGATTATGGGATAGGTTTGTACGTAACGAGGATTAGTATAATAGGGCGGTCTAGGTCCTATTAACGGCATTGACCACGTGTAAGGGTTGTTATTATAGAGCATCTCTACTTTTTCATCAGAAAAATTCACTAGTAATAATTTGACTTCAGGACTATATTGAAACAAGCGAATAACCTCCTCTTAAATTTACCTAATACACCTTATTCAGCTACTTCTAATAAAGAGCAAGTACTTCTTTCATCCGCTTTAAACAATTTGGATTGGAACATGCACTAGGTGCGCCCATGTAACATAATCTAAAACGGTATTTTCTATTACTGCAAGGAGGTCTCCAATGCAACAGAATGAGCAAAAAAATCAGAAGAAAATCACCGATGGAAATTATCCATTATATCCAAATTACGGGGTAATAACTCGCTATGAGGAAATTCCGATAAATGTCCCTGAACAACGTCAACTTCGACAACCGGGCGTGGAAAAACAGATGGTTCCCCGGCCTATTATTGAAAATCCAGAGTACAGGGGAAGCGGCAAATTAACAGGGAAAGTCGCCCTCGTCACAGGTGGGGACAGCGGTATCGGAGCAGCTGTAGCGATTGCGTTTGCTAAAGAAGGCGCTAGTGTTGCTATCTCCTACTTGGATGAACATGAAGATGCAAACAGAACAAAAGCACGGATCGAACAACTCGGCCAGCGTTGCATTTTATTGCCAGGTGATGTCCGAGACAAAACTCAATGTATCTCCATTGTGGAACAAACAATCCAATCATTCGGACGATTGGATATCCTTGTTAACCACGTGGGTATCCAGTTCCAGCAACCAAGTTTACTCGATATCACTGACGAACAATTCGAAGCCACCTTTAAAGTTAATATCTATTCTCATTTTTACACAACTAGAGCGGCGCTTCCCTATTTGAAACCAGGCAGCTCAATTATTAATACATCTTCGGTTGTGGCTTTTAAAGGTCCTGCACAATTGATTGATTATACATCAACGAAGGCAGCGATTATTGGCTTTACTCGTGCTTTAAGCAATAATCTTATAGATAAGGGAATTCGGGTCAATGCTGTAGCACCAGGATCAACCTGGACTCCGCTTCAGCCGTCAACATATTCTGCAGATCAGGTCGCTATATTAGGTTCCGGTAATCCGATGCAGAGAATGGCCCAACCATTTGAGCTTGCGCCAGCGTATGTCTATCTTGCCTCTGATGATTCCAGATTTGTTACTGGCCAAACCATTCATGTTAATGGTGGAGAGCTGACATCATCATAAGAACTAGTCAAATCAGTAAGATTAGTTAATCTTGATGCTTGATTCCATTAAATAAGTTAATAATTGAGGGTACGACTTGTCAGTTCCTCGGTGTTAGGGATTAGGTGTTGCCTGTGGTAACCTCACTTTTAATCTAAAACTATGGGATTGGCAAGTTTTTAACATTTATAGCCCATTAAATCAAGGATTATTAACTTTTTGACATTACGGTATGTTATAAAGGAGGCGAATGATGATTCTCTCTAAATTTATAGACGAACTACCCATCCCACCTATTTTAAAACCTCGATGGAAAAATCAGTTTTATACTTATTACGAAGTAAATATGACTGAATTCCGTCAATCACTTCATAGTCAGTTAAATGACACAACTGTTTGGGGGTACGAAGATGGATATCCAGGACCTACAATTGAAGTCGAAAGTGGAGAAAAAGTGTTTATTAAATGGATTAACAACCTTCCTGGTAAGCATCTTTTTCCTATCGATTATACGGTTCATGGTGCCCATCGGGACGTGCCTGATGTAAGAACAGTCGTGCACGTACACGGAGCTTGTGTTGAATGGGAAAGCGATGGCTACCCAGAGGCTTGGTTTACAAAGGGATTCAAACAAGTGGGGCCATATTTTAGAAAGCAAATCTATCGATATGATAATTGTAATCATGCCTGCACTTTATGGTATCATGACCACACGATTGGTATTACGAGGCTAAATATTTATGCAGGTTTGGCGGGATTTTATCTTATCAGAGAAAATCGAGAACGTTCATTGAATTTACCGAGTGGGAAATATGAGATTCCTCTTATGATACAAGACAAGACATTTAATAAGGATGGTTCTCTTTACTACCCGAAGCAACCAGAAAAACCGATTCCTGAATTAGAAATGTCGATTACTCCTAAATTTATTGGGGATACGATTCTAGTAAATGGTAAAGTATGGCCTTATTTAAAAGTGGAACCACGCAAATACCGCTTTAGGCTTTTAAACGCATCCAACACTCGTTTCTATAGGATTAAGCTTGATTCTGGACAACTTATGTATCAAATTGCGACTGATGGAGGGTTGCTGGAATATCCAGTTGGTCTCAAGGAAATCATGTTAGCCCCTGCAGAAAGAGCAGATGTGATCATTGATTTTACCAATTTAGAAGGGAAGAATATTATCATGACAAATGATGCCCCCGCTCCTTTTCCAGGGGGTGACAAACCGGATCCAAATACGGTTTGTCAAGTGATGCAATTTAGAGTAACTCTTCCTTTATCAAGTGTTGACACTAGTACAATTCCGGCTCATATGATGCCTGTTCCAAAAACAAAAGAACAGTCAGTTACGAGAGTAAGATGCCTAACATTAAATGATAATATGGATCAGTACGGTCGTGAATGGATGCTATTGGATAATAATCCATGGGATGCACCTATATCAGAAAATCCAAAATTAGGGGCAACCGAAATATGGTACCTCATCAACGTAACTGATGATTCACACCCAATTCATCTTCACTTAATTGATTTTCAAATACTTGACCGAAGAAATTTCGATGTTGAAAAATTTAACAAGGAGAAGGTTATCGAATATACAGGTCCGGCAATGCCACTGGAACCACAAGAACGAGGATGGAAAGATACCGTTCGAGCTAATCCGAAGCAAGTTACTCGAATAATCATGCAGTTCGGACCATTTACCGGGTTATATGTATGGCACTGTCATATCTTGGAGCACGAGGATTATGAGATGATGGGACCGTATATTGTTATCCGATAATAATCGGCGCCTGTCAAAATTAACTTGAAACACCTGGACGGTTCGTAATGTTATCCTAATTATTTACAATTTAATTTACCGAGTTTACTTTCCAACTAGAACCTAAGAAGTTCAGACTATTTATGATTCGACAAGTGACGGGCACCAAACTTACAGGCACCAAACTTTCATTAGAGTTTTCTGTAGGTGGAAACATATCCATGACACATTTTGCACTATCAGTAGACGGGAACATATCGACCTTCGACTATCACACCATTAAATATTTTAGTTAATAATTTCACCCTTGTTTTTAGCTAAATTTTCGCGCCATTTATGTCGTTCCGTAGTTGTCAGTTTCACCCACTCTGTTTCTTCACCAATAATTCTTAAAGGCTCTTTTGAGCGATAAGAACGTGTTAAGTTACCAGGAAATTTTTTGTCAGTAACATTTGGGTCGTTTTCAAATTCACCTGTTGGTTCTATTATATAAACGCGTTCTCTTCCTTCTCCTTTTGCTAATGCTGCTGCAAGTCCTGCACCATTGGCATTAGCAGTGAAATAAATATGGTTCATTTTAAGATTAGGTTTGTAATTTGAATTTCCACCCGCTATTAATAAATCGCCAACCTGCAAATCTGCCTTTGTCCCATGATAAAATGGTCCTTCATCAGAAGGCGCACCCTTATATGAATTTGACAATTCATAATTTCTTCTTGCATTAGTAGAATCACACAACTCCTCATAACATTTGGCAATGTTTAAATATAACGTTGAGTATGCACTCTTAACATTATCATCATTTATATTTAGTGCACACTGTAAAGATGTTTCCATCCATTTTAATTTGTCTGTAATACTCTTTTGTTGACGAGCTAAATGGTAAGCTGCAATAAATCTTTCATAGTCGTCTGTTGCTTCGTGCCATGCTTTAAGAAACATCATTATTGATCCCTCAGTGTTTCCGTTTTCTTCCATTACCATCCCACTCATACATAGTTTAATAACGACATTATTGGGATCAAATTTTATATTCATCTAATCTTACCTCCAATTAGGTGCCTAGTGTGGTAAATAGATCAAAATTAAAAGAAAGACCACCGTTTTCATAGTAAAATGATTCGACAAGTGACACGCACCAAACTTAGCGTCCTTTCACCTGGCTGCGTTTCAACCGAAATTCAGACCCTTAACGAGCCCCGGAAACCCCTGGCAGCATAGTAGCTCTCTGCTCCATTGTGGTACACAAAGACAGTGTCGTAGCGACGATCACAAAAGATGGCCCCACCGAGTTTTCTAATATTAGAAGGTGTTTTCACCCAGCTCGATGTTTTAGTATCGAAATTTCCAAGTTTCTGCAGCTCCCGGTATTGTTCTTCCGTTAATATCTCAATACCCATGTCAGCAGCCATATCCAAAGCGTTGTTTTCTGGTTTGTGTGCTTTCCTTGATTCCAGTGCCTCACGGTCGTAACAAAAACTTCTGCGACCTTTAGGGCTTTCCGCTGAACAATCATAAAAAATGTATTCGTCCGTCTTTATATCGTGACCAACAACATCCGGTTCACCGCCGGTTATTTCCATTTCATTGAGGGACCACAGTTTTTCAGTATTAGTTTCTAGCTTTGCTTGTACTTTACTCCATTCAAGTCCTTTATGACGATTCATGTTTTTCTCAAAACGGGCTTTCAATACACCGAGTATTTCTTCACGTTGTTCTGGTGACAACTTCCTTTTTTTATTATTCATTCCAGAACTCCTCGTTTCCTATTGTTTAGTTACAAATTCCTTTGTAGCAGTGCTACCGTCTCCACGTGGCTCGAGAGGACAGAATGAATGTCATTTGAGTATGTCCGTTCTTGGAAACATATCCACTGCGTTTTTGGGACTATCGGTAGACGGGAACATATCAACTGCATTCATATAAAAGAAAGATGCGTCTTAACTTCAAATACAGATTGTGCTCATTATCTCATCGACAAATTGAAATTTGACTGCTCCATAATATGCTTATACTGCTACTACTCGTCAATGACTCGCTAAACGTTTTTCAAAATCTTCCTTAAACAATAGAATGGCATCAATATTTAAAGCAAAATCGTGGTCACTGATATTAAAATTGGATATAAACTCGCCAGATCTCTCACGAACCATAATTGTCGAACGGCTATTGTCGCCAATATCATCCTGAGTTACAGCACTTCCGTAGAAATACCAGTTAGTTTCGGTAGGGGCATGAGCAGCGTTCTTGGATAAGTCGTTTTTTATTATTTCGCATAGATTATTCATTAAACTTTCATTAAGCCCAATGACTTTTCCGTACTCACCGTCAACATAGATATCAGCATCTCCATACCAAATATTCCTGCTCGCTTGCTTTCCGTCATTTGAAGCGTATGTTTCATCAAAAAGAATCTTCATTTTCCTTATCCTCCTTATAATATGAATAATTTGCAGTTCAAAACTGGCGTTCAAATTCTAATTTATTTTATCTGAATTATATAAAAGCTCTTTACTGAACATAATTCTATACCTATGGATCTGAAAGAAGTTTCTTTGTTCCTTTTTTATTTTCCTCATCAATTATTAAATCACAAGTTAATTTGTCTATGTCACAAAAATCCATATCTGGTTTAAATCTAAATCCTTTATCTGGTTTCAACCAATGATTCGACAAGTGACATGCACCAAATTTTCCCGGAGTCTTTTTCCGCCCATGAAGCATTTCATCATATTCTTCACGGTTTGGATCATTAATAATATTTAAAAACTCTTCATAACCGCCTACACCGTCAATACATTTTGGATGTTTCAGGTCTTCATCGGAAATCCCAACTTCCTCAACAACAATTTCATGCATCCAAGAATCCCCAAAATCATACTCATATCAAAACTGCTTGTACTCTTTAAAGACAGGATCAATCTTTACCTTCTTAGGATTCTTTTCAATATTATGAAACGGTGTATCTGGATCGGAATTGACAACAAAGAAATCATTAAAATCAAACAAATATAGATGGTAATCTTGCCAATCAAAAGCAGCTTGAATAAGTTTATGAAATTTATGAAAGGTTATACCACTTGGAATAAGCAATCTTCTCCAAATGGGTGATTCAATATTTAGGTGCAATAATTCCATACTTGTCATCGATGTCTTCTATCGAATGAACCTTTAATCGATCTCCTTGTTTAACGATTAAATTTGAATCCTGCACTTCAACTATTTCAGCTTTAAAAGGAATTTTAACCACTTGTTTAATATGGTTCTTCATGCCTCTAATATTTCATATTCACCTTTTAAATCTTGAATTACCTGTAATATTCTTCTGTCTTGATCCCTATCGATCATTTAGCATTCCTCCAATATTCTTTACGCCCAATCTTGAAGGCTGCTTGTCACTTACCACAGCATTTTTTATACTTCTTGCCACTTCCACAAATGCATGGGTCATTTCTACCGATTTGTTCTTCATTTACTATCGTTTTTGTATTTTCAACTTTTAAACCTAGCAATCTTTGAATATCCGAAATATCTTCTGGGTTTGTCAGGTTCAATACCAATAATGACCTTCCACCCCCTACTTTCACAAACATTATATAATTCATTAGCTTTTTCTTCATTTGCAACACGCACGATTGCTGGTCTATCATTTGTCCCCAATTTTAGCCATAGTTATCCCTGCCATTTTATTTTTTTATTCTTTTTTGCATATTATTATTCGAAGGATTTAACTCCAAGTTTTCTAGGTCAATTGTAAAGTTATATGATTTTAAAATATCTAACCCTAGTAATCCATTGTGATTATTAGGCAACATTCCTATATCTATTTCAAAATTCTTAATAGAAAATGTATCAATTTTTAATATTGTCCATAACTTTTGTATAAAACGGAACAGTTCCACCTATCCCATAAGCTTCATAAATCACGTCCCCATTTTCAAATCTAACCCCAATTTCCTCCAAAATATCCGGGTTAATTACTGTATGAGAAGATCCTGTATCGACGATTACCTCATTAATTTCTAATGCCATTCCACGAAATTCCACATAAAGAGTTGTTGTAATAAGTTGCCCATCATATGAAAGCTTCATTAGATTCTTCTCACTTTCATTAAAGGATCTCTGCGAATGTAAATTACAAATTCTTCATTAGATGTGTGATAAACAATAGTTCCTTCTTTAGCACGGAAGAATTCTTTGTTTGCATCCTTTTCGGAAATGGTTCTTATTGGGGCTACTTCATCAACAATTTTCTTGTCACCTTCTTCATGATAATCAAGAATTGAAACCAAAAGAAACTGATTTGGGAATAGCTCCCTCGCTTCTTGCCATTTCATTTTATCCAGCCCTCCTCTTACCAATACCTTTACTTTTATTATAATTCATTCAAAAAGAAATATCATACAATAGAGTAGATGTTCAGGTGCTTATCACACTTAAGAACAAAACAGGCTCCGAAATAATTGTGCCGTTACAATAACAAATTTCCAATCCCTATTAAATTAAGTGCTTCTTAAAGACTTTAACCCAGTCTTAAGACTGGGCAAGTTTTCTACTATTTTTGTGCATTTAAAATAAACTCTTCTCAAAATCCCCATCTCAAACCCGCATTCCACCGTTCTAGTTAAAATAAAGATTTCCGACCGAACCCTCATTTTGGACGTTTTTTGATTCAAAAATGGCCGTTTTTTCGCCTGTTTTTCACCTGTTTTTTCACCTTTTTTTCAGTTTTAAAATAAAGTCTTCCGAAAGTTGGTTGAAGGAAAAATCGAAGGAATCAAGGCTTTACACTGAATACGCCGTGAACCTTTGCTCTTCATTCGTTACTCTTTTCCCTCTACTATCCTTATCGGACAAGGGATTGAGGGGCATATTGGACACATAGAAAAAGACTGAATCCATATTAGATCCAGCCTGTTCTTTTATTAATTGTGTAATGGTAAAAACCGATTGAAAAACGATTGAATACATAATGGACCGCCCGCTGCTCTTCCCGCTTCCTTTATCGTTTGGAAACCAACTATAAAGCAGTAGGTACGAACTTTATAGCGTGGGGAAGAGGAAAGTAACAGGGAGATATAATAGAGAAAAGAATAAAAATATGAGGAAAAAATTAAAATTAAATAGAAAACCAAGAAAAAAGTATAACTGATAGATTATTTCAGTGTTAAAAAAACACAAGAAAAAAACCGCTATGGTTCTTTTTATAACCTCCACTACTTGCTCTTATCAATACAGGCAAACAGGCGACTTTCTATGTCAGTAGCAACTTCCTTTAACAAGTGAACGAATGGCATCTTCTACCGATTTTTTTGTTTCTACTGTATAATGAAACATGTTCAACTCTCCTTTTCTTACCCATTTATTCAAGTTTACCTTTCCAGTCATTCATCCCTCCAATCATATCCTCGACTTTGAACCCTAATGCTCCCAGTATTCCACAAGCAGCTTTACTTCGATTTCCAGATTGACAAACAACTACATAGTTTTTTTCTTTTTCTAACTCACTTTTTCGTAAAGCAATCTGCCCTAAAGGAATATTTTTGGCACCTGGAATTTTACCACCAGATACCTCCCCTGTTTCACGAACATCAATAATGAATACTTCTTCTCCATTCTGAAGACGATTAGCTATTTCTTCTGGTGATATCTGTTTTCTCATTATTTATTATCCTTTCTTAGTACCAAGCACTCATGCCGCCTTTTACATTGTAAATTTTTTCAAATCCTTGCTTTTTTAATAGATTCGCTGCTTTTGCACTTCTCATTCCACTTTGACAAATAACAACGATCTCTTTATCCTTATCCAAATTATCTAATTTTCCAGGTAAATTGGAGAGAGGAATATTTTTAAATTGGGGACGATGATTTCCTTTATATTCTCCCGGTGTACGTACATCAATAAATTGTACATTTTTGTCCTTAAATTTATTTTTAACTTCTTTGACTGGTATATTCGTGATGCCCTTTGTTGGTAAAAAACGATTGATTACAAATAATGCTATAAATATAATAATGATCCATTGGATGATATCCATTCTATTTCTACCTCTCCATTCATCGTATACCTATATGGGTATTTTTTTATTTAAAAAGAAAAAAGGTCAGCAACTCTTTTATAAAAGGAGAATTTGTTGAACCTTTTATCTACTTTTCACTAATAAATCAACTGCTTCCTTTACAAGAACTTTCGTATCTTCTCCTTTTTCGATATTCTCACGGACACATTGTTCTAAATTCATGCTCACAATTAAACCAATTGTACGATCTATGGCAGAACGTGAGGCTGATAATTGAGTAATAACTTCACGACAATCTTTATTTTGTTCAATCATATTTAAAACACCTTTGATTTGACCCTCAATACGTTTTATACGATTTACTACAGATTTATCATATTCCATTCACTACTCCTCCTTTTTCTATACAAGGACAATTCAAAATCTCGAAACTGCTAACATGGTACCCTTTTTTTAATAAAAATCTCAGACCTAGATTCAGTTCAATACGGTTGGCCGCAACAACATGTAACGATTTGTAGGGTATCTCACTACTATATCGCTTTAAGTAAGCATAAGGGATTTGCATGGCAACTTTTGTTGAAACACCTTTATCGTTGTAATCTCTAATATCTAATACAATTGTATCCTTACCCTCATCAACGTTTGTTTTACAAGAAATACCCTTAACAGGGAAGTATCTTCTATATAATTCAATACATAGGAAAACAATAGCCACTCCTAATAAATAGATTACCATTTTTATCACCTATTAAAATAGATTACACAAACATTTTATACCCCTATAGGTATAATGTCAAGAATTCCATTTAATTTAAAGAAAAAAGCGAGAACCTTAAATCTCGCTCCATTCTAAATCACTTAAAATTATATTCCGTTACAATTTTATCTCTACTGGTAACTATATCATTAAAATATCCATAAAGGTTTACACCCAAATAGGATCCAGAGATGTTGTATACATTCTCATATCCAAAACCTTGTAATGCCATAACCATATTATAACTTCTTTGACCTGAACGACAGTGGATATATACAGGTTGGTCTTTGGGGATTTCATCAAGTCTTTGTCTAAATTCACTTAATGGAATATTGACTGCATTTCTAAAATGACCTGCATTATATTCACCTTTTTCACGAGCATCAATAATTGAAAGCATTGCTTTCTACTAATTCTCGAACTTGAGAAACTTTTACTTCTTTATATCTGCCTTGTAGTAGATTTAAACTCACTAATGCTGCATGGTTTACGACATCTTTAGCCGTTCCAAGCATTGGAGAGTAAGTCAATTCAAGATCTTTTAAGTCTTCCAATGTTCCATTCATCGTAATCATCGTTGCGATCACATCAATACGCTTATCCACATTTCCTTTTCCGATTGCTTGAGCACCTAAAATTCGACCAGTTGAATATTCATAGATTAATTTAAAATACATTGGATTACTATTTGGCATTAATCCCACTTTATCTCCTGGCATTAAATAAACGTAATCGTTCATAATGCCAGCTTGTTTCGCTTGTTTTACATTTAAACCAGTGGAGGCTGCATTGAGATCAAATAAATGGATGGATGATGAACCAATCACACCCATATTTCGACTCGGAATGCCATACATATGGTCGGCAGCTGCTCTTGCCTGTTTTTGAGCTGGCCCTGCTAATGCTAGTCTTGTAGGCTTGTGTAACAACCGGTGGTACACTTCAATAGCATCTCCAACTGCATAAATATCTTTATCACTTGTTAAATAATTGTGGTCAACTTTAATCGCACCTGTTTCACCAATTTCAAGACCAGCAGCTTCTGCCAAGCTAGTTTCAAGTCTTACACCAATAGCTAATACAACTGCCTGTGCATCAATTTTCTTACCGGAATTTGTTGTGACATATCCATCACCAATTCGAGCCAGTCCATCTTTTAAAACAAGCTCTACACCATGATCCACCATTTCTTTATGAAGGATTTGTGACATATCATAATCAAAAGGTGTCATGATTTGATTAGCAAACTCCACTAAAGTTACATGATAGTCCGCTAACTTGAGGTTTTCCGCTACTTCTACCCCGATAAAGCCACCACCAATGACAGCAATATCCTTAATGTCCTTTTGCTTAATATATGAATTAATATTCTCGATATCGACTACGTTACGTACTGTAAAAACATTAGAGTTGTTAATACCTTCTAAGTTTGGTCGAATAGGTGAGGCTCCAGGAGAAAGAACTAATTTATCATAGTTCTCTTCATATGTTTTATCTGAAACTAAATCTTTTACAGTAATTGTTTTCTTATCACCGTTAATTTGAATAACCTCTTGATTAACTCTAGCTTCAATATTATAACGATTTTTAAAGACTTCAGGATTCATTAAAACAAGTCTTTCACTGTTTTCGACAATTCCACTCAAGTGATAAGGTAAAGAACAGTTTGAAAAAGAGACATGAGGACCTTTTTCAAACATGATAACCTCTGCACTTTCATCTAATCGTCTAACCCTTGCTGCTACAGAAGCCCCGCCCGCAACTCCACCAACAATTAATACTTTCTTGGCCATCTCAAACCCTCCTATTCTTTTTCACCTTTCCAAGCTAACATACCGCCAGTCATATTAGTAACATCGTAGCCTTGATTGATTAAAAATTCACATGCGGCTGTACTTCTTCCACCAGAACGACACACCATGTAATAATGTTCATTTTTATATAGTTTCTCTAAAGAATTAGGTACAACACCTAAAGGAATATGTTTGGCTCCAGGAATTTTACCTTCAGCTACTTCCGCATCTTCTCGGACATCAATAATATTGACCTTTTCTCCATTTATAATTTTCTCTTGTAATTCTACTGTTGTTATACTTTTCATATGTTCACATCTCCTTTTTTACAATTTTTTCTTATATTTTTCCAACGAATCCTGCTTTTATATACTAAGAATTTGATTACCTATTTATATTAAAATATCCATCCAAATTTTAATGGCAGTGCCAGCAATCATAATTGCTAGAATAAACTGTAAGACTTTCGTGTTCATTGTTTTACCAGCTTTTGCTCCAAGTGGGGCAGCTATAAGACTTGCAATAATCATGATAATAGCTGGCAGATAATCAACCTGCCCAGTTATCAGTTTACCTGCACTACTTCCAATAGAGGATATGAATGTCACCGCTAAACTTGTGGCAATCGTCATTCTTGTTGGAATATGCAAGACGGTCAGCATAATCGGTACAAGTAGAAATCCACCGGCAGCTCCAACAATCCCCGAACCGATACCTACAATTAATGCTAAAATGACTGCTAGTGGTTTATTAAACGTCACTTGTTCTTATCGGCTTATCATTTACTTGTTTTTTCGGAATAAACATCATAATTGCAGCAATTAAAGCTAAAATCCCATATACAACATTAACAACTTCTTCTGATAATAAACTTGATCCATAGCTACCGATAAGACTACCAATTAATATAGACCCACCCATATAGATAATGAGTTCTTTATTTAAA
The DNA here is from genome assembly GCF_009718825.1 of Terrilactibacillus tamarindi. Classification (GTDB taxonomy): domain Bacteria; phylum Bacillota; class Bacilli; order Bacillales; family Sporolactobacillaceae; genus Terrilactibacillus; species Terrilactibacillus tamarindi. The sequence continues at coordinate 18,239 of NZ_WNHB01000012.1, read as the reverse complement.
AATCCACCTTTCCGGTACGCCCATACCCCTGCAATTGAGGCAAATAATACTTGTACGGCACTAATTCCAGAAACTTCATGGACAGTAAATGCTGTTAGTCCGAACAATGGGGGAATATATAACAACATCGGGTATTTAATAATTGATCCTCCAACACCCAGCATTCCTGATAAAAATGAACCGATAAACCCAAGAGCAAATATGACCAAAATAAATGTTAATTCCATTTATTTTCCTTCTTCCTATAGATATTTGAATGTTTTTATCTTACCGCACAACGGTTTGGCCCGATTTCCATTTCAGTTTGTTCGTCATTATCAGGAGAAATTATCCCCATATTCACTTGACGAATTTGTTAATATAGGTGCCTGGCATTTCGACAACATTCACCAAATTTCGAGCGGTGACAGGCACGCAGATAATCACGAGTTCCGTAAGATTAAATCCAGTTGATGTTAAAAATAGTGAGATTCCTTGTTGTTCGGCATATCCGGTCGTAACCGCCGTTCCTCTAATCAGACTTGTGAAATTCTTAAACTCACAATCTCGAATTGCGACTTCCCAACCTACGATAACAATGATAGGCATAGTCTTGCCGAGGATTTCAATGCTGTCGTGGGCAAGGGCAAACTTGACAGCATAGTTGTCGGTTATTTCCAAACTTGTAAAGGCGATAACCCGGTTAAATTTACTCGCATAATCATTGGCGGGTGTAAAAGTTACCTCATAGTAAACACGTTGATCGACAAAGAACGGCTTAACTTTTTGAATATAGTATTTATCGGATTTTCCAACGCTCTGCACATTGTAGCGTTTTATCTTAGTGGCAATCTTCTCATAGTACTCCTGCAAGTTTGAATCCATATTCAGCGGAAACTTGTCAAGGTTGCCAAGAAAATCAAAGGAAAATCTGTCATGCATGAGGTTTTTGATTTTTAAAAGGTATTCATAATATTTTAGCATTAATCGCTCTGAGTTTTCCTCGTCAAGCGTATAATGTGATGCTACAATTTGCAAGTAATCATGAAACCGCCACAGTACTTTTAAATTGCCCCTTACTTTAACAAAGTCAATTGCTTTGCAGATATTAACATAGCTATTTTCTATATCTTGACCGTTGGCGTAGAACTTTAGCATTATATGCTCAACAAAGTTACGCAATTGAGATAGGATGTCCTGCGAAACTACGCCTCTTGGTGAAGTGCCAAGGTTATCTAAGTGACGGCAAATAACCTTGTTTATATTAAAAATCTGTGCGTCTATTCGTAAAAGTATTTCACTAGACATTTTGCACCTCCAATAATGTCACTACTATTTCATTCTTACAATATATAATTCAGTTTTACAGTTTAACTTATACTCTGTTATTTTGCTTTTCTATAAACATACTTCGACAAATTTTGTTAAAATCCTCCAAAATAGAATGTACTAATAATGTATTCTATGGACAGAATTGGACATTCCCATGTTCAAATCACGAAAAAAAGTTTATCTCCATGTTACACAAGAAATAAAAAAAGAAGCTTCCCAATAGTAATAACTAATAAGAAGCTTCTCTAATTTTTTCATTATGTTAGCATTTTGTGAAAAAGTCACTTCAAACCCCTTTTATATCATAGGGTTGAGTGTCATCAATCATTCCGCCGGTAGGCTTTGAGTGTGTAATACAAGAAGTGAAAAAAGCGCGTTAAATCAACATCTTGGATGTTTTGGCTTTAACATCTTTATCGGGGATTTACCATTTTTCATGAGATCACGTTTAGCAAAATGTTTGCAATTTATTAACGGCCTCTTTAATATTACTTATTTAGATCTTCTTCAAATGTTTTTATTATATCTTTAACTTTTGTAATATTAATGTATAACCTTTTTGCTATCTCATCTGCCTCAAATTAGTACACAACTGTATTACATCTTAATGTATTAAAATTCCCTGTACTGTTGAATGATTCTAAGTATCCTTCAAAGGTCATTTTTTAATACAATTTTAATTTAGAACTTTTCTAGAATTAATTCCAATGATTTTTGATAAGTAATTTAATGTTATTAATACATATTCTATAAAACAATATTCTAAAGGGACTAGTAAAAAATAAACATTAACTAGATATCAATTTTTTCGATCCCTCTCGTTATAATACACAATAATATTTTCTTCAATATCCTCTCGCTCAGCTGTATTACCATCTAACCAGTCAGTCTTTATATAGTCTTCCCAATGATTATATTCCTCTCTTGTTTTTTTATTTATATAATCTTGGAAATCTATTTCTTGTTGTTCAATGACACTTTCGTCTGGTTCCCAGTTTTCCTGATATATAATATAGTCTAAATCTTCCCCATGTTCATTACGCTTATATCGATAACCTGAACCACTATAGGGTTTTCCATTTAGTATTTCACCTGTGAATTTTCTTACTTTTTCGTTATTAAACACGTAATTAAATACTTGGCCATTCCAAGGGCGACCATCTTGGAAATTACCTTCAAAACTTTTCTTACCATTTTTATATAATGTTCCTCTAAACCGAAGATTACTTTTATATTCCCCTTTAAAGGATATCTTTCCATCTATGTCGTATGATGTACCACTTCCTTCTCTTTCCCCGTTTACTATATTTCCTCGAAATGCTATAGAACCGTTAGAATGGAATTTAGTTATTATCCCATTTTTTATTTCACCATTGTCCACATCTCCCTTATAAAAATAGCCAATTTCCCCTGTATTATTTAAGTCAATTATCTCTTTATAAGCTATTTTTCTTTCCGAACCAGTAGTTCGATAAGTAATGGCATACCGTTTATTAACTGAATCAAAATATCCATAGACTTGTCCAGTTACAAATTTCCCATCAACAAAATGACCCTTTGCTTTTTCATATCCATTTTTATTATATATGGTACCTTCACCGTTCAATACATCTCCATTTCGGCCTGTATAGTACAAAACTCCATCAATTAATATATCGAATGTATTAATTCCTGTTTTAATTTTCTTCAAATGTATATTAGAAAAAGTTAGGCTGTATATTTTTTGTAATACGATAAAATAGTTTATGTCTATTATGTCTTCGGCAGTTGGAGAACTAAATTCATTCAATACCTGCATCGGTATAAAATCAGCAAAATACAGTTCGCGAACATTATTTATAACCTTGGATAATTCATTAATATCCTCGGAACTTTCTTCTTGAAAATTCTCTAACAGGCTTTGTATTGTAAAAAAATCATTATATATTTGATATACTATACTTAAATCTTCATTACTAAGTTCATTCCGTAAACTTGCCACGTTTTTAATCCAATCGTTACTAAAGAACAATTTCTTAGGGTTAGGATGTTCACTTTTTAATACGTTACTTATATATAAATCACGTAGATATGCAAAACCTCTTTGCAAATCATAATATACGATTAACGCCTGTTCACGGTAAATTTCTTTATCTCGATTTTCCTCCAACTTTTTCAAGTCATTAGATATCTGAAAACTACCTAAACTTACTCTCCAAACAAGGTAGCTAAAGAGTGCAGTAGTTAACAATCCATAATACGCAATTAATATTGTGCCAATATAAGATAGAGAGGCCATTGCATCAGCAGTTTTATTCGGATGACCTCGTAAATTCCACATTTTTAGGAAGGCAGCGACAAAATCACCAAATATCAAATATAGAATTAGGGCTGTTAAGATAATAGGTATTATAAATGCGACAATTAACAAATAATGTTTCCTACGTGATTTTTTTCCTGTCATTAACTCGTTCATAAATTTGCTCCTGCATAGTTTTTTTATCACAATTGGAATATAGTCTCTTAAATCGTTAAAAGTGTATTATAGCTTTAATTTAAAGGCTTAAAGAAACCATACCTTCCTTGATTACGATCTTTTGTGAATTCTATATAATTTATTTGTTCCTTTATATTGCCTAGAGGTTCTTTATTTTCAAAGATTATTATCTGTCTATTATTATAGTTCTGAGCAAGATCATTAAAAAATGCATTTTGTTTATCAAGAGGGATAGCTTCATCATTTTCAATGGTTATTTTTTGTAATTTATCTTTAAATGTAGTCACCGGAGAGTCAATTACTATAAATCCGGGATGGGCTAATTTTTTTTGGAAACAGTATCTCATTAATCCAATTACAAAAGCACTATAGATTAAACCTCGATATCCTTTACCGTAACTTTTTCTCTCTTTGCCAGTAATCTCAAAGTCTATTTTTCTTTCCTTGCCTTGTATTCTAAATACCAATTCACTACTCTCTTTTAAATCTTCAAATCCCCAATTGGATAGAGTACTATAAAGGAAATTTGTAAATTCAGAGTCATTAACTATTTCTTCAATTTCTAGAGGATTTTCTTTTTCAACCTTTTTAGTATTCTTCATAGATTTCTCTATGTTTTCATATTTTGATAATAAATCATTTAATTTATTTTTTAGTGTATTAATTTCTAATTTAATTTGATAATTCTCTAATAATAAATCTAGTTTTGTTCTTACTTTTAATGATCGTGGTTGTAAGTTCGTTTCTATTGTTTTCTCAAATTCTTCTTTAGTTTGTCTTAGCAATTCAATTTCTTTTTCTAATTCAATTACATCTTGAGTAAGGTTATTCTTTGATATCTTTAAATCTAATAGATTTAGTTGAATTTTATTTATTTCAGCAGCGCAAGATTCATGTAAGTTTTCAATGCCTATCGGTTCAAATTTATCTTTACACTTGTCACTATTAACATCGCGACCACACTGAGGACATATTACTGTATTTAATTGGTAAAAGTAATGTGATCCTTCCTCTATAAATTCCAAGCGACTAATATCAGCTTGATATTGTTCTTCAAGTAAATTAAATCTTTTTATTAATTCATTACTGTGAATTATGACCGATTCTTTTTGTTTGATCTGTGACCACAATTTGTTTCTCTTTGAATTTAATTCGTCAATTTCAGCATTTATATTATCTAATACATTTTTAAAGCTATCTATTTCCTTTTCTACAGTATCTACATTAGTGATATTATTTTTCTTCTTTAATTCCTCCTTTGTATCAGTTATTAATTCATCTAACATATCAAGTTTAGCCATTATTTTAGCTTTCTTTATTTCCGGTTTGTCTTTTTCCTCAAGGTTACTATCATCATCTCCAGTTATCAGCAATTTAAATATTGACTTTTCAAGAGTAACATCTATATATTGTCCAGAATGTATTGGAGATTCCTGAGTTATTACCCTTACCTCGTCAACAGTAATGTAATTCTTTAAATGCCTGAAACTTAATGATTCTTTCTTATTGTGTTGATTCTTCTTAATCCAACTTGGTATTAAAAAGCCAGACTTGTCTAATAAAAAACCTGAAATATTATCAACTTCTCCCGCCTGATGTGTCTCATTAAGTGTTATTGGTATTAGTTTGGATATTTCTTCAATCTCACCATTATATAATTTAATATCACCACCATCTAACATTCTTTCAAAAGTAAAGATTGTGTTGTTAGTATCAATTTCTAAGTAAGCTTTTGTATAACCCTCTCTTTCTTTAAAAAACTTAGGTTTTTGACTAGAGCCCAGCATAAAGCTAATACATTCAAATATAAAACTCTTTCCAGTATCTGATGGACCAGAAATTATGTTTAACCCTTTACTGAATTTCACACTGGCAGGGTCTTTATTTTCTCCAACAATTTTTAGTTCCTTAATAATAATTCCACTCAATCTATATCTCCCCTTAAAATAGACTCGTTTTCAAACTCTCCTCCCCATTCGTCTAAGTTGTTCATTACATAATTTTTTAGATCACTAAAATTAAAATGATGGAATTTTTCTTTTATAAATACAGCATATTTATGTAATAATGAAGCATACTCAGTTTCAAAGTAACTAATGAAAGGTCCAGTTAGATTATTAGCACTATAAAATATTCCATTATCCAGAAAATGCCTGTCCAATAATCCTTTACTTTCCATTAAGTTGATGCCTTCTTGTAGTAGTTGCCTTCTAACCAGTAATTCGCCAGCTCTATGAGGTGTAGAGGGGTGTAGGCTTTTATAACTTTTTTCCACATCTTCTGTATGGAGAACTAAATAATCATAAATAACTAATCTATCAATATCTATTCGTTCTGGATCAATAGAATTTAAAATGATTAGAGATCGTAACCCTACTTCTAACGAACTGTTAATTATACTCTTATTACTTATCATCGATATTCACCCAATCTAATCTCTCGTCATTTGATAGATGATGGCATATACCATGTTGATCGTTTTTTGTTAATACGGAGCTTAGCGGGTTACTACTCGTTACTGATATAGCCCTTGCTTTATCAGTAACTGCTTTAACTCTCTCAAATCCATCATTAAAATTGTTCTCATAAGTATCAACGACGCTATAGTATACCTCATCTTTAAGTTCTTCAAATGCATTTATATTCGGGGGAATAGTATCCCTTTCAAATCTCATTAGAGATTCAGCTTCATAAAAATGGATTCTTTGCCGTTTAAAATGCTTATGTAAACTCCTATAATTTATCAAGTCACTTTCAGTTTTAATATCTTCACCAGTACTATCTTGATATGCCTCAAATAACTTTTTTGTATAAACTATTTCCTTCTTAGCTAGTGATTCGGGTGGTAATTGTGATTTGGGTCGTGGTTTATGTAAACCTCCACCAAATCTAAAAGCAAAGTATTGTGTTTGACGATGTTGCTCAATCAATTCATAAGGGTCTAAATAAGTAAAAATATTAAAATCTAACTCACTAATATGCTTTAATAATGAACTATCTAGTTCTATTACTTTTCTTTTTGTAATCTTAGATTTACAATGCGTATCCCAGTTTTCTATAAATAGTTTTTTTAGTTCCTTTTTATCATTTAATAAATCATGTAATGAACGAGATACGCTTTGAGGACATACAAAATAATATTTATTAGGAAGAGTATATTTTTTAACGTACGTAAAATAGCATAACTTTCCTATCTCAATCCAAATGTCTGCAGCCCCAAGTGGACTTTTATAATGTTTGCATTGGTAGTTATCCCAAATGAGCTTCTCCTTATCTTCACCATAATTATAATATCCAATAACATCCCTTCCCATATCACCAGCCCCACCACACTTATAGACTTTATTATATTTCTTTCTTAGATAGCCAATTGCCCATTCGTTGATACAATCTTCAAATTGCTTATCAGAAAGTGATCTTAACTTCTCGATAGGGGGTATTACTGCGCCCATAATTAACTGATAATTTGTTACTTGATAATCGTACTCTGGCTCTTTAAGATCCAAAAGATCTAATTCAGTTATCTCCGACATTACTTTCATCTCCTTAAATTAGGATTTTTGTCACTTTATCTAATCTCTTAATTTACATTAAAATAACTAGTATCATTTTTATAAAGGTATGATTCAAACATGATTACAAAAGATTAACCAAATTTATGTGTATCTAATGTTGACTATCCTTCATTTCATCTGTTATTATAAATATATTTTACCAAAAATTGTCGAATGAAGACCTAAAAACATTTTTTATCTCTACTTTGTATTGCTGTGAAAAAAAATAATAAAGACACCTGTTTATTATTAATGTCGATTGGCAATCATTTAAATGTTAGTGCAATCTGTATGTCAAAAAATAGAAGGAGATAAAAATACTCCTTCTGTTTTTTATTTTGTAAAATTCAATTCATTACCTTATTACAAATCAGATATAACACTTTACCTTTACAAAAAGTTCTCTTCTCTCATTTTGTGAAAAGTTTCGAACCAGATTTACTATTGCTTCAACCGTTAACCATCTACTTTCTTGAACAAAAAACGCTTTTAGGTTTTCTTTAAAGGGAATCGTAATCTGTTCACTCTCAATCCCTGCTTCAATGAAGAGCCTTATTACTTCTTCAATCTTATCCACATTAATTTCCTCTCTTCGTAGCATTAATTCTTGTTCAATACTTGACCAATATGAGGTCAGAAATTCCTCCCACTTATCATCCTCAAGGTAGAAAAAGTCTAGGTAAGATGTTTTCTCTAGGTCAATAAAGTTTTTAGTATATACTTCTCTACGACCAAAACTGTTATTTTCTTGAGAATAGAGACTTTGTAAGTTTGAAATTAATTGATTAAACCTCACATCGGCTTGGTGTTCCCATATCTTCTGGAGCAGGGTTAATATTCTCTTAATTCTATTGGGGTCTCTCATAATGTGCTTCATCCTTCCAGAATGATTTTTAATTTAGAGTGTTGCTTTATGCAAGAAGTTTTGTTTTCTAAGATAAAAATAAACACCCTAATAAACATATCAAAGGTGTCTTAAAAAAGGTAACTATAGATTGGGTTTTCTGTTGTAGCTGTCAGCTTGGGTTACTACTCAAGAAATCCCCTCTGCATTACGATTAATCATATCAATAATATCTAAAATCCCTTTTGCTTTTGGCAGTTGGTCTTTGAACACGACTGTTATTCCACCTAATGTTGTAAAAGGATCCTGTTGTAATGCTTGGCGCTCAAGAGTTCCGTTTTTCACTACATAATCAATAATTAACTCGACAAATTGTGTTTGTTGTAGATTTAAGTTTTCTTCTGATAAGAATATAGAGAATGCTTCAACAGCTGCTTTTCGGTCTAATCCAACAATTTTCCGAACAAGTTTTGTTATTGGTGTATCACCAAAATCTTTTTCATACTGTTCTTTAGAGCCTAGTTCATTCCATAGAATCTGCTCTAAGTACTCAATATCTTGTTTAGTTAATGGCTTATTATTACGAAGTTTATAGATTGCTAATGTGTCTTCATGTTGATGTTCTTTTAAATAATGTTCGACCTTTTTACGATAGCTTTGAAGATCATTTACATTTAAAATCGACTCGTTTTCTCTTACTTCCATTACTTCATCTTTAAAATCAGTGTAATAAATTTTCTGTTGGGTACGCTCAATATAGCGAATTAAATCACGCAAGGCCTCACGTACTTTTTCCAAATCTGCTATCGATGCTTCTTGCCAAAACTCACTTGTTCGCACATCATCTATGATTTCTTTTTGTGCTTCTACTGCCGGAATTGTCCCTAATTTAGAAAGTGCCTCTGCTGTATCAACAACTCGACGAATAGATTTAGTTGCATTGTTTGATTGCAATTGTGCCAATTCTATTGTTAACATTAATAAGTCAAAACGCTTAGCTAATTCATCATCATCAATTGGTGCTATTAACGGTGAAATATTTTCTTTTACTTCGTTAGTCTGAACAACGGATAATGCTTGCCAGTTGTCTGCGTTTTGATACTTATGCACGTATTGCAAATATTGACGCACCCGGAAGTTTTCAACGTTTAAAGCGCGTATATCAGCCAAAATTTCTTTTATTAGCTGTTGACGGTATTCAGAATAGGGCTGTACTTGATACTGAACATCTTGCAACTCACGAACAATATCAACCTTTGAGTTAAACAACTTTTCAGTAAGTGTTTGTGTAACTTTCGATTCTTCTCCTTTTTCATTGGCACGAAAGTACTCGAAGTTTCGCAAATAATCAAAAATCAAGAAATACTCTTTATCCATTCCCGGACCAAATAAATCCTCACCTAAACGTGTTCCGCGACCAATCATTTGCCAGAATTTCGTTTTAGAGCGGACCTTTTTGAAGAAAACGAGATTCACAACTTCTGGTACATCAATTCCTGTATCAAGCATATCAACCGAAATCGCAATTTGTGGCATTTTATTTTTATCTGAAAAGTCATCAATTAACGTTTGGTAATATTCCACGCTATAATCAATAACTTCTGCAAAGCTACCACCGTACTCAGGGAATTTCAAATCGAAACGCTCTTTAATGGCTAAGGCGTGCTTATGATTTTTCGCAAAGATAATTGTCTTTCCTAGTTTATCCCCACCTTCTACCTTAATGCCATGTTCCATAACATCTTGCAAAACGTGGTCAATTGTATTTTTATTAAAGACAAATTGATTTATCGCAGCACTGTCGATATCTTTTACCAGTGGCTCATCTTCAAAAATTTCCTCAAATTCTTCTTGTTCTTCTTTTGATAGATCATCATAGCGAATCCCATCATCTAAAATCTTCAATGTTGTCTCACGTGTTCGATAATCAACTAAATACTCGTCTTCTACTGCTTTTGTCAGCTCATAGGCAAAAGTAGGTACGCCGTTTTCTAAATCAAAAATCGTATACGTATTTTTATCCAGTTCATCCTTTGGTGTTGCGGTTAACCCAACAAGCATCCCATCAAAATAGTCAAAAATGCTTTTATACTTTTGATAAATCGAACGGTGGGATTCATCGATAATGATTAAATCGAAATGACCGACCGTAAATAAACGGTTGCCATCTTTACTTTTCACTTCATCAATTGAGTTCATCATCGTTGGATACGTCGAAAAGACCATCCTCGCATCCTCTGGGTTCGACTTTTTCTCAAGCATATTACTTAAAGACAAATTTGGTAAAAGCGTGTTAAAGTTACGGAATGCTTGCTTAACAAGTGACTTTCGATCCGCTAAAAATAAAACATTTTTAATCCAATGATGTCTCGTTAATACATCCACTAATGAAATGGCAGTACGAGTTTTCCCACTTCCTGTTGCCATGACGAGTAATGCTTTACGCCCGTTATGACTGAACGCATCACAAACAGCTAGAATAGCTTCCTTTTGATAATAACGATTTGTAATGCCATCATTAATTTCAATATTGACTAATGGTTTCTTCAACGTTCGGCGATCAATGATAAGTTGTAATTCATCTTGTGTATAAAATCCTGATGTACTGCGAGCAGGATATTCATCGTGCCAAATATGCGTTTCAAAGCCATTTGTATAGTATATAACTGGTCGAATTTGCTGCGCTAGTTCGATGCAGTCTGCATACAACTTAGCTTGCTGACGACCGACTTTTGCATCTCTTGAAGTACGTTTTGCTTCTACTACTGCTAACACTTTACCGTTTGTCCCAAGTAACACATAGTCAACAAAACCTTCCCCCGTGTTATTTGGCATTCCTTGCACTGGATATTCCTCAAGCACATTTTCCCCAATTTCCCAACCTGCTAATTTCAAGTCTAAGTCAATATAACGTTTACGTGTTTCAAACTCTGATATTTCATCGACTTGGAACTGATACTCTTCCTGTTGAATAACTCGGTTCGCTGTTAACTGCTTACGTAGTTCTTCGTTTTGCCTACGCAACTCGTCCAGACTCTGGTCTTTGGCACTTAGCTTTTCATATAAATCATGAAGTTCTTCCGGTCGTTCACGCTTATACTCTGATGTATAAAGAAGAGATTCATTAAATTCTGGTGCTGTATATTCCTCTGCATAACAATAATCAATCCACGAAATAAATTGGTGTAAATTATGTAACGACAAAACCGCTTCATCTCGTGTAATTGCGACATTTGTATGAACAGCTGCATTGCCTAACTTTACAATGTATTTCAACATTGGCAACAATTCTTCATCTATAATGGCTAGGAAATGTCGATCATGAATCAAGCTTGATAAATTATCTTGATACGGAATTTTCACATCCTGATCGAACTGATAAACCCATTTCACAGCTAACTCCAGCGCACGGCGCGATAAAATCGCACACGTTGCTGGACTAACTTGCATCGCTTTCTCCGCTTCAACACAAGCATTCGCAAAGCTACTAAACGTTTTCTTCTCCTGCAAAAATCCAAAATTCGACATCATATCATCTCCTTTACGAGAATACACTCTTTCAACCTCTTAATCTTGGAATAACTCACCTTTGAAGGACTTTTGTAAAAGTGAATTATATAACTCTTCCATTTTCTGAAGAGAAGTTAATAATTGTTGTTTTTGATTTTGAATAACTAAAAATTTATTCCCAAATTCATCTTGCAATTCGTTTGGAGGGGAAATAAACTCAATTTTTTGAAAGGATCCCTTACTAACAAGCCCCTTCATTCCATTAGTAGATGCCGACTGAACTAATTCTTTTCCTACTAAAAATTGCGTATATAAGAAGAAAGGATTTCCTCTTGGTATAATCGCATTAATTTGTTGATTAAAAGCTACTTTTCTATCTGCAATTGCAGCATTCCCTATACAACTTTTCGAACCAGCTATACAAGTAATCAAAATTGAGTTTTTAGGTGCTATACGCCCTTTTTCCATACCTTTTTCGGACAAATATTCTTCTGCTGTAGTCAAAAAATGATAAGGGGTATTAATATTATCTGATTTAATCCATTCAATATGGTCACCATAATATTCTTTAACTTTACGTGATGGTGTATTACCAGTAATTACTTCACCAAAATCACCAAGTGATTTCTTGGCAAATTTAGTATTTTGAGATTTAGGATTTCCAAACATTTCCAAAAACACACTTTGTGTTAATTCATCTAATGCAGCGATTTGAGATCTTCGCTTGTTAACTAAATTATTTACGTTATCTAAAACCTTTCCTATGTGTTCTTGTATTCTTAATGAAGGAAATGGAATTTGAATATTGTCAAAATACTTTTTAGTCAAATGTTTCATTGTAGATCCATGAAGATATTTCGTAGCCATTGTTAAAGCATGTGATACCATATATTTAAAGTAACTTTTATTTACTTCAACTTTGTTAAACACCACTTTAAAAATATGTTGATTTAATAGAGCCTTATCTTCATTCCATTCGTGAACCCCTAAACTTGCAGACCATGCTATTAAAATGTCACCTTTATTAACAATATATTTATCATCAATTTTTCCATTATAATAGTTAAACTCACTGGTAGAACTTGTAAGATTTTGTATACGTATAATTGGCAAACCTACAGTTTCCCATTGTTCTGGTTTAAAAGCAAATCCATTAACAAATGATGCAATATCACCTATACATTTAAATTCCATTCTATATGTCACCAGCTTTCAACATATCTTTCAGCTCATTAATTCCTTTAATAATCTCTAATTCAAGACTCTCAATTTTTCCAATTATTTCTATCGTTGAAGCAAACTCCACTTCCTCATACTCAACCTCTTTATACTTATTAATCGACAAATCATACCCTTGCTCCCGAATTTTATCAACTGGTACAAAGAATGATTGTTCTGTCCGTTTGCGTTCTTTTTCGCTTGATAAATTGCTAAAACGTTCAATAATATCAGCAATATCATTTTCTTCAATTGGTGACCTTTTATCATCTAGTGAATACCCATCTGCTTTCATATCATAGAACCATACTTTGTCTGTACCACCTGTGCCTGTTTTCGTAAAAATCATAATTCCCGTTGATACCCCTGCATATGGTTTAAAGACTCCACTTGGCATGGAGATAATCGCATCTAACTTATTGTTATCAATGATTTCTTTCCGTATGGCTTTATGAGCATTAGAGCTACCAAATAAAACGCCATCCGGTACAATAACTGCTGCTCGTCCACCCGGTTTTAGGATACGCAAGAATAAGGATAAAAACAGCAACTCCGTTTTCTTTGTTTTAGCGATTTTTAATAAGTCATTTGATACAGATTCATAGTCTAATGAACCTTTAAATGGCGGATTGGCTAATACTAATGTATAATTCTCCGCCTCTATGTTGTCTTCCGATAAAGAATCTCGATATTCAATGTTTGGCGCATCTACACCATGTAGCATCATATTCATTGCACCAATTCGTAACATCGTTGTATCCATATCATTTCCATAGAACATTTCTTTGTGGAAATGATTCTTTAATCCCTCTACAAGAAATAAATTACTATGGTTCTTACGTAAGTATTCACTTGCTGATACTAAGAAACCCGCTGATCCCATTGCAGGGTCAATAATTGTATCTTCAGGTGTTGGTTTCATCAACTCGACAATCATATTGATAATGTGGCGCGGTGTTCTAAACTGACCGTTTGTACCGGACGTTTGTAACTTTGATAATAAATACTCGTAGATGTCTCCTTGTGTATCACGATCTTCCATTGGAATACTATCAAGTGCTGTGACAACCTTTTGCAGTGTTGCTGGTTTATTAATCATGAACGAAGCATCTTTCATATATTTAGAGAATGCAGAATCTTCTTTACCTCCTAATGTTTTAATAAATGGGAAGATAGTAGTAATCATCACTTGATGCATCTCTTCAGCAGGAAGTTGTTTAAATTGAGTCCATCGCATTTTTGGCCAATGTTCTTTTTGTATTTCCGTAAAATCAGCTGGCATTTCAGAGAAAACACCTGTATGTTCTAAGCCTAAAAAAGCCGCATCCTTTTCTTTACGCAATTCGCTTTCATCTAATCCTTTAATGAACAGCAAATAAGTTAATTGCTCAATATTTGTTAATGGATTTGTATTGCCCTCTGTCCAAAGCGTTGTCCAAATCCCATCGATTTTATTTTTAATTTCACCTGTAATCATGATGATTTTCCTCCTAAATAATTTCCAGTCTAATTATACTACCTCTTTTATGAAATAAGATATGTGCTTTCTTGGAAAATCTTATTTTGTGTCTTATTTATTTTACCATAGCAAAAATAGTTCCTTAGACCTATAAGAATATTAATTTCTTAAAAGTAAGATGATTATCGCTTGAGGCCAAGAGCATTCATTTTTAACAGGAAAAGAGGACTCCAAGAGTGGAGGACAAGAAAAAGAAGACAAATATAGACTGGATGAAATCATTCCTAGAGCATTACCGAGCAAAAAGCGGAAAAAACAATCTGAAAAGGAACAGTTTATCTTTCGAGATAAGCATGATGCCATTATTCCAAGAGATATGTTAGAAGATGTGCAAAGGTTGATGAAACAAAGAAAGAAATTCATTACAGCTCCTAAGCTTCACTTGTTCACAAACATTCTGTTTTGCGCTGATTGTGGGAAGGGAATGTGGTTCCGGAGTAATAGACCTAATGGTTACATTTGTGGAAATTATGCTCGTCATGGCAAAAAAGCTTGTACCGCCCATACGATTAAAGAAGACTTTCTCAAAGAGACAATCTTGTATGATATTCAAAAACTTGTTCAAGAAATTGATAAAGAACAATTTCTGAAAGAACTAGAGACAAAGTCGAAGAAATCAAAGAAGGATATTCAACAAAAACTTGATAAGCTCAACAAGCAAATGGATGTTCTAAAAGTGCGAAAAAGGAAATTCATCAATATGCTCGCCGATGAGAAAATCAATCAAGATAAGTATTTAGATATGGTGGAAGATAATAATAACGAACTCGCTCAGCTTAGTGAAAAGAAAAATGAAATGATCACGATGCTTGAAAGTGAGCAAGTCATGGATAATAACGACAAGCTAAAAGAAGAGCTTCTTCACTTTTTAAACTTTGATGATTTAACTCCTGAAATTTTACATCGGTTAATTAACCGAATTGAAGTAAAAGAGGACGGCACACCAATAATTCATTATCGATTTGCCGCCCCAACATTTGAATAGAAGCAGGTTTTTCCCTTACCGGGAACCTGCTTCTTCTTTTAAAATAATCTGCGATACTACCTCAACGTGCATCGTCTGCGGAAACATGTCCACCGGCTGCACTTCAACTGTCCTAAATCCACCTGCTTCTAACACTTTTAAATCCCTCGCCAATGTCGCTGGATTACAAGACACATACACAATTCGTTTCGGTTTCATGTCGATCATGGTTTGAAGAAGGGCTTCATCGCAGCCTTTTCGCGGAGGATCGACGACGATGACATCTGCTTTTATCCCTTGATTATACCATGCTGGGATGACTTTTTCTGCTTGTCCTGCTTCAAAAGTGGCATTTGTTATTTGATTTAATTCCGCATTCTTCTTTGCATCTTCTATCGCTTCAGGAACAATTTCAACCCCATAAACATGTCCTGCTTTTTGAGCGAGGAATAATGAAATGGTACCAATGCCGCAATAGGCATCAATGACAGATTCAGTTCCTGAGAGCTTAGCATACTCAAGCACCTTGTCATAGAGGACCTTTGTTTGACTTGGGTTGATTTGATAGAAAGAACGTGCTGATATTGCAAACTTCACGTCGCCGATCGTATCGTAGATCACGTCTCTTCCCCATAGGACTTGAGTTTCATTACCAAAAATCGCATTTGTTCGTTTCGTATTTACATTTTGAACGATCGATTTGACTTGAGGAAAAGCTTCGGTAATCCCTTTTATTAATGATTTACGGAAAGGTAGATCTTTTGTTCTTGTGACAAGCACGACCATCACTTCACCCGTATTAACGCCAATCCGAGCCATGATATGCCTTAGTGTTCCGCGATGTTTTTGTTCAGCGTATGGAGTAATACCGCATGTTTTGGCGATCCTTTTGACTTCTTGGATGACCTCATCTATCGTTTCTTCGGTAATAATACATTTATCCATTTCAACAATATCATGGCTTCTTTTTCGAAAAAATCCAGCAATAAGTTCACCATTTTGTGAGGCAACGGGTACTTGCACTTTATTACGGTAAGTCCATGGGTCTTCCATTCCTAATGTATCATGGACCGTGGCATCTTTTATGCCACCTATTCGTGTTAAAACATCTTGAACGACTTGTTTTTTATATATTAATTGACCTTTGTAGCTCAGATGTTGGAGCTGGCATCCTCCGCATTGATCATATATGTAACACGGAGGATCCACTCGATCTGGACTTTTTTCTTTTATTTCGATTAATTTCGCATAGCCGTAACCTTTTTTTGTTTTAACAATTTTTACGATCCCTTTTTCTCCTGGAAGAGCTCCTGGGACAAATAATGTATACCCTTCAACTTTAGCAATTCCTGCTCCTTCATGGGTTAAGTCTGTAAAAGTCACATCTACTTCTTGATTTTTTTCTACTGGAATGCCTGACTTCATCTTATTCCACCTTTTTCAATACAATAAATAAAAAGAAAGCACGCTGTCTGTATGCGTACTTGTCTTTCTTAAAGTAAAATCTTTTAATTAATCCTCTGGGCTTTCTAATTCTTCAACCTGCTCGGAATCGTTTAATTGCTGACTAGCCATATCTTTGGGAACGATCAATTCGAGATGATGCGATAAATTAACAAATTCTCCTGGTAAGTCGCCGCCGTACTCGCCGTCTAAATTGATTTGCATTTTTTCATCGGTATAGATATGAATTCGCTTAGCTTGAGCATAGATGACTTTCGGATCACGCATATGTTCGCCCCGAAGAGCTAGAGTCGCTAGACGTATGAACTCCGCGAGATTCGTTTTCTTAAGTATGATTAAATCAAATAAACCGTCATGCACTGAAGCTTGAGGAGCAATTTTTTCAAAACCGCCGACAGAATTGGTATTGGATACAAGAAACATCATTATATCGCCTTCAAAAACACGGTCATCATATTGAATACGGACATTCGTTGGCCGCAATGAAGGCAACATCTCAATGCCCTTTAAATAGTAAGCCAGCTGTCCAAGCATCGTTTTTAATTTACTTGGTACGTCATAAGTGAGTTCCGTTAGCTTACCGCCACCTGCGATATTAATAAAATACCGATCATTCACTTTTCCGACATCGAGAGGAATAACATCTCCCTCGCACAACACATCACAAGCTCCAGCAATGGTACGTGGAATGTTAATAGCCCGAGCAAAGTCATTCGTTGTACCCACGGGTAAAATGCCTAGCTTGGGGCGATAAGGTTGTTCAGCGAGACCATTGACGACTTCGTTAATCGTACCATCTCCACCAGCTGCAATGACCAAATCAAATTGACGCTCAACTGTTCGACGAGCTTCACGCGTCGCATCATTTTCACCTTTTGTAGCGTATGCAGATGTTTCATATCCTGCATTCTCTAAACGCTCTAATATGTAAGGAATATTTTTTTTTACGATTTCACGACCTGACGTCGGATTATAAATTAATCTTGCTCTTTTCATTCATATCACCCGATCTATTTTAAAAAAATCTACAAATTCATTTGTGTTCATCTTTTTAGAGATATTCACCTTCACGCTTTTTAACTCATACCATTTCATTATATTGTAAAAGGGTGACAAAATCAAAAGTCAGACAGTCTGTTCAAGGTTTTGTAGAATCTTAAGATCGTCTTACTCAGTTTTACCCGCTTTAATAAATTTAATAACCTAATTGATATGATGAATCCGATCAAACTAAGATCTCGATAAGGCTTCATCCGAGTAGTCTCTATCGATTAAATTTATTGACATAATCTTAATCTATCGACCTCAAGACTCACTTTATAACTACCAGCACGAGTCTATCAACTATGCATATCAATTTATCAATCAGAGAAGTTAAA
>NZ_WNHB01000011.1 GCF_009718825.1 Terrilactibacillus tamarindi | reverse complement strand
CATCTTTTTAGATAAATGACTATAAAATGACTCAGGTTAAATAAAATGCTATACTAAATAGACGTGTATTTTTATTATCATGATAAAATGCGCTTGGTATAGAAAGTGAGGAATCCAAAATGCCTTTTGATGGAATCGTTGTTCGTTCTGTCACACATGCTCTTCAAAAACTTGTTAGTGGTAGATTAACCAGAATTTATCAACCTAATCCATACGATCTTTTACTTCATATTCGTTCTAATGGAAAAAACCATAAACTATTAATATCCATAAATGCAAGTTTTGCTAGACTTCATTTAACAAAAGCGAGCTACGATAATCCTAAAGAACCGACGATGTTTTGTATGTTACTACGTAAACATCTTGAAGGTAGTTTTCTTGAAAGTTTCACACAAGTCGGTTGTGAAAGAATCATTCAAATGGATTTTCGTACGCGAAATGAACTCGGTGATATAACCATTAAACGATTGATTATAGAAATAATGGGACGACACAGTAATGTCGTTTTAATTGAAAAAGATAGAGGCCTGATTATTGATAGTATGAAACATATTTCTTCAAGCGTTAACCGCTATCGAACGATTTTACCTGGACAAGAATATGTTAATCCGCCAAGTCAAGAAAAAAAAGATCCACTAACCATGACGTCTGATGATCTCTTACGAAGCCTTGATTTTAATGCTGGAAAACTTGATCAACAATTGACTCAATCGATTACAGGCTTTTCACCACAGCTTTCGAAAGAGGTCCTATTTCGAGCTGGGCTTCCAAATCCAAAGGCGATTGTGTCAGCTTTTAAATCCATTCAAGATGATATTATTCATCATCATGATCACCCGCAAATCATTTATACAAAAGAAGGCAAAGATACTTTCCACATTATTGACTTAACCCATATTAATGGAAATAAATTAACATTTGATGATGTTAATGACATGTTGGATCAATATTATTTATTAAAAGCTGATAATGATCTTGTCAAACAACGTGCTGGCGACCTGAAGCATTTTATCTCAAACGAACTTAAGAAAAATCAGCTTAAAAGAAAGAAATTAGAAAAAACATTGAAGGCATCCAGCGAAGCCAAAACGTATCAACTGTATGGAGAATTGTTAACTGCCCATATGCATCTTATTCACAGGGGGGATAAATCGATTGAAGTGGTTAATTATTATGATGAAAATCAAGCAAAACTAACGATACCTCTAAACCCAAATCGAACCCCATCTGAAAATGCACAAGCTTTTTTTAAAAAATATACTAAAGCAAAAACGGCGAATACCGTCGTAAAAAAACAGATAGAATTGACGGTTAATGAAATTCAATATTTTGAAGGCCTATTGCAGCAAATCGACTCCGCCTCATTAAAAGATATCGAAGAAATACGTCTAGAACTTGAAGATGGTGGCTATTTAAAGAAGAGGAAACAAAAGAAATCGAATCGTAAACAGACAAAGCGTCAACGACCAGAGCTAGACCGTTATACTGCAACAGATGGTACTTCCATCCTTGTAGGGAAAAATAATATTCAAAACGATTATTTGACGATGAAAGTAGGTAAAAGTGACGAGATTTGGCTGCATACGAAAGATATCCCTGGTTCCCATGTCGTCATCCAAACGACAGACCCATCTGACGAAACCATTGAAGAAGCCGCATGTTTGGCTGCCTTCTATAGTAAGTCAAAATTATCGAGCCAAGTTCCTGTTGATTACACACAAATTAGGCATGTTAGAAAACCAAATGGCGCAAAACCTGGGTTTGTGATTTACGATCATCAAAAAACGCTCTATGTCACGCCCGATGAATCACTCGTCTTAAAATTAAAAAATGAAATGTAAGAAAGTTTAAAGCGACTGTCGTTAGTGACAGTCGCTTTCTCTTTCCTATTAACGTAAATTTACGGCAAGTAAAGACCCCCACTGATGGAAGTTTCACTTTATACTTGAAGCATCCAATCTTGATTTTCTGGATCTTTGTACCATTTTTTTAATGCTACTAACTGTTCATTAGTAATGACATTTTGCGTGAGTGCTTCTTCAATCAAAACTTCAAAATTTGTCAGTGTGTTAAGCTGTGTTTCTGCTGTTTTAAATTGTTGATCTGCCCTCGGTAATTGATAGGTAAAGATCGCAGCAACGCCTAATACTTCTGCATCAACGGCTTTAAGAGCATCAACAGCTTTTAAAACACTGCCTCCAGTAGAGATTAAATCTTCAATCACAACGACTTTTTGACCCGGTTTCACAAGACCTTCTATCTGTTTTTTCTTACCATGTGATTTCGCTGCACTACGAACATAGACCATCGGTAAATTCATTTCTTGTGCGATTAAAGCCGCGTGTGGAATGCCTGCAGTTGCCGTTCCAGCGATGACTTCTGCGTCAGGGTAATGATTTTTGATTAAATCGACAAATCCTGAAATAATCGCAGATCTAATGTCAGGATAGCTTAACGTTAGACGATTATCGCAATAAACAGGTGATTTAATACCAGAAGCCCACGTAAAGGGATCCTTAGGTTGTAAAATCACCGCTTGGATTTCTAGTAGATGTCGTGCAATTGTTTGAGAATGATTCATTTTATTAACGCCCCCATTGTTGTTGTACTTCTAAGTAGGCCTTCTCTGGATCCTCAGCTTGTGTAATACTTCGACCCACCACAATATAATCACTGCCAAGTTCACGAGCTTTGCTAGGCGTGGCTACTCTTTCTTGATCGTCTTGTTTATCGGACATGAGGCGAATCCCAGGCGTCACCGTCACAAAGGTTTCAGATGTTGCTTCTTTAACGAGACTCGCTTCCCAAGGTGAACATACTACGCCATCAATACCGCTTTCATAGGCAAGTTGACTATAGGCTTGAATGACCTCATTCATTGGTTTGTCAATTAATATTTCATGATGAAGCATATCGTCATTTGTACTTGTCAACTGAGTGACAGCGAGACAGATCGTTTTTTTACCATCCCTTGATCCTTCACTTAATCCTTTAACAGCTGCTCTCATCATAGCCGCACCACCAGCAGCATGAACGTTGACCATGTCTACACCAAGCTTGGCCAAACCCTTCATCGTACGATAGACAGTCGTCGGGATATCATGACATTTTAAATCAAGAAAGATACGATAATTCCGCTCTTTTAATTGCTTGATAATATCTGGTCCTTCTTGAAAAAAAAGTTCCATACCAACTTTTACGAAGGCGTTCGGTTGATTGACTCGTTTAAGTAACGAAAACATGTCATCTTTAGAAGAAACATCTAACGCAACAATGAGCTTATTGTTTAACATCTTCCCCAACTCCTCCCTCTTAATTCATCGATATGATCGACATTCATTTGTTTTAATTTTTCAGGGAGTTCTTTGATTATGTTTGGACAGCAAAACGGATCCACAAAGTTAGCCGTTCCTACCGCTACAGCACTTGCACCAGCTAAGAAAAATTCGATAACATCATCAGCATCTTGAATGCCTCCCATCCCAATAATTGGGATGTTCACGTTCTGACTTACTTCATAAATCATCCGAATAGCCACAGGTTTTATCGCAGGGCCGCTGAGACCTCCCGCTTTATTCGCTAAAATCGGTTTTTGTGTTTTTAAATTAATTCGCATTCCCATCAACGTATTAATCATCGATAAACCGTCTGCACCAGCTTCTTCAACCGCCTTTGCCATCCCAACAATATCACTAACGTTGGGGGATAATTTAACGTAAACCGGAACGTCCGATACGGCCTTTACTTTTTCAGTTAAATGAGCAGCAATTTCCGGAACTGTACCAAACGTAATGCCGCCTTCTTTTACGTTCGGGCAAGAAATATTCAATTCAAGGGCATTTACTCGTGGTGACTGTGACATTTTCTCTGCCGTATAAACATAATCATCGACTTGCTTACCAGCAATATTGGCTAGGATCGGTGTATCTATGCCTTCAAGATCTTTTAACTCATGATCTAAAATGTGCTCCACTCCCGGATTTTGTAACC
Organism: Terrilactibacillus tamarindi; assembly: GCF_009718825.1. Taxonomy (GTDB): domain Bacteria; phylum Bacillota; class Bacilli; order Bacillales; family Sporolactobacillaceae; genus Terrilactibacillus; species Terrilactibacillus tamarindi. The sequence continues at coordinate 105,413 of NZ_WNHB01000011.1, read as the reverse complement.
CTATTGCATTGAGCATTCCAGCCGTTGTTTCAGCAACGCGAGGGGTGGGATTACCAAAACGAGCTTCTTTTGTTGCCGATTTTATTGCAATGGCCCCAAGGAGATTAAGATCAAAAAAATCACCATATTCCTTGCCGAAAGAAAAACACCCCGATGCTGGCATAACTGGATTTTTCATGTCTAATCCGGGCAGCTTAACGTTTAACATGATAATTTCACCTCTCCTGACTTAAATACAGGACCATCAGAACACACTTTACGATAGCCTTTTTCATCGTCTTCATCCACCGTATGGCAAACACAGGCCATACAAGCGCCAACCGCACATCCCATCCGCTCTTCAAGGGATAAATATAATGGTTTGTCTGAATAGCCGTTTTCAAGTGCAGCAAGCATGGGCGTCGGACCGCATGCATACATCACCTGGTAATTTAAATTTAATAGCTGGAGCGCATCAATCACCGTTCCTTTAAATTTAGATGAGCCATCATCCGTTACAATTACGGTCTTCCCAAGTTCTTCAAATTGTTTTTGATAAAAGGTATCCTCAAGTGTTCTAAATCCTAACACGTGAATGACCTTGATCCCTTTTTTACTAAGAGATTTTGATAACTCATAAAGCGGAGGGACACCAATGCCCCCGCCTACAAGAACAGCCGTTTCACCCTGATTTATGACATCAAGAGGAAAACCATGCCCCAAAGGGCCTAGTATTTCCAATCGGTCGCCTTGACTACGTAAAGATAATGTCTTTGTTCCAACTCCATCCACCCGATAAATTAAAGTCAATTCTTTGGTATTCCGATTAATTGAAGCAATACTGATGGGGCGTCTTAATAAGGGTAAAGTTCCATCAGATACTTTAATATGAACGAATTGTCCAGGTTCACGTATAAGATCCACCAAATCTCCTTGAACTGTCAATTCATATATTTTTGGTGCTATACAGGTGTTTTTTGTGATGAGCATTTTTTCATTTATCATCGTAGTCAAGCCTCCGTCTTCTTTCTGATGAATTTCACACTTTTGCAAAGGTAGGCATACTTTCAGCACTAAAAGCGAGTGACTCAAGTACACGAAGTAATGCTTCAACGGTATCAAGAGATGTCAAACATACAACGCCATTTTCGACTGACTCTCGTCGGATGCGGAATCCATCACGAGCCGGTCTTTTTCCTCTTGTTAAGGTATTTACAATAAATTGGGCCTCGCCATGGCGGATAACATCAAGCATATTCGGTGCATCGCCATCAATTTTATTTACAGTTGTAACAGGAATCTGATGTTCTCTAATAAAACGTGCGGTGCCTTCTGTAGCAAGCAGATTGTACCCAATATCATAGAAACGTTTGATCAGTGGTAAAGACTCTTCTTTGTCGTGATCGGCAATTGTGAATAAAACCGATCCATGTAAAGGAATCGACATGCCACTCGCAATAAGACCTTTATATAAGGCTTTCTCCAAAGTTATATCTCGACCCATAACTTCACCAGTTGATTTCATTTCAGGTCCAAGCGTAATATCAACACTGCGCAATTTGGCAAATGAGAAGACAGGCACTTTAACGGAAACTTCACGTTCTGGTTCTGGGTGGGCACCTGTTTTGTAACCAAGACCTTCTAGAGTTTCACCAAGAATGACATAAGTCGCTAATTTCGCCATTGGTACACCCGTTATTTTACTAATAAATGGTACCGTACGACTTGCTCTTGGGTTTACCTCGATGACATACACATTATTTTGATGAATAACAAATTGGATGTTTAGGAGTCCGACTATTTTAAGTCCACGTGCCAATTTTATGGTTGTTTCAATGATTTTGTCCTTTAATTCAACACTTAAACTTTGTGGAGGGTAAACCGCAATGGAGTCGCCTGAGTGAACACCTGCACGTTCAATATGTTCCATAATTCCAGGAATATAGACGGTTTCACCATCAGAAATGGCGTCTACTTCGATTTCCGTACCCACTAAATAACGATCAATGAGAACTGGATGATCAGGGTTTATTTTTACAGCATTTTTCATGTATCGCTCTAATTCTTCTTGTCGATAAACAATTTCCATTGCTCTTCCACCTAATACATAGGATGGTCTAACGAGAACAGGATAGCCAAGTGAATTGGCAATATCGATAGCCCCTTCAATCGAGAAGGCTGTTTTTCCAGCTGGACGGTCTATATTAAGATTTAAGAGCAGTTGTTCAAAACGATCTCTGTCTTCTGCCTGATCCATTGCATCAAGCGAAGTCCCTAGAATTTGTACGCCACGATTTGATAGTTCTTCAGCTAAATTTATCGCCGTTTGACCACCAAATTGAACGATGACACCTTTTGGTTTTTCAAGATCCACAACATGCATGACATCTTCAATCGTTAATGGCTCAACATATAGTTTGTCCGAGATACTGAAATCTGTGGAGACTGTTTCAGGGTTATTATTAATAATAATGGCTTCGTAGCCTTTCTCTTTAATGCCCCAAACTGTATGAACAGTCGCATAATCGAATTCTACGCCTTGACCAATTCGAATGGGACCCGAACCAAGGACAAGAACACTTTCTTTGTTAGACGTGATGGACTCATTTTCCTCTTCATAAGTGCTGTAATAGTAAGGTGTTTCCGACTCAAACTCACCCGAACATGTATCAACCATTTTATATACAGGAATCATTCCATTGTCTTTTCTTAAGGTATAAATATCACGTTCTGAAGCTCCCCAAATATCAGCGATGATGCTATCTGAAAATCCCATCCGTTTGGCCTTATATAAGGTATCTAGATCGTTTTTTGCCGTTTTTAGATGTTGTTCCATCTTGATGATATTTTCTATTTTCATTAGGAAGAAGCGATTAATTTTCGTAGGCTTCCAAATATCTTCTATGGAACTTCCACGCCTCATAAGTTCTGCAATGAAGAATAATCTACGGTCATCTGCTTTTTGAATTTTAGCCATTAATTCATCTGTAGAGAGTTCTTCACTCTCTTTCAAATGGAGGTGCATCGTATCCGTTTCCAGGGATCTAACCGCTTTTAAGATAGATTCCTCAAATGTGCGTCCAAGAGCTAAAACTTCACCAGTTGCCTTCATTTGTGTTCCTAGTTTTCGGTTGGCTGCATCAAATTTATCAAATGGCCATCTTGGTATCTTTGTTACAACATAATCTAATGAAGGCTCAAAGCTAGCATACGTCGAACCCGTTACAGCGTTTTTTATTTCATCTAAATGATAACCAGCAGCAATTTTCGCAGCTACTTTTGCAATAGGATACCCAGTCGCTTTCGACGCAAGGGCAGATGATCTGCTAACACGTGGATTAACTTCAATGATGTAATAATTATCACTATTAGGATCTAAAGCTAATTGTACGTTACATCCACCTTCAATTTTAAGAGCACGTACAATTTTTAATGAAACACTTCTCAGTCTTTGAATATCACGATCTGTTAAGGTTTGACATGGTGCAGTTACGATTGAGTCACCAGTGTGAATCCCTACTGGATCAATGTTTTCCATATGACAGACACTGATCGCCCCGTCATTGGCATCACGCATGACTTCATATTCAATTTCTTTGAATCCTGCAATGCTGCGCTCAATAAGAACTTGATGAACTGGGCTTTGTTTCAGACCATTTTCAACAATGACATTTAGTTCTTCTTCATTTTCTACAATACCGCCACCTGTTCCACCAAGTGTAAAGGCTGGTCTAATGATGACCGGATAGCCAATTTTTTCTACAAAGTGTTTGGCTTCTTCCAGACTCGTCACAATGTCACTTTCAGGAACGGGTTCACCAATCTCAAGCATTAAAGCTCTAAACTTCTCACGATCTTCCGCTTTATCAATACTTTCAAGATTTGTTCCTAGGAGTTGAACGTTTAGTTCATCGAGTATACCGGTACGATCGAGATCAATGGCCAAATTAAGTGCTGTTTGACCACCTAATGTCGCAAGCATTCCATCTGGACGTTCTTTACGAATAATTTTACTTACGAAAGAAACGGTTAGTGGTTCAATATAGACGCGATCTGCCATATCCGTATCAGTCATAATCGTTGCTGGATTTGAATTGATTAATATCACTTCATATCCTTCTTCTTTTAAAGATTGACAAGCCTGAGTCCCTGAGTAATCAAATTCAGCCGCTTGTCCGATCACAATTGGACCTGATCCGATGACGAGAATTTTCTTGATGTCTTGACGCTTAGGCAAATTGAACACCTGCTTTCTTAGTTTGTTCGATCATTTGTTGGAATTTATCAAACAATGGATTGCTGTCTTCTGGCCCTGGAGAAGCTTCAGGGTGGAATTGCACACTAAATGCTGGATAATCTCTATGTTTAAGTCCTTCGATTGTTTGGTCATTTATCGCAAGATGCGTAACAGATAATTGAGTGAGTTCTAATGATTTTTCATCAACAGTATAGCCATGATTTTGAGAAGTGAGCATGAATTGACCTGTTTCCAAATCTTTTACCGGGTGGTTAGATCCTCTGTGACCGAATCGCATTTTCTCTGTGTTAGCTCCGCATGCAAGAGCTAGTAATTGATGACCGAGACAGATTCCAAAAATCGGTGTTTTACCAAGAAGTTCTCTTACCATTTGGATCGCATCCGGTACCGATTTTGGATCTCCAGGTCCATTACTTAATATAACACCATCCGGTTGAAGGTTAAGAATTTCTTCAGCTCCTGTCGTTGCAGGAACGACGGTTATGTCAAAGCCACGTCGTACACACTCTCTAAGGATCCCTTTTTTCATCCCAAAATCGACGAGTACAATTCGGCGTCCTTGCCCAGGACTTGTATATGACATTTTGGTTGTTACTTGACTCACTTGATGCGTGGGGAGTTCCCATTTATTAAGCTCTTTCACGACTTCACTGGCATCCACATCCATTGAACAAATCTTTCCTCGTAATGTTCCGTATTCACGAATCATTTTTGTTAATTTCCGCGTATCAATTCCTTGAATCGCAGGAATATCATAGCTTTTTAGAAAAGCATCTAAGGATTGTTCACTGCGCCAATGTGAAGGTACATCTTGTGCTTCTCGAACAACAAGCCCCGAGATAAAGGGGGCTTTTGATTCGAAATCTGATCGGTTAATTCCGTAGTTTCCGATAAGAGGATAAGTCAATACAACAATTTGACCGAAGTATGATGGGTCCGTCATAATTTCTTGATAGCCCGTCATTCCTGTATTAAAAACAACTTCACCCTTCATACCATTTGAGCTGCCTAGTTGTTCTCCGACGAATACTGTTCCATTTTCTAAAATCAATTGTTGCTTACTCATTGTACTGTCACTCCTTCTTTCCATGCTAGCTGTCCTGAAACAAATGTCATGATTGGCCATCCAATACAATTCCATCCATCGAAAGGTGTATTTTTGCCTTTTGAGTAAAACTGGTTAACATCGATTTTTTGTTCTTTTTCTAAGTCAATAACAACGATATCTGCTTCTTTTCCAACTTCGATTTTTCCACAATCAAGGTTAAACGTTTTCGCTGGTTTGACCGTCATGAAAGAGAGAAGCTCTGTTAAGGTCATTCGTCCTTCTTTCACAAAATGGGTATACAATAATGGAAAGGCTGTTTCTGAACCAACAATGCCAAATGGCGCTTTTTCAATTGGTTTCGCTTTTTCACTTTCCGAATGCGGGGCATGGTCCGTTGCAATCATATCAATGGTTCCATCCATTAAACCTTCGATTAAAGCTTGATGATCTTCTTTACTACGAAGTGGCGGATTCATTTTGTAGTTGGTGTCAATCCCCGGTATATCCTCTTCAGTTAGCAGCATATGATGAGGTGTTACTTCTGCTGTTACATGAATACCGGCACGTTTGGCATCTCTGATCACACGAACGGATTCTTTCGTACTGACGTGGCATACATGATAATGAGCACCGGCTGCTTCTGCTAATAAAACATCTCTTGCAATTTGAGTGGCTTCACAAATATTTGGGATTCCTTTAATTCCATGTTCTCTTGCGAATTTTCCATCATGCACGACTCCACCATAAATGAGTGAATTATCTTCACAGTGAGCGACAACTGGGACGTTGCATTTTGCTGCAGCTTTCATCGCTTCGAACATCATCCCCGCTGTTTGAACACCGACACCATCGTCAGTAAGAGCAAATGTTCCGAGTTCTTTCAGTGCTTTTACATCCGTCAATACTTCACCTTTTAAATCCTGAGTAATGGCACCATAAGGAAGGACATGAACAACGGCATCTTCTTTAATTTTTTCAAGTAAAGCCTTCATACGCTCCGGACGATCAGGTACGGGTTTTGTGTTTGGCATGGCACATACTGTCGTAAAACCACCGCGAGCCGCTGCCTCTGTTCCTGTCTTGATTGTTTCTTTGTGCTCTCCGCCTGGTTCACGAAGATGGACATGAACATCGACAAATCCTGGTGAAACAATTTTACCTTCAACATCTATGATGTTAGCTCCGTCTTCTAATATATTATCTTCTATTTTGGTGATTTTCCCATCCTTTATGAGTATATCTTTTTGTTCTAATTGTCCGTTTATAAAAACCTTACCATTCTTTAATAAGTTCGCCACGATTCATTTCCCCTCTCTCTGTTTCAAGTGCCCATTCGAGAACAGCCATTCGGATCGCCACACCATTATGCATTTGTTTAAATATTCTCGAGTTTTCGCTTTCAACCAATTCATCTGCAATTTCAACGCCGCGATTAACAGGTGCTGGATGCATGATAATACTTCCTTTTTTCATCATTTCTGATCGTTTCAATGTTAAGCCATAAGCCTGATGATACTCTTCCTTAGTAAGATCTAATGTATGTTGATGTCTTTCATGTTGAATTCTTAGCATCATCACAACATCGGCTATACGAACAGCCTCATCCATTGGCATATAGTCACCTGGTAATTCCGGATTATGCCATTCTTTAGGACCAGAGAAAACGACCCTACATCCGAGACTTGTTAACACTTCCGCATCTGACCGAGCTACCCGGCTATGTCTTAAGTCACCAATTATGGCAACGGTCAATCCTTGAAACAAGATAAACTCTTGTCTTATTGTTAGGAGGTCAAGCAATGATTGAGTAGGATGATGCCCACTTCCATCCCCTGCATTAACGATATTCAATTTGATATTATTATGAATTAATTGATCGAAGTAATGATCATCTTTATGTCTTATAACAGCTATATCCGTTCCAATCTCTTCTAGCGTCCTGACTGTATCATACAACGTTTCGCCTTTAGTTGTACTAGATGTCTCAGATGTAAAGTTAAGTACTTGAAAGCCAAGTCTTTTCTCTGCCGTTTCAAAACTGAATCTCGTACGTGTACTAGGTTCAAAAAAAAGATTGGTTACGAGTATGGGTTTAGACTCTCTAAATTTCTTTTTATCTTTCTGAATTGATTCCGCGCGATCTAAAATCCATTCAATGTCTCTTGCAGATAAATCATTCATTGTTAACAGATTAGCCATTTAGTTAGCCTCCCAAATTTTATTCTTAACAAACAAAAAACCTCTTTATCATTTGTTTTGATAAAGAGGTTTTTTGGTATACACATGCACACCAAATTATGCCCCCTTATCAGTCTCTCGGTACTGCATTTAAAAGGGTGAATCGTTTAATTTTATTCTTCTATAAATACGCCATCTTCTTGATCGACTTCTTCGATATGAACCGCAATAATTTCCGATTTGGAAGTTGGAACATTTTTTCCGATGTAGTCCGGTCTTATCGGAAGTTCACGATGACCACGATCAATCAGGACTGCAAGTTGAATGCGTTCAGGTCGACCAATATCCATAATTGCTTCCATTGCTGCTCTAGCTGTTCTACCTGTGTAAAGAACATCATCAACTATAATGACGGTTTTATTCTCCACAGCTACTGGAATATGCGTCTCTTTTAATTCAGGCTCTAAACTTTTCTTTTTTACATCGTCTCGATAAAGGGTAATATCGATTTCGCCTACATTTAATTTTTGACCTTCAATTTGTTTAATTCGTTCAGCGAGCCTTTCCGCAATGAAGACACCACGCGTTTTCACTCCAGCTAATACAACGTGGTTTACACCTTTATTTCGTTCGATGATTTCATGGGATAAACGCGTTAACGCACGTCTTATTGCTTGTGCATCCATGATGCTTTTTTCTGCCATGGCTCGTCATCCTTTTTAAAATAATAAAACCTCTTGTCCATGTTAGGAAAGAGGTTGGTAATCTAAACTAAGATAAAAAGTATATTTTGGGCATTCATCCCAAACATATAACAGTATAGTTTACCTTCTTGGCCTCTCTGGACTCATAATTAAAGGTTTCAATTATTTGATTTTAAGTTCCTTTAAGCACGTTAAGTATCTCAAACTGGGGTACTAATGTCAATAGTTTGCTCTTAATTTTTTTAACTCTTTCTCCATGTCTTTAGGAAGTGGGGCCTTAAATATCATTTTCTCTTTACTTACCGGATGAACAAAGCCTAATTCAGCTGCATGCAGAGCTTGTCCTTTGATCCCTAATGTTTTTTTAGGTCCGTACTTTGGATCGCCAGCAACAGGATGGCCAATGTACGCCATATGGACCCGTATTTGATGTGTTCTTCCTGTTTCGAGTTTACAGGACACATAGGTATAGCCATCAAATCGTTCTTCAACATCAAAATGAGTTACCGCTTCACGGCTATGAAGTTTTGTAACAGCCATCTTTTTGCGGTCTGACTCAGCACGCCCTATTGGGGCATCAATGGTTCCTTCATCGTGTGTGATCACGCCATGAACAATCGCTTTATAAATTCGATGTGTCGTTTTCGCTTTTAATTGCTCTACGAGTGAATGGTGGGCTTCATCATTTTTAGCAATCATGATTAGCCCCGATGTATCTTTATCAATTCTGTGGACAATGCCGGGTCTGAGTACCCCATTAATTCCAGAGAGATCCTTGCAATGATACATCAGAGCATTGACCAATGTCCCATTAGGATGTCCTGGAGCTGGGTGTACAACCATTCCTCTTGGCTTGTTTACAACAAGAACAGAAGCATCTTCATATACGATGTCAAGCGGTATGTCCTCCGGTATGACATCAAGAGGTTCAGGATCAACAATCGTGATCATAATCTCATCATTTGGACTAATACGATAATTTGGCTTCACGGATTTCCCATTTACTTTAATACAGTTTGTCTTAATGAGTTCTTGAATACGACTTCGTGATTGATCAGGCAACGTTTGAGAAACCCACTTATCAAGCCTTTCTCCCTGTTCATCTTCACGAATAACCTTACTTAAAACTTCCATTTTTCTTCTCCTTCTTTTCTGTAATCAAAATATAAATAATGATAAGGACAACTCCAATGAAAAGAGAGGAATCAGCGACATTAAAAACCGGAAATTGGTAGGATCCAAAAACGGTATGTATAAAATCAACGACCTCACCCCTAAATAAACGGTCAAGAAAATTCCCTACTGTTCCTGCCAAAACAAATGCCAAGGCGAGCCCTAATAATGGACGAAACCTTCCGATTTTCTGCATATAATAGATCACAATAACGAGAACGACGAAGGTCACAATAAAAAAGAATAATCTTTGTCCTTCCAATATGCTCCAAGCTGCACCTTTATTTCGGATTGATGTAACGTATAGAAACTGTGGGATCATAGTTATACTTTGTCCAACATCCATATTTTTTACAATCATATATTTTGAAATTTGGTCGATACCTAAAACAATGAGTGCAAGAAGATAATATATCAAGAAACCGCCCCCCCTAAACTGACTTATCTCACTTCTAAAATTTTAGCATACCGGGTTATAATAGGCTATGTTAAATCTATTGTAAACAGCATAAACCAGTTTTAATTAAGAATATACCCTCCACTCTATCTTAGCAGTGGAGGGTTTTAAATCATTCATCGTAACCGAGATCCTCATCATCAACATCTAAATCTTCGGTAAAATACCCATGATCTCTTTTCATTTCTTTGTCATATTGGACATTTCGTAAAAATTGAACTTCCTCGTCACCATGATACCCGTCGATACCTGTTGCAAGGACAGCTTCAATATTTTCAACATATCCAACTTGATCGTTACTACTATCAATAATCGATGAATCATCGTATACCATGTCTATATCGTTATATGAAGCGACAATATCGTAAGCATTTTCCTCATCGTAGTCGAGTTTGTCTCCAAGAGTGCTTTCCGCATTTTCCAATAAAAAACTTTCATCAACAGGTCTTATATCACTGTGAACAGCCTGTTTTGCGGAAAGATCAACCGCTGTTCTTGCTGTTGGCAATGCTTTAAGTCTTGCATAGGGGATCTTTTTCCCTGTTTTTTCATCAATGCCGTACGTTCCGTTTTCTAACTTATCCAAGGCATGTTGTATTTCATTAAGTTCTCTCCGTGCTAAACGCTTAAGAGTAATGTCTTTTTCGCGTTCGTATAACTGTGTTCCAGAATCAGCAGGATGATTGTCATATTGCGATAATTCACCAGAAGCGTTATCATCCGCAAAGGCAATTTCTGTTCCAAATTCTTCATTTATATTAAGTGATTTTTCTATTTCAGCTTTTCGTTCGAATAATGATTTTTTTAAGTTTCGATAAGACCGCAACCGCATGAAAAACCCTCCTTATCCTTCGAACATCTCTTAGTGTTCATCAAATAAGGAGGTTTTAGACTAACTAAGTTTTTACAAATTAACCTTCATAATTCTCTTTTACAATAGCTGCACACGATGAACAGAGTGTTGGATGATCATGATCCTCTCCAACAGTTGGAGAAATAGTCCAACAACGTTCACATTTTTCACCTTCAGCAGGTTTTACAACAACAGCAACGTCTTGATATGACTCGCTTTCTGCTGGAGCATCGTCTAAGCTACCGCCAATATGGACTTCTGATACGATGAATAGTTTATCCAATTCTTTTGCATCCTTTAAAAAAGTTCCATATGCTTCACTTGGATATAATGTGACACCCGCTTCAAGTGATTTTCCAATAATTTTTGCGTTTCGAGCTTTTTCAAGTGATTTTAATACATCATTACGCAAGTCAACCAATTTATCCCATTTGTCCTTTAATTCAGGAGCATTATCAAATGTTTGAACTTCCGGCATATCTGTTAGTTGTACGTATCCTTCCGTTCCAGGAATGTAGCTCCAAACCTCTTCTGCAGTGTGCGGAATAATGGGTGATAATAATTTTGTAAGAGCTGTAATGGTATCATAAAGAACCGTTTGAGCTGATTTACGACGCAAGCTATTTTTCGGTTCAATATATAAAGTATCTTTTGCTATATCCATATAAAAGGCACTAAGATCTGTTGTGCAGTAGTTATGGATGGCATTATATACTGTTAAGAATTGGTATTGATCATATGCTGTTTTAACTTTTTCTACAAGATGATTCAATTTAATCATCATATATTGTTCAAGTTCAGGCATATCGTTATAATCTACTCGATCACTTGCCTCGAACCCATTTAAATTTCCAAGCATGAAGCGCATCGTATTACGAATTTTACGATATACTTCAGCCACTTGATTTAAAATTTCGTTAGATACCCTTGCATCCGCTTGATAATCAACTGAAGATACCCATAATCGAATGATATCGGCACCTAACTGTTTCATCACTTTAATTGGATCAATCACGTTTCCGACCGATTTACTCATTTTTTTACCTTCACCATCGAGTGCAAAGCCGTGGCTAAGGATTTGTTTGTATGGTGCTTTACCCGTGACTGCAACACTTGTTGATAGTGATGAGTTAAACCACCCACGATATTGGTCAGATCCTTCTAGATAGAGATCTGCCGGACGTCTAAGTTCCGGTCTTGATGCGAGTACCCCTTGATGGGATGATCCAGAATCAAACCATACATCCATAATGTCTGTTTCTTTTTTGAAAATACCATTTGGACTGTGTTCAGATGTAAATCCTTCAGGAAGAAGGTCTTTTGCTTCTCTTTCGAACCAAACATTAGAGCCATATTCCCTGAATAGGTTAGAAACATGATTAATCGTTTCATCTGTAATAATAGGTTCTCCATCTTCACCATAAAAGACAGGAATTGGCACGCCCCACGCTCTTTGTCTTGAAATACACCAATCTTCACGATCTCGGATCATATTAAAGAGTCTTGTTTCTCCCCATGATGGCACCCACTTAATTTCGTGGATTTCCTCAAGCATCTGATCCCGAATGGCTTTAATTGATGCAAACCATTGCTTCGTTGCACGGAAAATGACAGGTTTTTTTGTACGCCAGTCATGTGGATATGAGTGGGTAAAGAATTCAAGTTTAAGAAGAGCCCCAACTTCTTTTAACTTATCTGTAATTGGTTTATTTGCTTTATCATAGAATAGCCCTTCAAAACCAGGTGCTTCATGTGTGAGTACACCTTTTTCATCAACGGGACATAAAATGTCAAGACCATATTTTTTCCCAATAAAGAAGTCATCTTCACCATGACCAGGCGCTGTATGAACACATCCAGTACCTGCATCAAGAGTGACGTGGTCTCCAAGAATCATTAAGGAATCACGGTCATAGAAAGGGTGACAACAAACCACGTATTCTAAATCTTTCCCATTTATATTACGCAAGACCTTAGGATTTTCCCATTCCAATGTTTCCGTTAACGAATGGATTAAATCCTCTGCAACAACAAATTTACGATCCTTCACTTGGACAACACTATAAGTGAATTTAGGATTAACCGCAATACCAAGGTTTGATGGCATGGTCCAAGGTGTTGTTGTCCAAATAACGACTTCTTCATCTTGATGAAGCACATTTTTACCATCTTTCACTTTAAATGCAACATAAATTGATGGGGAACGTTTATCTTGATATTCAATCTCTGCTTCCGCTAAGGCAGATTCAGATGATGGAGACCAATAAATGGTTTTTTTATCCTTATAGATGTATCCTTTTTTGGCCATCTCACCAAATACTTTAATTTGTTCAGCTTCATAGTTTTTATCTAATGTGACATAAGGATGTTCCCAGTCACCACGAACCCCCAATTTCATAAATTGAGTTTTTTGATGTTCTACTTGTTTTAAAGCGTATTCCATGCATTTTTCTCGAAATTCAGCTACTGACATCTTTTTACGATTAACTCCTTTTTTTGTCAGAGCCTGTTCAATAGGCAACCCGTGTGTATCCCATCCTGGTACATAAGGAGCTCTGAAACCAGACATCGATTTATATCGGATAATCATATCTTTTAACACTTTATTTTCTGCATGACCTATATGGATATCACCATTAGCGTAAGGAGGGCCATCATGTAATACAAATAAAGGTCTTCCTTCCGTTCTATCTAGGGATTTCTTATACACTTGATCTGTTTTCCATTGTTCCTGCATTTTAGGTTCTTTATTTGGTAAATTACCTCGCATTGGAAAATCAGTTTTTGGCATGAGCAAGGTGTCTTTATAATTCATTTTTTCTTCCTCCACATCTTCACTGTAAAAATATAAAAAGGTCCCCCGCCCAAAAAGGGACGGAAGGACCGTGGTACCACCCTAATAGTAAAAGAATAAAAAAACGACTTTACCTTTTACTGACTCCAACATTCTTAACGCGAATGATACGCCAAACCTTAATCGTCAACATACTTTCAGGAATGGAACTCAGAGGTGATTTTCTTATTGTTATGTAGATCAGGCTCACACCGTTTCCTGAATCGCTTTCCTACGTCATACCCAATAATACTTTCCTCTTCAACGTTCTAATCATATCAAATTGAACTAGTTAGCCATAGTATATGAAAAAGCTAACCCTTTCGTCAAGTTATACTTACTATTTTTGGACAATTTCTTCTTCTTCAAACGGTTTTGAAAGACTATCCCAATCATCGTTTTTAAGTAATTCCAATTGTGCTTCAATTAGCATGCGGAATCTTGTGCGGTAGACACTGGCTTCTTTTTTTAATTCTTCAATGTCAACTGTTACTTTTCTTGCTTTAGATAACGCTTCATTAATAATACGATCAGCATTTTTTTCTGCTTCTTTTACAATTAATTTTGCTTCTTTGGAAGCATTTTGCTTAACTTCCTCAGCTGTTTCTTGAGCTACAAGAATGGTTTTATTTAAGGTTGTCTCAATATTAGAAAAGTGGCTTACTTTTTCTTCTAATAATCGTTTTTCTTCAGCGAGGTCTTTTTTCTCACGAATGAGGGTTTCGTAATCTTTGATAATTTGATCTAAGAAATCATTGACTTCGTCTTCGTCATACCCACGAAAACCTCGTGAAAACTCCTTATTATGAATATCCAATGGTGTTAATGGCAAAGTTGCCACCTCCAAGTCAGTAATCGTTACTACTTAAATTCGACAAAAAAAGATAAATTCCTTTAATAAATATTAAAATTATCTTAGATGAAACGGATGTTAAAGATACTCTCTAGTCTAGTTTACCATAACGGATGCGTATTTTGTCTTTTTTTGTGAAGCCTTCAATCTGAATAATTTTACAACGGCCTTTTCCTCGAACTGACAAAATATCCCCTGTCTTTAATTCAAATGTATTTTTTTCAATCACTTTCCAGTTAACTTTAACTAAAAGATGGTCGATATATTCGGTAGCCTTTGTTCTGGACATACGATAAACTTCACTTAAAACAGTATCCAATCTCATAGAAGACACAGTTCCAGTAGTTTCTTTCCAATCTAGACTAATATGTAATAGCTCATTCGGTTTAATTATCTCTGCTTGTACAGGACTTTTCCCAACATGTGTTAAATTCAATTTAATATAGTCAGATACCTCTTTTGTAACGATAAACTGTGCTCGTCCATCTGCAACTAAAAGATCACCGAATTTATCTCGAATAAGACCCAAATGGAGAAGTGATCCCAATAATTTGGGATGCTCAATTTGCACAAATTTAGTAGCATACCGAAGTTCAAAACAGGCAATATCAAAATTATCTTCAGATGGCTCTATGTATGATGGATATAAAAAAGCTCTGGCCCGTTCGGCTTCTTTATATCCACCGAAAAATGTTATATTCACGTCTTCGTTATTTCCAATAACTAAACGAATCATTTCTTGTTGCCTTGGATCCAGAAATTCCGTTAGTTTTGGCTGATATCTCATTTCAACCTGCTCTTTCCAATCTAAAACATGATCGATAAAAGGCCTTTCTTCCTTCCTAAAATGATCGTATAAAGTCATGGTCTACCCTACAAATACGACGCTAGTGTAGCGACGCCTCTTGAAGCTAAATTTAAGACAAAAAAAGCTGCAATGGGTGAAATATCAATCATGCCACCAATTGGAGGAATAATCCTGCGAAATGGTTCTAAAAAAGGCTCGCATAGTCTTTCAAATAATTGACCGACTGAAGATGATTTCACATTAGGTACCCAAGACATTAGAATGTAAATAATAAGAATCCATGAATAAATTTCAATGATTCTTGCAACAATATCGGCTATCATATAGGCCAAATCGTTTCCCCACCTTTTTTATAGTTTATTCTGTTCCCAATCTGAAATAATTTTTGTGATGTCCACATGTTCAGGTGCAAACATAAATGTATTTACAGCTAACTTTTGAATATGTCCATCTAATGCAAAGGTCGCTCCACTTAAGAAATCCAGTATACGTCTTCCCAATTCTGGAGAAACACGATCAAGATTAATGATGACGGTTCGCCGACTTTTTACATGAATGGTCATTGTCTCAACATCTGCAAATGTTTGTGGTTCCATGAACATCACTTTTGAAGGTAAGTGAACGGTCTGTAGAGATACAACCTTTTTATCATTTTTAAGCGCACTAACGGGTCTATTGGACTGTGAAGATCGATGATCCTCTTTCATTAAGGTTGAAGCTGTTTCATCTTGATTGATTTCGGTATTGGACTCATCATCAAGATCAAGGTCAAAAAAGCGTTTCAATTTTGTCTTTAGACCCATGGCTCATTCTCCTTTATTCGGTTTCTTTTAGGGAAAAAAGTTTAGATTACAACAGTCCCAATTAGAAAATCAGTCTCATTTAGATTCCCCATACCTTGTCCGTCCTAGAAAGAAACAGACTAGCTACTCTATGTCTTTGCCGACTAAAGCGGTTCCTATACGGACAAACGTCGCACCTTCTTCAATTGCAATCCGATAATCATTCGACATACCCATCGATAATTCCGTGCAGGGAGCATTTTCTATCTTCATATTTTGAACTTCTAATTGGCATTCTTTTAACCTTCTAAAAACATGTCTAATGAGCTCTTGATCATCTGTAAAAGGCGCCATTGTCATTAATCCAATTATACGCAAATGTTTGAATTCTTTCAATTCATGCATAAATGGGATCACATCTTCAAGTGAAATACCGTGCTTCGATTCCTCTCCTGAGACGTTTACTTGCACAAAACAATCTAACACGTGATCAGTTAACCTTTTTTCAATTTCTTTCGCCAAAGAAAGACGATCAAGAGAATGTAAATAATCGATATGCGGAAGCACTTCTTTAACTTTTCGTGTTTGCAGAGACCCAATGAAATGCCATTTAGCTTGGTCACGTAAAATTGTTTCTTGTTTATGTAAAAGGCCTTCCATGCGATTTTCTCCGATATGCTTAATTCCTGCATCTATGGCCTCTTTCGTTCGTGATGGGCTAACATACTTAGTCACACCAATAATCTTTACGTCTTCCACAGACCGCCCCGATTTCTCACAAGCTTCTCTGATAGTCATGTTAATTTGATCTAATTGACTTTTAACGCTTTTCATTTTCATCTTTCTCCTCATTTATTCCAATGAACCCTAAAATGCGACCTGTTTTTCCCTTTTCTTTTCGATGAGAGAAAAACAGATCATTTGAACAACTTGTGCAATAAGAACTTTGAATGATATTTCTATCTGGTACGCCGACTTGTTGAAGTAATAAACAGTTTAATTTCTTTAGATCTAATGAGACATGATGCTCATCAAGAGGTGTTGCTACTTGCTCGATATGAATTCCTTTAATTTTATGGATTTCTGACACCACTTTTTCATCAACTACATAACAACACGGACCAATTGACGGTCCAATAACAACGTGAATATCATCCGGTTTAAGATTTAACTCTTCTTCCCACAAATGAACCATTTTTTGGGAAGCAAGACGAACCGTTCCTCTCCATCCAGCATGCAATAGTCCAATGGCATGCCCTTTTTTTGAATAGAAATAAAGCGGTACACAATCAGCAAAACAAGCCACTAAAAGAAGATCCTTGTCTGTGGTATATAAGCCGTCACCATTTTTTATAACTGATTGTAAATCCCTTGCCCCTTGACCGGCATGCTCCTTCGTCACTCGAAAAATTTCTGTTCCATGCACTTGTTCAGTTTGCACCCATTGATTCAGGGGAATATTTAGTTGTTCAGATAATCTTCGTCTATTCTCTAAGACGCTATTAGGATGATCATGAATATGAAATCCCATATTTAATGATTGAAACGGATATTGACTCACACCGTGCCTACGTGTCGTAATACCGATTAAGATAGTTTCTTTTCCTTGCACTCTGTTATCACCAAGCAATAGTGCATGAGGTGTTTGCACATTAAATGGTTCCTTAACCATGATAAATCTCCTATCCTGTTTCAAGACTTAATCGTATTTTATCACAATTGGATGGTGATGAACATGTGAATGAATTAATCTTTTACCGTAGGCTCACTTGTTTCAGAATCGTAAAATCGGATTAAAATGACATCATCACCAATACGGACAATATTTCGCCAAGGAACGATGACATCATTTTCTCGCCCAAAAAAACCCATAATCTTACTTGCTCCAGGGATGACTAAATTTTCAATTTTTCCAGTTGCTAAATTTATCTCTAAATCACCAATATGACCTAATCTCTTGCCATTCTCAACATTAACAACTTCTTTTGTTTGAAATTCTGATATTCTAGTCATCTCAATTCCTCCTGATGTTCAATAATCTCCTCCTTACACTATATGGCGTAAATTTATGGTTCATGATTTGATTTAGTGTGCAAAAATTTTTCCTAGTTACGTGTGTGTCTTCCATTCTAAAAAAGGGAATTAAAAAAATTATCTAAATTAAAGCTAACACTTTACTTACAAGTGTTAGCTTTTTATGTTCTTATTCATTTCTTTAATAGCTGCTTTTTCTAACCTTGAGACTTGCGCTTGAGATATACCAATCTCTTCAGCAACTTCCATCTGAGTCTTACCATGAAAAAACCGCATGGATAAAATACGTTTTTCTCGATCATCTAATCGACGCATCGCATCCTTGAGGGCAATTTCCTCAATCCACTGCAAGTCTTTATTCTTATCATCACTAATTTGATCCATAACGAATATCGGATCTCCTCCATCGTTATAGATGGGCTCAAATAGCGATACAGGATCCTGTATAGCATCAAGAGCAAAAACAATATCTTCAACTGGCAAATCTAATTCCTTTGCAATTTCTGTAGCTGTAGGCTCCTTGGAATATTTGGAAATAAGTCGTTCTTTTACTTGTAAGGCTTTGTATGCCGTATCTCTTAAAGACCTTGACACTCTTATTGGATTATTATCCCTTAAGTACCTTCGAATCTCTCCAATAATCATGGGAACGGCATAAGTTGAAAATCGAACATTTTGACTTAGATCAAAGTTGTCGATGGATTTCATTAAACCGATACAACCGACTTGAAACAAATCGTCGATGTATTCACCACGGTTATTAAATCTTTGAATGACACTTAATACAAGTCTTAAATTGCCGTTAACGAGTTTTTCTCTTGCTTCGTCATGTCCATTTTGCATTTGTACAAACAGTTTTCTCATTTCTTCGTTTTTAAGTACAGGCAATGTTGCAGTGTCAACGCCGCAAATTTCCACTTTATTTCGTGCCACTAAATTCCCCCCTAATCGGAGCTTTCTACAACGTAAAGTATCTCCTCTCGAGGGAATTTTATGCACTTTCCTAAAACACCATTTTATACCATCTTACTAAATTCCTTCTTCAGACGTTTAATAATACGCTTTTCTAATCGAGAAATATAAGATTGAGATATACCTAATTGATCTGCAACATCCTTTTGAGTTTTTTCTTTCCCGCCTTCTAAACCAAAACGCAGCTCCATAATTTCTTTTTCTCTATCATTAAGCATTAAAATGGCTTGTTTTAATAATGTCCGATCGACTCTTTTTTCCATATCCTTTGTAATAATATCATTATCCGTTCCCAAAACATCTGATAAGAGGAGTTCATTACCATCCCAATCAACATTTAAGGGTTCGTCGAAAGAGACTTCAGATCTTGTTTTATTATTTCTACGAAGGTACATAAGTATTTCATTTTCAATGCATCTAGATGCATATGTCGCAAGCTTAATTTTCTTTTCTGGATTAAATGTATTTACCGCTTTAATTAAGCCAATGGTCCCAATACTAATAAGGTCCTCGATATTTATTTTGGTATTTTCAAATTTTCGAGCTATATAAACGACAAGACGCAAATTACGTTCTATTAACGTTGAACGTGCCTCTTGATCCCCTTTAGGTAGACGGATGAGTAATTCTGCTTCCTCTTCCTTTGATAGTGGAGGAGGCAATGCTTCACTGCCGCCAATATAATAAACCTCTTCTGGTTTTATTTTTAATTTCACTAGACACTTAATCCAAAATCTTTTTAAAAAAAGTTTCAAACGATACATAATTGGCCTCCTTATCAAATGATTGATGTCATGAAGCTGTTTCAATGATTTTTCCATGTAGTAACATGTCGGGATGAAGAATACTATTAAAATCTCCTTCCCCGGATAAATTTTGCTTGGTCAAAGCAACAAGAACTTTTGGGGCTTTTATCCTCTGACCTTCATGTAACAAAATGACTTCATCAGGACGAAAAGCGGTTATAAGTTGGGTTTTGCCACTTACTGTGCGATAAGGAATAACTGTTAATCTACTTCGTAACTCATCGGATAAATCCGCATTCTGAATTGCATTTTGAAGGTCAACGCCTTCTTGAATAACAGAATCAGGAAAAAATGACTTGCAAACTGATTCATTCAAAAACATAACGGGAACTCGTGTTAATGGATCATATAATTTGTTTCCACTATCGATGATGCCTTTTGCAGAGATAGATTTATCAAGAAACGAAATGTAAATAACTGCATAGGTTGAATGCTGCCATTTTCGGACAACAACTTGATCGAAACGTTTTTTTGAAAATAACCATAAGGATGGAAAGCCAATGACAACAAATAGCCAACTAATGGGATCACCATAACTTAAGGTACTGAATAAATTTTGGCCTGCATATGATGAATTCGATTGAAAAAAGTAGTGGGCAGCGAATAGCCCTCCACCTATACCAAAAGCAACGAAATAGAAAGCAAATATATTTTGTAAGAATGTTGAAAAACGGTGGTATCCAAACACAACCAAAATAATAAGTGTTGAAAACAAAAATTTACCTATTGGGTGATCAAAGACGATAGAAAGTGGTGTAAACAAAAGTATGACAATACTTGATGCAAGCAGTGTGCCGAGCCAAAGACGCCATGACTTCACCTGCCTCTTCAATATGATGACTGTGAGTTTTAATAACAAATAATCAATACATAAATTTAGAAACCATATCACATCTAAATAAATGGTTATACTCCTCACCCACCTATCTATCTTGTTTAATGGAATAAGTATACGAGCATTTTGCTGGAAAGTCTGTCATTCAATGACGAATGATTTCTTGTTATTTTGAAGTGTTTTGTCAGAATTGCTCTGAAAAGAATTTTATGCTTAAAACACCTATTTTCGACTAAATTAAAAATTGATAAAAATTATTTAACCTACATGGTTTGGGAATTAAATAAGGGGGGAAGTTTTCCTTGTTTCAAATATAATGAGAAAGATTAACAAATAAAAAAGAACGCTCTAAAATAGAACGTCCTCGTTTCATTCATTCTTTATAAGTTTGCCAGATAACTTAGTGATTACGGCGATTTCGGTTTCTTAAAAACGTTGGTATATCAAGAGTATCTTCTATATCATTTGATACATTTGAATGACGTGTGTACTCTTTTTCTTCAGGGTCATTCTTCTTTACCTTTGGCTGAGTAGGCTTTGATATGGGCCGTTGCGGTCTCTTCATTTGAGATTGCGTTTCAATTTCATGGAAGCCTGTTGCTATAACCGTAACAACAATTTCATCACTCAGGTCTTCACTAATCACAGAACCAAAAATCATATTGACTTCTTGATCGGCTGCTGTAGCGACAATATCTGCGGCTTCATTGACCTCATAAAGGCTAAGATTTGAACCGCCAGTAATGTTCATGAGAACACCTTTTGCCCCATCGATAGATTTCTCAAGAAGTGGGCTCGAGATCGCTTTTTTAGCAGCTTCAGCTGCACGATTTTCGCCTGTTGCAATACCAATCGCCATAAGGGCAGAGCCCCCTTCGGTCATGATCGTCTTCACATCGGCAAAATCCAAGTTGATAAGTCCTGGCACAGCAATCAGATCAGAGATCCCTTGAACCCCTTGCCTGAGGACATTATCGGCTTCGCGGAATGCTTCAAGCATCGGTGTATTTTTATCTACGATTTCTAGTAATCGATCATTTGGGATAACTATCAGTGTATCAACTTTCTCCTTTAGTGTTGAAATACCACCAGCTGCCTGATTTGCACGTTTTCGTCCTTCAAATGTAAACGGTCGAGTGACAACACCAACGGTCAATGCCCCTATATCTTTTGCAATTTCTGCAATCACTGGAGCGGCACCCGTACCCGTTCCACCGCCCATACCAGCCGTAACAAATACCATGTCAGCGCCACGAAGAACTTCTTCGACTTGTTCACGACTTTCTTCGGCTGCTTTTTTTCCTATTTCTGGATTAGCTCCCGCACCAAGTCCTCTAGTTAATTTCTCACCTAATTGTAATTTAACACTTGCTTTTGATAGTTTAAGTGCTTGAGAATCTGTATTTACACAAATGAACTCAACGCCCCTTATTCCACTCTCGATCATACGGTTTACAGCATTGTTACCTCCACCGCCTACACCGATGACTTTAATCTGAGCAAGTTGTTCCATCTCCATATCAACTTCATACATGTTATTAATTCCTCCCATTTCACTCATTCTGCTGCTTAACTTACTCGAAGAATACACCAAACCAGTCTTTTACTTTTTTGGCCATACTTGTATGTTCTTTCTGGCTAGTTTTCTTTGCATGCTTTCTTTGATCAAAATCAGCATCATAATTATCGGGAGCAATTGCTGCTGCAACTTCTTTACCCTGAACTTTTACATTATGATAAGCAAATTGAATCAACCCAACGCAAGCCGTATATTGAGGTTCACGAATACCTATATAGTCTGGTATTGCAATTCTAACACTATTATTTAACACAGATTGAGCAAGATCTAGTAAACCTGGTAATGCTGCTACGCCACCAGTTAATACAAACCCACCTGGTAAATCGTGAAATCCAATTTGATTTAGTTCGGTTTGGACAATTTCTAATATTTCTTGTAAACGAGGTTCTATGATTTCAGCTAGTTCCTGCTGATTAAATGTTTGCTGCGATGAACTGCCTATTTTTGGAATGGTGAATATTTCTTCACTTGAGGCTAATTCATAAAAAGAGCAACCGTGGGAAATTTTTATTTTTTCTGCTTCTTCTAAAGGTGTTCTTAAACCAATAGAAATATCTTTTGTAATATGATTCCCACCAATTGGCAAGTCAAAAGTTGTCATCAGAATGCCTTGGTCAAAAACAGCAACATTGGTGGAGCCTCCGCCAATATCTACGAGGACAACACCAATATTTTTTTCATCTTGTGATAGGGCCACTGATCCAAGTCCGAGAGGTTGCAGACAGATATCCGTTATTTGAACACCTGCTTTCTCTACACACCTAAGAAGATTATGTAAGATCGATTTTGAACCTGTTATAAGTGTGCCCTGCATCTCTAGTCGAACGCCAATCAAACCCCTAGGGTCGCTAATCTCATCTAATCCATCCACAATAAATTGATGCGGGATAACGTCAATGATTTCTCTTTCTGGAGGGATTGACATCACTTGAGCAGCTTCAATAACTCTTGCTATATCAATGTTACCAATTTCACGATTTTCACTAGAGACTGCTACTACACCATGACAAGATTGTAGTTGAATATGATTCCCCGTTATACCTACTATCGCACTTTTAATTTGTAAACCTACCATTCTCTCGGCTTGCTCAACCGCTTTTTGTATTGAACGAACAGTTTCATCAATATCTACTATAGAGCCTTTCTTGATACCATTTGATACTGACTTCCCAACCCCAATGACATTAAGGGCTCCATCGGCCATTTCCCCGATCATAACTTTTACACTGGATGTACCGATGTCTAAACTTACATAAATGTCTTTGCTGTTCATTCTTTGGCACCTCCTTCTCTCTTTCGGTCTCTATTGTTCCGGACGGTGTTTATAGAAAAGTCACAATCATAATCTATAAACCCGTTTAATATGTTTAATACTTTATTCGCTGCTTTATTTAGAATGATGTGTGTATTTTCTTAAATCCTTGAATTCTATCATTATTCATGAGGACCAGAATGTAAGGTTATGTGTTTTAAAACCATAACATCAAACAAACAGCATAGGAAGTCGCGATAATCATGGTGACATATTGGATATCCTCTAAAGAAAGTATTCAACGCAATTAAAGATTTTCCTTTGTTACGATATAAATAATTAGAAAATGAGTTATATTTTTTCGATAAACTTCTGATTTTTATGCTCATCATGTCATAAAAAAATAAAAAGTATAGCTAAATATAAGTCTACACCAAGATGCCGTTATAGAAAAGTCAAAATTTCGTTTAAAATCCCTTTCTTTGTAAAAAAAAACTGACACAATGTAATCATAAAAATTTCATCCCGCTTAGAATCTAAATCAAGGATTAAAAGAGGTGATACACTCCCCATTAATTGACGTTCAATTATGGAGACTTATCTTTTGGTACATCCGATGTAGGTTCAAAATAAGGACTTACACTAAGATGAACGATCCCTTTTTTCCCTTTTGGTATCTTCGTTATGATATCAGGATATAAAGCCATGTTTGATTGGAAGGTTGATAGACTAGCATAAACCTTATGGCCATCGTTCATATAAAGGGTCAAATCACCTTCGCCAACTTTATTATCATGATAGTAGATTTCAGATATATTTTGAACAATACTTGAAGGTAGTTTCGTTAAGGCCTTTGCAATAACCCTCAAACCATTTTGATTCATGTGAAAATTAAACAAGATAGGTGCATGGATAGGCAATTGTCCTTGCTTTAATTTTGGTAATTCCGTTCCGTTTTCAAGAATGGGTGTATAAGTCCCTTGATTTGAAAAATAGGCGATACGATTATATTCTGTAATGTGTATAGAAATGGAATTTGGAAACTGTTTATGTACATTAACTTTCTTCACTGTTTTAAGTTTTTTTATATCATGTTTTACTGAATTAGATGATACATCCCAAAAATGTGGTTTTTTTTGTAAGCCAGTTGTATTAATAATTTGACTTTTTGACGTGTAATGTAACCCATCTATTTTGACGTGTGTTAGTTTGCTTAGTGGAGATTGAAAATAAACAATGATTAATATCAATATAAAAAATAATGTAATATAAAAAATAATTCGGCGGTTTGCTTTTTGCTTTCTTTGTTGTTTTAACTTAGGAATTCGATCCTCTAAAGGAATAACTTTCTTTTCCACCATAGAAATAAAACACCTCGTTCAATAAAGCTTGTCCACTAAGTAGATAGAGACATTTCATTATAACACATTGTACGAGTGCCTGTCACCGCCCGAAATTTGTCGAAATAAATGTCAGGCATAGTAAAAAGGACCACTTAGCTTGTACTGAACCCCAAAAGTTAGATTTTTAG
The DNA here is from genome assembly GCF_009718825.1 of Terrilactibacillus tamarindi. Classification (GTDB taxonomy): domain Bacteria; phylum Bacillota; class Bacilli; order Bacillales; family Sporolactobacillaceae; genus Terrilactibacillus; species Terrilactibacillus tamarindi. The sequence goes on along the minus strand of NZ_WNHB01000011.1, from coordinate 80,478 downwards.
GTCTAACTTTCAGGGTGCACATCAGCTAAGTGATCCTTTTACACATGTATGAGATGAACGTTTATGTTTTGGTATAACGACTGATATTTAATAAAACACCGATAGATACGAGCATAAGCGTTAAGGAAGAACCGCCATAACTCAAAAAAGGAAGTGTGATTCCGGTAACGGGCATAAGTCCAGTCACAACAGCTATATTAATCATCACTTGTACAGCTATCATTCCCACAATCCCAACTGCAAGTAAACTACCATATAAATCCGGAGCAGAAATAGCAATCCGGATACCTCGCCAAATAAGTAAACAGAAAAGACCAAGTACGAGAGTAGCACCGATAAATCCAAGTTCCTCTGAAATAATAGAGAAAATGAAATCAGTCTGAGGTTCAGGTAAATATTGATACTTTTGTCTACTTTGTCCAAGACCGAAACCTAAGAGCCCCCCAGGTCCAATAGCGAGTAATGATTGGATAATTTGAAAACCGGTTCCTAATGGATCCTTCCATGGATCAAGGAATGACGTAATCCGAGCGATTCGATAAGGTGCAGAAATGATTAAAACGGCCACTCCCGTTAGTCCCATTAATCCCATAAAAACAAAATGTTTAATTTGTGCTCCAGCTGTGAAAATCATAATAATACACGTCATGACCAGAACTGTTCCTGTCCCGAGATCCGGTTGAAGCATAATTAACCCAAAGGACAAAAAAACGAGGGAAAGAGAAGGAATAAGACCCTTCTTAATCGTTGTAATGTACTTTTGATTTTCAGATAGAAAACGGGCTAGAAAAATAATTAAAGCGACTTTCATAAATTCCGAGGGCTGGATAGAAAAAGCGCCAACACCGAGCCAACTTGTGGATCCATTTCGCTCTAATCCGACCCCAGGGATAAGAACGGCAATTAAAAGTAAAAAGCAAATGAGAACACCAAGTTTAGCCCACTGACGCCACAACCAATAATGCACATTCATGACAAAAAACATCGCGATAAGGCCGATTCCTGCAAAGAGCAGTTGACGTTTAACAAAGTAAAAGGAATCACCATTGAAGTTATAGGATGCTAGTATGGCACTTGCACTATATACCATGATAAGACCAACTGTGAGTAATAGAAAGGTCACACTAATTAAAATTAAATCAGGAGTCGTTTTCGTTTTTGTCATAGCTTAACACCTCATTAGGTAAAAATCACGAGGATACTCCGTGCTATAGTCATGATAATGGTTTTACCAAACTATTATCGCATGGAATATAACCTGTCCCTAATTAAGCATATGCACGTGTTTGACAAAAATGTCTCCCCTTTGTTCAAATGAATCATATTGATCCCAACTTGCACAGGCAGGTGAAAGCAAAATGATATCCCCAACCTCCGATAACCGATAAGCAACTGGAACAGCTTCCTCAACGTTTTGGACGATTTTAATCATTTCAATTCCAGCTTTTTGACAAGCATCGATGATTTTTTCCTTTGTTTCTCCAAAAGTAATTACAGCCTTTACATTTGTCAAATGTGGCACTAAATCATCAAACGTATTACCTCTGTCTAAACCACCTGCTAACAAAATAACGGATTGGTCAGGAAAAGTCGCTAGTGCTTTTGATGTGGCTAAAATATTCGTTGCTTTGGAATCATTATAGAAAAGCCTGCCATGTAAAGTGTGAATCAACTGGCAACGGTGTGGAGCACCCGAAAAGTTGGCTAGTATTTCTTTGATGTCTTTACTCGAAACACCATAAATTTTTGCAGCTGCTAAAGCCGCTAAGGCATTCTCTAGATTATGAAAGCCTCGTATCATGACGTCTTTTGTTGACATGATTTTTTCATTTTTAAAGTAAATCTGGTCGTCTTCTATATATGCGCCTTCTTTTGTAAGAGCATGAGAAGAGAAAGGAACCTTTTTGGCTTTTGAAACGGATACAATGTGGTCTAATACTTCTTTATTCTCTGCATTATAGACAAGAAAGTCGTCTTCTGTTTGATTTACGGTAATACGTGACTTGGCTTTAGCATACTCTTCAATGCTTCCGTGATAATCTAAATGATTACCGAAAATATTTAAAACAACCGCAACGTGCGGATGAAACGTTTTTGTCCCCAATAATTGAAAGCTAGATAATTCAGTAACGATCACATTTTCTTTCGTTGAGTGCTCGACAACCCCAGATAACACGGTTCCTATATTACCTGCAACAAGAGGATTGAAACGACTGCCCTTCATCATTTCACCGAGCATCATGGTTGTCGTTGTCTTACCATTTGAACCCGTAACACCAATAAATTCAGATTCAGAAAGTTCTCCTGCTATTTCAACCTCTGTAATAATGGGAATGTTTTTCTTTAACGCTTCCTTAAGTAAAGGATTTCGGTATGGTATGCCAGGATTCTTCACAATACAAAAAAGATCGTTGGTAATTAATTCTAGAGGGTGGCTACCACCTATCACCTGAATTCCCATCTGTTCTAATTCTTTAGCATGTTCATCATGATCTAAATCTGATTTGTCATTGACTGTCACGATCGCTCCTAATCGATCTAAGAGTTTCGCAGCCATGTATCCACTTTTTGCAAGTCCTAATACAAGAACTTTTTTTCCTATATACTTATCTATTTGTTTCATTTATAGCCACACCTTTATATAAATTCCGATCACTGCAAAAATAAGCCCTAAAAACCAAAACATCGTTACAACCTTCCATTCAGACCATCCTGAAAGTTCAAAATGGTGATGCAGCGGACTCATTTTAAATACACGTTTTCCTGTTGTTTTAAAAGAAACAACCTGTATCATGACAGAGAGGGTTTCAATAACATATATTCCACCGATGACGATTAAAAGTAGCTCTGTTTTCGTTAAGATTGATATGGCAGCTAAAGCACCACCTAAAGCAAGTGAGCCTGTGTCACCCATAAAGACTTTAGCCGGGTAGGCATTAAAAAGTAAAAACCCAAGTAAAGCGCCGACAACGGATAGGGAAAAAACGGCAATATCCGTATTTTGTTCAAGCAGATAGGCGATAAATGCATAAGCACTAAATGATATAACGGATACACCTGTCAATAAACCATCCATTCCATCCGTTAAATTGGTACCATTAGAAGTTCCTAAAAACATAATAATAACTAAAATGGCATAGGCAAAGTGTAAGTCTATACTCCAATGTGTACCTGGAATAGAAAGGACGCTCGAAAATTCTGTCTGGTATAAGATAAGGATAAAAATAAGAGATACGAGTAATTGCCCCAATAGTTTTTGTTTCGACGTTAAGCCCATATTGCGTTTCATTACAATCTTAATAAAGTCATCCAAAAAACCAATCAAGCCAAAACCTATCGTAACAAGTAATAATAAATACGTATCCGTTGTTACAAGATGATATTTCAATCCTACGATAACCGTTCCGCAAATTAACCCCACCAAAATAATAATTCCACCCATGGATGGTGTTCCTGCTTTTTTCTGATGGCTTTTTGGTCCTTCCTCTCGAATGTATTGACCAAATTTTAATGTTCTTAATATCGGAATAAAAAAAGGTGCAAATACTAATGTAACTAAAAAAGCCGATGCTAAACTAAACAATAAAACAAATGCCATTATTCCTTGACTCCCTTCTTCTCACGTAAGGCCTCCACGAGTTCCTCTAATTCAGCGGCTCGGGATGCTTTAAATAATATAACGGTCGTTTTATCAAGAAGGGTTTCTAACACGGGGAGAGCTTCCTTCTTCGTCAAAAAAGATTGAACATAACATGGTTTCCCTTGTTCAATTAATGAATCACTAATCCATTTTCCTTTTGGACCAATTGTGATTACATGGCTGATCGGTGGGTCTATTGCGTCTGCCACAGAACGGTGAAGATTTTCTTCATCAGGTCCAAGCTCATACATATCACCTAGAACAACCACACGTTTTTTAAAATTAGGTAATTGTTTTAATGTGTTGATTACTGCCTTCATTGATGTTGGGGACGCATTATAAGAATCATTTATAAGGAGCGTCCCCTCTTTTCCTTCAACAGATTCGAACCTCATTTTTGTTAATTTACACTTTTCCAAACCTTTTTTTACATCAACTTCATGTATATTCAATTGCTTAGCAACTGCAACCCCATAAACTGCATTCTTTACATTGTGTTTACCCATAATGGGGATATGATAGGTGCTCTTTGAGCCACTTAAAGAAAAGTCATACCCAGAAATATCGGGTTTCACTTGAACAATTTGAAGAGTATTTCCTTTATTATAGCCGCAAGTGACAACTTGACACTGATCTAGCTTAACTTGAGTTAATAATGGCTCATCACCATCAATGATCAGCGTTCCACCTGGCTTAATTCCTTCAACTATTTCAAGTTTAGCTTTGGCAATTCCTTCTCTTGAACCTAAAAATTCAATGTGACTCTCTCCTATGTTTGTGATCACTGCAATATCTGGTCTTGCGATCTGCGTTAATAGTGAGATTTCTCCAAAATGATTCATACCCATTTCTAAAATTAATGCTTCACATTTTTCAGGCATACTCAATATGGTTAGAGGTAGCCCAATATGATTATTAAAGTTCCCTTGTGTTTTATAAGTATGATAGTTTGTTTTTATAATACTTTCAATAATATCTTTAGTGGATGTTTTGCCATTGCTCCCTGTAACCGCAATCACTATTGGATTACGTTGTGACAAAACATCTTTGGCTATGTCTTGCATAGCTTTCAAAGTGTCTTTAACGAAAAAGACAGGGAAATCTAACGGTAAACGGTCAGGCAGTGGAACACTCTCTGACCAAAGCGTTGCCTTTGCCCCGTTTTTAATTGCACTGTCAATAAATGCATGGCCATCAAAATTTTCTCCTTGGATGGGGATGAACAAACCTGATGGACAGTTTTTACGGCTATCTGTGAATACGGTTAATTGACAGGTATCATCAATTGTTCCCCTTGTTCTTATTGCATGATGACGTACACTACTTACCTGAATACTCATCGATTGTAACGCTCCTTTATAGCTTCCTTTGCAACCAATCGATCATCAAAATCGAATTTAGTCGTACCAATGATTTGATATGTTTCGTGACCCTTACCAGCAATCAATATAATATCACTTTTGTCTGCTTTCTGCACCGCTAATTTGATGGCTTTTCTTCGATCAAGCTCTTTAATGTAATCTCTATTCACAACGCCTGCTTCCATGTCTTCTAGAATTTTTTCTGGATCCTCAGTTCGAGGATTATCTGAAGTTAAAATAACCAGATCACTTCGATCTACAGCCGTTTTAGCCATAATTGGTCGTTTTGTTTTATCACGATCTCCACCGCAACCAATAACCGTGATGATTTTCCCATTTGCGAACTCTTTTATCGTCTCAAGAGCGTTTTCAAGACTATCAGCCGTATGAGAATAATCGACAATGACGGTAAATGGCTGACCTGCATTCACAGTTTCAAATCTGCCAGGTACTCCTTTCACCTTCTCAATGGTTTTAATCATCTGGTCAATTTTTATCCCCTTAAGATAGCAAGCTAATAGCGAAGCAAGAACATTATATACACTAAATTTACCGATAAGGTTCATCGAAACAGGATAACACCCTGTTTTTGTAACCAATCGGAATTCTGTACCATTCGCTGTAATTTTTATATCTTCTGCACGAAAATCAGCATGATTGACGATCCCATATGTCCAAACAGGTGCTGCTGTCATATGGCGATAAATCTTTGTAGCTGGGTCGTCGATATTTAAAACAGCGGCTTTAGGATGTTTTAGATCATATGTATTTCCAAGTTGTGAAAATAGAAGGCTTTTTGCATATAAGTAATCTTTCATCGTTTTATGAAAATCAAGATGATCTTGCGTTAAGTTTGTGAAAATACCGATATCAAAATCACAACCTCTAACTCTCCCTTGATACAAAGCATGAGAAGAAACTTCCATGACAACAGATTGGATCTCTTCGTCTTTCATTTTTTTTAAATATCTTTGAACGAGATAAGACTCCGGTGTCGTATTATTAACAGGAATAAATTGATCCTTATATTTCATACCCATCGTTCCGATAAGACCAGTCGATACATTAGCCTCTTCCTGTATTGATCGAATGAGGTGTGTTACCGTCGTTTTACCGTTTGTACCCGTTACGCCCATCACATTCATCGATCTACTTGGCTGACCGTAGAAGTAATCGGATATCATGGCTAATGCCAAATGAGCATCATTAACATAAACAACAGGGACTTCAACATCGAGATCATCTTCGGCAATGATTGCAGCCGCACCATTCTCAACAGCTTGTTTTGCATAGTTATGGCCATCCGTTTGGTATCCTTTAATACAGAAAAAAAGTGTTCCCTTTGTGACTAAGCGTGAATCAATTTCTAATTCCAATATTTCGGGGTCTTCATTTTGGAGATAGTCATCATGAGTTGATAGAGCCTTTAACAATGTCTTCAATTTCAATTACAGCACATCCTTCGTTCTTACTTTTCATTTTAAGTGGTGAAAAACAAATAAAGTGAGACCTCCATTAAGGAGATTCTTCACATCCGTTGGTTGTTCATTAACCAATCGAAGTAATTTTTATTAACCTAGAAATTTGGTTTTTCTTTTTATAATAAATAATAAACACAGACGTTTCTATAAATGATTTAACACATCTTCATTGATTATTTATTTTTAGTCTTTCACTTCACCAAATTCAAGAATACCTCTTTTCATAAAAAGAAGCCACTGCAATTTGTTGCATTTGGCTTCTTTTTTTACTAGATATGTGATAAACCTGCATGACTCAATGATTTAATCAGCTTTCTTTTTCTTATCACCCATGTATACTCTTATAGTAGATCCTGGATTTACTTTTACTCCTGGTTGTGGAGACTGCATAACAACATAGTGACCTTTACCAGCTACATCTATTTTGAGATCTAACAGTCCTGCTTCTAATTCATCTCGATCCATACCAACAAAATTCGGTACTTTCAACATAGGTTGATCAGGGTATTTAGCCAGTTTTTGCATTCCGCCTTTTTGTTTCTTAACACCCATTGCGCTTAAAGAGTCCCCAATAATTTTACCTGCAATAGGGGCCGCCACAGTTCCACCGAATTGCACCGTGTTTTTGGGATGGTCAATAGCAACGTAGACGACGATTTGAGGATCATTTGCAGGAGCAAAGCCCATGAACGATACGATGTAGTTATTCTCCATATAACCTCCACCGCCTTCTTTGACCTTTTGGGCGGTACCCGTTTTACCACCTATTCGATAGCCTTGGACATAGGCATTGCGACCCGTTCCTTTAGCAACCACACTTTCAAGTGCGTATCTTACTTCTTTTGACGTTTTTTCAGATATAACTTGCCTTTTTTCCACTGGACTTGTTTTACTAATCTCTTTACCTGTTTTTGGGTCTACCCAACTTTTGGCTATGTACGGTTCATAGAGATACCCACCATTTACAGCTGCTGCAACTGCGACAACTTGTTGAATTGGCGTAACCGCAACCCCTTGTCCGAATGCCGTTGTTGCTTGTTCAAGTGGCCCAACATTCTTCATGTTAAACAAGATTCCTTTCGCTTCACCTTGCAAATCAATACCCGTTTTTTGTCCAAAACCAAAATTTCTAATATAGGAGAACAACCTATCTTTACCTAACTTTTGACCTAGTTTAACAAAACCTGGGTTGCAAGAATTTTGGACAACTTCTAAAAACGTTTCTTCCCCATGTCCCCCTCTTTTCCAACAATGGAGCTTTGTCCCGTTTACATCAATGAACCCTGGATCAGTAAAATGATCTTTCTTTAAATCGACTAGATTTTCTTGTAAGGATGCAGCAAGTGTGATGACCTTGAAAGTCGATCCTGGCTCATAGGTTTTCCATATAGGCAAGTTCCGATTATATATTTCTTGAGGTACTTTTTTATAATTCTCTGGGTTAAAACCCGGGCGTGAAGACATTCCTAGGATCTCACCATTATTTGGGTTCATGGCTATCGCAATCGCACCTTCTGGGTGATATTTTTGTTCAGCTAAATTCAATTCCCTTTCAATAACCGATTGCACTCTTTTATCAATCGTCAACTTGAGGCTATTCCCTGACTCTGGAGGAACATATTTATCTTTAATATTGGCCATACGATTGCCTCTCGCATCGGAGAAAAAGGCGACATGTCCATTTTTTCCTCTGAGTTGCTGATCATAATACGCTTCAAGTCCTGTTAAGCCCTGATTGTCAATTCCAGCGAATCCTAATACATGTGATAGATAATTTCCATATGGATAAGAACGCTTGAAATCCTCGGCTATAAAGACCCCGGGTAAACCAAAAGATTTAATCTTTGATGCTTTTTGATTACTAATTTTCCGTCCTTCGGGAGTTATATAGACCTTGGATTGTTTTTTCGTGATATCCTGATAAGCTTTCTTTTCTGACATATCTAGTACCTCTGCAAGTTTCTTCGCTGTTTTCTTAGGATCTCGAACTTGTCTAGGTACGACGAGAACAGATGGCTTACTTATATTCGTTGCCAGAACCTTGCCATTCCGATCTAAAATATCGCCTCTCTCTGCCTCATATGGAATTAATTTGCTCCAAGAACTTAAGGCTTGATTCGATAACCAACCATTTTTAAAAACTTGAATATACCCTAAGCGAACAATAAAAATCAAGAATATCCCTAAAGCAATAATGAGTATGGCAATTAATCGTTTTCTTACCGTTACATTCGATACACGCAAAATGGGGCCCTCCTATCTATGGACTTGCTTAAACTATATGCAGTCATGTCCATTAATAGAACGAGCCCTCATCTTTTTACACACGTATTATAAAAGGTTGTTCAAAAAGTCACCAAATGATAAGCTGCGAATCTCGGCGTTGGCTTGTTTTTCCGGTCCTCATGTAGTAAACACCTACATTCCGGTCCTCAAAACGGCGCCGTCTTGACCTTCTTGCTTCTAATTTGTCACCTTTTTGAACACGTATTTTAATATCAAACTAATGGCTTTTTAATTTAATCGTGATTGAATCGCCAACATGAAGCGACGTTCCTTTTGATGGTTTTTGTTCGACAACAAAACCTTGTCCCGAAATATGAGGTTTAAGAGATAACATATCAGCCAATTGCATGACATCGGATAAAGACCAACCTTTTATATCCGGCAACTCTTTATCGCTATCACCGACTAAGATGACCCTTGAACCGTCTAAAATTTGATCCCCTTTAAAAGGGAATTGTTTCGTGATTTTTCCAGATCCTATGGTCGTCACTTTAAACCCTTTAGATTGAAGTTGGTTAGAGACATCACTCGTTTCTAAGCCAACATATTGGTTCATCTTAATTTGGTTAACTGTATCCGTCACTTTATCCTTTGCATCGGGTTTAATATTCATATATTGCAAACTATTACTTAACACGGGATTAACAACCTCGGCCACGGGCTCGGCGTCATAGGCTACTCCACTTAAATTAGGACGATCAACCGCAACATAAACGATAAGTTTTGGATCTTTTTTAGGTGCCATACCTAAAAACGAAAAAATGTAATTATCCCTACCATAGAGGTATTTTCCGTCAATAGCCAATTGCGCAGTCCCTGTTTTACCAATGATCTCATAACCTGGAAGATTGTATAGGGCATGCCCTGTCCCTTTTTTACTTGTTATCACTTGACGCATTAACTCCCTGGTTTGCTCTGCTGCTTCTTTGTTTATGGGTTGGCCAACAACCGTTGGCTCGTGTTTTACAACTGTCTTACCTTTATTTGGATCAACAATCTTAGAAACAATATACGGTTTCATCATTTTCCCATCATTTGCAATAGCTGTCGCTGCTTGTACGATTTGTATCGGAGTGAAGGCTGAAGCTTGTCCAAATGACATCATCACCTTGTCACTTTCCCATTTCCAACTAACCTTGCTATTACTCTCATTTGGCAGGTCAATACCTGTTTTTTGCATGAAACCAAATTTTTGAAAATAGTTATATAATTTTTCCGTCCCTAGATATTTATCTGCAATAATAGAAAAGGCAACGTTTGAAGATCTTTGAAATCCTTCATCAAAGGTAATGGGTCCCCATGATTGGTTCCAGTCATGAATGGTGACACCCGGAACTTTATACTGACCAGATTGATAGGTTTGGTTTCCGTGATAGACACCGGCATCTATAGCAGCTGCTAGTGTAAATACTTTCATAACTGAACCTGGTTCAATCGCCTCTGAAATAGGGCTATTGACGAAACTCGTCAAATCACGTTTGTTTAAATCAAAGCTCGGACGATTCGACATGGCTAAAATTCGACCTGTTCTAGGATCCGCTACGATCCCCACGATTCGTTTCGGATTATATTTTGACTGAACCTTTGACATCGATTCATCTAAAACCGTTTGAATTCGACTATCAATGGTAAGATAAACATTATCTCCGTTATGTTCTTTTTTGATTTTTTGCTTCTCATCGGGTATGGGAACCCCGCCGGCGCTCCTGTAATATCTTACAGAGCCGTCTTGTTCAGTTAAATATTTATTCAACGATTGCTCAATACCTAGTACACCATACTGTTTATTTGATTTATCATTTTTACTTGTAAATCCAATGGTATAAGCCGCAAAGTCTTTATTGGGATAATAGCGTCTTGAACCTTCAACGAAAGTGATTCCATTTAAATGAAGTTTATCTATTTTTTTCTTTACTTCCTGACTAATATTTTGACCTTTCTTCCCGAACTGGACGAGATAAAGAGGTTTATTTAATTGATCATAAATATAGGATTCCTTTAAATCTAAAATAGGTGCTAATAATCGGGCCGTTTTAGCTTTATCTGTGACATAGTTTTCTTTTCCTGCGTTCTTACTCAAAATAGCCTGAATGGTGTAAGAAGGAATATCTTCTGCCAAAACTTGCTGATTGCTTGAGTAAATCTTTCCTCTTTTTGCATCGAGAACCGTATAGTGTTGCCACTTTTGCTCCCCCATGGCCGTAAGATCATTATTATCAATTTCTTTTGAATGGGCGATGTAAAGAAAACGCCCCATAATAACAAAAAAGAACAGCAGAAATAGGAGACCAATAACTGCTGCCCAAACATTAATCGAATTGTTTTTTGTCGGAAACATTGTCATCACCTATCAGATATAACTTTCACATTCTTAATATTTAAGTTAAGTCCTAATTTTTCTTTTGCGTATTTCATAATCCGTTCAGGTGAACTTAAATTGGTTTGTTCAACCTTCAATTGTTGATTTATTTTGGCTTGCCCCGCTACTTTGTCTTGCAAGTTTTGGATAGATCCATTTAAGAAAAAAAGACGGGCTTGGTAAGATACTATAATAAGAGTTAAGGCAACAATGAGCATACCCGCTCCAAACCAAAGAATCTTTTCACCTTTTGTAATACGCCGTTGCGGCAATCCTTCACTATATGCTGATTTTTGGACTCTTGACGATCTCTTGGGTTGAACTTGTTCTTTTTCTTCAAGATGACGAGCAGCTAAATTCACATTTATTCCCCTCTTTCCCTAAGTTTTTCAGCGATACGCAACTTTGCTGATCGAGCACGTCTATTTATTTTTAATTCTTCTTCGTTAGCTAGAATTGGTTTACGTTGAATGAGTTTGATAATCGGCTTATGTTCTTCCGGGATAACAGGAAGCCCAGGAGGTAATTCAGGTCCCTGACTATGTTTTTTAAAGAAAGTTTTACAAATCCGATCTTCTAAAGAATGAAAGGTAATCACTGAAAGCCTACCATGAATATTAATCAGCTCAAGGGCTTGTTCTAACGAATCCTCAAATGATTGTAATTCGTCATTGACAGCGATCCTTAATGCCTGAAAAATGCGTTTTGCAGGGTGTCCGCCTTTTCGCCTTGCAGCTGCGGGTATGGCAGATTTAATGATTTCGACAAGTTCATCTGTCGTCTCAATTCGGTTAATCTCTCTTTTTTCCTCAATTAATCTGGCAATTTGTTTTGAAAATTTTTCTTCTCCATATTGAAAGAAGATGCGGACAAGTTTTTCATATGGCCATTCATTAACGATCGTCGATGCATCTAAGGCTTGTTCTTGGTTCATTCTCATATCAATGGGGCCATTGTGTTGGTAACTAAATCCACGATTGGCCTGATCAAACTGAGGTGATGAAACACCTAAATCATAAAGCACCCCGTCCACTTTAAATACCCCATGAGCCATTAGGCAGCTTCTTAAGTATCGAAAGTTCGATCTTATGAATGTAACTTTATCCTTGTATGGATGTAGTCTTTCTTCAGCTGCCTTAATGGCGTCTAGATCCTGGTCAAAAGCATATAAACGTCCTGTTGTTAATTGCTTAACGATCTCTTCACTATGTCCACCACCACCAAGAGTACAATCAACATATACTCCATCTGGCCGTATAGCCAATCCATCAACCGCTTCTTTTTTTAGTACCGTCACGTGTTCAAACATGGTGTCTTCCCTTTCATCTAAAAGTATTGTAAGTTCCGGTATGTTTTAGAGAAAAATCTTTAATGGCGGAAATCCGTCACTAACTATATGAGCCTTTCATGTTGTGAAATGACGGTTTAAAAATCAAAATCTAGTAGACTTTCCGATATTTCACTAAATGAAGCTTCAGATTCTTCATAGTAGGTTTTCCAATTCTCTTGACTCCAAATTTCAATTCGATTGGAAACACCAATCACAATACATTCTTTTTCTAATTTTGCATAGTCTCGCAAAGTAGCTGTTAAAGTGGCTCTACCTTGTTTATCAAATGCACACTCACTTGCACCTGAAAAGAAAAAACGGGTAAACGCTCTTGCATCTTTCTTTGTAAATGGCAATGCTTCAAGCTTTTTCTCAATTTGTTTCCATTCATTTTGAGGGTAGACAAAAACACACTGATCTAACCCTCTTGTCATCACAAATCGATCACCTAGCTCTTCGCGAAACTTTGAGGGTATGATCAGCCTGCCCTTTTCGTCTATGTTGTGTTGAAACTCACCCATAAACATGGACATTGCCTCCTCTTTCTACCCTAACTCTACCACATTGCCCCACTTTTCTCCACTTACCTTTTACTTATTCGTTCCACAAAAAAAAAATCCTGCCGTAAGACAGGATTTTTTAAATTATTTTTTTATATCGGGTAACATTATAATTCTACTACGTGTTGTTTTCCATTGTTAGAGTAATCGTGCTCCATGAGAATCTTTATTAAATCTAAACCATATTGGTTCAAATAATAAAAAATCGAATACGTTCTTTCTTGTGGTGCTGAGTTAGGGTACAGTGCAAGTTCAATCTCCTTAAACCGATTAAGCTCAACACGGTAAGCTGTTTCAATTTTTTTATTCATTTCGATTTTCATTCGATCTATGTGGTAATTAAAATAAGCCAGATTTTTTTCTGAAAAAGATTTCAACCCTTGACTAATTTCTAATGCTAATTCACTGACAGGTTTATGTGCTTCGATTAATGTATGACGAAACTGATTAATTATTTGATCGACATCCCATGAATGCTGACTTTTAAGCCATTCATTTGATAGATCACTCATCTTGCCTGAGCATATATCTTCTAAGCTAAGTTGTTTTGTCTCAATCCACTTTTTTATATCACGTGGCAGAAGGGTAATATGAACTCTCGGTACAATGGGCGGCATGGTCAAATCCAAGGCATGAAAAGCAGGTCTAAGGGATGACCAATAGGCAATTTCCCCCGGCCCAGCAACAAAGGCAAGCGTAGGTAGCAATAATTCTTGCATTAATGGACGCGTGACAACATTATTACTGATTCGTTCTGGATGCTCCTCAATCATCTCTTCAAAATGCTTTGGCTCGAGATTAAAAGAATAATGCTTGTCATGTAAGATTCCCTCTGATTCACTCAAAAGCTCTCTTTTTCTATCCCATTCATAAAAAAGATTGATATTACCTTCTGCTTGGTCGAGATTAATCTGGTAACCAGCTTCTTTCAAATGTCGTAACTGAGAAAGTACACCTTTATTAATTTCCGACCTTTTTTGAAAAATGCTCCTAAAATAGGATTTTTCTATTTGACGAACTTTCGGATCTGCTGAATTCATTAAGATTAGACCATAAGATGAAAATAAATGATGGATAAGAAAGGCAAAGAAATCGACCACACTCGTCGAGCGTTCCCTGTAACTTTGTACTATCTCAAGAAGAGATTTCGTATATTCCGTTTCACCAAATGATTCAAAAACGTCTTCTATCCAACTTGATAAAGCCTCTTGATCAAGTGGAAGCTTAGAAACGGACGTTTTATTTCCAGACTGATTGCGATAGATGTATTTTTTTATTTTTTGATCTTTAACTGAAAAGAGATGATTTATTTCATCAAAATCATGGTCCTCCCCAGCAATCCAAAATAGTGGAATGACAGGTATACCTAACTCAATTTCTTGCTGTTTAGCCAGTTTAATAATTGATAAACACTTATGTATCGTGAGAGCTGGACCGGTTAACAATCCTGGTTGTTGCCCACCTACGACAACGACCGTCTCAGAATGTCTTAGTTTCTCAATATTATGAAAGACAGCTCGGTCATCTGTGTATTTTTGATTAAATTCAGTGAGAATCAATGAAAGCTCTTCTCTCTGATAATCTCGATGTTGAATATCATTTAGACGTTGTTGATACGATTCTTGATCTTTATATTGATAGTCAAAATAACAATGTGTGTGATCCTTCTCCTGAGTGTAATCTTCAACTAATTTTGATGAGGGAGGATTTTCAATTGTTCTCACGTTCATCCGTTACTTCCTCTCTAAAAACATATTTCATATTAATGTGTGTTCAAAAAGACGACGAATTAGAAGCAAGAAGATCAAGGCGGCGCCGTTTTGAGGACCGGAATGTAGGTTGTTGCTACATGAGGACCGGAAAAACTAGCCAACGCCGAGATTCGTAGCTTATCATTTGGTGGCTTTTTGAACAACCGCTATTAACAATTTTAAATTAAACCTATGTATTACAACATCAAATAGATTTGTAAATCAATATAACTGTTGCATTTCTTTATATTCTAAGTCACTAAATCAAGTCCATTTTTCAATGTTTTTCAAAATGAGTATATCAAAATATGACTCAAACCCCAAAAAGACTGCTCATGGAAACATGTTCGAATTAATAGGTCCATTATTTGATTATATAACTTTTGTCATAGGTAAACCAAAAAAGTTGAATATATCATATCATGGCTTATTTGAATGGAAAAGCTTCTAAAAAAACAGATAGTAAAAGTATACCGTCATTAAACCACTCATTTCCTATAATTATCCTCCCGTTTACTAAGTTTTGCATAATGGGTTTTTCAGTTCAAGAGAAATAAAAAAATCCCTCAACTAAGTTTTGAGGGACCTGACTCTTCCATAATTTACTTTTTTACCTTTTGAGAATCTAAGTGGAGGCTATATCGCAAAGCATCATCTTGGATTTTATCAAATTGAATATTCTCTTTTGCTCTATCAACGAGTTGAATAAATATTTCATAGTTTCTTTTAATCGTCTTATACTCAGTTTCAAGTTTTCGATAGGAGTTCTCTAATGTTTCTTTCTTTTGACTTAATCGTTCCAGTTCATTTTTTAATAAAACTAACTCATTCTTACTCATAAGTTCAGGTAACTCAGATTTTAATTCAATTAAGAAATGAATCACTTTTTCTAAATTAATTTCTGTAAATTCTAGTTCATTCACAATCTCTTCACTTGGGCTATGTAGTGCCTCATCCAGATCGTCATCTTGAGATATTTTTGATTCCCTTTTTAATTCTTTTCGTTTTGCTTTAGCCTGTGCAATCTCATTTTCGTATTTTTTTCGTACCAGAGAGTTCCATCTAAAACCACAAGCTGCAGGTGTTCGTGATAAACTTTTCCCAACTTCTTCAAATGCAGCTAACTGAGTGCTACCTTCTCGGATGTGACTTAACACGGTTTTTGCCAATGTTAAGTCTTCATCCGATGACCAGGCATCCTGTCTGATTATTGACATCTAATTCCCCCAATCCTCTTTATTTTTTTGAACATGGCTTCGACACGCATCGTAATTTTATTAGTTTAAAAGCCTACATACTATTTTTCTTTATCTTATGCCGATAATCGCTAAGATAGACTTATTATTCTAGTAATAATAAATGGGGGATAGAAGATGGACGTGGGGACAGTTCACTTAGCTTAGGTGATGTGTTTTAATTTTTTTGGAGATATGTTAAATTTCTATAATAAAAAAAAGAGCAAGGAAATAAATCCCCACTCTTTTTAAAACAGACTATTATTTTTCAATAACTTCTTCACCTTTGTATGAGCCACATTCTGGGCATACACGGTGTGCAAGTTTGTATTCTCCACAATTATCGCATTTTACCATACCTGGTACATTCAATTTAAAATGTGTACGACGTTTGTTTTTTCTTGTAGTAGATGTTCTTCTTTTAGGTACTGCCATGGGTTCACACCTCCTCTAAGACAATTTATTCGTCAAAAAACTTTTTCAGTTTTTCAAGCCGTGGGTCAATCATTTTTTTCTGTTCATTTTCAGAGACGAGATCCCAACCTTCTCCTGATGGATTGGCCCGTTTCTCAGCGCTTTCACTCACAATACGCATTGGTTTTTCAACTAAAATCGCTTCAACAATATATGGTGTTAAATTGATTTCATCGTCTTCAATCGTATGAACAAGATCATCTTCATCGAGTTCTTCATCACGATAATTTGGTGACAACAAGAACGTTTCAGATGTCCGGATATGAAATGGGTAATCAACATCTTCTAACGTTATCGCACATGGTAAAACCATCGTTCCATCAATGGTAAGATGAAATGTTATCGAATGTCGCATAAACTCCACATACCCATGAACATGTATAGGAGAAAGCTGTCTTATTTCCGGATCCACATGAAATAAGTCTAAAGGTAATTGTACAGTTTCATCTACAACGTATCCTTCTTCTTTATTTTTCAATAAATCCGATAATGTCCATTTTAAAGCCATCATTACCACTCCTAGACAACAAATGTTATTATAGACTTTGTACTACTAAATGTCAATATAACGCATCATATTGATGTAATACATTTATATGCTTAACGACTAATCCAAGGTGATCAAATCAATCCATGTCACTTAGTTAAACCTTTTATAGTATTTACAGGTGATAGACAAGATTAGACAGTATTCAAATCATACAAACTTAGTGTGCAGAAAAAGAAGGTGATATATTCAAATGAAAATAGCAGGTATCATTGTTGAGTTCAATCCAATGCATAATGGTCATCAATACCTTATTCAGAGGATTCGCAAAATAGAAAAACCAGACATCATCATTGCGGTTATGAGTGGGAATTTTCTTCAACGCGGTGAACCATCCATCGTATCTAAATGGCTGCGAACAGAAATGGCTTTAACCGCAGGAATCGATCTTGTCCTAGAACTACCATATCACTATGCAGTAGGACATGCGAATCTTTTTGCACAAGGCGCCATCTCTATCCTCTCAGAATGTGGAATAACAGATCTTTATTTCGGTAGTGAATCAGGTGACATAGCTTCTTTTTATCATACCGCTCGACATTTACGCAATGAAAAAAGTAAGCTCGATCTTCTTGTTCAAGAAAAATTACAACAGGGATATAGTTATCCGAAAGCTTATTCATTGGCTTACGATTTAACTCATAAAAATGAAACGAAGCTTCTTGACTTATCAGAACCCAATAATATTCTTGGACTTCATTATGTCAAAGTCATACAGGAACATCATAGTTCTATCAATGCCCATACGATATTAAGAAAAGGCGCACAACACCATGACCAATCCCCACATACTCATACTGGATTTGCGAGTGGAACCAGCATTCGCAACGCATTAATGAATGGAGATGATTTTAAATCTATTGCAGACAAGATGCCAAATGAATCTTATAAAATATTGATGAGAGCCGTTAATCAGAACCAAATTTTGGGTTGGAATGATTTTTTTCCATTATTGAAATATCGGTTAATGTCATCATCCACGGAGGAATTAGCCTCTATCTATGAATCAGAAGAAGGCCTTGAATTTCGTGCCATGAAAGCCATCAAAGAAACCAATGACTTTATCTCATTTGTCAGTTTAATGAAGACAAAGCGATACACTTGGACAAGATTACAAAGATATTGTTGCCATATACTAGTAAATGTATCAAAGCAAAAAATGAAGTCTTTTTTAGCAAAACCACATCCCCCCTATCTTCGATTGCTGGGAATATCATTACAGGGGCAACGTTATCTGCGATATAAAAAGGACTCATTCTCGGTTCCTTTAATATCCAATGTAAAAAAATCGTTTGAAGACTTACTGAGAATTGATATTAGATCTGCGGATATCTATGACATGAAAACATCTTACTCAGAAAAAAAATCAAAACCTCTTCGCTACGACCAAGAAAACCAACGTTTTCTTTAAACCTTAACCGTCGCTTACTTAAATTAAGTAAGCGACTTGATTTACTTTTTCTTTAATTTCGATAAGTAGTGAATGGCATCATCAAACGTTCCTACCGGAATAACCTTCATTTTTGACCCTATATCTTTTGCTGTTTTCTCGGCATCCTCATATTCGTTTTGTGCCGTTGGCGCTAAAAATATATCTGCTCCTGATTTATCTGCCCCAACGATTTTTTCTTCAATGCCGCCAATTGGACCTACAGAGCCATCCATTTCTATGGTTCCTGTACCCGCAATTTTATAGCCCTTGGCCAAATCTCGTTTCGTTAATTGATCGTAAATATTGAGCGCCATCATAAGACCTGCTGATGGACCGCCTATATTTTTAATATTGAATTTGATTTTAGGTTTAACATGAATAGATAGTTTGGTACTCTGCGTAATACCTAATCCATAGCGTGTTTTTCCATTGGTATAAAATTTGGTTTTAGGAAAAGTCCCTATTTTAGCTGTAACGTTTCGTTCTTTTCCATGTCGTATTAAATTAATATGAATCAATTCACCAGGACGCCTATTTTTCAGTAAGGGCTGGATATCTGAAATACTTTGTATATTCTTTCCTTCCATACCAATTATAATGTCGCCCGGCTTTAGGACTTTCGAGGCTGGCATGGATGATATAACATCAATAATTTGTACACCTTGAAAAGTCACTTTTGGATCTAGATTAGCTTTTTTATAGGCTATATAGGTAGCCGCTTTTTGAGCCCCCATCATATCATTTTTTGCCCTAAGGTTATATTCTTCATTTGTTTCATCTGGCATCATGACTTGGTTTTGTTTGACCAATGTTGTGTACTTATTATGATCATATTTAGCCCACAAGTATTGGTATATATTAGCCTCTCCAACAAGAATGTAGACTAACATGAAATCACCATTAACCTTTTGACCATCCTCAACGACAGCCAAGGATTTAATCGATTGAGCTGAGCCTGGGGATTGAATAAAATAAGGTGTTTTATAAAAATTCAAAAATAGAGCTAGGATCACAACAATAATTAGCCCCAAGTACATGCTATTTCGTTTTCTTAATCTCATCAGCATCCTCCAATCAAACATTCATAAGATAAGTATATACCTACTTAGTATCCATCTATGTTATGTCTAAATTTTTTGACGTTATTTTGGTCGATTTTGTAACAATTCAAATGAGGTCTAATTCATATACCCTAGCATACCATATTGTATGGACAAGATTTTCAAAGTTCGTCTTTTAGTCTACATAGAAGGGAGTCATTCTAGCAATTGAAGAAATCAGTGTTCAAAACATATATACTTGCTATTTGTGCATTTGGTCTTGCAGGTACCATGATCACGTATCCACAAGTTTCACTCGATGCTTCTATTCGTGGACTTAAATTGTGGTGGGATGTCGTCTTTCCTTCACTTATGCCTTTCTTTATCCTTAGTGAATTAATGATAGCTTTTGGTCTCGTCTCCTTTATGGGTGTTCTCTTTGAGCCCATTATGAGACCTTTATTCCGAATTCCTGGGGTAGGTGGGTTTGTTTTTGTTATGGGGATTGTCTCTGGCTTTCCAGCTGGAGCCAAAATTAGCACCCGACTTTACGAGGAAAAGAAATTAACCAAAACCGAAGCTGAGAGACTGGCGAGTTTTACTAACTTTTCAAATCCACTCTTCATTTTTGGTGTGATAGCCACTGGTTTCTTTCATCAAGCATCCCTTGGTATCATCTTTGCCCTTTCTCACTATCTTGGCAATCTTATTGTTGGATTTTTCATGCGATTTTATAAATCGAACGAAGAGACGACAGAAACGAGAAGTTCAACCAAAAAAACATTTATTCTATTCAAAGCCTTTCAAACGATGCATGAAGAGCGCCTTCGCCAGCAAAAACCGTTTGGAAAATTACTCGGTGACGCTGTTCATAATTCAGTGACAACATTATTAATGATCGGCGGATTTATTATTCTATTTTCGGTACTGAATCAGATGCTTATGCAAATTCATTGGGATAGTGTTATTCAACTGATCTTACATAATGGGCTTCATTTGATTCATTTTTCACCTGAATTTGGTAAGGCGATCATACCAGGCTTATTCGAAATAACCATTGGAGCCCGACAAATTAGTGAAGTGTCAGGCCCACTCATTCAAAAAGTGATATTAGTGAGTATGATTCTCGGTTTTTGTGGATTTTCAATTCAAGCCCAAGTGATGAGTATTTTATCTGAAGCCAATTTGAGCGCTAAGCCGTTTTTGATTGGACGTCTTATTCACGCCCTCTCTAGTGGCATCTTTGCTTTTATTCTCTTTCACTTCTTTGAAGTTAATGAAAGTGAACCATCTTTCATTCCCACATTAGATGTTTTAAGTGCAACTCAAACCACTTTAATTCAAGTCTCGGACCATGTTCTACAGGCTGGTTCACTGTTTACATTAATTACTTTAATCATTTTTATTCTCTTACGGACAAAGATCCATCTAAATAAATAACCCCGCTATATTAATGCGGGGATTTGTATTTCTCTAATAAGGCTTTTTCAACAGGTTCGGGAACAAGTTCTTTAACATTACCATGATATTTTGCTGTTTCCTTAATCATACTTGAACTAATAAACGAATATTTGTTATTTGTCATCATAAAAAAAGTTTCGATATTTGGATCTAAATGCTTATTAATAGCCGAAATTTGCAGCTCATACTCAAAATCAGATATGGCTCGTAATCCACGTAAAATAATTCTTAAGTTTTTTTCTTTAACATAATCGACCAGTAAACCATTAAATGAATCCACACTAACATTTGGTATATGTTTTGTCGTTTCCTTTAATAAGGCTACCCGTTCCTCAAATGTAAACAAGGGGGTTTTTCTAGAATTATTCAGAACAGCAACGACAATATGATCAAACACCGTTGCCCCTCGCTGAATAATATCTAAATGTCCATATGTAACCGGGTCAAAACTCCCTGGATAAACCGCTATTCTACTCACTTAGTTTCTCCTTCCCAGACTCAAAAACATAGATTGAGACGGCCGTTTTTCCGTGATATTCCTTTCTTTTCCAGAGATTTAAATGCCCCTCAAATGAATCAGGCAAGGATATTGATGTTTCATGTTCAATAACAATAAGTGAATCATACTTAAACAAATTCCCTTTTATTAAGGCTTGAATATCCTTTTTTATTTGTTGATCGGCATATGGTGGATCCATAAAAATAAGATTAAATTGGCGTTCTTGTTTTGCAAGCAAAAAGATGGCCTTAGAAACATCATTTCGATATATTTCTGATTTAGACTCATAACGACAGAGATGGATATTTTCTTGTATAACATCAAAAGCCTGTTTTGACCGGTCAATAAAAACAGCGAATTCCATTCCCCTACTTAGTGCCTCAATACCTAACCCACCACTTCCGCTATACAAGTCAAGGACCATTCCCCCGTCAAAATATGGTCCAATCATATTAAAAATCGATTCCTTGACCTTATCGGTTGTTGGTCTCGTTTGATTGCCTTTAACTGCTTTTAGTGACCTTCCTCTTGCCTCGCCTGAGATAACTCTCACTTTCATCATCCTTATTATTGTATAATCATTCAATACGTCATTTATAACGGCGAGTATACCCCCACCTTCAAGGTAATGAGTGTAATCAAGTATTTCTAAGTGGGGGTAACTACCCACATGAGCCCAATTGGTTCAGGCTTTCAATCAGTAGAGGATGAAGAACCCCCCACTGATTGAAGTTACACTTTATTTTATGTCATCTAATTTAGTCGTACACATCAATATGACTTTTTAATCTTATCTTTTAACGTATAGTTCCATAAAATCATGTTAATACTATTTCAAGACAACATCAATCAAACGATGTTGTTCCAACCGCGGAGGCTTACGTTTCCCCATAAGTGTTCCGCTGGTTTCTCCTCTCCCATTTGTCTGACATACAACTATGTATGAATTTAGACAACCTGCAGGGTATCCTGCAGGTTTTTTTCTATTGTGAACAAATGTTATAAAGGAAGATAAGCTGATTCTTTCCCGCTATTTTTTCCAGTGTTCTTCTTTTTTTCATAGCTTGTTTTCAATTCTTGCAGGTGCGATTTATCAATACGTTTCACATATTTCGCTTTTTTTAATTCTTGTCTAATTTCTTCTTCATTGACAGCATCGCAATAGAGCATCACATAACGCATGCGATCCGATATATAATGGACGTGTCCATACCGTCTTAAATATCGTATATACTTGAGATGAGTGATCCATACAACTAGTCCAATTCTTTCAGTTTTCATTCTTTTTCTCCTTAATCAAAAGGTGATTCATAGAAAATAGATAGATCAATCTTATTTCGAATCTCTTTTCTAATAGCTGTTTTATTTTATCTAGTGAAGTATCCAAACTAGAGGGGTTTTAAAAAAAGTCATCCACTCAATAGGTTTGTCGTTCACTATTAATTTTATCCTATTTAGCGATTTGCCCTGAGATTAACACTCCGTTCTTTTGTGTTTACTCTAACAAAAAAAGGGGGTGTCCATCAGAACACACCCGAAAGACTCCAATATTAATGACAACCGCATGATCCTCCTGTACTACAACCTCCAGCACATTGTTTATCAAAAAATGGGTCACCGGTAGGTACCATGATTGACTCGGATACAGCTCGTGCTATTTGTACACTTATTGAATTGAGTAAATCCTGTACTTTTTCTTCTGCTTCCTTATAAGCAGCCACTGTCTCATTCAAATCTAAGTTTCGTTTGACTTCCATCATTTCTTGTATAACCGACTTATAATCTGGGTGGTAACGACCAAAACGCTGCACCTCGTCATATTTCTCTTTCGTTTTTAAAAAATTATGAATTAGGGCTTGAGATTGAGCATCTTTTGCCATGCGTTCTTTACAAGTTAGGTAGTCATGGAAAACATCAGAGTCTTTTAACATGTTTGCCAATTGTTCAGTGTCGTCTAAGACGGATATGGTTTCCATTGAAGCAAACATAACTCCACCTCCATTTATCAGTCTTTCATAGACTAATCATACACTATCCTGTTACCCTTTGACAATGTCTGAAACTTAGATGCTCATCGGTCCATTTGCCTTCTTACTTCCCCACCCTACTTCTCCTACTTTGGATTATTTAGAAGCGGTTTGAAGCGGTTTGACGCGGTTTTAGAATCTGTATATTAGTTATCCTCATTCGACGACTTATCCGATTCTTGTTGATTATCCTGCATAGACATGACCATATCCATAAGCATCGAAAGAAAACTTACTCGCTCATTGAATGTATCCATTCTTTTTGCGAAGGTTCGGCCATAATACTCATTTGCTTCTTTCACTAATCTAGGATATTCATTGGGATACCGACTGAGCTTTATATACCATTCGGGATTCATTCTAACATATCGTTTTATTTCTGGAGCTGAAGTAAGATAATATTGGATATCTCTTCTCATCTTTTAATCCCTTCTAAAACGGAATGGAATCTGAGGTCTTGTTTCTGTCATGGTTTGATGATTTTCATTACCATTTGCATTGGTCCCATTCTGTTGGTTGTTATTTCTTTGTTGAGGTTGAAATTGGCCAATAATCCCTTGAATACTTGTTAAAGCCCCATTGAGTGTTTCAAGTCTATTTTCCCAATCTTTGGTGTCTATATGATTAATAAATGAAATGACTTTATCAAAAGAAAAATTCTTATGTGTACCTGTATCTTTTTTTACATCTTTCCTCTTTATGCCATATTCATCCCAGATTTCTGAGTCTTCACCAAATAGAACCCATTCGTCAAAAATGTCATTCCAAGATTTACCTTGCTCTTTTATTTTTTTTACCATCTCGGGATGTTTTCGCAAAAATGTTTTAAAGGCCTTAATGGCATCATTGGTTCGTTGTTCACTCATCCGTTACACCCCTTCCTGACCTTTACTAACTTCTATTATTATCATAATATTGATAATCAAAATGGTTCCCCTAATTTAATAAAATTTTGTATATTCATTTCATTTTTATTTATTATTCTGTCTACTTTTGTTAACAAAATTAAAAAGGCACCAATTTATTGGAGCCTTTATCGTTAAATGTTAGTTAGAAAATGGCGTTACAAAATCTTGTGTATAGTTGTCTTTATATACACCGACTCCTAATTCAGTAAACTCCTCATTCAATAAATTTTTTCGATGATCTTCACTGTTTAGCCATCCAATGACAACTGCTACCCCGTCTGGGTATTTTGCGGCAATATTCTCCCCAGCTAGTTGAAATTGAACTTTCTCTTTTTGTAACCTTTTTGCCAAATCGCCGGACCATTTTGAATCATGGGAGAAATAGTTTTTTTCTTTCATTTCTTGGCTATGTTTATATGCTGCATCTGAAGCCGATTTATTCCAATCTAGTGGTTTAACGCTATATCTTGTTCGCAAGATGTTCGAGATATCAAATATCTCAATGGCTTCAGATTGGTTCACTGCATCCCATTCATCGTCTGATAATTTCAATGGATCTGGTAAACTACCACCAATATAAGTTAGTGAATAAGGTCTTTGTCGAACTAAAACTTCATCCGTCATATATCGTACACCAACTAATCGATCTGTCATATGATCAAAATTTAATTGAACCCAATATTTCCCGAATTTAATTAAAGGTCGAACCATAAGGTCATCTTCATTAAACTCAAAATCAATTTTTGTACCTTTATAGTTAAGCGAAACGGTATCAGATAGCGGGACCTTTTTATAAATATCTCTCGACTTCTTTTCTATAATAAAAGGATCTGTTTTTAATTGTTTTCCTAAAGCGTAAATCGATGTCACACGTTCCGATTTATTATCGATCCCTATTTGAATATATTTCTCAGATCCTCGTCCATATATAAACCATTGATATCCCTCATTTGTCGGATCTATACGTTCTGGTTCTCCAAATTTCTCGATTATTTCTTTTTTTGACTTTCCCATATATGAAAATATTCCGTTATTAGGAACCTTGAATGTTGATTGAGTTGGTGTTGTAATCTCTACGGAATGATTATTATCTGCTTTTTGATTCGTTGGTGGTCCTATTAATGTAAAAGCAAAAGTCAGTACAAAGACAATAATCGCAATAAAAAATATCATAAAGCTTGTTTTACGCAGAACACACACTCCCTTTCATCATTCATTATACCAACGTTCTTCTCTATATAAAATGAATATCCCTTGAGACTAAATGAAAAATTTAGGTCATGCCTTACATATCGCTCATAACTATTTTTCTACCATGACAATGACCCATATGGTTTGATTTGTTTTTATGTTTGCGGCATAACCAATCCCTACAGTTCCATTAACATCATGGTTTAAAAAATAACCCGCTTTTTTTGAAACCCAATTATGATATAGTCTATTAGTTGTTTCAGACAAACTTTCCTTTTTTATCAATTCAAAAACACGATTGTGATGCGTGTGTGTGATAATCCACTCTGATTGAATCGGTTGTATTGTTTTTCCTAGCTTAATTTGTTCGGCTCTTAATCTGGCTAATCTAGATAGGTCGAAATCCATTTGAAGACGTGGAATATGCTTCAATTTTCTTTCCTTGTTTATTTTTAGAAACATTTTTCTTTCCTCGTATTTTAAAGGAGAAAGATGACTAACTTCCATTGATTGTAATTGTTTCTCATTTTTTGATTTACCAATTGCTGCCACTGACGATTGACTTTTATTCAAAGAATGATTAGTGATAAAGTAACTGATTATTAGGATCATGAAAGCTAAACTTATTAGACAAAAATGATAAACGAAAGACTTAACGTTCATTAGATATGCTAGACCTCCTTTATGCCTGTCAAAGTCTAGCTATCAGTCTAACCATTTATATGATTATTTAGCCTGAATGACTTACTAATAACCTATTCGCACATATAAAAAAGCCATCATATTCGATGACTTTTTCATAAAGTGTATTATCTTACCCCTCATTAACGGTGAGTCTTGATCCCCCGTCTCAAGGTACCGAGTGTAAACGAACATTCTTAGGTGGGGGTAACTCTCGCATGAATCTGATTGGTTCAGGTTTACAATCAGAGGGGAATGAAGAAAACCCACTGATACACGTCTCACTTTATATGAGTACTGAGACAATCATAGCAACAAAAAGAACGACCATATAATTAAGGGAAAAAACAAACATCGCTTTTGCCCATTTCAACGTTGTTTTTTCATCCTTTTTATATAAACCTGTAATGCCCAAAACTAACCACCCCACACCTAATAAAACGGCACAAACAGTATAAAGTACACCAAGTGGATACAAGACCAGTGATACAGGAAGTAATACAGAAACATAGATAATGATTTGTCGTTTTGTCATTTCGAAACCTGCAACAACAGGTAACATAGGAATACCTGCTACCCGATATTCTTCAGTTCGTTTCATAGCAAGAGCTAAAAAATGAGGTGGTTGCCATAAAAACATAATGAGAAACATGAGCCACGGCGTCATGGTTCCTAAAGAAGGGTCAATTGCTGCCCAGCCAATCAGTGGCGGCATGGCCCCTGATATTGAACCTACAATGGTGTTCATCGAATGCGTTCTTTTTAACCACCAAGTATAAATGACAACATAAACAAATAAGCCTATTAGTCCAAAAAAAGCGGCCGTGTAAGAAGATAATGTCAACCAAATAACACCGATGAGTGATAATAGTAACCCAACCCATAATACTTGTTTGCCAGGTATCTGCCCCGTTGCGGATGGTCTTTCTTTCGTCCTTTCCATTAATAAATCAATATCTCGGTCTATATAATTATTTAGAGCGCAGCCGCCTGCTATAATAAAGGCTGTTCCAAGTAAAACAAAAATAATCGAATCCAATCGATCAAAGAAACCTTCATTCGTGTATTGTAATCCTAGCCATAATCCCGCGAAGGTTGTGATAAGATTCGAATTGACGATGCCCATTTTAAATGTCGTTATAAAATCTTTGAGTGTCGGTTTTCCTTCCTCTTGAACCAATTTTTCCGTGTCTTGAATGGAGGAAATTGCTTTTACCATTTTCATACCGCCTTTTCCATTTTATCTTCCCGCAGAGGATCTATTCTTATAAACTATGAGTATTCTCTCAGGATCCATCTATCATACATCTTTCATTTTTTTAGATGCATGAAATTTTCTTAGCTCACATAAAAAACGACTAGCACGATTTATCGAACCACATTTTATGTTCTTACTTTGTTCACAAAATAGATAAAAAAATGTCTTTCTTTTTGCATATTCTATCGAATTTCTTTATTATTAATATGTTATGATTAAAAGATTACTATATATGGGCGCACTAATATATTATAACGAATCCTTATAAATTTGTATAATGTTTCACGTTAATTAATTGAATTTGTTCTGTTTTCGTTGTTTACTAGAAAAAGTCTTATAATGGTACCATGACTTTATGAGCTTTCATCTGTAAAATAGAGATGTACAACCAATTAGTCACAATTGAATACCAAAACGATGCAACTACTTATAGAAAGGACGTTACATATGAATCGTATTTGGCGTTATTTAAGTGTATTTGCCACTATCATGATTTTAATCGTAGTACTAATGGGAGCATTAGTGACGAATACTGGATCTCAGGCAGGTTGTGGATCCTCTTGGCCGCTTTGCAATGGGGAAATGATCCCAACCGAGGCCCAAAAACATACGATAATAGAGGTAAGTCATCGATATGTTACTGGGATAACAGGAATTGCTGTCGTTATTCAAGCTGTTTGGGTTTGGTTTAAATGGCGATCAAAAGAAACACGTATATTAGCTGTCTCATCTGTCTTTTTTCTTGTTCTCCAAGCATTGCTTGGGGCGGCGGCCGTTATTTGGAGTCAATCATCCTATGTATTAGCCCTTCATTTCGGTATTTCGCTTCTTTCCTTTGCGAGTGTTTTACTGATTACGATCGTTGTCTTTGAGAAAACCTATTGGAAAACGGGACGCATATCTTTTGATCTATCAAAAGGCGTTAAATGGAACTTTGTTCTCCTTGGCATATATACCTATATATTGGTCTATTCTGGAGCCTTTGTAAGACACACCGATTCCAGTTTGGGCTGTACAGATTTTCCGAGGTGCAACGGAGAATGGATACCACCCATCGTATCCAGGGCGGGCATTCAATATCTACACAGAGTTCTCGCTCTGATTCTTGTCATTTGGTTAATAGGGACTCTTATCTATTTACTAAAAAAACATAAAGACATTCCTTTACTATCCATTGGGTTGCTCATTGCCATTATTTTTGTATTCTTACAAGCACTCTCTGGTATTTTCATCATACAAACCAACATGATGCTCGTATTTTTATTACTGCATGCATTTTTTGTCACATGCTTCTTTGGAATACTCGTTGGACTTACGATGGTAACATTACGAAAACATACAAAATAACATCAAACGACACTCCAATTTTCGTCTATTGGAGTGTCGTTTTTCTTGCAGCTGCATTTATCTTTATTTATAAAGTGAAACCTCCATCAGTGGGGATTTTCTTCATCCCCCACCAATGGTTAGCTTGAACCAATCGACCTTTACGGGCAGTTGATCCCCCACCTATCTTCTATGAATACTCACAATCTTAAGGTGGGGTTCTTTATTTGCAATTAAGGCGGGATAAACAAAAACCTTCATCAATTGTGATGAAGGTTTTTGTTATTTGATTAACTTAATTCAATTAGTAAATCTCCTGGCTGTATAACATCTGTTTCTCTAACACTAATTCGTTGGATCACACCATCCATTGGTGCTTGAACCGTTGTCTCC
This sequence comes from Terrilactibacillus tamarindi, assembly GCF_009718825.1. Taxonomy (GTDB): domain Bacteria; phylum Bacillota; class Bacilli; order Bacillales; family Sporolactobacillaceae; genus Terrilactibacillus; species Terrilactibacillus tamarindi. The sequence continues at coordinate 51,238 of NZ_WNHB01000011.1, read as the reverse complement.
ATTTTCATCGCTTCGGCAATAAGAAGATGATCGCCTTTTTTCACTTTTTGCCCTTCTTCAACCAGTACTTTTAATACCGTTCCAGGCATCGAAGCGCCTAATTGTTTTGGATTATTTTTATCTGCTTTCGGATGCGACACTACGGAAGTTTCAATACTTAAGTCTTTCGCAATCACTTCACGTGGTTGGCCGTTTAACTCAAAATAGACAATCCGAGTTCCATCAGGCTGAGGTTGACTTACTGATACAAGTTTCACAACAATTGTTTTGCCTTTACTAATGAAGACTTCGATTTCTTCACCAATCCTTAACCCATAGAAAAAGGTTGGTGTGTCAAGAATTGAAAGTTCTCCATACGTTTCTTTGAAATTTAAGTAATCCTGGAATACTTTTGGATAAAGAGCAGCAGATAACACATCTTCGTTAGAAAACGACTCTTTAAATTCTTTTTCTAGATCATCTTTAATTTTATCAAAATTAACTGGTTCTAAATGTTTACCTGGACGATCTGTTAATGCTGGTTTTCCTTTTAAGATAATTTCTTGTAATTTTTTTGGAAAACCTTGATACGGTTGCCCTAAATCACCTTTAAAGAACGAGATGACAGAGTCAGGAAAATCAAGGGTCTCACCTTTATTATAAATATCTTCTTCTGTTAAATTATTTTGAACCATGTAAAGAGCCATATCACCTACGACTTTAGAAGAAGGAGTGACTTTAACAATATTCCCAAACATATCATTTACACGACGATACATGTCTTTGACTTGATCAAATTTTTCACCAAGGCCAACTGACTGGGCTTGTTGTCTTAGATTACTATATTGCCCACCTGGCATTTCATATTTATAAATTTCAGAATTAGTGGATTTTAATCCACTTTCAAAAGGTGCATAAAATTTACGAACACTTTCCCAGTAATGACTTAATTCTTCCAATGCGTCGATCGATATATTAGGCTGTCTGTCATTATATTGCAGAGCATAATAAAGAGCATTCGCACTAGGTTGCGAAGTTAGACCTGATAATGCTTCGATCGCAACATCCACAATGTCAACGCCGGCTTCAATGGCTTTCGCATAAGTAAAAATACCATTACCACTTGTATCATGTGTATGAAGGTGGATCGGAATATCGATCGTTTCTTTCAAAGCTGAAATCAGTGCATAAGCAGATTCTGGTTTTAAGAGACCCGCCATATCTTTAATTCCAAGAATATGAGCACCTGCGGATTCTAAATTTTTAGCTAATTCTTTGTAATAGTTGAGGTCATATTTGGTTTTTGATGGATCTAAAATATCACCTGTATAACAAATGGTTGCTTCAGCAATCTTATTATTTTCACGTACGGCTTCAATGGCAAGTTTCATGCCTTCTATCCAATTTAAACTATCAAACACGCGGAAAACATCTACGCCACTTTCAGCTGCCTGTTTTACAAAAGCTTTAATTAAATTATCCGGATAGTTTTTATAGCCTACGGCATTTGAACCTCTAAGCAACATTTGGAATAAAACATTTGGCATTTTTTTGCGTAATTTTCGTAGTCTCTCCCAAGGATCTTCCATTAGAAAACGAAGCGCCGTATCAAAAGTTGCTCCACCCCAAACTTCGCTTGAGAAAAGATGAGGAAGCATATGAGCCGTTTGATCTGCTACTTTGAGTAAATCATGGGTTCTAACACGAGTAGCGAGTAGGCTCTGATGTGCGTCACGGAATGTCGTATCAGTTAGCAAAACTTTCTTCTGCTTTTTGACCCATTCGACAACTCCATCAGGTCCAACAGTATCCAGAATTTGTTTAGTGCCCGCTTGTACGGGTTCACCATCTAAAATCGGAACCTTAGGAGTTTCAAAAACGGCTTTCTTTGTTTTTTCAATACCAGGGTAGCCGTTTATCGTTGTATGAGCAATATAATCTAATATTTTTGTGTCACGATTGAGACTTTTTCTAAACACAAATAATTCAGGTGTTGAATCAATGAATGACGTCGTTACTTTTCCTTCTAAAAATGCTTTGTGTTTAACCACATTTTCCAAGAAAGCAATATTTGTTTTTACGCCTCGTATCCGAAATTCTTTGAGATTACGTAGCATTTTTGCCGCTGCTTTTTCAAAAGTTAGTCCTTGAGTTGATAATTTAACTAAGAGTGAATCATAGTGAGGTGTAATAACTGATCCTTGGAAAGCATTTCCTGCATCCAATCGTACTCCAAAACCTCCACCACTACGATAGGCCATAATTTTTCCGGTATCCGGCATGAAATTATTACTTGGATCTTCTGTTGTTACACGGCATTGAATCGCATAACCGTACCAATTGATGTCTTTTTGTTCGGGTATAAGAATTGGATTTTCATGCAATCCGTATCCTTTTGCAATTAATATTTGTGATTGGACAATGTCAATTCCTGTAATCATTTCTGTTATTGTGTGTTCTACTTGAACACGTGGGTTGACTTCAATAAAGAAAAACTCTCCGTTACTTGATACAAGAAATTCAACCGTTCCTGCATTTAAATAGTTCACACTTTTCATTAATTTAACAGCTGAGTCACAGATTGCTTGTCTTACCTTTTCATCCAAAGAACGGCTTGGAGCTACTTCAACGACTTTTTGATGACGACGTTGTACAGAACAATCCCTTTCAAACAAATGAACGGTGTCTCCATTTTGATCGGCCAAGATTTGAACTTCAATGTGTCTAGGATTTTCGATATATTTTTCAACATAAACATCATCTTGACCAAACGTTTGTTTCGCTTCAGATTTGGCTCTATTATAAGCCTCTTCAAGTTCACCTTCATTGCGAACGATACGCATTCCACGACCACCGCCGCCGAGTGCTGCTTTAATGATTATTGGATATCGGTGTGCATCGGCAAAAGCACGTACTTCTTCAACACTAGAAACCGTTCCTTCACTTCCTGGTATGACTGGAATACCTGCTTCTATGGCTGCTGTTCTAGCTTTTGATTTATCGCCAAAAGTGATCAAATGCTGATGTTTTGGTCCAACAAAAATAATATTTTCCTCTTCACAACGCCGAGCAAAGTCGGCATTTTCTGACAAAAAACCATAGCCAGGATGAATCGCATCGACATCGTGATCTTTTGCAAGTTTTACAATGCCTTCAATGTCTAAATAAGCATCAATCGGTTTCTTTCCTTCTCCAACAAGATAAGCTTCATCCGCTTTATAACGGTGGTATGAAGCAGAATCCTCTTTCGAATAGATTGCGACGGTACGAATCTGTAATTCATTACAGGCTCTAAATACACGAATCGCAATTTCACCTCTGTTCGCAACCATTAGTTTCTTAATGGGTCTCAATTGCATTCTCTTTCTCCCCCTGATTTGCTTGATGTGATCGTTTTATGTTGACAAAAGCTGAGATATTTATAAGTACTCCCATAGTAAATAATAACATGACAAGGGAGGAACCTCCATAACTAATAAAAGGTAAGGTAACACCCGTAATGGGTAGTAATCCTGTCGCCGCCCCTAAATTAACAAAAGTTTGAATCGCAATTAAAGATGACACCCCAATAGCCAGTAAACTTCCAAAAACATCTTTACATCGAATGGCTATAACAATGCCCTTTAAGACGAGATATGCTAGACAGATAATGACAAATAGGATCCCAATAAATCCTAATTCTTCTCCGATAATAGCAATGATGAAGTCTGTATGAGGCTCAGGTAGAAAACCTGCTTTTTCAATACTCTGACCTAATCCCTTACCGGTAAATCCTCCTGAAGCAATAGCAATATAAGAATTCACCAATTGTTTTCCTGCACCTTGTTGGATAGAAAACGGATCATAAGCAGCCTGAAAACGATCAGATTGCACATTTGAAATCATAAACGTAAACATTAAAGTTACGGCGATTAATGACAATATAAGCAGTGTAATAACGTGTTTAGCACGAATCCCCGAACAAATAATAATGGTTCCAGCTACTCCAGCAATAATCATGGCTGTCCCCAAATCAGGTTGTGCTTCAACAAGGATAAAAATGATACAAATAAGAATTAATGGTGGTAATACAGATGTTTTAAAATTAGATATAAAGGCTTGTTTTTTTGCAAAAACGGAAGCTAAATAAACAATAACGGTCAGTTTTGCCAATTCAGAAGGCTGAATATTAAACCCACCGAGTGTAAACCAGGATTGAGCATTATTCGACGTATGACCCACCACAAATAATAAGATCAGGAGAAATATGGTGATAACCGTGATGGGTTTAACGAATTTCATATAAACTTTATATGGAATAATCATGCCCACTAAACCGGCAAAAATTCCTAAACAACTCCAAATCAATTGTCTTTGAAAAAAATAAGCGCTTGGGAGCTCATATCTTGATACTGCGACAACCATACTTGCACTATAAACCATAATCAAGCCAAGACCTAACAACATGCAGATTGTTACAATTAATGAATAGTCATAATGACGAAATAATTTCTTTAACATGGTGATCACCTAGTCATCTATTAAATTAGATAAAATGAAACTTCAGTCAGCAGGGTTCTTCTATCCCCATCTGATTGATCGTTAAACCAATCGGGCTGTTACTGACCGTTACCCTCACCTAAACTCTTAGAGTTCACGTCATCCTTTTCGTGAGGGCCTATCGTCCGTCCAATCGGGACAAATGAAACGTGTTATCCATTCATTGGATAACAGTTTGATTATGTATAAAACTTCAAGCCCCTATCCTAAATAAATCAACTGTAAGCCTTCATTGATACAAAAAAACCCAAACCATCAATCATAGAAGGAAGATAGTTTGAGCCTTATTTATTTATTTTTCGTTGAAGCCTCATGTAGTGCTGATAATTGCCTTTCTAACGATTCAAGTAATTCTCTTCCCTCTTCGGCTTGAATGAGACCTAATCTAACAGCAAAATCAATTTCTCTTGAAAGGCCAAACATCTGCGTGTCCAAAACTTCCTCGTAAAGAGGACATTGAGGCATGGTTAGGTTTTCCATTTGGACTTCAATAAGTTTTAGGATCTTATGTGCATCAGCTTTAAGTAATTTAAAAGCTATTTCACGGTGGCCTGCTGCCATTTCAGTAGACATTTGATCCCCTCCATCTCAATCACCAAGTTAAATTCATCTTACCTTTAACTACGAGAAAAATCAAGATTTATTCACAAGTTTGATTCAGTTGGGACATTTATCCTGTTTAGATTTCTCTATATAGAATATCCCTATAAAGGAAAGGTTATATTAAGGTGTAACAGCATGAAACTTCGATCTGTGGGGGGTTACTTGATCCTCACTGATTGTTAGTTGGCTTTTACGGGCAGTAATCCCCCACCTAAGAATGCTCGTTTACCCTCATGAACTTGAGGTGTGGGGTTCAATGCTCGCCGTTCATGCGGGATAAATGGGATTCTTAAATTACTTTTTTCTAACTATACGGTCTACAGCGCATGACCTGAAAGGAATAGTTATTATGAAAATAAAAATCACCTTCATTTTTTTTCTAAGTCTAGCGATCGTTTCAGGGTGTTCATTTCATTCACAGACAGAAGAACAAGATTTCTCTAAGAGAGATTCGACAAATCAATCTAAAGTATATCAAATGAACCAAAGCATTGACTATCCTTCTAAAAAACTGTCTAACCAGGATATAGCTCGAAGACTTGTCCACCTTGCTGAACAAACCCCTGATGTAAAAGGAGCCACCGCTGTAATTGTCGGGAAATATGCCGTTGTAGGTTTAACATTAGACAAACACCTTGATCGAACCCGTGTAGGTACTGTAAAATACACCGTTTCACAAGCCATAAAAAATGATCCATATGGAGCAAATGCTGTTATAACGAGCAATCCTGATGTTATTGAACGTCTAAATGAAATCGGTCAAGCCTTCAAAAAAGGACGCCCTATTTCAGGAATAGCAAATGAATTAGCCGATGTTGTCGAGAGAGTTATACCAGAATTTACGAAGAATGTAAAAGACCATCAGAATCAAAATAAACCAAGTAAATTAAACCAAAAACAAAATAATCATCAAGTACCTGCCCAAAAAGAAAAGCAGCATCAACAACCTGAAAATCATGATCAAAAAGAAAAAATCAAAGAACAGCAAAAAAAAGAAATACACCAATCATAGAGCGAGACTTAAATCCATGGGGTTCTTTTGTCCCATGGATTATTAGCGAAACCAGGATACTATTTGTATGATCCCATCATTTGTTCCATTTCCTTCATCTATTAACTCTACGTATGGCTAAAACATGAGAAACCATACATTAAATGGTATAATGAGGTCACGTCCCTTTTTAATCACTTCTTAGTGTGAAAATTTTAAAGAAAAGAGGTGACTTCTGCAAAGGTCTAATGGACTTATTGCAGCTGCCATTATGCGTGTAAAATGTATTATATGTGAAAAAATAGTGATGTTAGATGATGATTCACCTCTTGCTAAAAGATTAAGAAATCGCCCGATCCATACCTATACTTGCGATGAATGTTATACCCGAATAGGTGAAAGAACGCGTGAAAGATGGGCAACAGGCAAATTCACTCTACATTTACCTTCATTGAACAAAAAATCAAAATGAATTCACATAAAAATATGTAACGATCCCCAAGATAGTTTGTCTAGTCTAAAAATTAATACCCTCTTTCTTACTCGTTATTTAAGAAAAACACTTAAAAAAGCCATGCTATAAAATAGCATGGCTTTTTTATTTATCTTTATTTAGTAATTTTATTTCTTTTTCCTGCACGTTCACGTTCTGCTTTATTAAGAATTTTTTTACGCATTCTAACATTTTCTGGCGTAATTTCACAATACTCATCATCATTCAAATAAGCAAGTGAATCTTCTAGTGAAAGCTTTCTTGATGTTTTTAATGTTGTCGTTTGATCTTTATTAGATGACCGCACGTTGGTTTGTTGTTTGGCTTTTGTAACATTAACGGTTAAATCATTTTCACGGTTATGTTCACCAACAATCATACCTTCGTACACTTGAGTACCGGGATCAATAAACATGACGCCACGGTCTTCCAGTTGGCCTAAGGCATACGCTGTTGTTTGACCTGTTTCCATGGCTACAAGTACACCTTGACGGCGTCCACCTATAATTTCTTTCACCATTGGAGCGAAGTGATCAAAACTGTGGTTCATAATCCCATATCCTCGAGTTTCAGTTAAGAAATCACGACGATACCCAATAAGTCCACGTGATGGGATCATAAATTCAAGACGGCTTTGTCCGCCTTCTTGTTGTTCCATGTTCAAAAGCTCAGCTTTACGCTTACCTAACGATTCAATGACTGACCCAACATGTTCTTCAGGGACGTCAATTTGGACATGCTCGTATGGTTCGCATTGCTTGCCATCAATTTCTTTAATAATAACCTGTGGTTTAGATACGGCAAGTTCATAACCTTCACGGCGCATGTTTTCAATAAGAATAGATAAGTGTAATTCTCCACGACCTGCAACGATCCATTGATCTGGAGACTCGGTATTTTCCACTTTCAAACTAACATCGCGTTCCATCTCAGCTTTAAGTCTTTCATCTAATTTACGACTTGTAATATATTTACCTTCCCGACCTGCAAACGGGCTTGTATTAACAACGAAGGTCATTTGCAAGGTTGGTTCATCAATTTTTAACACTGGAAGAGGATCAATATCATTAACATTATTAATGGTATCTCCTATATTAATATCTTCAACACCTGTGATGGCTATAATATCTCCGGCCACAGCTTCCTCGATTTCAACACGTTTCAAAGCAAAATAGCCAAATAATTTTGTGACTCTAAAGTTTTCAACCGATCCATCTGCTTTAACAAGTGCAGCTTGGTCACCAACTTTAATTTTCCCTCTGTAAATCCGTCCAATTCCTATACGTCCAACATAGTCGTTATAATCGAGCATGGTCACTTGAAACTGAAGACTTTCATCACGATTATCAACAGGTGCTGGAACATGTTCAAGAATCGTATCAAAAACGACGGTCATATCTTGATCAACATGTTCTGGATCAAGACCAGCCACTCCATTAATCGCTGATGTATAGACAACTGGAAATTCAAGTTGATCTTCATCAGCGCCAAGATCAATAAATAAATCGATTACTTCATCAATAACCGCTTCGGGGCGTGCCATTGGTTTATCGATTTTATTCACCACAACAATTGGTTTTAATTTTTGTTCTAAAGCTTTTTTTAATACAAAGCGTGTTTGCGGCATACAACCTTCATATGCATCAACAAGAAGTAGAACGCCATCTACCATTTTCATAATACGTTCAACTTCGCCGCCAAAATCAGCGTGCCCAGGGGTGTCTACGATATTTATTTTAGAGTCCTTATAACGTAAACTCGTATTCTTAGCTAAGATCGTAATCCCGCGTTCTCTCTCAATATCATTTGAGTCCATTGCTCTTTCATTTACATGCTGATTATCGCGAAAAGTTCCAGATTGCATTAACAACTTATCAACAAGAGTTGTTTTACCATGGTCAACGTGTGCAATAATAGCAATATTTCGTAATTCGTTTCTCAGTTTGGTCATATTATATTAACTCTCCTCATCGTTACACTAAACTACAAAATTATAACACATTATACAATGAATTAATAGTTAAATTAAAAAAACATAACATACGATTATTTTTTACATCTTATATATTGGTCATTCCTATGTTAAAAGGGGTATTATTATTATTTATTGTTATCCCCTTTTATTCAATTATTAAACGTTAAAAATTTTTTATGTATACGTCGTCCCCAATAAAAAACCTCCCCTAAGGAAGGCTTTTAAGCTTCTAACTGAATCATTTCTTGTCTTAATTTCTCGAGTCTAGCTTTGCAACGAGTAATTTCTTTATCATTTTTGGTTAATATTGCATGGTGTAGTGTTGCCAATTCATAATCAATTTCTAACTTTACCACTGGAATTCTTTTCTCAGCATCATTTCGTTTTAATGTTTGAATGACCTGCTTCATGGTAACCTACACATCCTTTTAATAATATATTTTCCATTAGATGGATCGATCCACATCTAACTAAATCTTCTGACATATCAAAGGGTTTATGTAACATACTATGATGGTTTGAGGTGTTATGCAACAACTATTGAATGACTTGTTACGTTTATTCCCTTTGTTTTGTGATCATTAAACATTTTTCTAAAATAGATGCATATTTCTTTTTTTCTGTTATGATATCAATGAAGAATATTGTTAACGCTAAAGCCAACATTGGATATCATATGTTGAAGTTATTTCACATACATTAAACATGTTCGTGTTGTTTATGAAAATAAATTGACGGATAAAATAGAGTGAAGCTGTTATTTACATTATCCAAAGGAACCTACTAAAGTTTCCAAACTTTAGCATTAAACACATATTTGATCCATCATGCAGCTTTTTAAGGAGTGTCAAGATTGCCAACGAGTTTTAAAACTTTTAGTGAACTGGATTTTAATGTTTTTTCGATCCAAGGACTTGAGCCTAGAATGACGGCTATTCAAAATCTTATACAACCTAAATTTCAACAATTAGCAGACGAGATAGCCCCCTTCCTCTCGAATAGTACAGGTGACGAGATGATTCCACATATAGCTAAACATGCAAGAAGAACGGTCAATCCACCAGAAGATACTTGGGTTGCGTTTGCAAATAATCGTAGAGGGTATAAAAAGCTCCCTCATTTTCAAATTGGTTTGTGGGAAACTCACGTATTTGTTTGGTTTGCTGTTATTTACGAATCACCGATTAAAGTTTCATTTTCTAATAGACTAAATGAACAAATTGATGACCTTTATAAGCATATCCCAGATCATTTTAGTTGGTCCGTGGATCATACAAAACCCACTGTCATCCACCATGGTGATATGAATAAAAGTCAACTTCAGAAGATGATAGAACGATTAGGCACAATAAAGAAATCAGAACTTCTTTGCGGTGTGACATTACCTAAAAATGACGTCATCACGTTATCTAGTGAACAATTCATTAAGAAGTGTGAAGCGGTGTTTCAGGTATTGATGCCTTTATACAAAGTTGCAAAAACGTGTGAATCGCTTGTTGAATCACCTTTTTCGTATTAATGATAGTTTAAACTTATGATCAAAACCGTGAGATTATGTATGTTATTTGTAAGACCAATAAAAAGGGTCAAGGATATGTTGTTCCTTATATAAAACAATAATTAACAAGCCTTGCCTTCAACATGTAAAGAATTAGTCGTTACATAAATAAAGTGAAGCTGCGGGCAGTTATCCCCAGCTAGAAGACTTTATCTTGGGTGGGGCTTTACTCGCCGATAATGCGGCATAAACTCTATAATAACTTTTCAATAAAAGAATTGAGGTGCTAATGATTGAATCAAAACGAAACACCCTTATTTACCGGGCTTCTTAACTATACGAAAGAATCACCGACTCAATTTCATATTCCTGGCCATAAAAGAGGAAAAGGAATGGATCCCGAGTTTAGACATTTCATTGGCGAAAATGCGTTATCTATAGATCTCATAAATATCGCTCCACTGGATGATTTACATCAGCCGCATGGTATGATTAAACAAGCTGAAGAATTAGCAGCAAATGCCTTTGGGGCAGATGCCACTTTTTTCTCTGTCCAAGGCACGAGCGGAGCAATTATGGCCATGGTGTTAAGTGTATGCTCACCAGGAGATAAAATTTTTGTTCCTCGTAACGTTCATAAGTCTGTCATTTCAGCCATTATTTTTTCAGGGGCTATCCCTGTCTTTATCTATCCAGAAATTGATCACGAACTCGGAATCGCGCATGGTATTACGACAGATGCCGTTCAAAAGGCTATTACACAACATCCAGATGCAAAAGCGCTTCTTGTCATTAATCCTACCTATTTTGGAATTGTTTCAGATCTTGAAGCGATTGTAGCACTCGCTCATGAACATACCCTTCCAGTCCTTGTTGATGAGGCGCACGGGGTTCATATACATTTCCATGATTCATTGCCTAAATCAGCCATGCAGGCTGGTGCTGATATGGCAGCCACCAGTGTTCACAAATTAGGTGGATCTCTTACTCAAAGTTCCGTTCTTAACGTTAAAGAAGGGTTGGTATCTGTTGATAGGGTGCAAGCAATGCTAAGTATGCTCACTACAACGTCTACATCGTACTTACTACTTGCCTCACTAGACGTCGCAAGAAGATATCTTGTAACGGATGGGTATCAAGAATTATCACGAATCATTCAAATTTCAAATGAAACGCGTGATAAAATTAATAACATTAAAGGGTTATATTGTGTGGGAAAAGAAATCTTAGGAACTCAAGCAACGTATAATCTTGATCCCACAAAACTACTGATTTCCGTAAAACAATTGGGTATTACAGGATATGAGGCTGAAGGATGGCTTAGAGAAAATTATCATATCGAGGTAGAATTATCGGACTTATATAATATTCTATGTATTATTACACCAGGGGATGACTCAACAACGGTTCAAAAATTAGTAAATGCCTGTCAGTCGTTAGCTGACGTTGTCTATCAAATCTCTAAGCAGTCTGGACATATACCAAAACAACTTCCTGTCCATGTACCTGAGATGCCACAATTAGCAATGTCTCCTAGAGATGCTTTTTATGCCGAAACAGAAAGTGTTCCTTTTTGGGAATCTGAAGGACGGATTTCGACTGAAATCATGATGGTTTATCCACCAGGAATACCTATATTCACACCTGGCGAAATTATAACTAAAGAGAATTTGGACTATATTGAAGAAAATATTGAAGCAGGACTTCCAGTACAAGGACCTGAAGACCCAACACTTCAACATATTAGAGTCGTTAAAATTATCGAACCCATTCATTAATGAATGGGTTTTTATTTTATCCCGCCTTAACGGGCAGTAAAGACCCCCACCTCAAGATTCTGAGTATTCAAAGAAGATAGGTGGGGGATCAACTGCCCGTAAAGGCCCGATTGGTTCAGCTAACCATCAGTGGGGGATGAAGAACCCCCCACTGATGGAAGCTTCACTTTATACTATTTCTGTATAAGAAAAAAAGATCTATTCCAAAGATAAATCTCTTAGAATAGATCTTTTTTATATTATTTTGCAATATGAATCGGCATACCTAGGGCTACCTCAGCTGTTTCCATTGTCATTTCTCCTAACGTTGGGTGGGCATGAATCGTAAGCGCAATATCTTCTGCAGTAATACCCGCTTCAATGGCTAAACCGAGTTCAGCGATCATATCACTCGCCCCTGTGCCTACAATTTGAGCACCCAGGATTAATCCATCTTCTTTTCGTGTGATGAGTTTGGTAAATCCTTCAGTTGCATCAAGTGATAATGCACGCCCATTTGCAGCAAAAGGAAATTGTCCAACTTGAACATCGTAGCCTTGCTCTTTCGCTTCTGATTCTGATAATCCAACGGTCGCTATTTCAGGTTCAGAAAATACAACTGATGGGATGGCTAAATAGTCTATTTCTGATGCTTGACCACTTATGGCTTCTGCGGCCACCTTAGCTTCATATGATGCTTTGTGAGCAAGTGCTGGGCCTGCCACAACATCACCAATAGCAAAAATGTGACTGACATTCGTTCTTCCTTGCTTATCTACTTTGATCAAGCCTCGTTCGGTCATTTCAACTCCAGCCATATCCAGTCCGAGTTCTGCCGTATTCGGTTTACGTCCTACTGTTACTAGAAGATAATCTGCATCGATTTTTACTTCTTCACCTTTAATTTCGGCTGTTACGGTCACGCCATTAGGTGATTCAACGACACCTTGTGCAAGGGCTTCGGTATGAATGACAACCCCTTTTTTCTTAAGATTCTTTTTCACGATCGCACTCAATTTCTTTTCAAACAGAGGCAAAATAGATTTACTACCTTCCAAGATGACAACTTCTGTTCCAAATCCTGCAAAGGCCGTGCTGAGTTCAACACCTATATAGCCCCCACCAATGACGACAATCTTGTTTGGGCGCTCTTTAATAGCCAAAGCACCTGTCGATGATAGAACACGATCACTCCATTTGAAATTTGGAAGTTCAATTGGGCTTGAACCGGTTGCAATGATACAATTATTAAATTTATATCGAGTCGACTCATAACCGTGATTCACTCTCACTTCATCAGGCTCAACAAATAAGGCTTCCCCCTCAACAACTTCCACCTTATTTGCCTTTAATAAACCAGCAACACCTGATGTGAGTTTATTAACGACAGAGCCTTTCCATTCTTGAAGCTTGGCAAAATCAATTTGAACATTTTCTGTTGTGATTCCCATGACTTCTGATTCTTTGGCTTGTTCATAACGATGACTTGCATTGAGCAATGCTTTTGATGGAATACATCCGACGTTGAGACATACACCGCCAAGATGTTCTTTCTCAATGATGATAACCTTTTGACCTAGTTGTGCTGCTCGAATAGCAGCCACATAGCCTCCTGGTCCGGCACCTATAACAACTGTATCTACTTCTGTAGTAAATTCACCAACAACCATTTCCTCATCCCTCCAAGATTAAGCGTTGTGGATCATTAAGTAATCTCTTTATTTTATTCATCGCATATTGGGCTGTAGCACCATCAATAATACGATGATCAAAACTTAATGATAAGGCAATAACAGGTCTTACGACAACTTCACCATTTTCAACAACGGGTTTCTCTGTAATACGCCCAATACCTAATATTGCTACCTCTGGATGATTAATAACTGGTGTAAACCATTGTCCGCCGGCAGATCCAATATTGGTAATTGTGCATGTACCACCTTTCATATCACCAGAAGCTAATTTGCCTTCCCTAGCTTTTGATGCATAATCACTAATCTCCGTTGCGAGTTGATACATTGATTTTCGATCTGCATCTTTAATAACAGGGACAAATAATCCTTGATCCGTATCAGTTGCTATACCAATGTTGTAATAATGTTTATACACAACTTCTTCATTAGCATCGTCGATTGATGCATTAAGCACTGGAAACTCTCTCAAGGCAGCAACGAGTGCTTTGATAACATATGGGAGATAAGTTAATTTTATGCCTAGTTCAGCAGCTTCTCCTTTAAAAGTTTTTCGATGGGCCACAGTCTTACTAACATCAACTTCATCCATTAACGTAACATGTGGTGCTGTATGTTTTGAGTGAACCATGGCTTTTGATATTGCTTTACGAATTCCTTTTAAAGGTTCACGTGATTCACGTTGAGTTTGATTAAAACTAGGTGTTTGGGTTACCGTTTCTTGTTCTGAATTCTCATCACGTGTCACTGGAGATGACACTTGTTCTTCAATATCAGCTGGATGTTCAGGTGTTGATCCACCCTCTATAAAGAGATCAATGTCGTCTTTTAATATTCTTCCGTGATTTCCTGTACCTTGAACATTAGAGATATTAACACCATTATCTCTCGCATATTTCCTTACAGATGGCATCGCAATAACCCGTTTTTGCTCTGCACCCTTGTCCTCTGCAGGGGCAGCAGGACTTTTCACATCAGCAACTTCAGTCACAGGAGTTTCCGCGTCAGGTGCTTCAGATGGTTCTTCACTCTCTTCATAGCCCTCTGCGTCTATCGTAACAACAACGGTCCCTACTTCAACAGTAACACCTTCATCGACTTTAACTTCTAATATTTTACCATCAACAGGAGAAGGAATTTCAACAACGGCTTTATCATTTTGTACCTCTGCTAAAATATCATCTTCCTTTACTTCATCTCCTGGTTTTACGAACCATTTTACAATTTCACCTTCATGAATACCTTCACCAATGTCTGGTAACTTAAACTCATAAGCCAAGTCTTTAGCCCCCTTTTTCATTCTGTTCTGCATGCTTAAAAATTAGAGTGAATCACAAATAAGCACCTAGATTCACTCTCAGAGTTTAATAATTTAAAGTTGCTTTTACTTTTTCTACGACATCCTTTTCATTTGGCAACCAAACATTTTCGGCCGCAGCAAATGGGAAAACAGTATCAGGGGCTGTCACACGACCGACGGGTGCTTCTAATGAGAGAATTGCTCGATCATTAATCTCAGCAATGACCGCCGAAGCCACCCCCGCTTGTTTTTGAGCCTCTTGAACAACAACAGCATGATTGGTTTTTTCTATCGATTGAACGATTGTATCGACATCAATTGGATTGACCGTTCTTAGATCGATGACCTCAACATCGATATTTTCTTTAGCTAGAAGTTCGGCTGCCTTTAGTGATGTTTTTACCATCGCACCATATGTAATAATCGTGAGGTCTTTTCCTTCACGGACAACGTTTGCTTTGCCTAGTTCTATCGTATAGGCTTCTTCCGGTACTTCGCCTCGAAACGAACGATACAATTTCATATGCTCTAAAAAGATAACAGGATCATTATCACGAATAGAAGCAATCAAAAGACCTTTGGCGTCGTAAGGGGTTGATGGAATAACCACCTTAACGCCTGGTGTTTGATAAAAAAGACCCTCGAGACTATCCGCATGGAGCTCCGGTGTTTTTACTCCCCCACCAAAAGGTGAACGTATGGTAACTGGGGCATTGTATTTTCCACCAGACCGATAGCGCAAACGAGCCATTTGTGCTGCTACACTATCCATTGCTTCAAATACAAAGCCGAAAAATTGGATCTCCATAACTGGACGATAGTTTTCCATTGTTAAACCTAAGGCAAGTCCACCAATTCCTGACTCAGCTAAGGGCGTATCAAATACTCTTTCCTCGCCAAATTCATCAAATAATCCTTCAGTTGCTCTGAAGACACCACCGTTTTTCCCTACATCTTCACCAAAAACAAGCACATTTTCATCACGTTTGAGCTCAGTACGAAGCGCATCAGTGATAGCTTGAATCATTGTCATTTGTGCCATAGGTTATTTCGACTCCTTCTTGCGGTATTCTTCTAATTGTTCTTGTAAGTTCTGTGGAAGATTTTCATACATGTTGTTTATTAAGTCACTTACTTTTTGTTTAGGAATTTGATCTGCTTCTTTTAATGCTTTCTTTATGTCTTCTTTCGCTGTTTCCACAACTTCATCTTCTATTTCTTTAGACCACAAGCCTTTATTCTCTAAATAGATCCTAAAACGTACGAGAGGGTCTTTTAACTCCCATTCACTATCTAGATCTTCTGTACGGTACCGTGTTGGATCATCTCCAGCCATGGTATGTGGACCATACCGATAGGTTAATGTTTCAATGAGGGTAGGACCTTCCCCGTTAATGGCACGCTCTCTCGCATTTTTTGCTGCGGCATACACAGCTAACGGATCCATTCCATCGACTTGGATACCTTTAATTCCTGCAGCAACGGCTTTCTGGGCCAATGTCTTTGTAGCTGATTGTTTTTCAACAGGAACAGAAATAGCAAAACGATTGTTTTGGCTGATAAAAACAGCAGGTACATTGAACGCTCCAGCGAAGTTCAATCCTTCATAAAAGTCTCCTTGAGAGGTTGCACCATCTCCAAAGTATGTAAAAGCAACATTTTTCTTACCGCGTTTTTTTAAGCCAAGAGCAACCCCAGCTGTTTGAGTACATTGAGCAGCAATGATGATTTGTGGCATGAGTGTATAGACATCATCTGGAATTTTCCCGCCTTCAAAATGTCCTCTTGAATACAAGAACGTTTTGACAAGTGGTAAGCCGTGCCAGACCATTTGAGGAATATCTCGATAAGATGGTAATAACCAATCCTCTTTTTCCATAGCAAATTCGCTTGCTAGCATAGAAGCTTCTTGTCCAGCGACCGGTGCATAGAAACCGAGGCGACCTTGCCGGTTTAATGAAATTGCCCGTTGATCCCATATACGTGTATAAACCATTCTTTTCATTAATTCTTTTAATTCATCATCAGATAATTGTGGATCAGCGCTTTTATTTACAATTTCTCCTTTTACGTTGAGAATTTGTAGAGTCTCGAATTGTTCTTCAATCGTTTGTTCAAGATTAGTGGTCAATTCTTTCACCTCTTCCTTCCAATAAAAAATGACTTACCGTTTCTTTCAAATTTAATTTTATTATTGTCTATTCATTATGAATAACAAAACTTGAATGTACGACCTAAACTTTGATTACAACTCGTTAATTCTATCTATCATTACTTTATTAACTTGCAGAATAAATACGCGATCTCACATTCATCCATTTTTTAAATGCTAATTTTGAAAACGCATACTTAAATAGAATGGCAAGTTCAGTTTATACTAATTGGATGTTTTAAGTCAATTAATAGTGTCAAAATTGTGGATAAAACGATCGTTTATTCCTCACTACCATGAAGGTATTATAAAGACCTTCGAAGACATATAAAATATTTTACATATTAAAATCCAATTTTGAAATGAAATATGTCCTTTAGGTTATTATTACTTCCCTGACTAAAGTTATGCTAAACTATACCTATAACTAAGTGAATACTGTAATTAGGAGTGTTGAATGTGTTAACAATGGATGATATTGTTCGAGAAGGGAATCCCATATTAAGAGCTGTGGCACAAGAAGTAGTGATGCCGCCGACTCATGAGGAAAAAGAAACTTTGAAAAAAATGCGGGAATTTCTGATTAATAGCCAAGACGATGAAATTGCTGAAAAATATAAATTACGCGCTGGCATAGGACTTGCTGCACCTCAAATTGGAATTAGCAAACGAATGATCGCCGTCTATATTCCTGAAGAAGACAAAATTCATGATTATACCTTGTTTAATCCCAAAATTATTAGCCACTCCGTTGAAAACACCTATCTAGAAGGTGGCGAAGGATGTTTATCCGTTGATCGAGAAGTCCCCGGCTATGTTCCACGACATGCCAGAGTCAAAGTAAAAGCATACAATATCGATGGAAAAGAAATAACGTTAAAATTAAAAGGATTACCTGCTATTGCTATTCAACATGAGATAGACCATTTAGATGGTATTATGTTTTATGATCACATTAATAAAGAAAATCCTTTTGCCATCCCAGATCATTGTCCGACAAATTAATATTGAAAAAGGGCTACGATCCGTAGCCCTTTTATTAATTTCCGATTCAATTTAAACGTTTCACCAAAAGCGATATGTTTTGCATTTATTTAATTTAGAGATTTAAAGTAAACCAGCTTTTTCTAATCCAAAAACAATACCATCTTGATCTACAGGCTTTGTTACCCAGCTTGCTACTTTTTTCGTTTCTTCCTCGGCGTTTCCCATGGCTATTCCTTGACCCACGTAACTTAGCATCTCTCGGTCATTTAAACCGTCGCCAAAGGCGTAAGATTGCTCTACATTAAGGTTTAAAAGTTTTAATAGTTGCTTTATCCCATTTGCTTTAGAACCATTTGAAGGAAGTACATCAACAGAGCACGGATGCCAACGAACAAAATTGAAATCAGGATACATCTTTGGGTAATTCATGTTTTGATCTTCTGTATAGAATAACAGAGCTTGGTAAATGTCATTCTCTTGATGAAAGACCTGCACATTATCGTTACTAGGAAAGTCTTTAATGCGCAAACTTTTTATCCCTTCTATAACATACGGATGTTCAATTGACTCCGTCTTCATCGTCTCTTCGTTTTGAAAAATGATCGGATGTTCATTCGCCAATGCTTGTTTTGCCAGGTGGAATAATGCTTTTTTATTTAAGGGATTCTTATAAACGACCTCATTGTTGTGGACAACATATTGGCCATTAAAACTGACATATGTATGAATATTTAACTCGTCACGTAGATCTTTAAACATAAATGGGGCTCGTCCCGTTGCAATAGCGGTCACTATACCCATGTTTTGCAACTCAAAAATCGCTTTTTTCGTCGATTCAGGGATTTTTTTTTCAAAGTCATATATGGTTCCATCAATATCAAAGAAAACAATCTTCTCATTAGTCATGTTTAAACTCCTTCCATTTTACTCTAGTATTAGAATAACATATGCTACTTATTAAAACGATTTATTTTGTCAAAACTAGAGAATGGGTTTAATGACATGATGAAGAGGTTTCTCCCGTTCAGTGTCCTATTTAGTCTCTATTCCTCTTACCTCACGCTGAAACTATGAGGCTCAATTTTAAGATAGTTGTTTATTTATACCTTTATAAAGGAATAAATTTCTAGAGGTTGGATAGAAATAAATGAAAAAACATAGGATTTCATTTATAATGGTATATAGAGCTAGTATCGAGCACATAAGGAGAGAAAAGAAAATGATCTTTAAAGTATTGTATCAAGCATCCAAAACTGAAGTTCCAATTAGAGAAAATACCAAAACAATGTATATCGAAGGTGAAAATGAAAGTGATGTACGTGAAAAATTAGCAGAGCGACCTTATAATATTGAATTCGTCCAACCTATTAGCGGCGCATTCCTTGAATATGAGAAAAACTCTGACACTTATCAATTGGAGAAGATATAGCTTATGAAATTTGTTAAAAATCATCAAACGGCCGTGTTCTCATTAGGCGGTTTGGGAGAAATAGGTAAAAACACCTATGTTGTTCAATTTCAAGACGAAATAATTGTCATTGATGCAGGTATTAAATTCCCTGAAGATGAACTTTTGGGGATTGACTACGTCATCCCTGACTATTCTTATCTTGTTAAAAATGTAGACAAAATTAAAGGATTATTTATTACTCATGGTCACGAAGACCATATTGGTGGCGTACCTTATTTATTAAAGCAAATCAACATTCCCATTTATGCTGGAAAACTTGCTGCTGGGTTAATCCGAAATAAACTTGATGAACACGGTCTATTAAGACAGACAACCATTCACGAATTTGGAGAAGATGACGTTATTAAATTTCAAAAAACGTCTGTTAGTTTCTTCAGAACGACACACAGTATTCCAGATTCCTATGGGATTGTGGTTAAAACACCACCTGGAAATATCGTTCAAACAGGCGATTTTAAATTTGACTTCACACCAGTTGGTGAACCAGCCAACTTAACAAAAATGGCCGAAATAGGAAAAGAAGGAGTTCTTTGTCTATTATCAGATAGTACAAATGCAGAAGTTCCTAATTTCACCATGTCAGAACGTCAAGTTGGGGAAAATATCTCTGATATTTTCCGTAAAGTAAATGGCAGAATCATTTTTGCTACGTTTGCATCTAACATTCATCGTCTTCAACAAGTTGTTGAAGCAGCTGTGGAAAACAATCGAAAAGTTGCTGTCTTTGGTCGTAGTATGGAAGCTTCAATTAGTATTGGAGAAGAGCTTGGGTATATTAATGCACCCAAAGATACCTTTATCGACCATCAAAGGATTAACCGCCTACCAGATAACCAAGTAACGATCCTCTGTACAGGAAGTCAGGGCGAGCCGATGGCTGCTCTTTCTCGAATTGCTAATGGGACACATCGACAAATACAAATTATTCCTGGCGACACGGTTGTGTTTTCATCGTCTCCAATCCCAGGAAACACCATCAGCGTTAACAAAACAATTAACCAGTTGTATCGGGCTGGTGCCACTGTTATTCATGGCCCACTAAGTAATGTCCACACGTCAGGTCATGGAGGACAACAAGAACAAAAATTAATGCTTAGATTAATGAAACCGAAGTTTTTCATGCCGATACATGGTGAATTTCGTATGCTAAAAAAACATACCGAAAGCGCCGCTGATTGCGGGGTACCGTTCGATCACTCCTTTATAATGGATATTGGAGATGTCCTAGCACTTGATCAAAATTCTGCCAAAGTGATGGGTAAAGTTCCTGCTGGTTCCGTCTATATCGATGGAAATGGAATTGGTGATATCGGCAACATTGTCTTACGTGATAGACGCATTCTTTCCGAAGAAGGCCTCGTCATTGTCGTCGTAAGTATCAATATGAAAGATCACCAAATCCTTGCTGGTCCAGATATTATTTCTCGTGGATTTGTTTATATGAGAGAGTCTGGTGATTTAATCAATGATGCCCAATCTCTTCTTAACAAACGTCTGCAAGGTGTTATGGATCGAAAAACATCACAATGGTCAGAAATTAAAAATGAAATTACGGAAACATTAGCTCCATTTTTATATGAAAAAACAAAGCGTAGACCAATGATTCTTCCAATTATTATGGAAGTTGATCCTGCATCAGTCTCATAAAGAGAAACTTCCATCAGTGGGGGTTTTCTTGATCCCCCTATCTTCTTTACGCAGAATCTTGCGGTGGGGTCTTTACTTGCCGTCAAAACTAAATAGGATAAATAATAAAAAAGCCATTGATCAAAAATGGCTTTTTTATTATTTATTTCTCTTTTAGTTTACGATTTATGACAGTGATACGTAATTTTAGTAACAGTAGTGGAATAATCGTAGAGACACCAAGAATCAACATTAATAGGATAACATCAAAGACCGAATTTACGCTTAATCGCGTCGTGGTTTGAAGTTTAATATAGGGGTATAAAAGATAAGGTAAATGTGATATACCATAACCAAAAAACGCAAAGAAATATTGAAAAATAACAAATAGGAAAGCAAGAAAGAAATTTGATCTTTTAAAAATAAGTGTAATAGCTAGGAAAAAACAGACCAGTGAAACCAGAAACATCCACGAATAATTTAGTAATGTATCAAAGTGTTGGGGATTGTGACCTTGAATACCAAGAAACACAAGTCCACTAACCATAACAATCGGAACACTTAATAATAAAGCGAGTTTCCTCATTTCCTCTCGAGCGGC
This sequence comes from Terrilactibacillus tamarindi, assembly GCF_009718825.1. GTDB lineage: Bacteria > Bacillota > Bacilli > Bacillales > Sporolactobacillaceae > Terrilactibacillus > Terrilactibacillus tamarindi. The sequence continues at coordinate 29,575 of NZ_WNHB01000011.1, read as the reverse complement.
CAACATGCCTTGTTTATGGCTATAATAAACCATATAGCTGGAACTAATAAATATAACACTTATACTAGCCAGTAACATTTCAATCCAAACATAAGGACTTACAACCAAATTGGTTAATGACAACGTCACTTTGGAACCAACCGATACAACAAATCCGCCTTCACTTATGGCCAAAACAAGTGACATTAGAACAGGGATAATTAATGAAATGATACCATTCATAATGTCTAATGCAGCGACTAACCGTTCTCTCTCCGCCTGTAGCTGACTAACTGCAGAAGCAAAACTTCTAACAATAATGAGTAAAATAATTAAAATGCCAGGAAATAATAGGGAACTTCCTAAGTAATACGAGGTTTCGGGTATGATAACGCCGATCCCAGCAAAAAACAAGACAAAACATATATGTATAACATCCGATATGGGTGAAATATACCCTTTCAATGTTTTTATAACAGATTCTTTTTTGCCTATCGCTCTTCCAAAAAAGATATAGAAATTAGCACCAAAATCAATTGAAGCTAAAATTAAATAGATAAATATAATTGTCCAAAGACCAATTAAAATAACTGATTCTAACACCTTTTCATCTCCCGTCTAAGGAGCAAATTAAACTCATCATTTATGCTCCATTTTTTACTTTATCATGAGGATACGAATAAATCCAATGTCATTTCTTTTGGGGTTCACTCTATCAAAAAAAGTATCCCCATCTTTTGCACATTATATTTTTATATCGTTTTTTGAGAAAAAAAGACCGTTATCCACGGTATCCTGATAACGGTCTTTTTAAGAATGAGAATGATTTTAGCGAAACATCATTTTCATCTCAAGCCTTATATTTAATTTGAAAATAGTATCGACATAATTAATCAAACTTTAAGTGTAGCTTGACCAGGTTTCCAGTTAACTGGGCAAAGACCGCCACTTTGTAAAGCTTGAAGGACGCGTAATGTTTCATCAACGCTACGGCCAATATTATTATGGTTGACAACGCTATATTGTAATTCACCTTCTGGATTAATAATAAACAATCCACGAAGTGCAATACCTTCTTCTTCGATTAAAATACCATATTTTCTTGCAACTTCTTGATTATGATCAGCAGCTAATGGATAATTGATGTCACCGATGCCATTATCTTCACGTGGCGCTTTAATCCAAGCGAGGTGTGTATGTATCGTATCTGTTGATGCACCGATAACAACCGCATCTAAATCTTCAAATTGATCATTTGCATCACTCATAGCTGTAATTTCTGTTGGACAAACAAAAGTGAAATCCATAGGATAGAAAAAGAGAACCGTCCATTTACCATTTTTCATATTTTCTTCAAGGCTGACTTTACCAAATGATTTGTCTGGTAATACAGCTTCCATTTCAAAACGAGGTGCTTGTTTTCCTACTAAACGTTCTGTCAATTCCAGTCCCTCCTTAATCTTTCCTCATATATTAGGTTACAAAGAACATTATAATATATGTCTAATTTCAAGTCAATTTTAAATAATAATAAATTTAATTAAGGTTTAAGTCTTTATTTTATCCCTTTTTTTAGACTTATATACCATTAACTTTTATTCAAAATATCAATTAAAAAGATATTTTATCAAACATATTTTCTACCCACCGATATAGTTCGTCGAGTTCCCTATTAATACGGAAACAAGATCTTTTTGCAGCTGTTGATCGACATCTTGCCTTGTCTGGACTATCTTATTGAGCCAATATGTAACCCTTAGTTTCATCCTCTAGTCCAATCTTTCACTTTAAGTTGAATGATTATCTTCATGGTAACATGTTTTTAAATTTTCTTTATTTAATATGCTCAGAAAATTACACATCAGGTAAAACAATTTTTTTAACACTAACTTGTTTTATTTGATTACCATTGACACTCAGTACTTCGAGTAATAATTCGTCTGTTGTAATAACCGTTCCTTCATCGATATCCGATTGTTTTGAAAGAATATAACCGCCAATGGTATCAAATTCTTCATGGTCCAAATGAGTATTAAACAAACGATTTAATTCATCCACGAGCATTTTACCACCAATAATGTATTCATCTTGATTTTTCTTTCTCAAAATCGGTTTTTCATCTTCATCAAACTCATCTCGTATTTCACCTACAATTTCTTCTAAAATATCCTCAACTGTAACAAGTCCAGACGTTCCACCATACTCATCAATCAAGATCGCTAGATGTATATGTTCTTTCTGCATTTTCAAAAGAAGTTGTTTAATTGGTATCGACTCTAGGACAGTGATCACCGGTCTCACCATTTCGTCTATTTGAGTCATCGAATCAAAATTAACTCGTAGTAGTGATTTAATATGGATAAAACCAACGATATGATCTTTATCCTCTTTTACAACGGGATAACGCGTATATTTCTCTTCTAACATTGTTTCTATTGCTTCATCTAACGGATGATCCATAAAAATACAAGCCATTTCAGTCCGAGGTACCATGATCTCTCGAGCAATCCGATCATCAAATTCAAAGATACGATTAACATAGCGATATTCAGCCTGATTGATCTCTCCGCCTTTATAGCTCTCCGAAAGCAAATAACGGATATCGGCCTCACTATGCACATCGCCTTTTCCATTCATTGGAGTAACTCCAAATAATTTAGAAACAAGATATGAGCATTTATTTAAGAACCAAATAAATGGAAATAAAAGATAATAAAAAAAGATTAGCGGTCTTGCTGCAAACAAAGCAACCTTTTCTGCACTCTGGATAGCAAAAGTTTTGGGCGTCAATTCACCGACAACTACATTCACAATTGTAATAATAAGAAAGGCGATAATTGTAGAAAGCAAAGCTGACACACTTGGTGTCAATGGTATCCAACCTACTATTTCATGTATGTAATGTCCTACAGCCGGCTCACCTAACCAACCAATGCCAAGAGATGTCATCGTTATGCCTAATTGTGTGGCTGAAAGGTATGTATCCATATGCTCGATCACACGTTTAGCAGCAAGCGCCTTTTTATCTCCTGTTTCCGCTAAAGTATCAATTTTAATCTTTCTTACTCTAACAATGGCAAATTCTGTAGCGACGAAAAAAGCAGTGATAATAATAAGTAAGATTAAAATGATGAGTTGTAGAATCAAATAAAATCATCCTTTCAGTACGTGTTCAAAAAGGTGACAAATTAGAAGCAAGTAGATAAGAGCGCGCCGTTTCTAAGGACCTGCCTTACACATTTGGTGGCTTTTTGAACATCCTTTCACTAATCTTTTTCGTCAAATAACCCTTATATAGTCTCTCACGACAGCAAAATTCTATGCCGATAAAAATTGAATATAGCCACTTACAATTTTTATAGCTTTATCCAACGCTTTTTCGTCTGGTTTTAAGGTTGATGAATGAAGACCAGATTCGGAGTTAACGCCAAGCCAAAACATAAACCCAGGGATATCCTTTAAGAAATATCCAAAATCTTCACCCGTCATGGCCTCTGAACATATTACGACCTCATGATTTTCTTTTTGACAATATTGAAGGAAAGATTCGGTTCTATTGGGATCATTATAAACTTGGTAGTAATTCGCACCATAATCGATCTCAGCTTGACAATCGAAGCTTTTCTCAATTCCGCCGACCTGGTTTTCTATTTCATGTTTGACAATTCTCATGGTTTCAGGACTTAAAGCGCGAATCGTTCCTTCTACTCTTGCTTGTTCAGCAATGATATTTTGTTTCGTACCTCCTGTTATTTTCCCAACAGTAATGACCGCTGAATCAAGAGGGTTAACACGCCTTGAAATAATAGACTGTAATTGGGTTACAAAATGACTAGCTGCAACGATCATATCATTGGATAGATGCGGATAAGCAGCATGTCCCCCTTTACCTTTAAAATCAATAAATAGTTCAGAAGTATTGGCAAATAGAAGACCTTTTCGTATCGCTACAACGCCTGTTTGATACTCTGGTGCGACATGTAATCCAAAAATAATGTCAGGCTTCCATTTTTTGAATTCGTCGCTCTGCAACATTGGCAAAGCTCCCCCAGGTCCTTCCTCAGCAGGTTGGAAGATGAAGACTACATCATCTCGTATTGGATTTCTTGCTATCGTTTCTAAAGCCCCTAAAGCAATGGTCATATGAAAATCATGTCCACATGCATGCATATTTCCTTCATGCTCAGATTTAAAGTCATATCCTGTTTCTTCTTGAATCGGTAAACCATCAATATCCGAACGAAAACCGATCACTTGCTTTGAACTTGTTCCTTTCACCTTGACCAGTATTCCAGTTTTCCAGACCTGTACCATAAGATTGTCTTGAGGTAATTGCTTTATTCTATCTAATAGAAAAGCTTGAGTTTTAAATTCTTGAAAGCCAAGCTCTGGGATTCGATGCAATTGACGTCTAACGGTAATTGTGTCCATGTCTTTTATTTCCCTTCATAACAATTTATTTAAACCTCTATTCATAATAATAACTAACTCACTAATATTGATTATATTTTCCAGTAGTTTTAACTACCTGACAGCTTTTAAATAATCATAAACAGTTTTAATATGTAAAAAAGAACAACATAGTTTTCACTAATGTTGCCCTTATTTCATCTAAATACGTATTATAATTCGCGCAATTCTTGCATAATTTCTGTTTTGGAACGGGTTTGATCATCAATCGTTTTAATGACTTTAGCTGGAATACCGGCAACAACCGTGTTTGCTGGGACATCTTTCGTAACAACTGCACCAGCTGCAATAACCGCATTCTTACCAACGCGTACGCCTTCTAAAACGACTGCATTTGCCCCAATAAGGACATCGTCTTCAATGATAACAGGCTTCGCAGATGGTGGTTCAACGACTCCGGCTAAGACCGTGCCAGCACCAATGTGGCAATTTTTACCTACAGTTGCTCTACCGCCGAGAACGGCATTCATATCAATCATGGTCCCTTCGCCTACAACAGCACCAATGTTGATAACTGCCCCCATCATAATCACCGCATTCTTACCTATCTCTACTTTTTCACGAATGAGTGCACCTGGTTCAATTCTTGCTTGGACCTCTTTCATGTTTAATAACGGTACAGCAGAATGACGGCGATCATTTTCAATAACATAATCAGCAATTTTATCTTTGTATGTTTCAAGGTCTTCTTTAACAAGTTGCCAATCGCCAAAGATCACACCAGTGTCACCTGATATAAATGTTTTTATTTCATCGTGAAAAGAAACTTGGCTAAGATCACCTTTTATATGTACTTTAACAGGGGTTTTTTTTTCGCTTTTTTGCAAAAAAGAAATAATTTCATGTGCATCCATTTGTTCCATTAATCTATTCCTCCTACTAAAACTAGACTTCTTTGTTATCGTAACGAATTTTGATCTAAATGTCTATGGATAACCTTGATAACAACAAGAAAAATCTGCTCCTCTTATTTTGAGTAGATTTTAGCCCGCTTTAACGGCAAGTAAAGACCCCCACCTCAAGATTCAGGGTATGGGGGATCAACTGCCCTTAAAGGTCCGATTGGTTCAGCTAACCATCAGTGGGGGATGAAGAAAACCCCACTGATGGAAGTTTCACTTTATCTCTTAGTATTCATTTTGATTGATAATTTATTCAGCCAAGGGCTCGGAATCCGAAGGAATAAGCACAGAATGTTTTTGTAAGGTAAGCAAACAATTGACATATTTCAAGATAGAACCTCTTGTCAATATTCCCATAAATTCACCATTACGATTTTCAATACATAAAAAATTATGATGAATGCAAAATTTTAAAGCATCTTGGAAAGTGTGGTCAATACGTAAAATAGGTGGATTTGCATTCATCACATCTTCAACTTTATACTTGCGTAAATCATCAAATTCGAACCTTTCGAGACCTAATATACTATCCAAAATAATGGTCTTACTAATAATTCCTTTTAATCTATACTTTCGGTCAAGTACCGGTATTGCTGAATAGCCAGTCTTCACTAAGACTAGCAAGGCATGTTCAAGAGGATTATCTGTTTGAACATGAGCCACTTCATCAACTGGAATAAGACATTTTATGATATTTCCTTTTAAAATTGATTGAAATTGTAACATAACACCAACTCCTCAAAATGTAAGCGCTTTATTTCTATTTTACACCTTATTACTTGAAAATAAAACCATTTCAACCCATGGATTTTAAGTTATTTGTAAAGTGAACATATGGCCCATCATATGGTATACTTATTCGTATTAAAAAAGTTAAGAGGTTATTATGAATAGAAAACACGTTTTAATTATCGACGGAATGGCTTTATTATTTCGAAGCTTTTTCGCAACATCCTTTACCGGCCAATTTATGCGAAATCAAGCGGGGGTGCCGACAAACGCCATTTATGGGTTTTTGAAACACCTTACGCTTGCAAATAAGCAGTTTAGCCCAGATACCATTCTTTGTTGCTGGGATTTAGGTGGGAAGACATTTAGACACGAGATTTTCCCGCAATATAAAGCAAACCGTGATGAACCGCCCCTTGAACTTCTTCCCCAATTTCAACTTATAAAACATATTGTTCAGGCTTTGGGAATCGAAAATATTAGTCATCCAGGATACGAAGCAGATGATTGTATAGGGACATTAAGTACTCGGTTGAGTCAAGATCATAAGATAAATATTCTAACCGGGGATCAAGATTTGCTGCAATTAATTAATCAAAACACGTATGTGACCTTATTAAAAAAAGGTTATGGAAATTATCAAGTCTATAATCTAGACTTACTGGAACTTGAATGGGGGATTACACCGAAGCAATTGATTGACCTAAAGGCATTAATGGGAGATTCAGCAGATAATTACCCTGGTGTAAAAGGAATTGGGAAAAAAACAGCCGGGCGCTTATTAAAGGATTACTCTTCCATTGAACGAATTATTGAAAACATAGAGGAATTGCCTCGTGGAGTGCAGACAAAAATTAAAAATGATCTTGAAATGCTACATTTATCCAGAAAGTTAGCAACCATTTTTTGTCATGTTCCTTTAGTTTTCGATTCTTCTTTAGCCCCATGGGAACCAAAATATGACGTTATTAGCCGTTCATTCCGTGACCTAGGATGTTCTCATTTAACATCACTTGTTAGGTAAAAATTTTAAATTAAAAAACTTATTTATCAATTTATCCTGCATTAACGGCGTCTGATCGAACTTTCACGTTATAAAAAAAACCAGAATAAAAATCATAATAATGATTTTTATTCTGGTCTATTTTCTTTTTTATTCTAAGGCATACTTTTTTGGTCCAATTTAAGCTAGATTCTTTTTATGAAGCTCCTACCACGTCTAGGTAAATGATTACATAAACATGGCTAAAGTTTTATAAATGATTGCTGCTAGTAAAGCTGTTATCGGTAACGTGATGATCCAAGTGATGACGATATTAATCGCCATTCCCCAATTGACATTTTTAACACGTTCAGCTGATCCTACACCCATAATAGATGATGAAATAACGTGCGTTGAGCTAACAGGTAAATGAAGGAAGGTAAAACCAAAAATAATACCTGCAGAAGATAAGTCTGCCGCTGCACCACTAACCGGTCTGATCTTCATAATTCCAGTTCCAACCGTTTTAATGATTTTCCACCCTCCGATAGATGTACCCGTTGCCATTGCCACAGCTGATGCAAATCGAACCCACATAGGAATTTCCATCGATGTGTGATAGTGGGCTGCAACTAAAGCTAATGTAATAATCCCCATTGCTTTCTGAGCATCATTTGTTCCATGCGTAAACGATTGCAGTGCTGCCGTGAAAATTTGAAAAATTCGAAACCCACGATTGGTTTTAGATAAACCTGAATTTTTGAATATCATCATAAAAAGTTTCATAATACAAAAACCAATAGCGAGTGCTGCAACCGGAGAAATAAGAAGTGCTTCAATTATGCCAATAAAACCTGCGTAATTTAATGCATTAAAGCCTAAAGCAGCTATTCCAGCTCCTGCAAGTGACCCAACGATAGCATGTGACGAACTACTTGGGATTCCGAATAGCCAAGTTATTAAGTTCCAAATAATTGCTGAAGTTAATGCTGCCAAAACAATGACTGAACCAACAGCACCATCATTTAATGTAAAGGGATTGATGATTCCCTTTCCGATCGTCTCTGCCACGCCTGTAAACGTTAGAGCCCCCACAAAGTTCATTGACGCAGCTAGAAGAATAGCCACACGTGGACGCAGGGCACGCGTTGAAACGGACGTAGCAATGGTATTCGCCGTGTCATGGAAACCATTAATAAAATCAAAAGCTAAAGCAAAAATCACAATAAGTAAAGTTAAGACTAACAAGCTATCCATAGTAAAACTCCCTTTAAGCGTTTCTCATAATAATTGTTTCAAGCGTGTTTGCCACGTCTTCACAGCTATCAGCAATTTCTTCTAACATTTCATAGAGTTCTTTATATTGGATAATTTTAATCGGATCTTTTTCTGTTTTAAATAAATTGCGGATACTTTGACCAAGCAACTCATCACATTCAGATTCTACGTCATTTATTTTAATGACATGGCTACGAATGCTTGGTAATTTCTTTTTATTAAGTAAGGTTGTCGCTTGGGCAACTTCTTTCGTTGCTTCAAATAACATATCGACGAATTTAATCATATAGTCATCTGATTGTGTTAATCCATATATTTCGATTCGAGTTGACCATTGTTCAAATCCATCTAATACATCATCCATTTTCATTGCTAATTCCAATATTTCTTCTCTTTCAAGTGGTGTTATAAAGGTTTTGTTCAATGCAACAATTAACTCATGCATGTAAGCATCGCCTTTTTTTTCATACGTTTTCATTGTTTTCGAAAATTCTTGTAAATCATCGAGATTTTTAATTTTGAAATCGACAAAATATTTGGCTGATTCTTCAAGATTCAATGCAATCGTTGAAAGCATATTTAAGAACTTATCGTTTTTTGCCGGAAATAACATACTTCATACCACCTTATAATATTAATAATACTTTCCAAACCCATTCTAATTATAGAATAACCCAACCTATAATCCAATAAAAGAAAACAACCAGCCTTTTCATTTTAGTAAACCAGTGCTGAATTTACAATGGATTTTCAAAAGCTTAACAATATCTTTACAAATAACGACATAATTTTTATCTGCCTTTTTTCTATAGTTAATTTTTATATTACCCTAAAAACAAATTTTTACTTGATAATAATGTATAACCTTTAGTTTTCTTTAAACTCATTGGTTAAAGAACTTTTATTTTTATTGAAAATGACACATGTATCGTTATAGGGAATGTGACGCGGTGGTGTGTTTTTCAAGTACAGGGGAAATGACGAGAGCGATATTAGAAGGTGGCATGATTAAATTAACAATTTATTTATCTACTTAGCTGTCTCGGTATGAATGGTATGACAGGCCATAAGTACTTCGTTAAACAAACGAATTTTCTATTTGTAGTTTATCAAGGTTTGTGACCTTACAATAGTGAGAGTTTGCCCTTCATTGTATGACAAATGTCACATTACAAGCCTAATTAACTTAAATTTCGAACGCATACCATTATTTATGTATTTTTATTTTTTTGAAAAGTAGAGTATAATCTCATAAAACAAAGAAAAAGGTGTGAAGTTTTATGCAGGTATTAGACAGAATCAGCCGTTTTATCGGAAGTACATTTGCCTATTGGGTCTTATTATTTGCCGTTGTTTCATTTCTCGTTCCCGCTGGTTTCACATGGCTCGCAGCGTACATAACACCACTACTTGGTATTGTTATGTTTGGTATGGGCCTAACGTTATCTATAAAGGACTTCAAAGAAGTGGTCAAAAGACCATTTGATATCCTCATTGGTGTATTAGCCCAATTCATTATCATGCCGGGTGTTGCTTTCTTATTAACTATGGTGTTTCATGTATCACCGGAGGTTGCAGTTGGCGTTATTCTAGTTGGATGTTGCCCAGGCGGAACGTCATCTAATGTTATGACATTCTTAGCAAAAGGGGATACGGCCCTTTCAGTAACCATGTCTAGCGTCACAACTTTGCTTGCTCCAATTGTTACACCATTTTTAATCTGGTTGCTAGCAAGTCAATGGGTTAGTATTTCATTTAGCTCACTTTTTATCTCCATATTAAAAATTATCCTTCTTCCTATTTTCTTAGGCGTTATCGTTAAGTTGATCTTGGGTAAACGAATTGAAGTTGGTATTAAAGCCTTACCTATTGTATCTGTTGTAGCTATTATTGCTATTGTAAGTGCTGTTGTATCAAGCAACCAGGAAAAAATCGCAACAAATGGTCTTCTTATTTTTGCTTTAGTATTTCTTCATAATGGATTAGGATTACTTCTTGGTTATCTTTCTGGGAAACTCTTTCGTATGTCTGAACCGAAACAAAGAGCACTTGCTTTTGAGGTAGGCCTGCAAAACTCGGCCCTAGGTGCATCTATAGCTACTGCTCATTTCTCACCACTGGCAGCGGTTCCGAGTGCCATCTTTAGTATTTGGCATAATATTTCAGGCGCTCTTTTAGCAAACTGGTTTAGCAAGCATACAAAAGAAAACGTTAATGAATCGATTGATGATGCTGAATCATCAACCTCAGTTTTATAAAGCTTAAAAAACGGTCAAGGTAATAGTCTGAATAGTGCAGACATTATTCCTTGACCGCTTTTATTAGATGTTGTTCAAAAAGTCACCAAATGATAAGCTACGAATCTCGGGCGCTATCCAAGAGGATCTTCAACTAAAATCGCTCACATCCTGTGAGCAAAGTTGAAGCCACCACATCCTGTGGAAGGCCGGTCCTCATGTAGTAAAAACCTACATTCCGGTCCTCAAAACGGCGCCGCCTTGACCTTCTTGCTTCTAATTTGTCACTTTTTGAACACGAACTATTAACAATTCGTCTATTATTCTATCTACCTTGTCACCTTGAAATGAGCGCCTGCTTCTGACTAAAATCAATATCTTTATAGTACGTATCCTTTACGAGAACATTGGGTCCTAAACATTTCACGGCTGGGCAGTGGCAATGTAGAGATTTGGCGAGAGTTGACTGCTTCCATTTTTCAAAAGCATCCGTTAGCTTTGTTGTTTTAATGTTTCCGAGAGGCGGAGTATCTCCAAAGTCGGTCACAATGATATCGCCATCAAAAACATTAATATTTAATCTGGATCTGCCGTCCGGGTCATTTCTTAGTGACACATTCTTCGCTTTATAAAGACGTTCAATAAGTTGTAAGTCTTCAGGATTTGGGCTGCAGGGATAAAAAGGCAGTGTACCAAACAACATCCAAATCCTTTCATCCCGTATATCCAAGAGACGATGTATTCCCTCTCGAATCTCTTCCAATGAAGCCACCTGAAGATCAGAGGCAAAATCACTTGGGTACATTGGGTGAATTTCATGGCGTGCACATCCCATTTCAACCACTTGTCGATGAATATCTTCTAAGTATGGAAGTGTGCGTTTGTTAATCATCGTTTCAGCAGATACCATGACACCTGCTTCAGATAATAACTTTGCATTTTCAATCATTTGATTGAAAAATTTCTCACGTTGAGCTTTGGCTGGTTTCTTATCCATCACTGCAAAACCAATATCACAAAAGTCTTCGATACTTCCATAATTATATGAAATATGCAGCACATCTAAATAAGGAATTATAAGATCATATCGTTTACGATCCAGTGTCAGATTCGAATTAATTTGTGTTCTACAACCGCGTTCATGAGCGTATTTTAACAAAGGAACAACGACGTTTTTGACAGATTTCATGGATAACATGGGTTCTCCGCCCGTAATACTTAAACATCTTAATGTTGGTATTTCATCTAGCCGTTTTATTAACATATCAATAGCTAAAGGATCAGGCTCTCTCGTTTGTAAGGTATATCCTACAGCACAGTGTTCACAACGCATATTACATAGCGTGGTTGTCGTTATTTCAATGTTTGTTAATGTCATTTCACCATATAAGTCAATATCTTGGTAAGCTTCCCAGGGATCATTCTTTGGATCCATCTGTTCTAACTGATTTGTTAACATCACGATTACTCCTTACTTTCATTAATAAATTGATTTGTAGAAAAGATTCATGTTAATGAAACCTCTCTGAAGAAATTACCTTTAAACCTCTTCTATCATCTTATCATGATCATAAGGATTATTGAGTGAAAAGTCATATTTTAAATATAAATGTATGAAGGAAATAAGATTTTAAACTTTTTCCCGGTCGTTCCAGAGAAAGCCAGATATTTTAAAGCGCTTTCAGGATTCTTTCCCTCAATGATAATAAGAAAATCCTGCTTATAATTCGTAAGTAAAGTCGCTAACATTTCAGATAGTTGAGTGATTTTTTTGCTCTTATTACGATAACTGATATATAAATTTAATCCCTTTTTATCACAATACGAATAAAAATCAATAAGTTTAGCAAGTACGCAGTTTTTGTAGGAAATTTTAAAAGAAACAATGGTGTTCATAGCCGTTATTCTCTCCTTTTCATATGATGTATTTAAACTATTCACGGATTAAAATGTATCCTGTCATTTACAGATGGTTTAAGAATTAATAGATCACTATCTCTTTCATATACTTATTCTCGCACATTTAATGAAATCACTGAACGGGGTTTTTTTGTCGATGTACCACTATTTTGGGTGAAAAACATCACATCACCTTTTTTTCAATTTAATAACTCGATGGACAACCGAACAAACATCAAATTCTCTTGTTAAAATTTCATCCCTCTTTTGGAAGAATGGCTGTCTATTTTGACTTTAGATTTTAATACCAAACACAGATAAACATCTTTCTTTATTCAATCAATGAGGCAAGTTTTAGTTGAATAAATCGTTTAAAGTTATAAAATCCCCTTGTAATGAGGAACACTTTTTATCTGGTATAAAAGAAATATCAATAATGATATAATTAAAAACAACATTTTTTTATTGTAAATCAATAAATATTATGTTAAAGTCAAAACGACAATAAGTAGGTGAGGTGCTTTTTGTGAAACAAGGAACAACACTCTTTTTAATAAAAAAACTTATTAAGCCTAAAGTCTTATAAGGATTTACTATCTAAGCCCATTTATCTGCGAATGTCTTTTATTTAAGCTTAATGATGAGATGATTTCCAATTGAGGAGGAATAAAACAATGAATCAACCTGCTGTAAAATTAGAACACGTTACCAAACAAATTGGTCGGAAAACCATTATTAAAGACTTAACATTTGATATCTATAGTGGTGAAGTCTTTGGATTTCTTGGTCCCAATGGTGCTGGGAAAACAACAACGATCCGAATGATCGTTGGATTAATGAAAATAAGTCAAGGTAATATTTTTATTCATGGGAAAAGTATCAAAACAGAATTTAAACAAGCCATTAAACATATTGGTGCCATTGTTGAGAACCCCGAAATGTACAAGTACTTATCCGGTTATAACAACCTTGTCCATTATGCTCGAATGATTAATGGCGTCTCAAAAGAAAGAATTGATGAAGTCGTTAAACTTGTTGGCTTATCTGATCGCATTCATGATAAAGTCAAGCGATATTCACTTGGTATGCGTCAAAGACTGGGTCTAGCACAGGCTCTCCTGCACTCACCGGATGTTCTGATACTTGATGAACCCACGAATGGTTTAGACCCCGCAGGTATTCGAGAAATGAGACAACATATTCGAAAACTCGCGCAAGAAGAAGGCATTGCAGTTATTGTTTCAAGTCATCTACTTTCAGAAATGGAACTCATGTGTGACCGTATTGGCATTATTCAAAAAGGAAAGCTGATTGGTGTGCAAACCGTAAATGAATTTATTCATTCAGATACAAATCAGCAAGTTCAATTTTACGTTGACAAGCCGAAAAAAAGCTCTCAAGTGATTATCGATTCCCTATCCCTTTCGAATGTCATACAAGGGGACACATATATCGAACTTTCAATAATCAAAGAACAAATTCCATTAGTATGCGAAGCTTTAATCAAAGCTGATATCAAACTCTATAACATCAAAACACTAGAAAAAACACTCGAAGAAAAATTCTTAGAAGTAACAGGAGGCGTTTCAGTTGGCTAATTTTTTTAATCTTATCCAAAATGAAAACATGAAAATTTATCGCAAAAGCGCAACAAAAATCATGTTTATCATTCTTTTTGCACTCATATTAACAGCAGGATTAATTATCAAATTTGGTACTCACGAAAAAGCCATTTCCGATAATTGGAAACAAGAGTTAATTGCCCAGAATAAACAAGATCAGAAAGTGATGGCTAAAATGAGTGGTAATGCGAAAAATTATTATCAGGAGCGCATTGCAAAAAATGACTATCGTATTGAACATGATCTTAAACCGACAACGGGAAAAAATATTTGGAATTTTACAGATGATGCAACAAATAATTTAATGACAGTTATCATATTATTCACGATCATCGTCGTCTCAACAAGTATCTCAAGTGAATTTAGCTGGGGCACGATTAAGCTTTTACTCATACGACCTGTTTCTCGGACTTCCGTTCTTCTTTCAAAATATATTTCAGCACTTATCTATGCTGTTGTCATGATTCTATTTATGTTCGTTGTTTCTTGGTTAATTGGCGGAATTCTTTTTGGATTTGGAGGGTTAAGTGCAGCCAATCTTCAGTATGTAGATGGCCATGTTTTCGAAACAAATTGGGTTGTTTACGAACTTAAACAATATGGTTTACTTAGTATTACCCTTGTCATGATGGTGACGCTGGCTGCGATGATCGCCTCCATCTTCAGAAATAGTGCCTTGGCCATTGGTATCTCTATTTTTCTGACTATGGGTGGATCCATTATTGTTGAAATCTTGAGTCGTTTTGATTGGGTTAAATATATCCTCTTCGTTAATATGGATCTTCACCAATATATAAATGGCACCCCCTTTCAAAAAGGAATGACGATGGGCTTCTCTCTTTCTGTTCTTGCTGTTTATTTTATCATCTTTGTCATTCTCGGTTGGTTATTCTTTACTAAACGTGATGTCGCAGCTTAATTTATTTTCTTATATATACACCTGTATGACCTTAAAACTATTTAGGGGATTCCAGGTGTATAATAATATCCTAACTAAATAGACATGTTTTACAGGTCGCATTTTACTGTTAATATTGTAGTAAAACAAATGTTAGTGTAAAATATTTACCACCTAAAAACGCCACCAATAATGATAAGGAGAAGAAACATCACGACAATCAATATAAGCATAAATATCCTCCTTTACACACTTTCTTTATTACATCATATGAATAAAATTCCGTTTCTGCCTTGGCTTTTGTCCTTTTTTCTTCTAATGAGTATAATAAAATCCCAACACCTTATAGTCGTGTTGGGATTTGCTCTTTAGTTAAGAATAAATAGCCAAAGAAAGAATCGGTTGCTACAATAAAGATATAAATTTACCGAAGGAGAGATAAATATGGCTAAGATTTTTATTGCTGGACGAGTACCAAAGCTTGCTCTAGATCTGTTACATACTCATGAGGTCACCATGTTTGATGACCACGCATCACTAATTTCTGAAGAAGAGCTGGTTTCAGGAATACAAGAGGCCGACGCCTTACTTTGTCCATTATCAACCAAAGTTTCGGATAAAGTGATATCGCAAAGTTCAAAACTTAAAATTATAGCAAACTATGGGGCTGGTTATGATAATATTGACATTCAATCAGCAAAAGCACATCAAATCTATGTATCAAATACTCCGGGTGTTTCAACGGATGCAACTGCTGAACTAACGATGGGGCTAATTTTATCTATTATGAGGCGTATGCCAGAAGGAGACCGTTTGTGTCGTGGGAAAGGATTCAATGGATGGGCACCGTTATTCTTTTTGGGCTCAGAACTCAAAGGAAAAACCCTAGGAATCATAGGTCTTGGAAGCATCGGACAAGCTGTAGCAAAGCGTGCAAAAGCTTTTGATATGAATATCATCTATTATGGACCGCATCGGAAATCACCCGAAGTTGAAAAGATGGCAAGCGCTAACTATGTATCTCTTGAGGAGTGTCTAAAAGAATCGGATGTCATATCTATTCATGCTCCTTATTCACCTTCTATACATCATTTAATTAATCAAGACACCCTAAAAATGATGAAAAAAACAGCCTACTTAATAAACGCCGCAAGAGGACCAATTGTTGATGAAAAAGCATTAGCCGTAGCATTGAAAGAACATACCATCGCGGGTGCAGCTCTTGATGTTTTTGAATTTGAACCCTCGATCACTGAGGAATTAAAGTCATTAGACAACGTCGTCATAACGCCACATATCGGAAATGCCACCATAGAAACTCGAAATGCTATGGCTGAAATTGCAGCAAATAATATATTATCTGTATTAAACGGTAATGAACCCGTAACGCCTGTTCAATAGTCAAAAATAGACATTAAAGATGGATTCTTTTAAGACTATCGCTTCACGACTGACTTTAAGAATGACGGAAAACCTTCCCATCAACTTTTGGGAAGGTTATTAATTTAGAGGGGTATTGATATCCGTCGTGACTATTTCCTCTTTATATGTCCATGGTTCCTCAACATTAATGGTCTTTAGTCCTGGAGGGGTTTCAATGTCTTTTTCCCATATCTTTTCAATTGGGATATGATTGTAATAACCACTGATCATGCGATAGACAATGGGATGCGTCATAACAAGTAAATGATGACCTCGGTATTCATTTAGAATATATTTCAATCTTGGCAAAACCCTCTCACGTACTTGGTAGAAATCTTCCCCTGTTTCATTCTTAAAAAGGTGAGGAAAGTTCCAAAATAGTTCAGATTGAACAGGATGAGACCTTTCTATATCCGTCATCAATTGACCTTCCCAGTCACCAAAATTCATTTCTAAAAAATGTTCATCTTGAATAATGGGTATAGTTCTTGTTCCCCTAATCATTTGAGCAGATTCCAACGCTCTTGGGCTTGGACTTGAAATGATAAGGTTTAATGATGAATTTCGTAAACTCTCACACATAAGTGCTGCCTGGCATCTTCCTTTATGTGTTAATAATGAATTGGTTCGTCCTTGAAACCTGCCTTCAACGTCCCACTCAGATTCAGCATGTTGGGCTAAATATAGTTTTTTCATCATCCTTCCCCTTCCACATTAATTCCCCATGGCTTAATAATTCGATTTATATCCTTCATATCCTTTTTTTTGAATGAATCTTCAATAAATTGGGTATGTATGGTAAAAGTCTACTTTACCTATATATGGTATAGCATTAAGCGATGAACTATTAATGATATGAAAAAAGACTATTGTAATAATCTTTTAATCTTTTGATTCTAATAATGGTAATATAGGCATATCATTTATTGTGAGTTTTAGAACAATTTAAATGGGGTATCACGAAGTAAGAGGCAATTTCTATTGATCCACAATGCACATCAAAGTGAATCTCCGTGGTTTGCGGTAATGTACAAAAAAACTGTAAACATAGTCATTAACTATATTTACAGTTCTAATTATAATTTGGAATTAATGAAGTACTCGTTGAACATGACCACTAAAATGTGATTTCCAATAAGGATTATTCATGCTTACAGTGGCAACGCCTGTGCTACTTTGTGATCCAATAAAACTTCCTCCACCAAGATAAATACCAACGTGACCATCTTTTTTATATGTATCAAAGAATACGAGGTCTCCAGGCTTCATGTTACTTGGACTAACCCTTTGTCCAACGCCAGCTAAAGCTGAAGTTGATGATGGAATAGAAATTCCATTTGCTCTAAAAGCAGCGGAAACAAATCCTGAACAATCGAATCGTCCTTTAGCAATGTCTGAAGCCGAACGACCTGCACCAAATACATAAGTTGAACGACCAAAGTATTGACGTCCCCATGATAAGATACCTGAAATCCCACCACTAGAAACCGATGCGGACATCGTTAAATCATCAGATTTATGAGAAGGTACTGCTGCTTTCACTTTTTTAGGCTTAGCAGAATTAGATTTAGCAGGAGAAGACTTATCTGTTGATTTTGTTGAATTAGTAGAATTCGTTGGATTTGTTGAATCGGTAGAATTCGTTGAATCAGTAGAATTCGATAAATTTGTTGAAACGGTTGTATGTTTTTCAACCGGAGCACTTAATTTTGTTTGAGTCGGTTGGCTATTACTTGTTTTTTTCGCAGCAACTTGAGCTGACTTAATGTCTAAAGCCACTTGTTTAAGTTGTGCAATATTCTTTTCAACGTCTTCTTGTTTACCATTGAGTGCTTTCATAGCCACTTGTTTTTGAGTCTGTAATGTTTGAACTTCCTGAAGCATCCCGTGTAGTTGTTCAACTTTTTTCTCTGATGAAGCAAGTCTTGTTTGCACTTGTTTTTTCTTAGTACTTAGATCTTGCTCATCTTTCTTTTGCTCATCGATGATGTTTTGATCTTGTTGAGTTATTTCATTTACAGCAAAGGTACGCTCAAGAAAATCTCCAATACTTTTTGATCCTAAGATGACATCTAGAAAGCCAACGGAACCACCATTAACATAAATCGATTCTAGCCGGTCTTTTAGAAGCCCTTTTCTTTTTTCGATACGATCTTGTATCTCTTTAATTTGCGATTGGAGTGTCGATACTTCGTCTTCTATTTGACTAATTTTGACTTGTGTATTTGACACTTGACCAGTAAGGTCTAGAACTTTCTTATTCATACCATCTATTTCCGCTTGAAGTTTTGCTTTTTGAAATGACAACTGATCTTTTAGTGAAAGTTGTTCTTGTGTTTTATTATTAATTGTAGAAAGTGATTCTTTTGCGTATGTAAAGGATGGTGCAATACTCCCACAGGTAATACTTAAACTCAGGGCTAATGTAACTGTTAGTCTTTTCTTCATAGTTCTCCTCCCAAAATCACGTTTCTTCTCTAGTAATCTCTATGTCTATGTAAGTTTAATTGTTAAATTGTTACTTTCCTTATTACAAAAACTATTATACCATCATAAACCTCACTAATTATATTAAGCTTATATTTCGTTGTGAAACATATTTGTAACATTCTGATGTAATTTTATTTATTTTGTCGTTTATTGCTTGTTACATGTTTGTAAGAATTTAATTTATGTTCAAAAAAGTAAAGTGAACCTTAGACAGTGAGGGGCATCATCCCCACCGATTGTAAGCCTGCATCAATCGGGCTCATGGCGAGAGTTTCCTCCTACCTAGGAATGCTCGTCACCCATGACCTTGAGGTGGGGGTCAAGAATTGCGCTAATACGAGATAAAAACAATTATTTGAATCTCGTGTTTTAGGACAAAATAGCCTTACATAAAATAAGGTAAACAGAGTTTAGTTTGAATGGAGGACTATCTATTAATTTAGGCACACCCTCAAGGAATACTTTTTGAAATATAAAAGCATTAAAGAAAAGGGGTTCATCATGTATATTCTTATTGGAAGTATTATTTTAGTGAGTCTTATTATCAATCAATTAAAAGAACGGCCATTAACAGCTAAATTATATAGACTGCCCTTATTATTACTCTTTACAGCTTGTTACTCAGTTACTCAAATGCCTTTTATTAAATTTGGTGATCTATGTATTCTAAGTTTAAGTTTATTTCTTTCATTTGGATTTGGCATGTTGCAAGGTCGCTACACTCCGCTTATCAATCATGAAGGTGCATGGTACATTGCTGGATCTGTTATTTCATTATGTGTTTGGTTTATCTCTGTTCCGATCCGTTATTTATTAAAGTATATTTTTATTTCACTATTTCACTTAACGCTTCATCTTGATGGTCCTTCTAGTTACGTCATTTATCTCTTTTCGATCGCAGGCATTCTTTTAGGACGATACACCATGCTCTGGCTTAGGCATCCTTCTCTTGTTAAAAACGTTGCGCAAAATGAACAAAAGCTCAAAAGAATTCGAGGGGTAAGATAGATTCAGTAAATTTAGAAAGGTTAAGGAAACATCTATACTTAAAAGTGATGTTAGGTTAATGAATGGTGGTGTTATACACCTTTAACTTTAAATAGATAAAATGACTTTTTAAAAAGATTTACGCAACCTTCTTTATAATCATAAAGGTTGAATAAGATGAAAAATAATATGAACATCGCTCAATTTTCTTTTTCACAATCCTGCCTAATCCATCATACACTAATTTAGTAAATCAAAGGAGTTGATATTGATGGGTTGTGAAACAGAAGGAAAAGGCGGATACGGATCTGGATCTGGATTCGCATTAATCATTGTATTGTTTATTTTACTTGTCATCATTGGAACAGCATACTGCTTTTAATTTGTTTAGAAAGGAACCAATTTAGGTTCCTTTCTTTTCTTTAATGATAACCAGTTTAATCATTTGTCATTGTCAATTAAACCTTTTGATTACGAAACAATATTTCCAAATGAAGTATAGATGATCTTATTAATTCATAAAATACTTAATAATAAATACTGGTCCAAGCCATTTTTATCATGTCATAAATCATATGATTTCACTTATTTTAACCTTTACCAATTTATAGGCTTGTAGGTAAAAAAGAGACGTAAAGCCTGGCTGTGACCAGGGAATTATAAAACGTTTTCATTTCCATTTCTTAGTTTACTATAAATCTTGACTTTTAACGTTAAAGAGCTATAATTATTAAGAAATTGTTAACGCATGATAACATACACATAAAAATATCATGATTTATCCAAAAAATGCTTTTGCTAAAAAGATCATTTACTTTTTGCAAGTATAATCTTCTGATTATGCCTGCATTTTTCATGTAATGTGAAGGTTACTGTCTTAACTCCCACTTATGGGATATTTTACACAAAATCCGGAAATCGACAGTACACTGATAAAATAGTCGTTGGGAGGAAAGAATATGAAACTTTCAATTTTAAAATTAAAGACTCTATTAAATAAGAAATATTCACTTTTTCTACTTGTTACTGTCCTATTTTGGTTAAAAACGTATTTCACATATGTTACCCAGTTTAATTTAGGAATAAACAATAGTATGCAAAAATTTCTTTTGTTTATTAACCCAATTAGTTCGGCATTACTCTTCTTTGGTATAGCCATGATCTTTAAAGGACGCTTGCATCACATCTTAATGATCATCATTAATTTCATTTTATCGGCTTTATTATATGCAAATGTCGTCTATTATCGATTTTTCACAGACTTCATTACTGCACCTAACTTATTACAAACAAAAAACTTTGGTGAACTTGGCGGAAGCACGAAAGCCCTAATGAAGCCTTACGATATTTTGTTTTTTTTAGATACCATCATCCTGATTTTACTGATTGTATTTAAAGTCGTAAAAGTCAAATCAGCACATGTTGGTTCACGGGCAGTATTAACCATCTTTGCATGCGCTATTATGACGTTTATCATTAATCTAAGTTTAGCTGAAGCAGATCGTCCACAGCTATTATCTAGAACTTTTGACAGAAACTACTTAGTTAAATACCTTGGAGCATACAACTTTACCATTTATGATATTATTCAAAACACACGATCATCAGCACAAAGAGCATTCGCTGACAGTAGTGATGTGAACGATGTTGTCAATTATACAAAAGCTAATTTCTCAGAACCAAACAAAGCTTACTTTGGTAAAGCCAAAGGCATGAATGTGATGTATATCTCTCTTGAATCCTTTCAAACCTTTGCTCTTAATTATAAAATGCCTAACGGACAAGAAGTGACTCCATTCTTAAATTCGTTAACTCGTGGAGATGAGAACACTATTTATTTCAGTAACTTCTTCCATCAAACGGGTCAAGGAAAAACATCTGATGCTGAATTTATGCTGGAAAATTCATTATATCCATTACCACAAGGCTCAGTATTTACAACAAAAGCTCGTAACACTTATGAAGCAATGCCACAAATACTGAAACAAAAAGGATACGAATCTGCTGCCTTCCATGGTAATACAAAATCATTTTGGAATCGTGATGAAATGTATAAGTCACTTGGCTATGATCGTTTCTTTGATTCGAAATACTATGACATGTCACCCGAAAACACAAAGAACTACGGCATGAAAGATAAACCATTCTTAAAAGAGTCCATTTCTTATATCGAAAATCTTCACCAACCTTTCTACTCTAAATATATTTTATTATCTAACCATTTCCCATTTGGAATGGATAAAGAAGATACAAATTTCCCTGAAGGTGATTTTGGTGATAGTGTTGTTAATAAATACTTTCAATCTGCAAATTATACGGACCAAGCCGTTGAACAATTCTTTAACGATTTGAAAAAGGATGGTCTATTGGATAAAACCGTCATCGTCTTATATGGTGATCACTATGGAATCTCTGAAAATCATAATGCAGCGATGGAAAAAGTTCTTGGCAAGAAAATTACACCTTTCGAAAACGCTCAATTACAACGGGTTCCATTATTCATTCACGTGCCTAATATAAAAGGTGGAGAAAACAAAACGTATGGTGGAGATGTCGATGTTAGACCAACTGTTATGCATTTATTAGGAATTAACTCAAAAGACTATGTTCAATTCGGCAGTGATTTATTTTCTAAAGAACATCATCAAATTGTTCCTTTCCGTAACGGTGATTTTGTAACTGATAAGTACACGAGTGTCGGTGGAACACTTTATGACAATGCAACAGGTAATAAAGTCGACAAATCACTAGGCAAAGATGTAGATGCGATCGTGAAAAAACAACTTGAGCTTTCTGATAAAGTGGTATACGGTGATCTACTCCGTTTCTATAAACCTAAAGGTTTTAAAAACGTAAACAGAGAAGCTATTAATTACGCCATAGATCAGAAAAAAATACCAAAACGATATTTATCGAAATAAAAAAAACTCCCAATAAAATGGGAGTTTTTTTTATACTTAAATGATCAATTTGGATGAACCATGTTCTTTGGATCAACATAAGCATCAAATTCTTGTTCGGTTAAGATGCCTGTTTCAAGAGCCGCTTCTTTTAATGAAATTCCTTTTTGATGAGCAAGTTTTGCAATTTGAGCAGACTTTTCATAACCAATATACGGATTAAGAGCTGTCACTAACATTAGTGAACCATGAAGATACTTATTAATTTGATCTACATTAGGCTCAAGTCCTTCAAGACAGTTCTTATTAAATGATTCCATGACATCTGATAATAATTGAACAGATTGGATAAAATTATAGGCTATGAGAGGTTTAAAGACATTTAATTCAAAATTACCTTGACTAGCAGCAAAGCCAATTGCACTATCGTTTCCCATTACTTGAACGGCAACCATTGTCACAGCTTCTGCTTGTGTTGGATTAACTTTTCCAGGCATAATGGAACTTCCAGGTTCATTTGCTGGTATCGTAATTTCCCCTATCCCACATCGAGGCCCACTAGCTAACCAACGTACATCATTAGCCATCTTCATAAGGTTCGATGCTAATGCTTTTAAAACACCATGAACAGTGACAAGTTCATCATGACTTGTAAGAGCATGAAATTTATTTTCAGACGAGACAAAGGCATTTCCAGTTAACTGACTTAATTCTTCTGCAACCATTCGTCCAAAATCAGGATGAGCATTAATTCCCGTTCCCACAGCTGTCCCGCCAATCGCTAAAGATGATATGTAAGGAATCGTTTGATTTAGCATGCTCTCAATGTTTTTCATCATATAAGACCAACCACTAATCTCTTGTCCAAGAGTTAAGGGTGTGGCATCCTGGAGGTGAGTTCGTCCTATTTTAATGATATCGCTAAATTCTTTTGATTTAATTTCAAGAGTTCTTTGTAGTCGCTGTAATGCTGGTAGCAATTTTTCTTTAACAGCCATAACCGCAGCAATATGCATCGCTGTAGGAAATGTATCATTTGAGCTTTGAGATAGGTTTACATCATCGTTTGGATGGATGCTTAGCTTAGTACCTTTGGTTTCTAAGATCCTATTGCCAAGGTGAGCAAGTACCTCATTCATATTCATATTAGACTGTGTTCCACTTCCTGTTTGCCATACGACTAATGGAAACTGGTCATTCCATTTACCTTCTAGTACCTCGTCTGCTGCTTGTTCTATGGCCTCAGCCTTATTCTTGTCTAATTTACCTAATCTTTGATTAACGGTTGCAGCCGCTTTCTTTAACAAGGCTAGCGCTTGAATCATTTCTATTGGCATCTTCTCTTTGCCAATAGCAAAGTTTTGTAAACTACGCTGAGTTTGAGCTCCCCACTGAGCATCTGCTGGTACCTTTATTTCTCCTAAAGTATCTTTCTCAATTCGAAATTGTTCCACAACTTAGTCTCCTTTTAGCTATTAAATAGTGAACTATCAATAGCTTATCAGAAATAATTGACATAGCCAATTGGCTCTTTAAAATGTTAACAATCTTTTCTTAACTTTGTATTTACAAACCTTTATAATCATCTCACGTTTTTTGCCTATACCTCGATATTTAACATATAATCTAAACAAAAACATCCCGCAAGTAGTCTTTACTACTTTGGGGGATGTTTTTCAAAAAGGACCATACTCAATAGTTAATACTTTGGCCAAATAGAATAATATCAAAAGGAATATGCGAACACTTTCCTTTTGATATAGCCTTAATAAAGGATAAATATTAGCCTTAACTAAATGGCTCATCTTCTTTTTTCATGCTTTGAGCAACTTCTTTTGCTTTTGATACTAATGATGAAGACTGACTACCTAGTTGAGTACCCACTGTTTTCGCCATGTCCACTGATTTATTAATGACCTCTTTTGATTGTAAATCTTTACGAAATTCTTGACCAGATTTTGGAGCAAACATTAAAGCAGCAAATGCACCAACCGTTCCACCTACTATGCCACCAATAATTAATTCTTTGGTACTAACACCACTTTGATTTTCTTTGTTTTTGCATCCCATCGTCTAAATCCTCCTTCGTTATGTTTTACATATCTTAGCTTTTTAATGTACTAACTTATATTTCCCCTTCAGTTCAGTAATTTAAACCTGACCAAGTGAAGAATATACGTCTATCTATAGTGTACCAAAGCTTGCCATTACAATCTATTAATCCACATTGAATTGGAACCAAATTTGTTTACAATTTAAAAGGTTGTTCAAAAAGTCACCAAATGATAAGATTCGAATCTCGGCGCTATCCAAGAGGATCTTCAACTAAAGTCGCTCACGTCCTGTTGCTGGCGCCTAAAGCCACCACATCCTGTGGAATGCCGGTCCTCAGGAACTGCGTGCTCTTACCTTCTTGCTTCTAATTTGTCACCTTTTTGAACACGATTATTGTGGTTGTTCAAAAAGTCACCAAACGATAAGCTTCGAATCTCCGACGCTATCCAAGAG
Organism: Terrilactibacillus tamarindi; assembly: GCF_009718825.1. Lineage (GTDB taxonomy): Bacteria > Bacillota > Bacilli > Bacillales > Sporolactobacillaceae > Terrilactibacillus > Terrilactibacillus tamarindi. The sequence continues at coordinate 4,272 of NZ_WNHB01000011.1, read as the reverse complement.
GATCTTCAACTAAAATCGCTCACGTCCTGTGGCTGGCGCCTAAAGCCACCACATCCTGTGGAATGCCGGTCCTCAGGAACTGCGTGCTCTTTTCATCTTGCTCCTAATTTGTCACCTTTTTGAATATACACTTTAAAATTCAATTAATGTATATTTCTTTTTGCCTCTCCGAATTAATGTATACTTGCCATCGATTCGGTCTTTTTCATCTAAAGTATAGGCCAAGTCCGTTTGTCTTTCCCCATTTATATAAATGGCTCCATTCGAAATGTCTTCTCTTGCTTGACGTTTTGATGGAGTAACTTTCGCTTCAACAAGAAGATCAATTAATCCAACCGTGTCCTTGTTCTCACGTTTATGGGATGGAACGTCTTTAAATCCGACCTCAATCTCTTTAGCCGACAATGACTTTAAGTCACCATTAAACAGGGCTTCAGAAATGTGGACGGCTTGATTGAACGCCTCTTCACCATGAGCAAGCTTTGTCACTTCCTCAGCTAAGCGTTTCTGAGCTTCTCGTTTTTCTGGTTCTTCTTTTACTTTTCTTTCATATTCTTCAATTTCATCTTTCGTTAAGAAGGTAAAGTATTTAAAGAAATTGATCACGTCATCATCGCTTGTATTTATCCAAAATTGGTACCATTCGTATGGGGTTGTTTTCTCGGGATCTAACCAAATAGCTCCACCCATCGATTTTCCAAATTTCGTGCCATCACTTTTAGTGATTAAAGGGAACGTCAAACCAAAAGCAGGTTCTTCATGTCCCTCACGACGTATTAATTCAAGCCCTGCCGTGATGTTTCCCCATTGATCACTACCACCTAGCTGCAAACGGCAATTTTCTTTTTCGTAAAGATTCAAGTAATCAAACGATTGCAACAACATGTATGAAAACTCCGTAAATGAGATTCCTCCTTCAAGACGAGAGGCAACAGAATCTTTTGCTAACATGTAGTTTAATGGAAAATGTTTTCCTATATCTCGTAAGAACGAAATGAGAGATAAATTTCCTAGCCATTCATAGTTGTTGGCTAATGTTGCTTTTCCGTTAAAATCTAGGAAACGGCTTAGTTGTTCCCTTATACGTTCAGAAAAGCCTTCTACTACATGATGTTCATTTAATTGGCGTTCAGTAGATCGACCACTAGGATCTCCTATTAAGCCCGTTCCCCCTCCAACTAATGCTATGGGCAGGTGACCAGCCTTTTGAAAACGAATCATGGTTACGATAATCATAAGATGACCAATATGAAGACTATCACCAGTTGAATCAAAACCACAGTAAAACTTCAATGGTTTTTTTAAAGCTTCTCGCAAGCCTTCTTCATCTGTTACTTGATTAATGAGACCACGGTATTTCAAATCATCTAATAAATCCATATTGAATCCTCCTCAAATTCCACACAGTTGCCAATTGACAGCAGATAGTTCCAAAGTAGCCCGTTTAAGCAAAAAAGGCAAAATAAAAAAGCCCTCCAAAAAAGGAGCGCTGTTCGCACGGTACCATCCTTCATGATCAAAGAATATCATTTCTGATCACTTAATTACATAACGGCTATTCACCGTTTCCTGATACTATTATTTCCCAGGAAAAACTCAAGGAGGTAATTCGCAATTATCTATACACTGATTCGCACCAACCATCAGTTCTCTTAAAGCATGGAGATAATCACTACTTATTCCTATCATCGTCATTAGCATATAACTTATACATAGTTTTACACAAAGAAATCGTTTTTGTCAACTGAATATCCAAATTTCTCATGTCAGGACTTTTTTCTGAAACTTTTGGATCATTAGTTGATAAAGTCAAACTTCAGTCAGTAGGGGGCAAGACTCGCCGTTAATGTGGATTAAAAAAATTGATCTCAAAGAACATGTCTTTGAGATCATGATAGATAAGCTTATTTAGCTTTAATGTGAATATCATTATCCAGAACATCAACCATTAAAGTCTTGACTTGATTATTTTCGAGTAAGAAATCTGAAATACCCGCTTCAACTTTTTCTTCAATGACACGTCTGAGTGGACGTGCACCAAAGATTGGGTTGTAACCTAATTCAGCAAGTTTCTGTTTAGCTTGATCTGTAATCACTAATTTTAATCCTCGTTCTGCTGCAATATCCTTAGTTTCATCTAATAATAAATCTACAATTTTTTCTAAATCTTGTTTTGTTAATTGATTAAATGGAATGATACCATCTAAACGGTTAAGAAACTCTGGTTTAAAGTAAGATGAAAGATTATCAAGTAAATTTGAGCTTGTTTCTTCTTGTCCACCAAAACCTACTTTAATCGTTTTATCTAATACGCCCGCATTACTTGTCATGATAATAACCGTATCTTTAAAGCTCACTGTACGTCCTTGGCTATCCGTTAAGCGACCATCGTCCAATATTTGCAAGAACAAATGTAAGATATCTGGATGCGCTTTTTCAATTTCATCAAGTAATACGATGCTATATGGTTTTCTACGAATTCGTTCCGTTAGTTGGCCCGCTTCATCATGACCAATGTATCCAGGAGGAGAACCAATTAATTTTGAAACGGCATGTTTTTCCATGTATTCGCTCATGTCTAAACGAATCATAGCCTCTTTATCACCGAATAACTCTTCAGCTAATGTTTTCGCAAGCTCTGTTTTACCTACACCCGTAGGACCAACGAATAGGAAAGAGCCAATTGGTCTTGAGCCTCTTCTAAATCCTGTACGATTACGTCTGATGGCACGAGCGACTTTTTCAACCGCTTCTTTTTGTCCGATGACTTTTTTATTCATTTCATCAGCTAGATGAACCATTTTATTTTGTTCATCTTGTTGTAGTTTTCTTACAGGGATACCTGTTCGATTTTCTATAATTTGTTCAATCATATCTACATCAACAACAGAAGAGTGATATTGTTTTCCTTCTGTCTTTTCTAATTGTTTAATCAAAGCATTTTCTTCATCACGAAGTTTAGCGGCTCGTTCATATTCTTCATTTTTAGTCGCTTCCGTTTTTTCACTTTTTATTTTTTCTAATTTTGCTTTTAAACTAGTTTCATCGTGAGAAGGCGCCATTAAGTTCACTTTAGATCCCGCTTCATCCATTAGATCGATCGCTTTATCTGGCAAGAAGCGATCTTGAATATAACGATCAGACAATGTTACACAGGCTCTGATGGCTTCATCTGTATATTTTACATCATGATAACCTTCATATTTAGATTGAATACCTTGTAAAATTTTTATAGCTTGGTCTTTAGAAGGTTCATCAACCATAATAGGTTGGAATCGACGTTCTAGTGCAGAATCTTTTTCAATTTGACGATATTCATTTAATGTCGTTGCACCAATAATTTGAAGTTCCCCACGAGCTAGTGCTGGTTTCAAAATATTTCCTGCATCCATGGAACCTTCAGCAGATCCGGCCCCAACAAGTTGATGTACCTCATCAATAAAGACTATGACATTTTTTCTTTCTTTTAATTCATTAATTAATTGTTTCATTTTCTCTTCAAATTGACCTCGAATACCTGTATTAGCAACGAGAGAAGATACATCTAGCAAGTAAACTTCTTTTCCAGTGAGTTTTGCTGGTACATGTCCTTCTACGATTTTGAGAGCTAGTCCTTCAGCAATTGCTGTTTTACCGACCCCTGGCTCACCAATGAGGACAGGATTATTTTTCGATCGACGATTCAATGTTTCAATAACTTGATTAACTTCCTTTTCACGCCCTATAACCGGATCAATAAGACCTTTTCTAGCTGAATCAGTGATGTTATTCCCTATTTCATCGAGCAAGCCACCACGATGATTTGATGAGTATCCAGTTTCTGGTTGTTCTTGATTTAAACCATTATGACCAGTCATATTGAACGCCATTGATGGTTGCATAAATTGGTTGATCATATCTTCAAATCCACCACCAAATGGTGTTGGTATTTTCATTTCATTTCTTAATTTTTTATAGCAATCTTCGCAAAGATTTAAATGTGTCAGTTTTCCATTCACTTGAATATTCATTTCGATTACAGCAGGATTTACATTACAGTTGTTGCATTTCATCGCAATGCCTCCTTAGTGATTTATCATAAATTCCGGTCAAGTTTGACTTTGACTATCTTTGACCTTATGTCTATATTATAGTCTGACCTTCTTTGACTTTCAAGTGTTTTGATTCATTTTTATAAAATTTTTTAATCAAAAAGAGGCTGGGACAAAACCCAGTAAATTAAAATAAGAGTGGTATCCACTGGCAACTCTGTTGGTGGATACCACTCTTTCT
>NZ_WNHB01000010.1 GCF_009718825.1 Terrilactibacillus tamarindi | reverse complement strand
GTTTACCATCATTTCTTTTCATATTGATTCACCCATCATTCTTTCCTATTCATAATTTCAACAGAATAGTTAAATTTCTTCCTATTGTAAACTGGATAATGGACTTTCTATATTTTTTGATATAGATAATAAAATCTGCTTAAGTTCTGTTCGAAAAAGAGCGCTTGAACTTTCTAACAATTCCTTGTAAGATAGGGATACTAGTAGAGCTTAGTTGAGATGAGTTAGATAGAAGAGCTGAGAATTTTATGTATAGCATACTATAATGGCATAAGTATTTTTAATTTCGTCATTTTCCCTATACCATTCTTGCTCTTTCTGTAAGTTTAAAAATTGCAGAGAGGATGTTACGCATGAAGCTATTATTTGACACAAATGAGGATACTCCAATTTCTTTCACTACCCCAGATGGACTTCAAATTACTCAAGCCAAACAAACATTAGAATTTGATTATCCAGTAACCTATTTATTAGAAAAACTTGATACGTATAAAGGTGCGTTGTTTTCGAGTACGTATGAATATCCTGGGCGTTATTCAAGATGGGATATTGGGTTTATTAATCCTCCAATTGAAATTATCGTTAAACAAAATACATTTACCATACATGCCTTGAATGATCGTGGAATTGTATTGATCAACTATATGATTAATACAATAGACCACCCTGCGGTCATATTTAATGATGTCACTCCTGAAACGATTGAAGGTACAATCAAATCAGAGAATTTCGTCGTAACAAAAGAAGAAGAACGAACCAAGCAGCCATCCATCTTTGAATTATTAAGACAAATTCAAGCGAAATTCTACTCTAATGATGAATTTCTTGGTTTATACGGGGCATTTGGCTATGATCTTATCCTACAATTTGAAAAATTAAACTTAAAAAAAGAGCGTGCAAAAGATCAATCTGATTTGCATTTATATTTGCCAGATGAATTTTATATTGCGGATCATGAAATTAAGCAAGCTTACAAACTAAGTTATGACTTTAAATACCGTGACCTTTCAACGCATGATTTACCGCGTACTGGTGTTGAAAAGCCTTATAAAATAAATCCTAACAGAGAAGAGGAGCCTTATAATAAAGGCTACTATGCAAGCCTAGTCAACGAGGCAAAAAAATCTTTCGCTGTAGGCGATTTATTTGAAGTTGTTCCAACGCAAGTCTTATCAAAGAAATGTGACATCAAACCGACAGAAGTTTTCCGCAACTTAAGAAGAATCAATCCGAGTCCCTATGGATTTCTTATTCATTTTGATGATGAATATTTAGTCGGTTGTTCACCAGAAATGTTTGTTCGAGTGGAAGATCATATTGTTGAAACTTGCCCCATTTCCGGAACGATTGCACGTGGAGCTTCTAGTATTGAAGATGCTGAACAAATTAAAACTTTGTTAAATTCAACGAAAGAAGAATCCGAATTGACCATGTGCACGGATGTTGATCGAAATGACAAATCACGCGTCTGTGTTCCTGGCACAGTTGAAGTCATTGGGCGGCGACAAATTGAAACCTATTCTCACCTCTTTCATACGGTCGACCATATTAAAGGTAAATTAAAAAAAGGATTCGACGCTTTTGATGCTTTCATGACACATATGTGGGCTGTTACGGTTACCGGCGCACCAAAGCTTGAAGCCATGTCTTGGATTGAAGAACATGAGGCAACACCACGTGGATGGTATGGTGGCGCCATCGGTTATTTCTGTTTCAATGGCAGCTTAAATACAGGTCTCACATTAAGAACAGTGAAACTTAATAGTGGCCTCGCTCAAATTCGTGTCGGAGCCACATTGCTATATGATTCCATTCCAGAAAGTGAGGAACAGGAAACATTAACGAAAGCTCAAGCTTTAATGGAAGCTTTACGTCCTGCACAAGAAAAAAGTGATCTTTTAGACCATAATCCTTTGAAAAAAGCGATTAAACATCAACATGTTTTACTTATCGATCATGAAGACTCATTTGTTCACACGTTATCCAGCTATATCCAAAGCTTAGGTGCCGAAGTCACTGTTATGCGAAGCGTTCATGCTCGCGAGTTATTAAAACGTATGGATGAACCGGTTGATCTCGTTATCTTATCACCAGGACCTGGTGATCCAGATCGATTTAACATGAAAGAAACGATTCAAATTTGCCTTGAAAAAGGATTGCCTTTATTTGGAATATGTCTTGGCTTGCAAGGACTAGTAGAATATTTTGGCGGAGAACTTGACTTCTTATCTTATCCGTCCCATGGTAAAAAGTCGCTTGTAAAACAAACAGGAGATTCAAAAGTATTTCAGGAAATTCCTAAATTCTTTTATGCTGGGCGGTATCATTCCATCTATGCTAAAAATCTTCCAGATGACTTAACGGTCACAGCTTGCACTGAAGACGATTATGTCATGGCGATAGAACACAAAACATTACCAATCGCAGCCGTGCAATTTCATCCTGAATCCATTATGACAATGAACGGAAATGCAGGTCTTCAAATGCTCGAGAATGTCTTAACGAAGTTATAAAATTTAGATTGCAAATAAATATCAAAACAAACACGTTTCAAGGACGTACCATCTTTGAAACGTGTTTATTTTATCCTCGTTAGATAAGTTAGTTTTATCTGCTGGAGTGATTATTCCATTTTACTTTTACTAAATACTCCTAACCTTAACCTTCCTTTTCCAATAATCCCCTATTTACTATTTCAGCAAAAATAGATATAATATGTTTTTCACCTTTCCTCACAATATTAAATATAGGAGGATTAGAATTATGGCAAAAAAATCATTACTCATTAAGCATAGCAGAGAACAAAAATTTAATGTAAGAGAATATACACGCTGCGAACGTTGTGGACGTCCACATTCTGTTATTCGCAAATTTAAACTTTGCCGTATTTGTTTCCGAGAATTAGCCTACAAGGGTCAGATTCCTGGAGTTAAAAAGGCAAGTTGGTAAAAATCCCTCAAATATTTTGAGGGATTTTTTTATGCATCGTGCTCAAATGGCACTACCTCGTATCCGAATTGCACAACATCTAATTTCCATGCATCCATCTGAATTCGCATATTAGATGGCACCTCTTAATAATGTAATAATGTAAAAAACACTCAATTCCACATAGAAATTGAGTGTTTCTAATTTTATAATTTACTTTCAGCTAACTGAATTTGTATCTTAATTTGATCAGGACCTGTTCCGCCCTGACTATGTCTTGCACGCATGACATTTTCAGGAGCTAGGATATCAAAGATATCTTCTTCAAAAAGTGAGCTAAATTCTCTAAACTCATCTAATGTTAAATCTAATAAGTACTTGCCATGTTCAATCGCATATAAAACAACTTTTCCTGTTACTTCGTGCGCTTGTCTAAATGGCAAACCTTTTGTAGCAAGGTAATCAGCCATATCCGTTGCATTAGAATAGTCCTGAGTGACAGCTTTACGCATGTTGTCTTTTTTGACAGTTAACGTTTCAAGGATTGGTGCAAGGAGATCAAGAGCACCTTCTAAAGTATTAACCGTATCAAAAATGCCTTCTTTGTCTTCTTGCATATCTTTGTTATAGGCAAGAGGAAGGCCTTTTAAAACGGTTAACATGCCCACTAAATGACCAAATACACGGCCCGTTTTCCCTCTTAATAGTTCAGGTACATCTGGGTTTTTTTTCTGCGGCATAATACTTGAACCGGTGCAAAACGCGTCATCAAGTTCAACAAATTGAAACTCCTGGCTGCTCCAAGTAACCAATTCTTCAGATAAACGTGACATGTGAACCATCATCAAAGAACAAATGGATAAGGCTTCGACAACAAAATCACGATCACTTACGGCATCCATGCTGTTTGGATAAACGAAATCAAAATCCAAGAGCTCTGCTACACGTTTACGGTTAATTGGGAACGTGGTACCTGCCAAAGCACCGGCACCAAGTGGCAGCCAATTGATTCGTTTTAAGCTGTCTCTTAGACGATCTTTGTCTCGTTCAAACATCCAAAAATAAGCCATTAAATGATGGGCAAAAGAAATAGGTTGAGCACGCTGGAGGTGCGTATATCCCGGAAGAATCGTTTCGATGTTTTCTTTTGCTTGACTAAGTAAGGCATATTGCACGTGTTCAACTAACTCAATTAGTCGTTTTGTTTTTTTCCGCATATATAAATGCATATCCGTTGCAACCTGGTCGTTTCGGCTTCGTCCTGTATGCAGTTTCCCACCTACAGCTCCTATCTCATCAATTAACATTTTCTCAATGTTCATATGGATGTCTTCATGCTCGGTTAAAAATTCAACGTTCCCAGATTCAATTTTTGCTAATATCGTTTTCAATCCATTTTGAATCGTTTCAGCTTCTTCAGTTGATACAATCCCGCATTCACCTAGCATTTGCACGTGAGCGAGACTTCCTTCAATATCTTCTTTAGCTAGTTGTCTGTCAAAACCAATGGATGCGGTGAACGCATCCACTTGTTTATTTGTTTCCTTCGTAAACCGGCCGCCCCATAGTTTTGCCATTGCCATCCTCCTGTTGATTCTCTTTATGAACTTCTGCATAGACTTTTGTTGGAAGGCCCCAAAGTTTAATGAACCCTACTGCTGCATTATGGTCAAAGGCATCACCTTTTGTATACGTCGCAAGTTCTTCATTATAAAGACTTTTATCTGCTTTACGTCCCACAACAACATGTGTGCTTTTGTGTAATTTCACACGCACTGTTCCTGTAACATGTTTTTGCGTATCATCGATGAAGGCTTGCAGTGCTGTACGGATTGGTGAATACCAAAGTCCATCATAGACGATTTGTGCCATTTGTTGTTCAATGATTGGTTTGAAGTGAGCCACTTCACGAGTCAACGTTAAGGCTTCAAGTTCTTTGTGTGCGTTGATCAAAATAAGCGCCGCTGGATTTTCATAAACTTCACGTGATTTAATCCCAACCAAACGATTTTCAATATGATCAATACGTCCGATACCATGTAAGCCACCTTTGTCGTTGAGTGCTTCGATGATTTCAACAAAGCTTAAAGACTCACCGTTCAATGACACGGGCTTACCTTTTTCAAAACCGATTTCAATATATTCTGCCACGTCAGGTGTATTTTGAATAGGATTTGTCCATTCATAAGCTTCTTCTGGCGCTTCGTTCCATGGATTTTCCAAGACACCAGCTTCACATGCACGTCCCCAGATATTGGCATCGATGGAGAAAGGATTATCTAAATCAATAGGAATTGGAATACCATTTTCCTCGGCGTATTTAATTTCTTCATCACGTGTCATTCCCCATTCACGAACAGGTGCAACAACTTTTAATTTAGGATTAAGCGCTTGGATAGATACCTCAAAACGAACTTGGTCATTTCCTTTACCGGTACATCCATGAGCGACAGCTGTTGCCCCTTCTTTTTCAGCAACATCAACGAGAAGTTTAGAAATAAGCGGACGAGAAAGTGCTGAAGATAATGGGTATTTGCCTTCATATAATGTGTTCGCTTTAAGAGCTGGCAGAAGATAGTCTTCAGCTAACAAATCTTTAGCATCCACAACATAAGAACTTATAGCCCCTACGTCCAAAGCTTTTTGTTTTACCGTTTGGAGATCTTTACCTTCACCTACGTTAATACTGAGGGCAACAACATCATAATTGTATTTATCTTGCAACCATTTAATGCAAACAGATGTATCCAATCCTCCTGAATAAGCGAGAACAATTTTTTCTTTTGCCATCACAAATTCCTCCTTTTATTATCCTTAGTCGATTCTATTAGTTTACCTTATTAGTGTAAAAAAGTCTTTGGTATTTCAATAAAAATATATTAAATTAGTTGCTTTCCATCAATACTTTAAGAATGGCTTTTTGTGCATGTACACGATTTTCAGCTTCATCAAAAACAACTGAATGCGGGCCATCAATGATGCTTGCCGTCACTTCTTCTTCCCGATGAGCAGGTAGGCAATGAAGGAAAATAAAGTCTTGTTTTGCATAAGAACATAGTTCGTCATTGACTTGGTAAGCCTTGAATTGTTTTATGCGTTCTTCTGCTTCAGCCTCTTGGCCCATACTCGTCCAGACATCCGTCACAATCACATCTGCATCTTTTGCTGCTTCAATTGGATCATGTCCGCATGAGACAATGCTTCCTGTTTTCTCAGCGATTTGGTTTGCTCCCTGAACAATACTGTCTAATGGTTCAAACCCTTCCGGAGAAGCCGTTGAGATATGCATGCCAACGCTTGCTGCTCCTTCAAGAAGTGAATGACACATATTGTTATTGCCATCTCCAACATAACACAGCTTGAGTCCTTTTAAGTCTCCCTTATGCTCATAGATCGTAAGTAAATCCGCCAAAACTTGAGCGGGATGATGCGTGTCTGTTAAACCATTGATAATCGGAATATCGGCATTATCTGCAAACTCTTCAACAATATTGTGTCCAAATGTCCTGATCATTAGGCCATCAACATAGCGAGAGAGGACCTTTGCTGTATCAGCAATCGTTTCACCCCGACCGAGCTGTATATCCTTATTACTTAAGAAAATCGCTTGGCCGCCAAGTTGAATCATCCCTACTTCAAAAGAAACACGTGTCCGGGTGGATGATTTTTCAAAAATCATCCCCAGGACCTTTCCGCTTAAATAAGGATGTGGAATCCCTTTTTTCTGCAAAGCCTTCATTTGAACCGCTTCATTTAATAAATGTTGAATTTCTTCTGGTGAATATTCTGCTATTGTTAGAAAATCCTTCTTTTTCACTTCTTTTATCTCATTCACTTTTAGCATCTGTTTCACTCTCCATGATTAATCATCATTTTTTCTTTTTTATATTCTTCTAACGATAAGACGCTGATGTCTTCATTCGTATTCGTTAAGGATAAAATTTGGTTGAGCGTATCTATAGCCGTGTACAAAGGAACTTGGTACCTTACCGCCATCTCCCTAAGTTTAAACCCAAAGGTTGAAAGGTTTCTTCCTTGGACAGGGAGATTACAAACAGTCGCAATTTGTCCTTGTACGAAGCTTTGTTTCAGCTCCTCTAAATCTTGTGGAATCTGTGTAACCTGTATGCCATGTGCCTCTAGGTATTTCGCTGTTCCTTTGGTAGATGCAATTTTAAAACCTTTATTTACGAGTAGTTGAACATACGGTAAACACTCATCTTTGTCTCGGTCATTTATAGAGAATATGACGACTTTCCCATCGCTTTTACCGTCTAATAAAGGATGACCTTTTCCTAATAGTAGGGCTTTATTCAATGCTTCATTCGGAGTTTTTCCGAGCCCGAGCAATTCACCTGTTGATTTCATTTCAGGCCCTAAAACAGGATCAACACCTTTGAGTTTTGAGAATGAAAAGACCGGAGCTTTAACAGCATAAAGGGCAGGTGGTTCTAATAGCCCTAATTCATTGTATTGTCCTTTCAGTGTTTCACCTAATTGAACGCCAACAGCTAATTCAACCATTGGAATACCTGTCACTTTACTCATGATAGGAACCGTTCTTGATGCTCGCGGGTTCACTTCTAGAACATATACAACGCTACCCGAGATAACAAATTGAATATTGATAAGTCCATTTATTTGTGCTTTTTTACAAATACGCATCGTATAGTCAACTAATGTTTCTTTTTGTTCTTTCGTTAACGTCATGGATGGGAAAATGGCGATGCTATCACCAGAGTGAACACCTGCTCTTTCAATATGTTCAAAGATGCCAGGGATGATGACGTCCTGTCCGTCGCTAATGGCATCAACTTCACATTCAAGTCCTGGCTCATAACGGTCAACAAGAAGTGGGAAAGAAGAAGCACTGATTCCTTCCTTATTCTCCTGAATATACCGTTTTAGCTCCATTTCATTATAGAAGATCACCATGGATTGGCCACCAATAACATAAGATGGGCGAACAAGAACTGGGTAGCCGAGTTTTTTAGCTGCTGGAATCAATCCTTGGAGCTCATGAACCGTATCTCCTTTAATATGAGGAATATCAAGTGAGCTTAATAGATCATAAAATTGCTCCCGATCCTCTACTTGATCAATACCAGACAATGATGTTCCTAAGATTTTGACCCCTGCCTCTTCTAATCCCTTGGCTATATTTATGGCCGTCTGGCCGCCAAATTGAACAAGGACACCCTCTACCTTTTCTTTTTCGACAACGTTCAGAATATCTTCAAGAGCCAACGGTTCAAAATATAGTCGATCCGCAATTGAATAATCCGTACTCACGGTTTCTGGGTTATTATTCATGACAATCGCTTGATAGCCTTTTTCTTTAACTGCAAGAGCAGCTTGAACGGAACAATAATCGAATTCAATTCCTTGCCCTATTCGGATTGGGCCAGAACCTACGACTAATATTTTTGGAACCTGGCTTACTTCAGCTTCATCTTCACCAAGCCAAGTTGAATAATAGTATGGCGTTTGGGCTTCAAACTCTGCCGCGCAAGTATCAACGAGTTTGTAACTCGGAGTAATGCCTAAGTCGATTCTTTTTTTACGGATCTCCATTTCACTTACTTTAAAAATTCGGGCAAGCGTGGCATCACTTACATTGTATTGCTTGGCTATTTGCCAATGCTCTTTTGTTAATTCATCTATTGATTTATTTGAAAGCGTCTTTTCAAACTCAACCATGTCTTTGATTTTATTTAAAAACCAAAAGTCGATTTGCGTTTCTTTATGAACCATTTCGACCTTGTATCCTTTTTTCATTAACGCAGCAATCGCAAAGATTCTTAAATCCGTTGCTTCTTTTAAATGATAAATAAGTTCATCTTCTGGTGCTTTTTCGAACGGAGAATAAGTCAAATCCTTGATGCCGGACTCAAGAGATCTGAGGCCTTTATTTAGAGCACCTTGAAAGGTTCGATCGATCGCCATGACTTCTCCCGTCGCCTTCATTTGTGTTCCTAAGCTTCTTTCTGCTTCAGTGAATTTATCAAATGGGAATCGTGGAAGTTTCACAACGATATAGTCGATCGCAGGTTCAAAGGACGCATAGGTTGTTCCTGTAATCGGATTAATGATTTCATCCAAATGATAGCCAATCGCACATTTAGTCGCGATACGGGCGATCGGATAACCTGTCGCTTTCGAGGCAAGGGCTGATGAACGACTAACCCTTGGATTAACTTCGATAATCACATAATCATTTGAGTCTGGGTTTAAAGCAAATTGAATGTTACAACCACCGACAATTTTTAGTGATCGAATGATTTTTAATGAAGCATGACGTAGCATTTGATATTGGACATCTGTTAATGTTTGAGATGGAGCGACAACAATGGAATCCCCTGTATGAACACCCACTGGATCTAAATTCTCCATATTACATACAATGATGCATGTATCGTTTGCATCCCGCATCACTTCATATTCAATTTCTTTCCAGCCTTTGATGCTTTTTTCAATTAAAACTTGATGAATGGGACTGAGCTTAAGACCTCTTTTTAGGACAAGCTCTAATTCCTTATCGTTATTAGCAAATCCGCCACCTGATCCACCAAGTGTATAGGCCGGACGAATAATCACAGGATAGCCAATTTCTTGGACGAACTCATACCCCTCTTCAAAAGTATGAATGATCTTTGAGTCAGGAATCGGTTCATGAATATCGATCATCAATTGTCTGAATAACTCGCGGTCTTCCCCGTGTTGGATCGAATCAACCGATGTGCCTAAAAGTTCAACCTGATATTTTTCAAGAATATGATGTTGATATAGCTCAACAGCTAAATTCAATCCTGTTTGCCCACCTAATGTTCCAATCACACCATCTGGTCTTTCTTTTTTTATAATGGCTTCGATTGCTTCAATCGTAAGTGGTTCAATATATATTTTGTCAGCAATTTTCTCATCCGTCATAATGGTCGCAGGATTGTTATTGATCAGGATAACTTCGATACCTTCTTCTTTAAGAGCAAGACAAGCCTGCGTTCCCGCATAGTCAAACTCGGCTGCTTGCCCAATGACAATCGGACCCGAGCCAATAACAAGGATTTTTTTTATGTCAGTACGTAATGGCATTGGTCCGGTCTCCCTTGCATGCTTTCATTGATTCAACAAATCGATTAAAAATATGTTGTGTATCATCTGGTCCTGGATGAGCCTCAGGATGAAATTGAACCGTTTCAATCGGTAATTGATTATGCTTTAACCCTTCAATTGATTTATCATTTACATTTCGATACGTCACTGTAAAAATCTCTTCATTAATACTATCCTCAGTCACCACGTAACTGTGATTTTGCGAGGTCATCCATACCTTCCCGGTTAAAACTTCCTTAACAGGATGGTTCGCTCCTCGGTGCCCGAAGAGTAGTTTATCTGTTTTAGATCCATAGCTTAATGCAATCATTTGGTGTCCGAGGCAAATCCCTAAAGACGGATAATGTTCTGTCATCGCCTTGACTTCTTTAAATAAATAAGCGAGTTTCACGGGATCATCTGGGCCGTTACTAAACATGACACCATCAGGATTTAATGATTTGACCTTATCATAGGTTGTATCATATGGAACGACCGTCACCTTACATCCTGCATTGGTTAAAGCCGTTAGCATGGATTTTTTAAAACCATAATCGACTAGTACAACATGTAGACCGTCATTTTCAATCGTATAAGATTGTTTGGTAGATACTGTTTGTACTAATGAAGCGGAGTCATCCACAGATGTATCGAATTGTACATCCGGTGTTTTCGATATAATAGCTTTCATTGTTCCTTGCTTACGAATTTTCTTCACAATTGCTCGTGTATCTACGCCACAAAGGCCGGGAATACCTTCGCTTTCAAGGTGATCAGAGAACCCTTTAATTGATAAATAATGACTTGGCATAGTGCACAAATCACTAATGATGACGGCTTCAGGATGCAAAGCTGCACTCTCATTATCCAATGAATTAACGCCATAATTGCCAATCAAAGGATAACAAAATGTCATAATTTGTCCGGCATAGGATGGATCTGTTAATATCTCTTGATAGCCTGTCATACTTGTGTTAAAGACCAATTCTCCAGAAGCTTTAGCCTGAGAACCAATCCAAGTTCCCTCATAAATATCTCCTGTTTCCAATACCAGATAACCTTTATCCATTAGGATTCACCTCTTTTCATAATTGACTTAAAACTAGATCCATCGTTTGAATGAATGTATCAATTTCCTCTTTATTTGTTGTCAAAGGGGGTAAAATACGAGCAACCTTCTCACCAGCTGTTAAAATGAGTACTTGATGTTCTCTCATTTTAGTGACCACATCAGCGGCTGGTATCGCTGTTTCTAAACCGAGTAAAAGACCTTTGCCTCTTACGCTTATAATAAGTTTTTTATATTTATCTTTTAACTCACTCAATTGTTCACTTAGATAGTTTCCATTTTCGATACTTTTGGATAAGATATCTTCTTTATCAAATGTCTCAAGTGTTGCTACCCCTGCCGTAGTTGCAAGTGGGTTGCCCCCAAAAGTACTCCCATGGCTTCCAGGTTCGAAACCTTTAGCAGCTGCTGACTTAGCAAGCATCGCCCCAATCGGAAATCCTGAACCTAGTCCTTTGGCTGAAGTTAAAACGTCTGGCTCGATTCCGTATTGTTCATATGCATAGAGTGTTCCTGTTCTCCCAACACCCGATTGAACCTCATCGACCATAAAGAGAATGTCATTGTCTTTACAAATCTGATGCAACTCATTAACCCACTCTTGATCTGCTGGAATGACGCCTCCTTCACCTTGAACGAGTTCGAGTAACACAGCCGCACAGTGATTGTTGTGTGCAAGATAGGAAAGAGCATCTAAATCGTTATATGGCAAGTACGTGAATCCTGGCATTAAAGGTGAGAAACCATCTTGTATTTTCTTTTGGGCTGTTGCAGTCAACGTTCCAAGTGTTCTCCCATGAAATGAATGAGTAAACGTCACGATGGTGGGATCTTTGATTCCTTTAATTTTATTCGCATAGCGTCTGGCTAATTTAATAGCTGCTTCATTCGCTTCTGCCCCGCTATTACAGAAAAACACTTGATCAAAACATGTTTTTTCCGTTAACAGATGGGCCAGCTTTTCTTGGCTCGGAATATGATATAAATTGGAACAATGCCATAGGTTTTCAAGTTGTTCAGAAACGGCTTCCTTTACTGAATCCGGAACATGACCAAGATTGCATGTTGCAATCCCTGAAGTAAAATCTAAATATTTTGTGCCATCTGCGTCCCACACATAACTTCCTTTTCCTTTTTTCATTTCAATTGGAAACCGTTTGTACGTCGGCATAACCGATGATAAAAGTGATGTTTGACTATCCAACATATGTTACTCCCTCCTCAAGGAAAATTTTTGTTCCAACATTTTCACCGCTGGTTAAGGCTTTAATGCTTTCTTCCTCATGACCACTAATAATAGAAACTTCTTTCACATCATTTTGTAAACTCTCAATAGCAGAAATGACCTTCGGGACCATGCCGCCACTAATGATCTTCTTCTTTATAAGCTCTTTTATCTCAAGATCCGATACCTCTGAAAGGATCGTACGTTCACCGTCTTTGTCAATCCAAATGCCAGGAACGTTACTGACAAAGCAAAGTTTTGCACCTAAGGCTCCAGCAATGGCTGCAGCAGCCATATCACCATTGATGTTGTAATGCTGACCGTCATTGTCACTTGCAATCGGTGAGATAACGGGGATGAATCCTTGTTCCGCAACCTGAGCGATGATTGAAGCATGAACTTCCTTCACTTCACCAACAAAGCCGAGATTTCCGTCTTTAAGCGGTTCTGCCATTAAGAGATGACCATCCAAACCACTAAGGCCAATAGCTTTACCACCTTCATTGTGGATTTTTGTCACAATTTCTTTATTAATCGATCCATTTAGAACCATTTCTGCTACTTCTAGAACTTCTTGTGATGTCACACGTAGTCCATTATAAAAAGTTGACTCTATATTTAATTGTTCACATAGCTTTGATATTTTAGGTCCGCCTCCATGTACGATGATTGGGGTCCATTCACTATCTTTGGCTACTTGTATAATGCTTTTATAAAAAGATGCTGGTAATTTTTCAAACACGCTTCCACCGCATTTGATGACCAAATATTTCATGTTTCTTTCCCCTCTCATGTACGATATGAGGCATTGATTTTGACATAGTCATAGGTTAAATCACAGCCCCATGCAGTCGCTTTTCCTGTTCCGTCAGCGAGATCGACTTTGATGACCACATTTTCTTGCTCTAAGTAAGTTTTGGCTTCAGCGTCACTATAAGAAGTTGGAGTCCCTTTCTCGAAAATGGAGATGTCACCAAGGGCAACACTCACTTTACTCGGATCTAGTGGTTCCCCGCTATATCCAATCGCACAGACGATCCGTCCCCAGTTTGGATCAGTTCCGTAAATGGCTGTTTTCACTAAACTAGAACCAACGATTGTTTTACTAATCGCTTTCGCAGAAGTATCATCTTTTGCACCTGTAACTTGAACTTCGACTAACTTTGTTGCTCCTTCACCGTCACGTGCGATCTTTTTTGCTAATTGTTCAGACACATAAGTTAATCCCTTGATAAAAGTAGGCCATTCAGGATGTTCTTTTGATAACACTTTATTTTGAGCTGCGCCATTAGCCATAAGAACAACCGTATCATTTGTGCTTGTATCACCATCTACGGTAATCATATTAAATGTTTGATTGGTGATTTCTTTTAATGCGAAATCTAATGAAGCAGCGTCAATATTTGCATCAGTTGTTATAAAACCAAGCATGGTTGCCATGTTTGGATGAATCATCCCTGATCCTTTTGCAGCACCACCAATGGTGACGGTCTTGCCGTCAATCTCCATTTGAACTGCTAAATGCTTTGTCATTGTATCAGTCGTTATAATGGCTTTTTCGAAAGAGCCTGCGTCACTATCTTCAAGTTTAATCGATTCAATGCCTTGCTCAATTTTATCCATTGGAAGCTGAACACCGATGACACCAGTAGATAATACACCGACGTGATTTTCAGAAAGATGAACATGATCTGCAAAAAGTTTACGCATCGCATAAGCGTCTGACAGGCCTTTTTCACCAGTACATGCATTGGCATTTCCTGAATTGACAATAACCCCCTGTAACAAGTGGCCATTTTGTATACTATCTTTTGTTACCACAAGAGGTGCTGCTTGGAATGCATTCGTTGTAAAAACAGCTGTAGCAACTGCTGGATATTCAGAGTAGATCCAACCTAGATCTAGATTTTTATATTTTAATCCGCAGTGTAAACCTCCTGATTGAAAACCTTTTGGCGTGCCGACACTTCCCTCATTTACATACTTAAGGGCTTCTGTTTTTTCTGGAATCATGTTCAATCCTCCTAATCTCTTATCTTTTTAGTATCACCAAGCAAATCTAACACGTTATTAAACCTTTAGTACAACCTCTTATTTTATGGATACATAGGAACTTGTTTAAGACCCATCTGCTGATCTAAACCATTCATCAAATTGAAGTTTTGAATCGCTTGACCAGCTGCGCCTTTAACCAAATTGTCAATAACCGATACAATGGTAACTTGGCCCGTTCGTTCATCCACATTAAAACCAATGTCACAATAGTTTGAACCAGATACATCTTTTGTTGTTGGCCATTGACCCGCCTCTCGAATGCGAACGAAGGGTGAATTTTTATAAAAGGTTTTATATTCTTTAATGAAGTCTTCAGTTGTTTGGCTACCCATCACTTTTGCATAAATCGTACACATAATTCCTCGGGTCATCGGAACAAGATGTGTTGAAAAGGTCACCCTAGTTTCCAATTGTGTTACCTTTTTAAGTGTTTGCTCTATTTCGGGTATATGTTGATGGCTACCCAAATTATATGCTTTTAGGTTGTCATTAGTTTCTGCGAAATGGGTCATCAAAGAAGTCCCTCTTCCAGCTCCTGATAAACCGGATTTTGCATCAATAATAATTGAATCTTTGTTTATGAATCCTTTTTTTAATGCTGGCAAGATACCAAGTAAGGTTGCAGTTGGGTAACACCCTGGATTCGCAATCAATTGAGCATCTTTTATTTCTGTTTGGAAAAATTCTGACAATCCATAGACAGCTTGATTAAGAGCTTTTATTGGTGCTGGTTCCTTGTGATACCACGCTTGGTAGGTTGCAGGGTCTAATAATCGATGATCCCCTGATAAGTCAATACAAGGTATTCCTTTATCAATAAGTGATGCAATATAATGTGAACTTACACCAGAAGGCGTTGCGAAAAATAAAAGTTCAACGCGCCCTGCTACCTCATCTATCGTAAGATCTTCTAAATCCATCTCACAAATGTCCTTTAAATGAGGATAAATTGTTTTAATAGATTGGCCACTTGTTGAATGAGAGATTAGCATCTCAATTTCAGCAACTGGATGGTTTGTCAGTAACCGAATAAGTTCCAATCCGCTGTAACCATTAGCCCCTACAATTCCTACTTTCACGTTTTATTCCTCCACTCTTTCTGTACGTCCATTGTCTCTAAAATCTTCTTTTTTCTCTTTTAACGGGTAAAAAAATACCCGTCCCTCTAAAGAGACGAGTATTCACCCGCGGTACCACTCTTGTTGTTCCAAATCGGAACCAACTTACAAGCTATAACGGGAGCAACCCGGCTAAACTCTACTTGAATATGTTCTTTCAAGTTAGCATCTCCAAAGTGCGTTTCACCGCAATACACGTACTGGCTTACACCGACCCAGCTCGCTGAAAACGAAATATTGCGATTACTCTCTTTGTCGTCGATTTTAATCAATCTATTGTATTGTTTTGTTTATTTGAATATTCAATCCCTATAGAATTAAAAAACGCCCGTCTCTATATAAAACAGAGACGAGCGTTATTGACATAACCCGCGGTACCACTCTAATTATCCCAAATATATGAGATCAACTTTAAGCTATTAACGGGTGCGACCCGATTATCCCTATAAAAACATGGTTTTCTTTAGGATAACATCTCCAAAGTGCGGTTCATTACCATCTTTGTACCGGCTCTCACCATCCCGGCTCGCTAATCACAAACGAGTGTAATTACTCTCTTTATCATTGATTTTATACTCTTATATGTGTTGTTAATACTGCTTTGTGTAGCTAATTATACAGAATATTATAGTTAAGTCAACAGCTTTCATTAAATTTTTTTACTATTTAATTATATCCATAACATTTCGTCTTTTCAAAATATTAAGTATTGATTAACGTATAACTATTAGTCAAGCAATATGATATAATGAAGGTGTTTTTTTGGAAGAAAGTTTTCACTATTATAGAAAACATGATTCTGATGATAAATAGTATAATTAATTAGGATATTGTAAGTCATTTAGTCATAGTCATGACTTATAGAGGTTGTTCAAAAAGTCACCAAACGATAAGCTACGAATCTCCGACGCTATCCAAGAGGATCTTCATCTAAAATCGCTCACGTCCTGTGAGCAATGTTGAAGCCACCACATCCTGTGGAAGGCCGGTCCTCATGTAGTAAAAACCTACATTCCGGTCCTCAAAACGGCGCCGCCTTGATCTTCTTGCTTCTGATTTGTCACCTTTTTGAACACGTATTATAATAGGTTGTTCAAAAAGTCACCAAATGATAAGCTACGAATCTCGGCGCTATCCAAGAGGATCTTCAACTAAAATCGCTCACGTCCTGTGAGCAATGTTGAAGCCACCACATCCTGTGGAAGGCCGGTCCTCATGTAGTAAAAACCTACATTCCGGTCCTCAGGAACTGCTCGCTCTTATCTTCTTGCTTCTGATTTGTCACCTTTTTGAACACGTACTTATATAAGGTCATGGTTACATTTATAGAAAAGGTTGGTGAATAATTTGCACGACATCCTGATTGCTATTATTCTTGGTGCTGTTGAAGGTTTAACAGAATTCGCACCCGTGTCCTCTACTGGACACCTCATTTTAGTAGGAAGCCTGCTTCATTTTACTGGTGATAAAGCCAAGACATTTGAAATTGTGATTCAACTCGGCTCCATACTAGCCGTCGTCGTTATCTATTGGAAACGTCTGTGGAGTTTATTTGGTCTCTATCGTGACCATCGTGAAAAATACACAAGTAATTTGAACTTAATACATATTATTGTGGCAATGATACCAGCAGTAATCCTCGGATTGCTCCTTCACGATTTCATCAAAAGTCATTTATTTTCACCAATAACAGTTGTTATTGCCTTAGTTGCTGGTGGTATTTTAATGATTTATGCTGAGAAAAAATCAAAACACGTCGAAAGCACAACATTAGACCAAATGACCTATCGTCAAGCTTTTGTTGTGGGGCTTTTCCAATGTCTATCCTTATGGTCTGGTTTCTCACGTTCAGGATCCACAATTTCTGGTGGTATTATCTCTGGACTTAACCACAAAACAGCAGCCGAATTTTCATTTCTTGTTGCGGTACCTATGATGATCGCCGCAAGTGGACTCGATCTTTATAAAAGTCTCGACTTGTTATCGATGTCCGACTTACCTCTTTTTGTTGTTGGATTTGTGACGGCCTTTATCGTTGCTCTATTAGCGATTGTTTTCTTCTTAAAACTATTGCAACGTGTGAAGTTAATTCCTTTTGCTATCTATCGTTTTATTTTGGCAGCCGTCTTTGCTATCTATCTTTTATTCTAATCATAAGAAACTCCTCTGTTAAACTTCCAGAGGAGTTTCTTAGGTTATAGGCTGTTTTTTGTGGATTGGGCTAATCTTAGATACAACCGTTCATCTTGTTTATCTAAATGCACAGGTCTCTCATAGAAAGCAGATAACGATTCAGCGTTCATTAATTCTTCTGTTCTCCCAGAATCAAAAACTGTGCCATTCTTTAATAATAGGGTGTGGGTAAAACAAGGCAATATTTCTTCTACATGGTGTGTAACGTAGATTAAAGTTGGAGCGTCTTGTTTCTCTGCCAGCTCTTCAATGATAGAAAGCAAGGTTTCTCTTGCTAAAATATCAAGTCCTGTACACGGTTCGTCTAGGATGAGCAGTTTCGGATTTGCCATGAGCGCCCGTGCAATAATAACCCTTTGTTTCTCCCCCTGTGAAAGGGTATCGTAGCTTCGTTTAGCCAAGTGGTGACAATGAAGTTCGTCCATCAATTCATAAGCTTTTTCCCTATCTCTATCTTCAATATCGTCATATAATCCGATCGTGGCAAACTTACCACTTAAAACGATATTTTCTACAATTTCATTATCATGAAGTTGCTGCTGCAAGGAAGAGCTCACCCATCCAATTGATTGTCGTAAATTTCGTAAATCAACTTGTCCAAATGTTTGGTTAAGTACAGTCATAGAACCTTCAGTTGGCCAAATATAACCATTCACCATATTTAATAAAGTTGATTTCCCCGCTCCATTCAAACCGACAAGGCACCAATGCTCTCCTTCTTTGACTTGCCATGAAATATTTTTTAAGACGTCCTTATTTACACGCTTATAGGATACATTTTCTGCTTGAATCATCAACTTTTCTTCACCCCTCTATTTTCTGAATAATTATACACTCAAAAGACGAAAATATCATATATGACGTTCCTATTAAAAGATTTGAAAAAAGTTTAGGTAGATAACTGATTGAACTATTTTTTGATTAAGTTGTCCATCTTAGACTGGTATCTGTTCATCTCGTTTTCATCAAGTTTCTGTCTAGAATTAAAGGATATCGCTTGACTCCCCATTTGTTTCCACCCTTGTATAAAAGCTGATTTCCTTACTTTTTTATTTTTTGTATTTGTAAGTGGATCATTGAAATAAACATAATCTTGATCATACCCGGTTACCAACACAGAGTGCTCTTTATATGTAATCTTTATATTGCCTTGCTTGGTATGCCATGTGATAAATTGACTTTCAGGAAGCTCATTAAAGTTTACATTGTTAATAACCCAAATTGAAGAGCCGCTTGCAAGTTGCTCCTCTATTTGCCTCCACTCCTTGCCGGTTAGATCGACAGCACGATCTCCTAGATAACGCTCAGCTAATTGAAAAACAGGCCCATGATAAGCAGCATATCCCGGCCCTCCATGATATAAATTCCCAACAAACCCTTCATTTGGATTTCCATTATAGTTGCCTTCTTTGAACGGAACTTTTTTTATTTGGCTGGCTAGTGTCATTTTATTAACCTTTAATCCAGCTTGGTTTAAGAGCATCGTCAAACTTGTTACTTCGCACCCATTGGGGAGTTCAGGTAATTGACGGATGAGAGGAGCATCAATCCTCGCTTCATTTTTCGTTTCCTCTTCTTCAGACTTTACTTGTGAATGGTTTGCCTTAGTTTCTATTTGGGTTGATGACGTTTCTGGCTTAGCTGACGTTTTAGATTGCTTCTTTTCATCAATTGCCGCATTCTTTTGGGGTGTTACTGTATTCGTATCCGTGGTTTTCTTATCAATATACAATGCAGTCATAATTACGAGTATTAAGGCAATGATGATGGTAGAAAGCGTGTATTTTATTTTAAACATCCTTTCATTCCCCATCCTCTATGTATAACATTTAGACTCTACACATTTTAATATAGCTGAAAAACGATTGATTCTCCAATAATTCAGCAGGTTTATGGTAAACGAAAGACTTAGTAACACCTTAAATTCTAACTCAAGTTATCGTTTAGTGCTCAGTACACCATAGTTTATTAAATAATGACCAAATAAAAAGGACATCCTCTCATGAGATAGATGTCCATTCAAATTTAACTTGATACCGCATTTTTAAATTAACAAGATTGCCGCTTGGTTCGTTCGGAATATATAGTGGTGCACCAGTCCTTGGATCAGGCACACTATCCGCTTCAATATCTTTTATCAGATTGGAACCTGGTCACTTCTTGAACGTCCCCGCTTTTAATGGCAATTAATGTTAGGCACACGCGGGTATGATTCAAATCGGAAACGATGCAATGGTATGTTACATATTATATTAGTTCTTATTCGCCTCATTTTCGGCAAACCTTAATAGATGATAGATGGTTTCGATTGTCGCAACCGGTATATCTTTCTCATGTGCAAGTTTTATAACATAACCCATGATAGCGTCTAATTCCATTTTCTTTCCAGATTCAAAATCTTGTAACATCGACGTTTTGTGATTTCCAGCATCTTCATTTTCTTCAAAGATCCAGTCCGCTTTTTCAGGATCAAAATGAATATTATAAGCTTTAGCGACGGCCAAGTATTCAGACTGAATCCGTTTCATAATAGGATAAATATCCTGATTTTTTAACGCAACCCCTACTTTAGTTTGAGTTAAAGCTGTAATTGGATTAAAACAAATGTTCCACAGTAATTTTTCCCATTTTGCTTGTCGGATGTTGTCAGAGACTTCGATCTCAACGCCTGCTTTTGTCAAGACTTCCGCAAGTTGATCAACCAATTTTGATCTTTCCTTCGTCCAATCACCCATGACAATTTTACCTTCTGCGACATGTTGAATAAGGCCCGGTTTTTCAAAAATGGTAGATACAAAGGCAGACCCCCCGATCACTCGTTCAGCCCCAAACTCTTCAGCTAAGACTTCTTCATTACCAATACCGTTTAGCAAACATAAAATCTTCGTATTTTCTGCGAGAAGTTCTTTTAATTGAGGCATAACATTCATAAGTGCGGTCGATTTAACGGCAAGTATAACAACATCACAAGGGTCTAAACTTGGAATATCATCAGCTGGAACAGCTTTTACGGGAACAGAGAAGTCTCCCCAAATGCTTTCGATATGTAAATCGTGTTTTTGTAAGTGTTCGAGGTTCTTTCCTCTTGCTATAAAAGTGACATTTTCACCTTGTCTTGTAAGTACTGCACCATAAAAACCTCCTATGGCCCCAGCACCCAATACAACAATATTCATGTTATCCCTCTTTTCATTCTCTTGATGTTAAAAATATTTTTTAAAATTATCATCATTTTGTGATTTTTTAATCTTCTTTTCTATTTTACCATAAAACACCCGCTTTCCAACCATTACATCTCTTTTTTGAATGTTTAGAGAAAATAATTACCAAACTAAAAATCGCTTTAATAAGCATGTTATGCTAATTAAAGCGACTTTGTTTATAACAAAATTTTATATTTAACGACTAACCTTTATAAGGGACAACCTGTTCACTTTCAATTGATTTTTGCACGTCTATGATACGTTGATTCGAGGACCCACGAAATTTAAGTCGTAGATCTCTTTTATCTAGCTCAAACTTTCCATCGATAAGGACATGAAGGTGCCCCAGCATCTTTCGTTTTTCCGTATCCAATAAAATCTCTTCAAAAGTGAATCCAGTCCAACACCAAACATTTTTATTTTGACATTCCTTTTCGATACGACTTAAAAGATGCGTTAAGACGGTTGGATGTTCAAATGGTTCACCACCAAGTAACGATAAACCTGAAATAGGAATTTCTTTCATATTTAAATCATCTATTATTCTATCCTCAGTTTCTGTCGTGTAAGGAAAGCCAAAATCAAAGTTCCAAGCGATAGCATTCCAACAACCTTTACATCGATGATGACATCCGCTGACAAACAAGGAATGACGCACTCCTGGTCCATTCAGCATATCAAAACGTTTATAATCTGCATAATTCATAACTTGTGACCGCCTAAACATGTTTTGTCCGACTGTTGATCTCTTTAAGACGTCCTTTAATAGGCTTTCGTTGTATCACGGAACCGAGATATCCGCATAATCGCCGAATACACGAAGTGGTTTCCGGGTTGTCATTATGACAATTAGGACATTCAAAGCCATGTGTCGTTGATTCAAACTCTCCTTCAAAGCCGCACTCATAACATTTATCGATGGGCGTATTTGTACCAAAGTAACCAATCCGATCATAAGCATAATCCCAAACTACTTCCAAACCTTCAAGATTATGAACTAAAGATGGAAATTCACAATAGTGAATGAAACCACCTGTCGTGTAGGGCTCATACTCTTTTTCAAAATCTATTTTCTCAAACGGATTCACTTTTTTTCGAGTATCATAATGAAAACTATTCGTATAATAGCCTTTATCTGTAATGTCTTTAATTTCACCAAAACTTTGAGTATCCAACCGGCAAAAACGATCCGTAAGGGATTCAGATGGCGTCGCATAGACACTGAATCCGTAGCCTGTTTCCCTTTTCCATCCATCAGCCGTATCTTTTAATGCCTTCATTATATCTATAGTAAATGTTTTGGCGTCTTTATTACCTTCCCATTCTGCTCCATAAAAAACAGTCGCTACTTCATATAAACCAATATATCCAATGGATATCGTAGCCCGACCATTCTTAAACATATCCACAACATGTTCGTCGGCATGGAGTCTATTTCCTGTTGCTCCATATTGATAAAGGATGGGGGCATTTTTCGCTAATGTACGATGTAAACTTTCAATACGGAACATGAGAGCTTCATAGACAATGTCTAATCTCTCATAAAGTAGTGACCAGAATACAGCCCTATCCCCATTCGACTCGATGGCAATTCGAGGTAGATTTAACGTACACACCCCGAGGTTATTTCTACCGTCTGTGATATACTTGCCATTTTCTTGATAAGAAGAAAGAAACGAACGACACCCCATGGGACTTTTAAAATCCCCCGTCATTTCTACGATTTTATCGTAACTTAAAATATCCGGATACATTCGTTTTGCCGAACACTCTAATGCTAGTTTCTTAATATCATAATTGGGATCACTGCTATCTAAGTTAATACCTCGTTTCAGTGTGAAGATTAACTTAGGAAAAACAGCCGTTTTCTTATCCCTTCCAAGTCCCTCAATTCGAACCTTCAAGATTGCTTTTTGAATTTCTCGTGCAAACCAAGAGGTACCAAGACCGAAATTAAAACTAAAAAAAGGGGTTTGTCCATTCGAACTAAATAGCGTATTTATTTCGTATTCAAGAGATTGCATCGCATCGTAAATTTCTTTCTCGGTCATTTTATATGCATAGTCTTCTTGTTCCTTTTCACCAGGAATCCACACCATACCATTTCTTAAATGTTTTTTAAAACTTCGTATCGCATAGGGCTCTAATACTTCGTCCGCACGATTAAAAGTCGTTCCACCATAAATATTGGAGGATACATTAGCTACGATTTGTGCGACAAGGGCAGCTGCTGTTTTTATTGATTTAGGTTCTTCAATATCCGCATGACCGATCGAAAAGCCATTTTCGAACATGCCTTTAAAATCAATTAGCATGCAATTAAACATCGGAAAAAAAGGAGAATAATCAAGATCATGAAAATGAATTTCGCCTCTTTCATGCGATTCTGCCACTCTTTTAGGTAGTAAATAACGCATTGAATAATCTTTAGCCGTAATTCCTGCTAGGAGGTCTCTCTGTGTATTAAATACATTTCCGTCTTTATTTGCATTTTCATTTGCTATTGATTCATCAAGTATGATTAAGTCACGTATTTTTTCATCTAATGTTTTATTAACGAAAGCTTCAACCATTTCTTCACCTCAACATATCATTTTAAAAATACCTTACCACAATATGTAGTATGACGAAGTGATAGAAAGCACATATATTGTGTATCGATTCATCAACTGAATGCGTTTAGCTATATTTGTTCACTGTTAAAGTATCCTTTTAGAATACTTGTTAATTTTTCTAATATCATATATTCATCAGTCGCATATTTTTTTACCATGGCAGCTAAACTGTCTCGATATTTATGTGCCCTCTCTATTTTTGTTTTAAAACTGTAATAATTAATGTCGACATTAAGGGAGTATCCATTACGAAACACCACCTGTGTGGTACCTCCATCAACATTATGATAATGATCAATTTGGGTTAGTGATAACCATATACACTTTCGAATTTGTTTTGGTGAGTAAAGAGGAAATAAATAGACATCCAATTCTTTACAAATACATACAGGAACCATTTTTATCTTGCCCATCACTCGATTCACATGTTCTTTGTTGCTTTTATAACTAGAGCCAAAGTTATGGCATGATTTATCGACAATTTTTAAAGAATGGGATTGGATTCTGTATTGTTTATTCGTTTCTAAAACCAATGTCCATGGATATCCATATGGACCGTCTGTTGGTAATAAAGCCATTGTACTAGGATTAACGATATATTGTTCTAACGTAATAGTAGGTTTGTCATGATTCAATTTGATCTCCTCCTTAATATTCACCTAGTTAATTTATCGTCTCGTTCGTATTTGGTATTTTTTTAAAAAGTATCATCTCCTGACTCACTTTAAAGTCTTCTTCCATTAGAGAATTCATGTCGTTATACAAAAATGAGAGTTTACAATAAACAAAGAAGTGGTTAACTAGGATGCTAATCAAGAAGGAATACCGAAGTATGTCGGAAAATCTGAATGTTAGAGGACTTCATAGTTGGTGTTCGTGAACAGAATGTAGTTAGAATCCGACTTAAGAGTAAAAAACGGGCCTATAGACTAAAATACTTCGGAATATCGTTGAATGGTTTAAGCAAAAGAGGAAAAAACTACTTTTGACTTAATCCTTTTTACCTTATTGTTAATATTATAACAGGCAAAATAATAGAATATTGAGACTTTTTAATATATTTTTTGACAAAATTCAAAACTTTTAAATATTGAACGACTGAAAAATAGAATGTCAATGCAAAAGTGTTATTTATTTCAGTTAAAAAATCCGTAATTATGAAATGGATGATTGGAACGGGAGAATAGGAAGTAACAGGGGTATGGTATTAAAGTTTTCAGCAACGGGGATGGGTGGTTAACAGGGTTATCAATGAAAAAACATGGTGTATAGCAATAAGACTTGCAACGTTTTTTCATTGATGAGTCTCATGTTTAAATAATCACAGTAAAAAGCATAGGTTACCGGAATGGTTTTAAAAACATAATCAAAGCCTCAAGAAAACCGACATAGGTGCCAGCTATCAACTAATAGCGCCAATATTTTTACTTTTTTGACTATACCTAATTGATTTAAGTTCAGGAAACTTGAATCGATTTACTTATGACATAATGAATAAACAAATGGACAAGCTCTTTATCATAATAAACATCTACAAATTGTGTTAACTCTCTTAAAGCTTCTTCTTGAGTGTATTTATTCTTTGTATATCTTGGGTGTATCATCAAATCATAATCCTTAATAATCCTTAACATGCGACAGTAATAGGGTATTTTATCCTTTTTGTAATAAAATGGATATCCAGATCCGTTGATGTTCTCGTGATGTAATAAAATAATGCTCCTATCGATAGGTACATCATTTAAATACGTGTTAATAATCTCTTCACCATATAAAACATGATTCGATACTTCCTCTTCCTCTTTAGGAGTTAATCGATCTGTTTTTACAAGCAAATCAGCATCCACATATAAATATCCAATATCATGGAGTAAAAATGCATCAACAATAGACAACCTTGTTTCCATAGATATATTTAAATATCGACAGAAATCTGTACATAGGTTAGCTACATTTACAGAGTGACTAAATGTATAAAAATCATGTTCTCTTAGCTGGTTTAATAATAGATCAAAACGCTCGTCACGAGATAAGGTTTCCATTTTGTTCAACATAAGGTTTACTTCCATTGCGTCATCCCCATTTCTTTTTGATTTGAACTTGCGAAAGAAGCAATAATCGGTAAAATTCACTTACCTTCATCGTTACTTTTTATATGGGCATGGGTCTCGTTTCCTATTTTAAATAAATATCGGTGTGAAGTCCACTTTTTATATAGGTAATATTTACTATTTATTTTGACGTATTATTGACTATATCCCTTTTAACATTTGTGTATATAATAATGAGCATTAACCCATTGGCTAATGCTCGTTATTCCCTATAAATCTTTATTATAAACCTTACATTATTCATTCACTGCCATTTTTGAATCAAGGTTATATTTTTTAGTTGCATTTTTATCTATTGATTTTCCAATACTATTTTTATAATAGCTAATGATGGCTGAAGTGACGATGACTGATAGAATGGAGAAGATACCACTCCATATTCCCACAGTAAAGAAACTAATCAATACAACGCAAAAATCGAAAAGAAAATTTACAATTCCCGGATTATAACGAAACCGCTTCTGTAAAAATAGAGCCAAAATATTTGCTCCCCCAAGAGAAGAACCATGACTAAATAAAACAACGAGTCCTAAACCGATGATGCAACCTCCCAAAATAGAACCTACCCAAACTGGAAGTGAAAATGGTATAATATAATAATCTAAACTGGACATTAACGTTAAAGCCGTTACAGAAATAACCGTATTTAGGGTAAATTTAAATCCCATTCGAATCATAGAGAAAACATAAAACGGCAGATTTATAACGAAAAAGACGATCGAAAAAGGTAAGTCAGTTAAATAAGACAAGCTTAGTGATAATCCCGCTGTCCCGCCAGTTACAACATGACTATGTCTCAATATAATAAGTCCTATGGTTGTCATTAAGCAGCCAAGCAAAATGGCTAATCCTTTTTTCACTAATAAAACACTCCAATCATTTGAAAAGATGTTTAAACTCTCTAATATTCATGATAAAATACATTTACGATCTTTTACATAGACTAATGAAGTTGTTTCCTATCATAATCATGTAATATGTATGAATTTGCAGTATAGTTACTTCATTTTGAAAGGAAGTTATTTATGGACAAATTGGACATACGTTTACTTGAGCTTTTGCAAAAAGATGGTCGTATGACAATTAGTGAACTATCAAAGCAATTAGCCCTTAGCAGACCTAGCATCTCAGAACGTATACATCGACTAATTGAGAAAGGGATTATTGAAGGTTTTACGGCAAGAATATCACCCAGTGCTGTAGGCCGTGATATCCTGTTATTCATACAAATTAGTGGCTTAAAAGTTTCTTCAGAGGAATTTGAAGAATTAGTAAAAAAAGAAGATGACATTCTGGAATGTCATCGAATTACAGGCGATGCGAGTTATTTATTGGGAGCAGCCGTTGATGGGATGAAAGGAATGAGAGCCCTGATTGATCGCTTAATGCCGTATGCCATCGTCAATACATCGACGGTTTTATCTTCACCAGTTCCCTATCGCTCCATTTTACCACCCAAAGGTTCTAGTTAATCATTCATTCTTCAATCTTTAATATAAAGTTCCACACTCTTCTGATAAAATAAAAAGGTAAGAGACCTCCTACCTTTTTTAGGTATGGAGTCTCTCACCTTTTTTCTCTTCACCCTTACATAAAGTTAGATCAAGAGCTCATATAGCTTCCGCCATCGACGTGAATGGTTTGTCCCGTCATATAAGAACCGTCGTTTGATGCAAGAAGGACATATGGACCAACTAATTCGACAGGTTGTCCAGGACGTTTCATCGGTGTCGATTTACCAAAACTTTTAACTTGTTCTGGAGGGAAAGTTGTTGGAATAAGTGGTGTCCAAATAGGTCCTGGAGCAACCGCATTAACCCTGATACCTTTTGAAGCTAATTCCTTCGCAATACTTCTAGTGTATGCAATAATCGCTCCTTTTGTACTTGTATAATCCACTAACATTGGATTACCAACAAAGGCATTGATTGATGCCGTATTGACAATGGCACTTCCAGGTTTCATATATTCCAACGCTTTTTTGGAAAAGTAATAGAATGAAAAGAAGTTTGTTTTAAATGTTCTTTCCATTTGATCAGATGGAATTTCAGTGACATTTTGTTTTGGTGTTTGTTCACCAGCGTTATTGACAAGAACATCAAGACCGCCGAGTTCTGCCACTGTTTCTTCAACGGCTTGATTAGCAAATGCTTCGTCACCAGCATCCCCTTTGAGTAAAAGACAGCGTTGACCTTGTGCTTCAACTCTCTCTTTCGTCAACAAAGCATCTTCATCATTGATATTATAGATAATAGCCACATCGGCGCCTTCTTTTGCATAGGCAATGGCTACAGCTCGTCCAATTCCACTGCTTCCCCCTGTTACTAGTGCCACTTTACCATTAAGTTTTCCCGTTCCAATATAATTATCATCTTCATATATTGGATTCGGCGTCATTTCCTCTTCTACACCTTGATCTCTGACCAAAGTTTGAGCAGGTTGTCCATTGACTTGTTTGTTTTGTAAATCCATACTGACATCCTTTCTTTAGCGTATTTAATGGTTATAGTATTTTCTACCTCATATGCGCTTCTTTTAAACATGAATGAAAACAAAAAAGAGTAGACCGCAAAAATATACGGGTCTACTCTATTAATATTAAATAGATTAGTTTTTTCTAAGTTTTCGTGCAAGTAGATTTCCAATTGATTGAATGGCTTGAACCATAATAATAAGAATAATAATAGTTGTATACATCACATCTGGTTGGAATCTAAGATGCCCATATTGATATGCAATATCACCAAGACCACCTGCTCCAACTAGACCTGCCATAGCTGTTGCACCAATGAGACCAATTGTTGCAATGGTTAAACCCAAGACAATCGATGCTCTAGCTTCACGAACAATAACATACCAAATAATTTTAGACGTCGATATACCCATGGATTGATAGGCTTCAACGACCCCGCGATCGACTTCAAGTAAGGCAGATTCAATAAGTCTCGCAATATATGGGGCTGTAAAGACGACCAATGGGACAATAACCCCTTGAACTCCGATCGTCGTTTGTGCAACAAGTTTTGTAAAAGGTAGTATAAAGAATAGCAAGATAATGAAAGGAATAGAACGAATAATATTAATTACTGTATTCAATATTGCATTTACGATTCGATTTTCAGCTTCTCCGCCTTTTCTCGTTAACACAAGTAAAAGTGCAAGAGGCAACCCAATAATAACAGAAATGATTAAAGAGATTGATGTCATTTTTAGTGTATCGATAAACCCCTGCCAAATGGTATCTCCCCATTCATTTAGAAACGTACTCATTGGTTACTCACCTCTTCTACAAGAACTTCTTCAGCTTGAAGATAGGAAATAGCTTTTTGAATTTCTGGTTCTGTGCCTTTCAAATGAACCAATAAATTACCTACAGATTGATCTTTTAATTGATCGATTCCACCCGCAATAATGCTTGGTAAGATATCAAATTTTTTAGCAATTGTAGCTAAAAATGGATCTTTTGATGATTCACCAAGGAAAGTAAGAGCGACCAGTTTACCTGATTTTTCAAGCTGTTGTTTTATCGCTTCAGGGACATGAAAGA
Organism: Terrilactibacillus tamarindi; assembly: GCF_009718825.1. GTDB lineage: Bacteria > Bacillota > Bacilli > Bacillales > Sporolactobacillaceae > Terrilactibacillus > Terrilactibacillus tamarindi. The sequence continues at coordinate 83,260 of NZ_WNHB01000010.1, read as the reverse complement.
CGTCTTTGTTTCTGACAAAACTTTTTGTCCTAGGATGTTCGGGCTTTGTAAAGACATCCACCACTTTTCCTTGTTCTACAATACGCCCTTGTTCCATGACAGCTACTCGGTCACAAATCCGTTGAATGACATCAAGCTCGTGTGTAATAAGAAAAATTGTAATTCCGAGTTCTTTATTAATCGTTAATAGAAGCTCCAAAATTTGTTCGGTCGTTGTCGGATCAAGTGCACTCGTGGCTTCATCACTAAGTAAAACCTCAGGTTCATGAGCCAAGGCACGTGCAATAGCGACACGCTGTCTTTGCCCACCAGAAAGTTCACCAGGATAGGACTTTGCTTTATCGGCGAGTCCAACAATCTCTAAATATTTCTTCACCCGTTCTCTAATCTCAGCTGCAGGTACCCCCTCCAATCGAAGCGGTATAGCGATATTCTGATAGACCGTTGCCGTCTTCAACAAATTATAACCTTGAAAAATCATACCGATTTTTTGGCGTACTTTCTGAAGATCTTTCTTGTTTAAGGTTAAAATATCCGTACCATCAATGATGACTTTTCCACTTGTTGGTCTTTCAAGTAAGTTGACGCAACGAATTAATGTACTTTTCCCTGCACCACTAAACCCAATGACACCGAAAATTTCGCCTTTATTAATCTCAACTGAAACATCTTTTAATGCTTCAACTTTCTTCTTACCGACTTCAAAAGTTTTTGATACATTTTGCAGACTGATCATAATTTACAAGTCCTCCTTACCAAGCAGGTGCAACCGAACCACCAAATTGTTTTGCGATATAAGCTTTAACTTCGTCTGAGCGATAATATTTTTCAATTGTTTTTACAACTTTATCTTTTTTATTTTCTGTACGAACCACAAAGTAGTTCGGATATGGATTGTTTTTAATAGGCTCATGATAAATAGCATCTTTGTTAATCGTTAATCCAGCACCCATCGCAAAGTTTGTATTAATAGCTGCAGCTGTTACTTCATCAAGTTGTGCTGGTAGAGATTCAGCATTAAGTTCTTTAATTTGTAAGTTCAATTTATTTTCAACAACATCTTTTTTAGTTGCTTTTTGTGAAGCACCGTCTTTTAATTTGATAACCCCAGCTGCTTCAAATAATTGCAAGGCACGTAATTCATTTGCCGGATCGTTCGGTACCGCAATTGAATCACCTTTTTTAAGATCTTTTAAGCTTTTGATTTTGTTAGAATATACGCCCATTGGAAAAGCAACTGTTTTAAAAACATCGGTAATTTTGTAGCCCTTGTCTTCTATTTGTCCTTTTAAGAATGGAAGTGTTTGATAGCTATTTGCATCTAAGCTACCTTCGCTTAAAGCTGTATTTGGTGTATTGTAATCGTTAAATACTTTCAAATTAATTTTCAAGCCGTCTTTTTTAGCTAATTTAGCAACTTGTTCCATGATTTGTTGGTGAGGACCACCAGTCACCCCAACTGTAATTTCTTTGGTGCTTAATTCTTTTGAACCACTATTCCCACATGCTGACAAACCAAATAATAAAATAATAGCTAAACCGATAGATAAAATTTTTGCTGATTTCTTCATTTCCTTTTCCCCCTGTTCTTAGTGCTTTACTATGAATTATGTCTGAAAATTAAAATATCTTCTATCCAGTTTTTGTTCTCAAAAAACCGCTTCTCAATAGAGAAGCGGTGTGAATGACTCAACTTCTCTTATCTTCCAAAACCACATAGGTTTTGTAGGAATTAGCACCTGAACCCCTAAAAAAGGTTGGTTGCCGGGTTTCATCGGGCCTTTCCCTCCACCGCTCTAGATAAGATGATATTCAATTCTTTTCAGTATGTCTACTATACATGTTTTCGTCGAATATTGTCAACAAATTTTTATTTTTCTCTATAAAGAAAAAATGACCAGTTTTAGTTATAACGAGTTAACTAAAGTTTAACAGATGCGATATTGTCTTTTATCACGTTAGCTGAGTTTTTAAATAACGTTTGTTCTTTTTCATCAAGATCGAGTTCAATGACTTGTTTCAAGCCTTCTCGGCAAAGAATTCCTGGTACACCTATGGCAAGATCATTTTGGCCATACTCGCCTTCAAGTACAGCAGAGACTGGAGATATTGTATAAGCATCGTTAAGAATGGCCTTCGCTATGAAGGCAAGGGCATTTCCTATTCCATATTCTGTTTTTCCTTTACGGTTAAAAACATTCCAGCCTTCACGTTTTGCGTGTTCCGAAAGATCATCAAAGTTGAAAGGCTCAATGTTCTCTTTATGATCCTCGATATAGTCACGAATGGGTTTCCCGCCAATAGAAACATGTGACCAAGCACCAAATTGTGATTCACCATGTTCTCCTAACATATAAGCGGTAATACTGCGTGAATCGACATTCAAATGTTCCGACAAAAGTTTTCTAAAACGACTGCTGTCTAGGGCCGTTCCCGTACCAATAACTTGATTGCGAGGTAACCCTGATAGTTTCCAAGTTAAATAGGTAATCACATCACATGGATTTGTCGCTACAACGTATATACCATTGAATCCTGCTTCTTTTAAAGGCGGGATAATATCCTTAATAATAGCAGATGTACCTTTTAACAAGTCTAGTCGAGTTTCTCCTGGTTTTAACGGTTCACCCGCCACACTAATTAAAATAACATCACAATTTTTTAAGTCCAATAGTTCACCAGATTTAACTTTTGTTCTAAAAGATAAAAATCCAATACTATCTGCAAAATCGATGGCTTCTCCAATCGATTTTTCTTTTTTGATGTCCACTAGTGTTAATTCCTCACAAATTCCTTGATGGATAACGGAAAAAGCCGCCGCGCTTCCAACATTACCAACTCCAATAATACCTATTCGTCTAATTGATCCTGTCATCTATCTATCCTCCTTGCTGGTGTTTAATACAAACCTTTTGATACTCTTATCATATCGTTTCTCCAGAGTTTAAACAATGTTTAGACTTTTAATAACATATTGAATTCATCTCTTGATCACAGTTTAATAATAAAAAAGCTTCAAAATTAATGGTAAACTCCAGTTTCGTATTGAATCCCTTGATGAAATCGCCAAATTGAATTGCTTATGGGTTTATTGAGCCGCTTCGGCACCGAATTGAGCTACCTCTAGATTTATTGAGCCACTTTGACACCGAATTGAGCTACTTCTAAATTTATTGAGCCACCTCGGCAGCCAATTGAGCTACTTCTAGATTTATTGAGCCGCTTTGACACCGAATTGAGCTGCTTCTAAATTTATTGAGCCACCTCGGCAGCCAATTGAGCTGCTTATGAATTTATTGAGCCGCTTCGGCGACGAATTGAGCTACCTCTGTATTTATATACAAACGTCAAACAAACTAATGCTAAACATTTAAGAACTTCACACAAACAGGATCATGAACTTCAAGTTCTCCATCCACCAACGTCAACTTTCCGGTTCCTTCATCTCGAATAAATAGAACAAGATTATTCGAGTTTTGGTTGGCGGCGATAAGGAATTTTTCGGTTGGATCTAAAGAAAAGTCCCTTGGGCCTTTTCCATGTGTTGAAGTAATTTCAACTAACGTCAATTTACCCGTTTTTTCGTCTACTTCAAATACACCAATACTATCGTGTCCGCGCGTTGCTGTATAGACAAAGCGTCCATCACTCGTGATATGAATAGCACTGCCGCTGCTAGTCTCTTTATAACCTTCTGGTAAGGTAGATAAGTATTCAATGATAGAAAAACTGCCATCTTCAGCATTAAATTTCAATGAAACTACTTCCGATGTTAATTCTGTCATGACGTAAGCATAGGGTTTTGTAGGATGAAAGACGAGGTGACGCACCCCACTATCTGGACTAAAATCAAGTGTTTGAACCTGTTTTAATGTATTTTCTTCGATTTTGTAGGTGACCAGTTGGTCTGTTCCAAGATCGACTACAACAACGAACTTTTGATCTGGAGTAAAATCAGAAAAATGGATATGTGGGGCTTCCTGTCTTTCTTCATAATGCCCTGACCCTTCATGTCTAACAATCGAAACTGCCGGACTAATGGAGCCATCGTCTTTTATTAAATAAAGACCAACCGTACCTTTATGGTAATTTGATGAAAGGAGATGACTATTTTCTTTATTTATACCAACGTAGCAAGGAGCAGCCCCTTCGAGCAGTTCGTGATTAAGTGGTTTTAAATCATTCGTCTCCGCATTAATCAAAAAGGATGCAACCCCTCCGGATGACCCCTCTTTTATGATTGAATAAAGATATTTATTATCTTCACTAATAGCTAAATATGTAGGATTGTCTAATGTAGCAGCAAGCCCAATATCTGTAACTTTAGGCTTGTCTATATCTAAGGTAAAACGATAAATACCTTCGCTTTTTCCATTGGTATATGTTCCAATGTAGCCAGTGAACTGTTTTGAATTAGCCATTCAAAACCCTCCTTCAATTTTATATGACATTATAGCACACTTGATTTCAAAACTTGTTTTGTGACCCTGTTACTTCCAGATTATCAAACGCTTTCAAAGTGACTCTTCTGGTATTAAATACACCATAAAAAGCAGAACATATCAAGTGTTTTGTTCTGCTTTTAAATGACTTATTCTTTATAGTTAAATCCCTACGCTTGCACCATTGCCTCTCGGATCAACCCCGCCTTTTAAAAATCCTTGTTCATCAATGAGAATGGCTTGAGCTTGGCCCATAACTTTATCAAATGAACCCACAATCTTTACTTGGTGCTTTGCTTGTTTTAATCCTTCAATGGATGTCTCACCTACTCGATCCTCAATATTGAGCTCTTGAGTCTCTTCGCCCCATGTTCTTCCCCACACGAATCTAGGTTCATTAAGAGCTTGCTGAGGATCCATACCGTAGTCAATCATACGGGTAATAATTGCTGTTTGTGTCTGAGGCTGTCCTTCTCCTCCTTGCGTTCCATATAAGATCCTCGGTTTACCATCTTTACAAGCCATAGCAGGCATCAGCGTGTGGAACGTCCGTTTATTAGGCTCCAACGTATTAACATGATCTGGATCTAAAGAAAAGAAAGATCCTCGATTCTGCATGATAATCCCTGTATTCCCTGCAACAACACCTGAACCATATTCAAAGTATAGACTTTGAATAAACGAAACCGCATTTCCCTCTTTATCAACGACCGCTGCATAAGCCGTGTCACTTCCCATGGATGGCGATTGAACTTCACTCGAACTGATATCTATAGAAGACGCAAGTTCTTTTGCAAAAGTTTTACTTAACAAATGGTCTAATGGGATATCAAAAAACTCTGGATCTGTAAGAACTTGATTTCGTTCATGAATCCCCTTTTTCAAAGCTTCAACTAACAGATGATAATACTCAAAAGAGCCATGCTTAATTTTTCCAAAGTCGTAATTCTCCAATATATTAAGGACTAATAGACCAATAAATCCCTGTGAGTTTGGGGGAACTTGATACATGGTATAATCACGATAAGTCGATGAAATAGGTGTGACCCATTCTCCATGATGAGAAGCAAAATCTTCTTCTGTCAACAAACTGCCCTGACCTTGTAAGTAAGAAACAATCGCCTGAGCAATTTCACCTTTGTAGAAAGCATCTCTACCATACTCGGATATAGTCGTTAATGTTCTTGCTAAGTCTTTCTGTATAAACCGTTCACCAATTTCAGGTATTTTTCCATTTGGCATATATATGTCCGACGTAATCGGGGTCTTTGAAAGTAATTCTGTATTTATCTTAGTATTATAATGTTGGTCCTCTGAAAACGGAAAGCCATGTTTAGCATAATCAATTGCAGGTTCTAGAACTTCTGCTAAAGTCATACTTCCATATTCGTTTAAGAGAGCATCCCAACTATCTACCATACCTGGAACAGTAATAATACTCTCTATTCCTCGGAAAGGAATACGGTCATTTCCAGCAAAGGTCTCTCTTGTCACTTTACCTCCTGATCGGCCACTTCCATTATAAGCCCGGATAGTCTTATCTTTGTTTCGATAGGCCAACCAAAATGAATCCCCGCCTAATCCAGTCATATGTGGATATACAACGGCAAGGCATCCACTCACCGCCACCGCCGCGTCAAAAGCATTTCCTCCTTTTTGCAAGATCTGATTTCCTGCCATTGAAGCTAGATAATGAGGACTAACAACCATCTGTTTCGTCCCAATAATGGATTGATTCACCGAAAAGACCCCTTTCTAACACGTAATATTTATCCCGCCTTAACGGTAAGTAAAGACCCCTACCTCAAGATTCTGAGTATTCAAAGAAGATTGGTGGGGGATCAATTGCCCGTAAAGGCCCGATTGGTTCAGCTAACCATCAGTGGGTGATGAAGAAAACCCCCACTGATGGAAGCTTCACTTTATAATTATTTGAATTATTTTAAGAGATAATATAAAACTTAAAATTTATGTTAGATGATCCTTTGAACTTAGTCAATACCATTCTACCAAATCGTTATCAATCACTCTTCAAGATATGTAATATGTAACCCTTCATAAAGATTACATTTCATAACGATGATATATTGCTAGCGTTTATTACGATATGTAATTTATCAATAAATTGATAATGCGACTACCCTTATTTTCCTTATTAAACTATTTGTAAACAAAAATAATATAAAATTACGCTAAATCCCATTTACTTCTTTTCGTTTATCGTTTATTCTAATAATTGATATAACGTAAGGTAATATTGTTAATTGCTAACGAATAGAAATAATATTGATTAATCCAATCACGATATGTTAGGTTGAATTCGGATAGAGAGGATGACGTAGAAATGAATCCTGCAGCATTTGAACTTCCTGAAACGAAGCTAGATGAAATCGATAAAAAAATACTAACGATTTTTCATGAAGATGGAAGGATCTCCTTTACGGATCTTGGTAAACAAGTTGGATTATCCCGTGTAGCTGTTGCTACCCGTGTCACAAACTTAATGGAAAAAGGAATTATAGAAAAATTCACTGCCGTCATTAATCCTTCTCAAATTGGGATGGATGTTTCAGCTTTTTACAATGTTGAAGTTGAACCCCAACACCTTCAATCCGTCGCTGAACAATTATCACTTGATCCTGCTGTGACAAGCCTTTATCACATGACTGGGCCAAGTAAACTACACATGCATGGGATCTTCACAAGCAACAAAGAGATGGAAAACTTCCTTGTTGAAAAATTGTATCCAATGGAAGGCGTTATTAGTGTCGATTGCCAAGTTCTAATTAAACGTTATAAAAGCCGTATGGGTATGAAACTATAATAAATGAAGAGGTGAATCACGATGAGTAATACATATAAAGATCTAGTGGCTGCTATGGTGCGTACCGGCATTCTCGGTTATGGTGGCGGGCCGTCTGTTATGCCTTTATTTAGGCATGAAGCTGTTAACCGTTATCATTGGATGGAAGATGATGAATTTGGTGAAGTCCTGGCATTAGCCAATGCTCTACCCGGACCCATTGCAACTAAAATTGCAGGCTATCTTGGTTATCGAACAAAAGGCTCCATCGGCGCTGCCGTTGCGATCATTGCACATATTCTCCCAACGTGTTTAGCGATGATTGCCCTTGCTTCCTTAATTAGTGTCCTAAAAAGTTCTCCAGTGGTTGAAGGGATGATTGCAGCCGTTTTACCTGTTATTGCCGTCATGCTTGGTCAAATGGCTTACAAATTTGGAAGTAAAGCCGTAAAAGGTTTAGGTTGGGTATTCGGGTTTGCTACCTTCATCATTGCTTTTGTCCTGCTACAAGTTATTCCAGTCCATCCTGCAATTGTTATTATCCTTTTTCTAGCTTATGGGACGGTTCATTATAAACTTAAAAACAAAATCAATAAACACCATGATAGAGACCGGGAGGCCATATAATGATGAGTTTAATTTCCGTTTTTCTAGGTTTTTTTGTTGCTAATATTCTGGGCTATGGTGGTGGTCCGTCGTCCATTCCTCTTATGTATCAAGAAGTGGTCACACACTATCATTGGCTAACAAATATTGACTTTTCTAATATGCTTGCTTTAGGTAATGCCCTGCCTGGACCAATATCCACCAAAATTGCTGCCTATGTTGGCTATAATGTTTCGGGCATTTTTGGAGCTATCATAGCTGTCATCGCTACAATCGCTCCTTCATCGATTGCTCTAATTCTTTTACTAAAGATACTTCAAAAACACCGTCAGTCTTCCGTTGTTAAAGGGATGACCTTACTTGTACAGCCTGTTATCGCCATTATGATGCTTGTACTAACTTGGCAAATGGGAAGAGACTCCATTCACTCACTGGGACCTATTCAAGCCATCGTGATTGCTGCCATATCATTTCTAGCTATGATAAAATTAAAAATTCATCCAGCTATCGTTATTATTATTGCCTTTATTTATGGTGGACTCGTTGTCCCTCATCTTCATATTTAGAAACAAAAGAACAGGCCATATAGGTCTGTTCTTATTTAATCATCTCCTTGAAGTAAACTTTTTCTAATTTTGATCTTTTCCTCATTCGAAAGATTATTTTTCCCATTATAGAGAGCTTTTTCCCAATTTCCATACATTGGATTTGGGAAAACAATCAACTTATTCCCAAAATCAAGCCTCATTTTATCCACTTTATTTGCTCGTTTTTTGATAGTTGGGTACTCAAATCCTTCAAAATCTGATAAGTTGTCGCCAAAATAAAGCAAAATGCGATGCGTCTTTGCAACGAGTTTACGTCGTCGATTCTTATTTTTCTCGCCATCTCTTTTTAAGAGTACATGATTCTTCGTAACCTGAGGTGCCCCTATATTTTTAAGATTTAGCATCGTTCGTTCTAACGTTTTATCCGAACGATCTGATATGTAATAGATGTCAACACCTCTTCGATCAGCTTCTTTTAAAAAATCAAGTGCACCTGGAAGTGGCTTTGCTTTTGCTTTCGCAATCCATTTGCGCCATTCCTTTTCATTCAAAGACCCTTGTCCTACTTTTGAAAATTTAGCGTCAAGTGGACTATTGTTAACAATCGTTTCATCTATATCTAGTACAACCGCTGGCTTCTTTTTGTATTTCTTTTTTAAAGCTTGATTCATTTTTTCTGTTCCAATATTATAACCTTGGTAATAGAGCGCTTTTGCTTCTCCTGACGTTTGAAACCATAAATCCGCCATTATGTTCTGTTCGTTAAATTTATCCTTTTGTGTCATCGAGACATCTTCAGCAGATGAACATTGAGTATTAAAAATGAATGACACACAAAAAAAGGATAAGATTAAGCAACTTAATTTTCTTCTCATTATAAGCATTCCTTTCACATAAATGATTTACCATCATTTATTAGTGTGACTAAATTCAATGCTATTATGTGAAGAACTTAAATCCATTAACCCTTCCTCGGATGGTCATAATAATTCCTTTATTCGTAACTTAATATTGATTTTCCCATGTGCCTAGCATGGTACAATAAAGGGGATTTTCCTCATCCCCTCCTGATGGAAGCCTGAACAATCGGGCTCATGCGGGGAGTTGTCCCCCATCTAGGAGCTCCCGTTTACAATCATTACCTTGAGGTGGGGACCAATACAATACTCGCCGTTAATACGGGATAAACACAAAATTTATCACTTGGGAAGGTAGCCGCTATATGGAGAACGTGATTAATAATTATAAAGAAGACAACGAATCTGTTTATCATACCTGGTTTATTAATAATGATGATCGTTTAAAGGCTTTTCGTTTTATACGTAAAAGTTTGTTAAAAGTCATTCAAGAAATTGAATCTGGTTCTTTCGGCAATGACTTCAAAGGGTCCAGTCTAGAGACCGTTGTATCGGCCATCTCGGAACAAAAACAAGTATTTGAAGGTGCAGCACATGCCTTCTTCTGGAAACCTAAATTACGTATTCCTGATATCTATGAAAATGAAACGAACAAACAAGCTTTTGGCCGATTTTTAAAAGCCTGTCATAAGTCTTCAAAATCAGAGCAAATATTAAAAGAAATTAATATCCTTGATAACTTAAAAATTAAAGGGCTTGGTCCTGCCGTTGCTAATATTTTGTATTTCTTGCACCCAACTTTATTTCCTCCTTTTAATACAGCTATTGTTAAAGGATTTAACACCTTATTCCATGAAAAGAAAAAACTTGGTTCATGGTCGAGTTATCTTGAAATGCGAGAAGTTATTATTGAGACAAATAATCGCTATCGACATCTATTTTCAAAAGATCTAGGGGCTATAGCAGGATTACTATTTGAAATAGGTAATAATCGACTTGTTATTGAGGAGAACGCTGAGCTTGTTATTGAAAAAGAGAAGCAAATAAAAACGAAGATGAAACGGCACAAAGCCATTCAACTTGATGCAAAGGAATCCCAAGCACATTCCGAGATGCAATATCTTTTAGCTAAATTAGGTCAGTCTCTCGGCTACCATGTATGGATTGCACGTAATGACCATAAACGTAAATGGAAAGACGAAACGATTGGTGATTACTCTCTAGAAACTTTAACACTGCCTCATTTTCCTTCTTCAGTGTATGACACGGTCTCTTTAATTGATGTATTATGGTTAACAGCTGATAATCAAATTGTTAGTGGATTTGAAGTAGAAAAGAGTACATCTATCTACTCAGGGATACTACGTTTAAATGATCTTTCAATAACATTAAACACGGAAAATCCCATTCCACTTTATCTAGTGGCACCAGAAAAAAGAGAAAAAGAGATCCAAGCCCAGTTACTAAGACCATCTTTCCATCAAATGACGACTTCTTCAATATTCTATATTCTATTTAAGGACCTTCGTAATGACTGTGCGGCCATGTGTAAATTTGGCCATGATGTTTCCGTTCTTAAAAAGATTTGTAAAATGGTATAGTACATCAAATAGAGTGAAATAAGCGGTGACAATCAAGTCACCGCTTAACGTCTTTCTATCTCGCCTCATCCATCCCTCGATTAGCAAGTTCGTCCGCACGTTCATTCAACTCAACACCATTATGTCCCTTTACTTTATTAAAACGTATGGTATCCTGCATTTTTGAAAGTTCATATAATCTCATCCATAACTCTTTATTCTTAACCGGTTTGTTTCCTGCTGTTTTCCAACCTTTTTTTATCCAGCCTTGAACCCAGCTTGTCATCCCGTTGACAACATAGGCACTGTCAGCGTGGACATCGACTGGAATGTGAGTTGTTTTAATCGCTTCAAGCGCCTTTATCGCCGCAGTCAGTTCCATCACGTTATTGGTTGTATTTAAGGCTCCTCCATAAAGTTCTTTCGTATTCCCTTTATATTGAAGAACCACACCCCATCCGCCAACATTATGATCACTCTGATTACCTCTACAGCCACCGTCACAATAAATAACTATGTTTTCCATTCTATCACCTCTTGCATTTTGGTCACTGTCCTTACTATACACTAATGTCTCGATTTTTTCTTTTATCCAATTAAGGATTAATTCCTACTATCTTAATGACAGCCACTAGCAAGGCAGCTGCTTGCTCTCTAGTTTAATAAGGTTCTTTACGGGTATATTTTGATTACATATTAAACCGCGAGAAAAATGGGCGCAACTTATAATGGCTTTTAGCCTATTTAACGGAGTAACAAATCACATTAATAAGGTGGAGGTGGCATTCACCAGATGTCCTAGATGTAATTGTTCGCATCCTCAGGTATATCTCAACGTTTTTTTGAATATATGGCTCGTCCATAAATATAACAGCTGGAGATGGTTTTCCTTTGATTACTCATAAAAAAGTGAAAAAACATCAATCAAAAATAACATTAAAAGAAAATTTGGGTTACGGTTTAGGAGACTTCGCAAGTAACCTTGTTTATGCTTCGATCAGTGCTTTCATCACCTATTTCTACACAGACATTGTTGGAGGAATATCCGCCGGTATCATCGGAACGATCATGTTTTTTTCACGTTTACTTGATGGATTTACGGATATTGGAATGGGAATTATTACCGATAAAACAAAATCAAAACGTGGGAAAGCTCGTTCTTGGATCTTTTGGTTAGCCCTTCCATTCGCCCTTTCCACAATTTTAGTCTTTACCGTCCCAGATATCGGGTTACTAGGTAAAATCATTTATATTGTGGTGACCTATAATTTGTTTAATCTTATTTATACAGGTATTAATGTTCCGTATGGTGTATTAAACTCATTAATTACTCGTCATCAATTTAGTCGGAGTATGTTAAATATTTATCGAATGGCTTGTGCCGTGATAAGTACTATACTCGTAACAGGATTGACGATCCCTATTACAAACCTTTTTGGAGGTAATCAAAGAGGTTGGATCATCACATATGTTTTTTATTCTGTCATAAGTATGCTCGCCTTTTATATCACATTTAAAACGACAAAAGAAAGAGTTAGACCACCAAAGCGAAAAAAGGACATCCCCCTACGTCAAGGATTTAAAGCGCTCTTCAGAAATAAATATTGGGTTATTTTGGTCATGTTCCTCGTTGTTTCATTTATATTGATCGGTTTAGCCGGTGCTATTAATGTATATTACGCGAATGTAATCTTAAAAGATTCATCACTCGTTGGAGTTCTTGGAGTAGCCTTAAATATTCCTCAACTGTTAGGATTATTCCTTATGCCGAAATTAATCGCCCATGTGGGAAAACGAAACACCATGATCATTGGGATCATCATTAGTATATTAGGATCCATCCCGATGATCATTGAACCAACGAGTATTGCATTCATCGTAATAGGACTACTTGTTCGTGGATTCGGATTTGCTAGCGTTGTTGGCTCTCAATTTGCCATGTTAGCGGATACCATTGAATATGGTGAATGGAAAACAGGGATTCGTACGGAGGGGTTAACTTATAGTGCAGGTAGCTTTGGAACAAAAGTAGGAAATGGCCTAGCTATTGCGATAGTTGGTTGGATTCTATCCTTAACGCACTACACCGGGGGCTCTTCACACCAACCAGATACCGCTGTGGCAGGTATTTGCTTTATGTTTATCTATTTACCTATTATCTTATCTTTCATACAAATCATTTTATTATTATTCTATAAAATTGACAAAATCTATCCACGTATAATCAATGATTTATTAAAACGACATGAAAAATTGAAGGTAAAAAATCCATCATAATTTGAAAGCAGCAAAGCCCAACAGGATGCATTTTAGGTCTTTTTCGCATAGAAGAATTTCAAAAAGGGAAAAATCACTTGACCGTGGTTTTTCCCTTTTTTCAAATAGCTGGCAAAATAAATCTATTCCTGTCTAAAGACGCTTAGAATGGATTATACTAGATCGAAAGAATAGTTTAATCAAGGAGACCAATCTAGATGCGAAACATCTATTTACATATCTTACTCAATAGTTTAATAGAATTATTCAGTCTCGTTGGCGTAATAATCATCGTTGGTTACCTACTCGGACTAATCGAGCGTTGGTCCAACTTCTTCATGGCGTTTGGAATGAAGGGTATCCTCTTTACAGCTTGGCTTGGAACCCCTATTCATGAAATAGGGCATGCCCTGATGTGCTTTGTTTTTCATCACCAAGTCGTGAAAATCAAACTTCTCCAAACCAAAAGTGAAGACGGGACATTAGGTTATGTTATTCACCGATTTAATCGAGGGAGTCTTTATCAAATGATTGGAAATTTCTTCATTGGGATTGCACCTGTCTTTAGTGGAATAGGATCCCTGCTCCTTCTCTTATATTTATTTATGCCTGATTGTTATCACCTATTCAAAGAATATGTACAAAATCAAACAATGGATCAGCCATCTCTTTCCGTTTTTATCTCAGCAAGTACGTTTCTTTTGGAGCATCTTTTTACTTTGAAAAATCTCATTAACCCGTTGTTTTATTTGTATCTCTTCTTGAGTACATGCATTGCTTCTCATATTGCATTAAGCCCTGCAGATATAAAAGGGGCAACAAGTGGTCTAATAACTTTATATATCGTTATTTTAATTGGAAATGGTATAGCCCAACCAAATCATTTTGCCAGTCGTTCACCTATTTCTTTTGTGACACAATACAACGTTTACCTTCTGGCATTTTCTAGTATTGCCATCCTTTTCTCCTTACTTAGTCTGCTAATGAGTTACACGTTTTATTTAATAAGAAGAAGTTAACGAAAAATAAGGCTCTCTATCCTCTAAAAAAATGCATGTTTTATCTATTAAGACGCATAATAAGAAAAACTAAAATAAAGGAGAGCTTAAATTGAAACATGTTATTCAAAAAGTAGTTTATGTTATTCCATTGACACTCATGCTGTTAGGAACAACATCGGTACATGCACAATCCCCACAAATGCCACAACAATACCAACAACCTAGCCCGGGAATCAAGCAAGTGAAACTTTCAGACCCACAAAAAGCTGAACTTGCCAAACTACATAAACAAATGATAAAAGATAAAACAAAAATAATTGAAAAATACGTGTCTTACGGCATACTTAGTAAAGCACAAGGACAAATGATGATAACCCATATGGAACGTCGGTATGAAAAACTCGAAAAAAATGGCTTCCTCCCTACTGGACTCCATCATGGTCACCAAATGCATCACTCTTGGAACGGACAAACACGTTAATGAAAAAGCTCAAAAGGGATCTTTTGGGCTTTTATTTTACCTTATTTAAGTCGTAAAAAAAGAGCTCACTCATTTTCAGCTAACCATCAGTGGGCGATGAAGAAAACCCTCACTGATGGAAGTTTCACTGATAAGAGCAAGCTCGTGTATATACTTTTTAATTTGCAGATGCCTTATCTAACAGTCGTTCACTCGAATGATTTAGTCCTTTTATTTTTACATCAATATGGTTTTCCTTGTATTTCCCAACAATTTTGTCTACACCAGCTACCCCCGATTCATCCCAGATATGGGCACGTGTGAAATCAATCACAATGCCTTTTATTCCACTAGGATTAAAATCAAAGGAAGCAACAAAGTCGGTGACAGAGGCAAAGAATAGTTGGCCTTCAACTTTATAAAAAAGAGTGTGTTTTTCTTCATCTATGGTTTTTGAAATATTAATTTTTGAAATTTTTGCCGCAAAGAAAATGGCACTTAAAATAATTCCTGTAATGACACCAAAGGCGAGGTTATGGGTGATCACAACAACGATGACGGTCACCACCATCACAGCGACATCCGTCTTTGGAAATTTATGAAGCCGTTTCAATGATGTCCAATCGAACGTACTTATGGCCACAACGAACATAACAGCGACTAACGCAGCAAGTGGTACTTGAACAACAATATCACGTAACACCATAATGAGAAGAAAAAGAAAGGCTCCTGCAACAAAGGTTGAAAGCCTGCCTCTGCCGCCAGACTTCAGATTGATGACGGATTGTCCAATCATGGCACACCCTGCCGTTCCACCGAATAATCCGTTAAACATATTGCCTATTCCTTGTCCAACGCATTCTCTGTTTTTTTGACTTTCTGTATTCGTTTCTTCATCAATCAATTGTGCTGTTAATAAGGTCTCTACTAACCCAACAATGGCCAGCGATGCGGAATAGGGTAAAATAATAAGCAATGTTTCCAAATTAAATGGGATATGAGGGATTAAAAAATGTGGCAACATACTTGATACCTTTCCCATGTCACCAATTGTTTTAACAGGACTCCCTAACCAAACCGAAACAATCGTAATCACAATGATAGCAACTAACGCAGATGGAACAACTTTGGTTATTTTAGGAAAAACGTAAATAATTATAAGACCACCTGCAACCATCGCATACATTATCCATGACTCACCTGAAAAAGAGGTAAATTGAGATGTGAAAATTAAAATGGCTAAGGCATTAACAAAGCCGATCATGACTGCATGAGGGATAAATTTTACTAACCTACCTACTTTCAATAAACCTAAAATAAATTGAATGATTCCTGTTAGAAAGGTAGCTGCTAACATATACTGAATCCCATGCTCTTTGACTAGACCAACAAGAACCAAAGCCATCGCTCCAGCCGCAGCGGAAATCATACCCGGTCTTCCACCTACAAATGCAAGAATCATAGCCGTACAAAAAGAAGCATACAAACCTACCATTGGACTGACGCCTGCTATAATTGAAAACCCGGTTACTTCAGGTATAAGGGCTAAAGAAACAACAATTCCGGCTAATATATCTCCTCGAATGTTTGAAAACCATTCCTTCTTTATATGATTTATCATTTTGCACCACTTTCATTTTTTTAAGTTAAACCTAGTATAATTTTTATTATAGGAAACATAGTCTATTTAGACAACTACACGACACTATTTCATATGTTTAAACTTATTGGTTAAACAGAAAAGAATCCAATCATTCTACTAAAAATAGTTTCAGATTACTTTAACATTTCTATAAGTTATGATATACTATCTTTTATGTAAACGTTTTCTTTCTTTGTCTCTGTCATTGAAAAACTTATTTTCAACAAAAGGAGATGGGCTCGTGTTTAACAAATTATTTAAAGGAAAGAACAAAGAGAAACATGCTGATATTAAAAGTAAGTCATTTCAGTTTATTTATCCATTAGAAGGAAAAGTCATTCCAATAGAAGATGTGCCAGATCCTGTTTTTTCTCAAAAAATGATGGGAGAAGGATTTGCCATTGAGCCCACGAATAACATGGTTAAATCGCCAGTGGACGGTGAAGTTATTAGTGTATTCCCAACCAAGCATGCCGTTAGTTTAAAAGACCATATAGGCAACGAAATTTTGATCCATGTTGGCCTTGATACCGTCACCTTGAAAGGTAAAGGGTTCAAATCCTTTGTAAAAAGTGGACAATCCGTTAAACAAGGAGATAAACTATTAGAAGTCGATTTTGAATTTTTGAAAGACAAGGTTCCTTCTATTGTTACACCAGTAATCATAACGAATCTTCAAGATGAACAAAAAGTCGTTACAAAAGAAGATCATGTTGAAATTGGATAATCCGACTATTTTAAAGAGAATGGACACTTGATTCATTCTCTTTTGCTTTTGTTTACCTTAAAAAAGGATCAAATGGGTAGGGTAAAAATGAGCTTTTTACTAAGGCTATAAATCAACATAAAGTGAAACTTCCATCAGTGGAGTTTTCTTCATCCCCACTGATGGTTAGTTGAACCAATCGGACCTTTACGGGCAGTTGGTCCCCCACCTATCTTCTTTGAGTACTCAGAATCTTGAGGTGGGGGTCTTTACTTGCCGTTAAGGTGGGATAAATGTCTAAATGGCTTTAACTGCACCACCATCAATAAGAAGTGTTTGTCCTGTCATATATGTGTTTCCACTAGAAACCAAAAAAGCCACGATGCGACCAAATTCTTCTGGTGTTCCGTATCGATTAAGCGGGATCTCTTCTTTAGACTTCTTCGCGATTTCGTCTACAGGGAGACCTGATTCATCAGCTTTTTTTCGATCAAGTGATTTCACTCGATCTGTGTCAATACGACCAGGAGCAACGGTATTAACTAAAATATTGTACGGTGCAAGTTCTTCTGCTAAAGTTTTCATTAAACCTATAACGCCAGTTCGAATGGTATTTGACAGAATGAGTCCAGGAATTGGTTGTTTAACTGATGAGGAAACCACAGACATAATATGACCGCCAGATTGTTTTAGATCTGGGAGAACAGCTCTTGTTAATCGGATATAACTTAAGAGGTTTAATTCGAATGCTTTCTGCCAATCTTCGTCCGAAAAGTCATCAAATGTTCCCGCGGGTGGTCCACCGCCGTTATTAATTAATATATCAATTTTTCCAAATGCCTGGTGCGTTTTTTCAATAAGGTTCGAAATATCCGATGCTTTTGTAATATCTGCTTTGCAATACGCCACTTGACCAGCCTCATTGGCAAGTAACTCTTTTTGAACAAGGGCAAGTTTGGTTTCATCTCGACTGGTCAACATGACATTAGCCCCTTCTTTCACTAACTCAGTAGCAATGGCTTTTCCAAGACCTTGACTTGAAGCAACGACAAGCGCGACTTTTCCTTGTAAATTTAGGTTCATAAATACATCCCCTTTGTATCGTATTTCTATAGATCGAACGCCTTTTTTATATCATAACTTAAAAATATCCATTTTTAAAAATAATTCACACATATGCCCTTATGTTAAAAAAACGAGACATTCTATCATTCAGAATGTCTCGTCTAAACTATTCATTTTCCATACTACATAACATTGGTCTTATTATCCTATGGGTGTTAATTCTTCTTTAGGTCCAAAAAATTCGTAGTGTATTTGCGATTCAGGAACGTTCCAGCCCGTTAATATTTGATTAATTTGATGCATAAACGTTGTTGGTCCACAGAAATAATAATCTGAATCTTTGTCCTCAATCAATTGTTTAAGCCACTCACTATCTATTCTGCCATATCTTTTTATATCTTCATATTCATTTTTATCTTGAGATAAGGCAATATGAACATTAAGTTGTGGTGCTTTGACTTTTAGTTTTGTTAATTCTTCTTTAAACGCTAGTTTGTCTGCATCTTTAGCAGAATGAATCCATGTTATATGGCGTTCTGGATTTTCATTAATGACTTGTTTAACCATTGACAATAAAGGAGTTTGTCCTATTCCAGCACTGATGAAAACAATCGGTTTATCGGATGTTTTCATTGTAAACTCTCCAGCGGGAGCGCTCACTTCAAGCGTATCACCAGGCTTTATTTGACTATGCAAGTAATTCGAAATCAAACCATCTGGATACTGTTCTCTTCCTTTTTCCCTTTTAACACTTATTCTAAAATAATCTTTATTTGGTACATCAGATAAACTATATTGTCGGATTTGAGTATAATCAGATCCTGGAATACGGACTCTTATGCTAATATATTGGCCTGGTTGATAAAGAGGAAGTGGCTGGCCAGATTCAGGTTTTAAGTAAAATGATTTTATAATTGAACTTTCTTGTTTTATGTCAGCTACTTTAAACGGTGCAAAATCATCCCAACCGCCTTTTTTCGTGACTTCTTCTCTTAATCCATTTTCAATGGATATAAAAACATCTGCTATTTGTCCGTATGCTTCTGCCCATGCATGGATAATTTCATCTGTTGCAGCATCTTTTAAAACATGCTTTATAGCCCATAAAAGGTTCTCACCAACAATAGGATATTGTTCTGGTTTAATACCTAAACTTCGGTGTTTTTCTGCTACTAATTTTACGGATGGTAAAAGGGCTTCTAATTGATCGATATTTTTTGCCGCTTGATAGACCATTTGTGCTAAAGCACGCGGTTGAGTTAACCGTTTTTGATTTGTTTGATTAAAAACATTTTTGAGCTCAGGATTTGTCTCTAATAAGTGCTTATAAAAAGCTATGATGATTTCTTCTCCCTTACTTTCTAATACAGGAACGGTTGATTTTATAATTGCAATAGTTTTTGCATCCATAAAGAATACCCTCTTTCTCAAAAATTTATTGTCTATGACTATTATCACATATAACATGTATTTAATATACATCTTTTTCGGTGACAATGTTATGAACATTTGTTTATGTATACAGCGCGTAGTAAAAAAAAGTATACTATGTAATATGAGGTGATTTTATGAAGTTAACACAATTCAGTGACTATTCATTACGTGTTCTCATTGCACTTGGAGCACTACCTAAAGAAAGGAAAGTTAATATTGAAGAATTATCTATTTCCTTCCATATATCTAAAAACCACTTGATGAAGGTTGTTCATCAGTTAGGAAAACTAGAGTTAATTACAACTGTACGAGGTAGAAACGGAGGAATTTACTTATCTAAAGCTCCTAAGGATATTAATATAGGCTGGGTCATCAGACATACGGAAGACCATTTTCATTTAGTTGAATGTTTTAATAGAGAAAATAACCAATGCTTTATTACCCCTGTTTGCGGCTATCAAGCCATTCTAAATGAAGCGGTGAATCAATTTCTAGCCACTTTAGATAAATATACATTGGAAGACGTATTAGGGGATCGTCAATTATTACAAAACATGATTGTAAGTTCACTTCATGGGTAAAATGATTCGAAATGCATCTCCACTTAATTCATTTATTTAAAAAATAAAATCACGTAAGTCCAATAACTAGACACTACGTGATTTTACTTATTCATGTATGATTTATATCTTCATCTACCCGATTGAGCCATTCTTCAACTAAAGCTTCAAATAACATACTCTGCTCAATTTGGAGATTATGTCCTGCTCGATCAAGAACGACTGTCGTTGCTCTCGTATATCTTTTTTCTATGCCTAAAGCATCCTTATAACCAACTGTTGAATCTTGCCTACCTAATAAGAATAACGTCGGTTTATCAAATGAACCGATAGCTTCATCAACTTGGAATGAGAAGGCATACTGACTTTTTAATCTTTTTAAAACAGATTTATCAGCAAGCAGACACCCGTCCAATATCTCAGCCTTTAATCGTTTCCAATTATATTCATCGAGTACAACGTTTGATGTTCTAAAGATGTCTTGTTGACGTTGTTTTAATGTTTGTAAAAAGGCATGATCTTCGTAAATAACCGTATGTGAAGGTAAATCTCTCTCATCCATACTAGGAATAATCATTGGACAAATAAAAACAGCACCTCGTATACGGTCCTTCATTTTAGAAATAATGCCGCGAGTCAAATAACCACCATAAGATTCTCCCGCAATTAAAAATGGTCCCTCGGGAATAACCGAATGAATAAATTCGATTAACACATCCAATACATCATCTGAACCATTTACCTTCTCACAATCCGTCGTCTTCCCCATACCAGGAAGATCTATGTATATACGTCTATAACCCGCTATCTTCTTAAAAATAGGCTCCATACAGCCTTTCATTAAATGATGGTCAGGATTAAAGCCATGAATCATTAATACAGGCATACCTTCACCAATTGTTTCATAATATACCCTTGCTTTAGTCGTCTGGCATTCCACTGGCCTATCATCCTTTCAAGAGGTAAGTGAATAGTAAGATCCCTAAGAGGTTGTTCAAAAAGTCACCAAATGATAAGCTACGAATCTCGGCGTTGGCTTGTTTTTCCGGTCCTCATGTAGTAGAAACCTACATTCCGGTCCTCAAAACGGCGCCGCCTTGATCTTCTTGCTTCTAATTTGTCACCTTTTTGAACACGCACTTATAGTTGTTCAAAAAGCTAAATTTCTCTTAATTATATCGTGATCATTTCTTGTATGTCTCTATTCAATCATGGTAAATTATAGCTATTCATTAGAGAAATAGGCTATCAATCATTTAAACTATCTTAATACTTAAATCTAGATATCTAGAATATATTCTATAAACAAATAGTTTAATTGACAAACTATATGATCAATCGGGGGTATGTATGTGTCAAAATCAAATAATATCACTCGATGGGTGCTTGCCATCGGTTGTGCCATTATCATAGCTCTTCTCCTTCGAAATCTTATTTTTACTAATTATGTTGTTGAAGGTCAATCTATGATGCCGACTTTACAAGATGGCAATCGACTGATTGTTAATAAAACGGATTATCATTTAAGTAAGCCAGAGCGATTTGATATTATCATTTTCCATGCCACAAAACATAAAGATTTTGTAAAACGCATCATTGGACTTCCAGGTGATCGAATTGATTACCGAAACGATGTCTTGCATGTAAATGGACACGCTGTCAAAGAGCCCTTTTTAAATGAAAACAAGAAGAAAATCCTTTCTGGTTTATTAACAAATGATTTCCCTGATAAGGGAACCATCGAAGTGCCGAAAGATAAATTGTTTGTTATGGGAGATAATCGCTTGTATAGTTTTGACAGCCGCCAGATTGGTTTTATTGATATGAAGAATGTTGTTGGAAAAGTGAATCTGCGCTACTTTCCTTATTCAAAATTCAAGATTATCCATTAGTGACTCATTCCTATTAACGAATACTTCATGTAATGCTAAGATACTATTGTGCGACTGGATCGTTTAAACACTGATCTAAAATCCATTGCCAAGGACCGAATCCGGATTCAATATTAATATGCCCTTTGTTCTTTAGAACAGTAGATATTGCACCGCAATCTAAATATTTTTTTGCGTCCTCTATCGGGCAATAGGGATCATTCGTAGAGACAATAAGCTGTGTTTTCTTGGCAACTAAGCAAACATCACTTAAATTGTCTGGTACGGGATAAAATGACTGGATTTCCTCAACTTTGCTATATGGTGATGGTGGAGCGACTAAAATAACACGGCTTACTTTCCGATTTGTTAAGACGGCATAATGGAACCATAATATGCAGCCTAAACTATGGGTAACGACGATAATTTCTTCATCTTTTGGTATTTCATCCATTAAGGCTTTCAATATTTGGAGCCACTTTTCTTTATTTGGATGCTGTTTTTCGGGAAATGAAGGATAATAGACTGTTTCTCCTTTATTCACCAATTGCTTATATAGCCAAGTCTGCCAGTGAGCAGTCCCACTCCCACCTAACCCATGTAAAATGACAAAACTTCTTCTCATAATAAATAACCTCCGGACTTAACTAACATGTATGTTGGATTCTATTATAAATTATATACTGAAAGTATGACGAAAAGTAAGTTAAAAATTTTATAATACCCATTTGTTTACTAGGAGTATTTTTTGGACGAGGAAATAATTGAAGGCATTCACCTTTAATCACATGTGTGGTTCTCCTAACTTTTGGATATATTATCTAATAAAAGATAATAATATTTCATTTTCTGGTTAGGTGGTGTTCTCTTTGTATCGATCCATTTTTATAGGTGTCGTCTTAGTGATTATATCGGTTTTTTATGCGATCTATAAAAGAAGCTTTGATTCGTTATTAAGTGCTTCTGGTGCTTTCTCCATATTTCTTCTCATTTTAGTGATATTATCATTATGCGTATCTGCAGTCATCCACTCTATAAAATCAAACTCTCAAGATGAGCATCCTGATATTGCTTGGGCTATGCATCTTTTTATGGCTGCTTTCCCTTGTATGTTAACAGGAATTGGCTTGTATGTTTTAATGTGTTTTTATAAGTTATTTTATATGTAGATTTCTTATCACAAGAAAAAGCTCCACTTCTGAAAAAAGGAGAGGAAACTCTCATTCAGATAAGTGGAGCTATATGAACTTACCACATATTATTTAACTTCCTCGCCTCTGTAGGTGGTCACTTTCATTGGTTCTAATAAAAATTCTCCAGACTTTTCGCCAAATGCCCTAAAGTGGGGTTCTTGATTGTGAATTTTAACTGCTTCTTCATTTTTCCATTCTTCAACTACAATAAACGTATTTGGGTTTGAGACATCTTCAAAAAGATTATAACTAATATTCCCTTCTTCTCCCTTAGATCCTGCTATTAAAGGTTTCGTTTCAACAAGAAAACCTTCACGTTGTTCAGGTTTTACTTTGAATAATGCATGAATAATAATCATCTTTTATTCCTCCCGAAAAAAGTGATAATGAATGATCTCACCCTTCTTATTTTAGCTTAAATTACCATTTAAAACGATTCATGTGCCTCATATAAATGGGGATAGTATGTCATATAACGTAAGAAAGGACGTTGCCCTCATGTGTCATAAATCAAAACAAAGAAGGCTTGTCTTGTGTATAACACTTTCAATGCTCTTCTTGTTTATGGTATTTTGTCCCCTTAATCAATCTAAGGCAGCTAGAACTAACGCTGTTGTGATAAAAATCAAAGAGTTGGCTAATGACATTCAATATCCTGTTATCACAGCAGGTATTAAAAATAAAAACGTTAAAAATAAGATCAATCAATCCTTTCTGAATCACGCAAAACGTATTAAAAAAGAAGATGAGAAGGTAAAAGAACAGTATGAACATGATAAATTAATCGGCATTCCTGGTCCGTACTATGCCATGACAAAACCAATTATAAGATACAACCAGGATCACCGTTTAAGTGTCTCATTCTTAGATTCCACATTCACAGGTGGAGCTCATGGCAATACGTATGAAGAAGTGTACAACTACAATACCAATAACGGAAAAAGATATCATCTTGATGATATTGTCCGGACACCAAAACAAGTCGATAAAGTGAATCGTTATATTAAAAAACAATTGATTGAGCTGAAAGAGTCTGGACGATACGATATATTTTTAGATGAATTTAAAGGGATCGATACAAAAAAAGATCAATTTTATTTTTATAAGGATGGGTTTGTAATGGTTTTTCAACTTTATCAAATTGCCCCTTACTCGAATGGGATTATTCACATGAAAGTACCGTATTCTGTGTTGCAAGATTAAAAGGCCAAATTTAAACCAATAGGAATTCCAATGGCATCACTGCCATGTCCTAGTCGTTCCGTTTTTGCAATAGGTAAATAATATTTTTCTGTGATGTGATGAACAAGTTCTTCAATGGTTGGCTTTTGTTCTGTTTGTTGCATCTCAGAAAAAGTACCTAACAAGATACCCTTGCATGCGGAAAAAGCCCCTATTTGCTCCAATTGAGATAGCATAGATGCCATCCGAGCAGTCTTGCCTCCCAATGCTTCTAAAAAAAGAATTTTATGATTTAATTCAGGAAAATAGCGTGTTCCGGATAATTTTAAGAAGCAACGTAAATTTCCACCAACAACGACCCCTTCCATGCTCTCTCCCCGTAGCCATTGATAGGAAAAATCAGTCTGTTTTAAGACGTCTGTTTCTTGCATAAAGGCGTTAATAAACCATTCTCTTTGTCCCTCAGCATGCTGACCAATTAACGTGGTAATGGCATAATGGACTGTAGGTAAGCCTGCACATGTGAGTAGGGCATTATTAACAACAGATAAATCACTCATACCAACAAACCATTTGGGATGCTTTCTAATTGCATCAAAATCCAAATAAGGTAAAATCTGATTTGCCGCATCTCCTCCAGAGATATCAAAAATAACTTTTACATGGTCTGAAGTAAACAACCGCATCAGTTCATCCGCTCTTTCTTTTGGCGTCCCACTAAATGGCGACTCCTTTTGTTGATAAATGGTGCTTGCCCATTCCACGCCGAGATCCATTTCTGACAGAACCGTTTCTAATTGCTTCAATTTATCTTTATATTTTAAAGGGCGACCGTCTGAACAAGCCATTAATCCAATCGTGTCTCCTCTTTTTAAGATCGACAATTCTTTCAATCCTTTCTAAGTTAATTAAATCTACCAGTCAGCAACTTTCTAGACTAAAAACCTGATTTCCTCAAAATTATGGTCTAACATATTTTTCTACGCGAAGATCTACCCATCGATATATATACCTTGCTTTTATTTTAGACAGATATCTTAATTTAGTAAAACGAGCAACAATTTTGTCGAAAACTTTACTTTTCCACAAGTCAGTCTTTAATCTTCATTAATAACGCATAGTTATCCACAAAACATACGTTTTTACTCTGTTAATATTGTTAATAATGTGTACAACTACTTTTTATCTGTGTACAATGTGGATAAATCAAAGAGTTTCTGTTAATAATTCATTTTTTTATTGTGGGTAATCTGTGGTCAATTTGTTTATAACCTGTTGATAACATATAATAAAGCATCCTAATGAACGAGAATTTTGACGAAAAATAGGTTTCAGGGAAAAAATATGTCTAAATGATCAATGGTTATTTTAAAAATATTTTCCAACAATATAAAATCACACTAACAGCCCATATTGAATAGAGTAGTTTTATCCAGACAATGGGAGGTTTAATCATGTATCCAGAGTACCCCTATTACTCATCTACTGAAAAATGCGAAGAAGTTCCTTTGACTTTTCCACCACAACATCAAAATTACCAACCAGGCATGGAATATTTAATGAATCCTAAACCAATTTTTGAAAACCCAAATGTAAAAGGTTCCCAAAAATTGTTAAATAAAGTTGCGGTCATTTCAGGTGGGGATAGCGGCATTGGGCGCGCTGCAGCTGTAGCCTTTGCAAAAGAAGGGGCTGATGTCGCTATTATTTACTTAAATGAGCATGAAGATGCCGCCTTTACAAAACAACGCATAGAGCAACTAGGAAGAAGATGTTTGGCAATCCCTGCTGATCTTCAACGTGAAGCCAACTCTGTTCAATCCATTCAGCATGTTGTATCCACTTTTGGGCGGGTTGATATATTAGTGAATAACTGTGCTGTACAATATCCACAACGCAGTATTTTAAACATCTCAGAAGCCCAATTAGACCATACATTTAGAACGAATATCTATTCATTTTTCTTCTTAACAAAAGCAGCTCTTCCTTACATGGGACCAGGAAGTTCCATTATTAATACAACTTCAGTGAATGCCTATAGAGGACATAAAACCCTTCTCGACTATACATCAACAAAAGGTGCAATCGTTGGCTTTACACGTGCTCTTGCTTTGAATCTTGTTGAGAAAGATATTCGCGTCAATCAAATTGCACCAGGTCCGGTATGGACGCCTTTAATTGTTTCTTCTTTCTCAGCAGAAGAAGCTTCAAGTTTTGGGGCTGATGCTCCTATGAAACGAGCAGCTCAGCCATTCGAACTTGCCGATGCTTATGTCTACTTAGCCTCGGATTCATCGAGATATGTCACCGGTGAGTGCATTCATATTAATGGCGGTGGATTTGTTGGTGGATAATGTAGCGAGTATTTGGGATAGGGGGAGAATTATAATTATTCCCCTTATTTATTTTCTGTCACTTACCTAGTACATATAACAAGTAGCGGAGTATCATATGGATTCTCGCTCTCTTCGATGTAGAGCTTAATTCGTGAAGGGCATTGAGTATAATGGCCATTCATTAGCTTTTTCTCCTTTAAGAGGTTGTTCAAAAAGTCACCAAACCTTCCCCTCCTTAACTTAATATACTAATAAAAAGGGTAAAAACTTTCCAATATATATATGAATTGGATTGAATAGCAGTCGTAAAAAAACGCCCTGATTCAATGTAAATATCAGGACGTTACACATGTTCGTTTATTTTTAAGCAAGGGGGGTTGTGAAAATCCCCGTTTTCTTAATTCGATTGGCAGCTTCCCTTAAACGATCATCGTCTTTTAATAGGCTAAGACGTACATATTGACTGCCATTTTTTCCAAAGCCTTCACCTGGAGCAACAACGACTTGGACTTCATCTAATAAAAATTCAGTGAAGGTTCGTGATGTAAAACCTTCGGGAACTTTAAACCAGGCAAAGAAAGAGCCTTTCGGTGCAGAAACATCCCAACCAATCTCCCGCATACTCTGCACTAATACATTCCGCCTATGTTCATATAACTTAGCCAGTTCTTTAACTGAATCTTGATTCGATAACAAAGCCACAGCTGCTGCATCTTGAACAGCACCAAACACGTTGCTAAATGCATGATCATGAAAACGATCCAACGCATCAATAATAGAGGCATTACCTACGGCAAAACCTAAACGCCAGCCAGCCATGTTATATGTTTTCGAAGCTGTATAGGTTTCAACACCATACTCTTTACCACCTGGCATTTGTATTAAACTTAAAGGCTTATGACCATCAAATCCAAAAGCCCCATAGGCAAAGTCATGCATAATGGGTAGTTGATTTTCCTTCGCAAAGTCGATTGTTTTTTCAAAGAAATCAGGCGTGGCAATGGCTCCTGTCGGGTTATTTGGATAATTAATCATCAAGAGCTTGGCTTTTTCTGCAATGTCTGTTGGAACCAGATTGTAATCAGGCAAGAAATCATCTTTCTCATATACAGGGATATTAAATATTTCTGCTCTTGCAAGTTTCGCGGCTGAATAATAGATGGGATAAGTCGGATCCGTTGTAATCAGATAATCCCCTGGTTCAAGCAAAGCTTGCGGAATTCCTACAATCCCAATGGTCGAACCATTGAAAATCGTCACTTCCGTTTCCGGATCGATATCAACGTTATATTCCCGTTTGTAAAATGTACTGATCGCCTCACGAATATTTTTCTTTGCACGAAATGGTGGATAACCACGATTATCATCCCTATCGATCGCATCTTTTAGTGCTTGAACGATATGCGGTGGCGTCGGTTGATCTGGGCTGCCACTGGCGAGATTGATGACATCGATTCCTTTTTCTTTATAAGCTGTCACTTTATTTTCAATTTTACTAAAATAATTTGGGGGAAGCTGATCAACAATAGAAGATGCTTTAAAGTTCACCATTTATAAATACTCCTTTTGATTCCTTTCATCATACATCCATACGAAGGCATTAACTTTCTAATACTTAATTCAATTAGATAACTAAGGATGTCAACATACGCCACCATGTTTCAAGGAAAATTTTTATTTAATTTCTCTTTATTATGCCCTTCATTTTATCATATTTTATTCATTCATACATTTCTGTTTTTAACGAAGAATCTGTTTTATTGTCTGTGAACAATACCATTTTTACTTTTTTATGGTACAATTTAAAAGCTCTTTTTTATTTGATACGACATAGAAAGAAGGGATTCATCTCTTGCGATTCAGAGACTTCCATAAAAATATCAAAATAAGAATCATTGAAACTTTTACTAGTCGCTTTGTTGGCGGTATGATTTTCCCTTTTATGACGATTTATTTAGCGCACCACTTCGGGACAAAAACAACTGGCCTATTATTGCTTATGACTGTTTTTATTGGCATTGCAAATTCTTTTGTTGGAGGTTATTTATCGGATCAGTTTGGCCGTAAAAAAATGATGCTGATAGCTGAATTAATGCGATTTGGTGCTTTTATCATTATGATGGTATCAAATTCACCGTTTTTTGAATCAGCCATCATGACATATCTCATGATGATCATCAATAGTATCAGTTGGGGACTTGCAGGTCCAGCTAACGAAGCCATGTTGATTGATGTTAGTACCCCTGAGCAAAGAAAATTGATGTATTCGGTGACTTATTGGGCTAATAATCTATCCATAGCGATTGGCGGAATATTAGGAGCTATGCTATTTCAACACTATCTATTTGAATTGTTTATGGCGCTTTGTATTGTTCAAGGTGTCTTGGTTATTCTTGTTGCTTACTTCATTGAAGAAAGTCATTCGCCAAAGAACGACTCGATTAAACCTACCCAGCACATCATGAAGTTATTCACTAATTATAAACTTGTTTTTAAAGACAAGCTCTTTATCATTTTTGTTACGGCTGGGATACTTGTATTCTCAATGGAACTGCAACTCACCAACTATATTGGCATCAGACTCAGCAAATATATGCCGACCCAATCCTTTCTTTTCTGGAACATGGATGGAATCACGATGATGGGTTTCTTACGGAGCGAAAATACCTTTTTGGTAGCCATTCTAGTCCTATTCGTATCTAAAGTGAGTCACCTTTTAAATGATAAAGCAACTTTGATCGTGAGTTGTACTTTATTCTCGATTGGTTATGGTTGTTTATCATTTTTTACAAATGTCTGGTTGCTCATTCTATTCATGTTGATTCTCACTGTAGGTGAAGTTTTTCGTGTCCCTGTGGAACAGTCGTATACTGCAGCCATTCCACCAGATGACGCGAGAAGTACTTACATGGCCATCAATGGACTAAAATACAATATCGCTATGCTCATAACTTCTTTAACTATTACACTAAGTACCTACTTATCTGCTTTATCCATGGCTATCATAATTACAAGTATTGGTTTAATAGGTACTCTTCTTTACTTTATCATCATTCCAAAACTGGAAGCACGGATAGCGGTAAGGACTCACTCTTCTGCTATATCATGGAATTAGGGACTGCATAAATGCAGTCCCTTTTATTATTTCAGTGTTCCTGTTTTCTTGTTCAAGATAGATGATGTCTTTTTTCATTGACTGAACAGATTGACCTTATAAACTTCTTGATGATTTATATGGAAATGATCATTCTATAGCATCATTGGTTGTTTCATATTGAAGACCTTGTGTATCTGTATTCCAAGTAGATCTGTGAATCCAATACGAGGAAGCTGCTTTGAGAAAGGTAACATTAATCTTAACAAGGATTTCAAAGGTAAAAGTGAATTTGATGCAAATGTCACATGCAAAGATAAAACTGAAGCATTCTATTTGAGTTTAAAAAAATCAAAATCCAATACTAAATAGTGTGTTGTTTAAAACAAAGCTTGAGCGTTAAAACATGAATTTGCTGTGTAAACAGGAAAGCAGCGTGTAAAAGATCTGTGGATTTGAAACAAGATGCGAAGTTTGGTATAAAAACAAGAGCCATAAGTATATTGTGTTTCTCAATATAAAAAGATTGCAGAATAGACCTTAGGCCGGGTCAACTTTATTTCAAATCCACACTAAAGTAATATTTTTATGCAACAATAATTTGTAGTGTGATTTTATCAATTGGTCTTTAATGTTAGCACATTTGTAATGTATTTGTTATTTTTTTAATGGTTCGATGTTTTTCGACAACATTTTTGTTTTTATTAGGTTATTATTTGAAACATACCCATAAAGAAGGTATTTTATGAAGAAAATAGTAACAGCTTTTTTTTGCAGTAATGTTAGCCTTTGTCGTAGTAGGAAATTTATCATTTGCAGAAGAAAACTCTAAATCAAATAGTCCTCATGGGGTAACTGATGAAAAAGTTACTCTAAATCATTTAGTTGATTTCTGGAAAAGTTATGGGGTTAGTCAAAGTACAATACAGAAACTAGTTAAAAAGTGGAATAATGGACTAGCCATAGATGCTTTGAAGGGAGATGACTCTCAAGGCACAGCGACTATTCAAACATATGGCAAGTTAGATCCAATTTCCGGTAATAATCAGAAAGTTACTAAGAAAGTATATCCTGATGGATCAATAAGTGTCACTACTGTTGAAGTACCAAAAACTGATAACACAAACCCTAACTTAATTAGTCCATTGTCTGTTACTGGAGGCACGGTTACATCAGGAACAGGATATACAATCCATCATGGAGCAACTGTAGGAACTGGTAATGGTGCTGTAACTTGTTCTTTTAAAGCTGATTTTGAAAACATTAATGGTGCTTACGATCTAATTGACAGAATTTATAGTTATGATATCGTAGTTTGGGGAGGGTCATATTCTGACGTTGAACTTAAACTGGTAAGAAAATACGAAACTAGTACGTACAAAGCACATGGAATGCTAAGATTCCAAGCCATAATTGGCCCAACTGGAGCAACACAACATTTAGACCTTTATGTTGGTAAAAATACTTATTATTCCTCAACTAATATATAATAAAATATAGAATTTAAACGGAGGATTACCAATGTCTCATACACTAGTATCATATACAGGTCTTATTATTGAAATTGTATTAATAGTGTCGGTAATTGTTATTGCAGTTAATTCCACAAAAATTGTAAAAGAAATAAAGAAAAAAAACAAAAATAGTAAGTAATCTGGCACCTATGTCAAGGACACATTAAAAAAAAGAGAATTAAGCTGCTAGAAGATGATTCCTAAATTGAATAGGAGTCATCTTTTTTTAAATTCCATTGATATCGATAGTTGTTATAGTAAACATGTAATGATTTATTTTGTCCTTTAGCTCTCTTAATGATTTAGAAGATTGATAATCTACTTCATCTATTAAATGACCAAAAAAAGACTCCTGCGGGGCATTGTCCCAACATTTTCCTCTTCTAGACATTACTGGCCTAAACCATATTTCTTTAATAACTTTTGAAATTTAAGGATTGTGTAATGGCTACCCTGACCAGAATGGATTAAAGGCATCTAGGGCTGCTTGACCTGATTCAGTGTCTTCTGCTTGTTGAATCGTTTTAAAATCATCGCAGATCTCCTGACGATCTCCTATGCGCACTTTATGTAAAATATTGCGTGCTACGTGTACGAGACACGTTTGGTATCTCGCTTTTGGAAAGACGCTTGAAAGAACATCTACCATGCCTTTTAAGCCATCTGAAATGAATAATAGGACGTCTTCTACACCACGACCTTTGATTTCTTCTAGTAGTTCTTGCCAGTTATACGCCGATTCTGTTGGGGCAATCGTATAGGCAAGGACTTCCTTGGAACCATCTTCACGAATTCCAACGGCGATGTATACAGCTTCTTTGGACACGGTATCACGACGTATCGCAATATAGGTTGCATCTAAATAGACGCACACATAGCGATGATGTAGTTGGCGATGATTGAACGCTTCAACCGTTTCAGAAACTGCTTTTGTCATGTTAGAAATGGTCTGTGGCGTATAATGATGACCATACATCTTTTCAATCAGATTTGCGATTTCAGCCATCGTCATTCCTTTTTGAAAGAGGTGAATAACCGTTGACTCTAATGTGTCGTTGGAGCGTTTATAAGGAGCTATCGTCTGTTGCTTAAACTCGCCATTACGATCACGAGGAATCTGGATATTTAGGTCCCCCTATTCGGTGTGGAGAGTACGTGAATAAGAGCCATTTCGTGAATTACCAGAGTTGAAACCGATACGGTCATATTTTTCATAATCTAGAAAACTCGTAAGTTCGGTTACCAAGAGCGAGTTGATTGCTTTTTCTAAATGAGAACGAAAAACTTCCGTAATATCTTGTTTTTTACTAGTGCATCGACGATTTCTGTTGTAAGCTGGTTCATAGGGAAGACCTCTTTTCTATGGATGAGTTGTGGTGACTTTATTCTACCAGGAAAAGGTCTTCCTTTTTCATTGTTTTATTCATTTACACAAAATATTTTACACTCTCCTCTTATCCGGGTGCATATAAAGAAGCGATTAATGTAGGGATGTTAAATACAATGAGGAAAAATCTATACAAAAGAGTTTAAAGATAAAAAAGTAGATGTATTTGCACCGGGAGAAGATATTATTAGCCTGTATTTTAAGAACAAAATGACATTGGATACAGGGGTATCGTTTGCAACAGCTTATACTTCTGGTTATGCTGCTTTATTAATTCAAGAGAATAGATTGGATCATAAGTGTTGTAATCAAAAACAAATAAAACACCAAATACAAGAAAATTTACAAATAAAAAAAAAAATAAAAAAGTCGATTCTTAAGCGTTACATGATGAATCGACTTTTTTATTTATATTGAGGAGATGGGGAGTTTTAAGACAGCCTTTGACGCATTTCATGCCAATTTACCTAATGTAATTTTTGTCTCAAGTAACCTGAATTATTCATAGTTTAATTTTTTAATAGGGAATCCCTCTACATAAGCGTATTGACTACACGACAGGGCAAAGACGAATATATAGACAGGAATATCTTCATCAGTCAAATTATCTGTCAGACTCATTGTTTGTCAGGCCCAATCCACCTCAAGCTGTTCGCCTGGCTTACGTTTAATTCGTATAGTTGCTTTTGTTTTCCTAGCGTAATCATGATAGAAACGACAAAATTCCCTACAACTCTAGGGGATTTCATCACTTGCCCTACAACTTAAACAATACTCATCCCATAAAAGAGCTACGTTCACTCCTGGCTTAGCTAATTCCTTATGGAT
The DNA here is from genome assembly GCF_009718825.1 of Terrilactibacillus tamarindi. Classification (GTDB taxonomy): domain Bacteria; phylum Bacillota; class Bacilli; order Bacillales; family Sporolactobacillaceae; genus Terrilactibacillus; species Terrilactibacillus tamarindi. Next base: position 49,895 of record NZ_WNHB01000010.1, on the reverse strand, counting down.
GTGTTCACAATCTGGTTTCTCCTGAAATTAGATGCCTCATGCTTTTCAGGAAACAGAAGTTCTTGATGATCACTATCTGTCATATCCACCTCTAACGGCCAAGAAATATTTAACTTTTGAGCCCTTTTAACCACCTCTCTAATCGTATTTCTCGAGTTGGTGCAACTAATGCTACCCCTTTGACTTACTCCTTGGGCATGCAGCCTAAGAATTTCTCGATATTTAACCACAAAAACCCTCCTATATAATAGATTTGCACAACATAGTGCAATTCCATTATATAGGAGGAGTGGTCCTCTGTTTGGCAGAGATGGGTCTAAAATATGTCCTAAATGGTATAAAAACATGGCAAAGGTGGGCCTATTGGGTGGCAATATTTACTAATCGCTAAATATAAAAAATTTCAGCAATAAACATGAAAATTCGTACCTTTATTTCTTTTGTACTTCTAGTTCCTTAAATTCCTCTCTAATCTCCATGGCTTTTTCAGGATAGTCCGTCATAATCCCATCAACGCCTAATGCAAATAAACGTCTCATATCATCCGCATCATTAATGGTCCAAGCTCTAACAGCTAAGCCTTCATCCTGAATAATTGAAGTTGAAGGCGATAATGCTGCAGGTTTATATAGATGAAGGCTAGAAGCCCCAATGTGTCTTGCATAAAGCCAAGGATCATATAACTTTTCGAACAAGAGGATTCCAAAGTCTGCTTCTGGTTCAATGGCTTTTAGTCTAGCGAGTGATTCATGATTAAAAGATGAATAGAGTGTCGGGTGATTTGGGCGCCATTCATGGACTGCATCTATCACTTTCTGCTCAATAAATGGATAGTCAATTCGATCGGTTTTTAGTTCAATATTCAACGTTCCTTCATAATCTTTAAGAAGTATTAAGACTTCTTTTAAGGTTGGGATTCGTTCACTTTTATATTCATCTGAAAACCAGACCCCTGCATCAAACTGTTTAAGTTGTTGCAAAGTGTAATCTTTCACATAGCCTTTTCCGTTTGTTGTACGATCTATTTTCTCATCATGAATAATCACAAGTTCCTGATCTTTCGTTAAGTGAACATCAAGCTCAATTCCATCACTATTAATTCGCATTGCTTCCTTAAATGCAGCGATGGTATTTTCCGGACGATTACCTTTACTCCCTCGGTGGGCAAAAATAGCCGTTTTCACATTTAGCCCCTCCTTCTTATTTTTAAAAGCTTGTTCTAATAACTAGTGTATCACTTTTTATTTGCAAGATTCATTTGTGCAATAGCTTCATTAACATGGTCAGCTGCTGTGTCTAATGATTGTTGTAAATTCTTCCCTTGATATAAATCATCAATCGCACGTGACATAATGACTCGCGATTGAGGCATTAACGTCATCATGGGACCACGAGTGGCATACGTTGATTTTGTATCGTGAAATTGATTAACTGCTACTTTAAATTGAGGTGTTTTCTTATAATTTTTTATAATAATGGGCTCTTTATAAGCACCCGGATTAATCGGAAAATAGCCTGTATGAATATGCCAATCTGCTTGTGCCTTTGGCGAAGCCATATATTTCATAAAAGCAAAGGCGGCTTTTTCTTCTTTAGCACTCTTTCCCTTAGATAACCAAAGTGAAGCGCCTCCAATCACGACTCCTTGCCTTTCAATATTGTCAGGCCTTGGTATGTAAGCTACCCCTACCTTAAATGGTGCATTCTTAAACATTTCAGCCATACTTGCTGAAGATGACATGAACATCCCAACTTTTTGAGTTAGAAATCCAGACGATTCATTATCGCCACTCGTTCCGTAATTAGCCAGTGTTCCATCTTTCTGCATTTCTCTTAACCACTTAAAAATATTTAATCCCTTTTGCGAGTTGAACGTCGCCTTTGTTGCAAGACCTGTTCTCCCATTGTTTTGGTTAATATATTCTCCGCCTTGGACAGCGAGTAATTCCTCAAAAAACCAAGGATAATTAAGAAAAGAAAAACCCTTCATTCCTTTGTTTGCTTGCGTTAGTTTTTTTGCCGCCTCGCGAAATTGTGAATACGTTTCTGGCGGCTTATTTGGATCAAGTCCGGCTTTATTAAAAGCATCTGCGTTATATAGAACAACAGGTGTCGAAGAGTTAAATGGCATCGAATATAACTTTCCATTCACGGTATAATAGTTTCTTATATTTTTTTCCAATTGATTCATATTATAGTGTTCTTCGTCCATTAATTTTTGAACAGGGACGATATCACCGCTTTCCATCATATACTTCGAACCAATGTCTTGAGCTTGATAAATGTTGGGAGCATTGGCTGTTCCTCCTACACGCCTAAATTTGGCCAATGACTCCTCATAAGAACCTTGATATTCTGGTTTAACGTAAATTTCATCTTGTGACTGATTAAAATCATTAACGATTTTATTTAACGCCTCCAGTGGAGGGCCAGCCATGGAATGCCAAAAAACGATTTGAATTCGATTATCGTCTGCATGAGATAGACCCGAACAAGCTGAAAGTAGAACTGAACTCATTAATAAGAAAACGGCAACAATCATTTTCCTCTTCATTCTTTAATTCCTCTCCTGAATATGTTTTATAACAAATGAGAATCACTTTATTCGTTATTTAACAGCCCCATCCATCAGGCCTTTTTGTAAGTGCTTTTGACCTAAGAACAAGACAAGTAAAGTCGGAATGGCTACAATAACCACACCAGCCATAACGACACCCCACTGGGTCACATTTTCCTGTGCATGAAGTTGTCGCAGCCCGATTTGTGCCGTTCTCGAACGTTCATCCGTTGTTACAAGAAGCGGCCAGAGATAAGAATTCCATGTCGTCAAGAAGCAGTAGATCCCTAACGTAACGAGGCTCGTTTTAGAAACAGGCATGACCACTTTTAGAAAAAAAGTCAAATGACCAAGACCAGCCATTCGAGAAGCTTCATGTAATTCCTTTGGTATGGTTTTAAAATGCTGCCTTAAAAGGAAAGTGCCAAACGCAGTTGCAAAGAATGGAATCGTCAATGCTGCATAGTGATTGATCCACCCTAGTTTTTGGACTGTAACAAAATTAGGAATAATCGACGCTTCCCATGGTATCATCATGGTTGAAACAAAGAGAAAAAATAAAAATTGACGTCCCCTAAATTCAATAAATACAAAAGCATAGGCAGCTAGACTACAAACAATGATTTGACCAATTGTGGTGATGATTGAAACCAGCATACTGTTAATCAATGAATGAAGGAGCGGTAATGCTTGAAAGGCATCGATATAATTTGTCAACGAAAACGATTTTGGTATCAAATGACCCATTAAAACCTCTTTTGTTGACATGAAACTGACGAGAAAAGCGTATATGATCGGAAAAAAGAGTAATAGTGCGATAAGGATTAAGACCACATAAAGACTTCCTCTTTTGATAGCCATCATTGGTAGTGCACCTTCTTCTCAACAAATTTAAATTGCAATAGTGTAACAATAAGAATCAGTAGAAAGAGTATAACGACTTCAGCGCTTGCTTTGCCAAAATTGAAATTAACAAAAGCGTCTTTATAGATCGCGTAGACCATTAGATTGGTGGTTTGACCAGGACCCCCGCCTGTAAGTAAGTCAATTTGACCAAAGGTTTGGAACGCATTGATGAGAGAGACGGTCATGATAAAAAACAGTGTTGGCGATAGCATAGGGATCGTAATTCGTCTAAGCTGATAGAAGTAACCTGCTCCATCAATGCTTGAACTTTCATATAGACTTTGATCAATATTTTGCAAGCCTCCAAGAATAATTAAAAAAGAAAAGCCAAGATTCAGCCAAATGGTCGTTATTGATACAGCCAACAATGCCCAGTGGGGATCAGCCAACCAATTTATTTCTGGTATTCCAAAGAATGAAATCATTCGATTTAATACACCCATTGTCGGATTAAATATAAATAGCCATGTGACAGAAGCTGCTGCGACAGATACACCTAAGCTTGAAGCAAATATGGTTCGAAAAAAATGAATTCCCTTAAGTTTTTCATTGGCTAATAGAGCAAGAAAGAGTGAAATTACGACACTTGCTGGGACGGTATACAAAACAAAAAGAAAAGTAGCCTCTATACTTTGCAGAAAATCAGCCGATTGGAATAATTGAATAAAGTTATCAAACCCAACAAAGACGGTTGGAAGACCTTTTTGATTCGTTAAAAAGAAGCTCAGATAGATCGTACGAAATAGTGGATAGAAGACAAATACAGAAAATAAGATCAGTGATGGAAGAAGAAATAAGATAGCAACTTGAATAGGACGTGTCTTCTCCCAAAACGTTCGGTATGGCATATTAAGAGAAGGCACCTTTCCCGTCGACGTAGGATTTTCCATAGCCATTAAGCTAACACCCCTTTTTGTAATTCGTCATGATCTTGCTTGATTGAGCTATGAACGAGCTGACGTGTACCCTTGTCGAATACGCATATGGCATCTGCATCTAGTGCAATAGAAATTTTATCCCCTGGCTCAAATAACCACTGCCCATTCCATTTAGCGGTCCATTGTTGATCATTTACTTGAAAGGAAAAGAGGGTATCATTTCCGAGCAATTCTACATGATTTATTACTACTTGAACGGTCGTTTGATTCGAATTGTTCGGTTGAGGAATATGAATGTACTCTGGCCGTAAACCGATGATATAGGTTGACGTTTTTAATTTAGGAAGAGCCATGGTTAATTTCAAATCATTATTGATTCTTAGTTCTTGAGAGGTTCCATCATAATACGCTTCACACATATTCATTTGCGGTGAACCAATAAATGACGCTACAAAGGTATTTGCAGGGTGATTATAGATATCGATCGGCCGACCTATTTGTTGAATTTCACCTTGGTTAAGAATCATCATACGGTCACCCATTGTCATCGCTTCAACTTGATCATGCGTAACGTAAATCATTGTTGTTCCAAATTGACGTTGTATTTTTCTAATTTCACTACGCATATGTGCCCGTAATTTTGCATCCAAATTAGACAAAGGTTCATCCATTAAACAAATAGGAGATTGACTCACGATGGCACGAGCCAAAGCTACTCTTTGTCTTTGCCCGCCAGATAATTCACGAGGTTTTCTGTTAAGATAGTCTGTGAGGTTTAGCATTTCACAAGCTTCAAGTAATCGTTTTTCTCTTTCTTCGTGTGAGATTTTTTTAACCCGTAAGCCAAAAATGATATTTTCACGGACATTGAGATGAGGATAAAGAGCATAATTTTGGAAGACCATGGAGATGTCACGCTGGCTAGGGGACCAATGATTGGCCATTTCTCCTCCGATACGCAAAACACCTTCAGATATATCTTCTAGACCCGCAATCATTCGTAAAAGGGTACTTTTCCCACATCCTGATGGCCCAACAATAACAAAAAACTCACCAGATTCAATAGTCACACTAAGATTCTTGATAATATAAGGTTGCTTATTGCCATAGAGTTTAGAGACACTTAACAATTCCACTTCACTCATACTTAACACATCCTTTTATCGTTTTAGTTCCTACAATTTATCACAGATGGTGAGGTTTAACGATAGATTATTGGTAATTTTTACATAGTTTACACACTGTTTAGAAAAGCCTTACATTTTTACAAACAATAAATAAAAATGTTTATCGCGTCTTTATCTGAAATTTAACTAATAAATTGGAAGTTCACAGCCGTACAAATATTTGTTTCCTTTTTTATGTAAACGTTTAACTATCAATATTTTTTATTTCTCAAAATCTAGTTTATCTGTTATTATAAATATATAATTTTAATATATATATAAATGTAAACGGTTAATTTATTTAGAACCAAATGAAACCGCTTTTTGTACTCGTTTACATAGCTTTTAGATTAATTTTTTGGATGAAAGTGAGATGGGTATAATGGATTTTCTTTTAGGCATTCTTCCTTCTTTATCTTGGGGAAGTATGATTTTAGTCAGTATGAAAATGGGCGGTGGACCATTTAATCAAACGATGGGGACGACACTAGGAGCTTTAATCTTGTCTATAGCCCAGTTTATTATAGTTAGGCCTGAGTTAACACCTACCATTATTCTTGTCGGTATCATATCTGGACTTTTTTGGTCGGTTGGACAAAGTAATCAATTTAAAAGCGTTCCATATCTCGGCGTATCTAAATCAATGCCGATATCTACTGGTATGCAACTTGTTACGACAGCGCTTTTCGGTGTAATCGTATTCAAAGAGTGGTCAACGCTTCAAACGATCCTACTTGGTTCTTTGGCCATTATCTTTATCATTATCGGCGTCGTCTTAACATCTATTGATGGCAGAAAACAAGAAGTTAATAATCCTGGAGATTTCAAAAAAGGAATTATCACGTTAACTATTTCTTCACTAGGTTTTCTAGGTTATGTTGTCTTTGCTCGAATCTTTCATGTTGACGGTTGGGTAGCCTTATTCCCACAAGCCATTGGGATGCTAATTGGAAGTCTATTTATTACACTGAAACATAAACCATTTAATCTATACACCGTTAAAAATATCTTACCTGGATTAATTTGGGCATCAGGAAACTTGTTCCTTTTCATGTCTCAATCAAGACTTGGTGTAGCGACTAGTTTTTCACTCTCTCAAATGGGTATTATTATATCCATTTTTGGCGGAATTGTTTTTCTTGGGGAAAAGAAAACAAAACGTCAACTTGTCTATATTACGGTTGCCAGCATTCTAATTATCTCTGGCGGGGTTTTCCTTGGTATTGCAAAAGCCTAACTTTATATAAAACAAGCCCTCAGTTTTGTTTTTGAAACAAAACTGAGGGCTTGTTTGTTTTTATATATTTGTCCTTATTACGTTATGTCTAAATGGTTAGCTCTTATCATTCGCCTCTCAAATGATGAGGCACCATCAGCTTATCGTATCTTTAGCTTCGTAGGCACACTTTTTTTCGATAGCGATCGTTAGTTGTTTTATCTGATCTTGAATTCTGTTCATTAATACCGCATCTTGAATAGCTGGCGTTTTAATTTTATCAATTTGCGTGTCGAGTATATATACCCCTTGCAGGAGTTCAGCTTTTAACGTTGCAAGTAACGGTTTAAGAGCAAATTCAATAGCCAATAAATGTTTGCTGCTACCACCAACCATAATCGGTAAGACGGGTGTACCCTTTAATATATCTTCTGGTAATAAATCGATAAGTGCCTTGAAAACTCCCGTGTAAGACGCTTTGTATACCGGAGACCCAATGATAACACCATCTGCTGCACGCAGAGCATCGCCAATCGTAACCACTTCTGGATCATTGAAACGTGTATAGAAAAGAGCTTCTGGCGACACATCTCTAACGGAAAAAAATTGCACGTTATAGCCTTGATCCATCGCGATCTCTTTAAGCTGATCTAAGGCACGATCAGATCTCGAATGTTCCGATGGACTCCCTGATAAAATAACAATTTGACGCATACTACCCCTCCCTCTCTATATAGATCATATCATTCTCGTAACCTTCTTAAATGATGATGAACAATGTCATATATAAGTTCTTTAAAGTTAGTTTAATTCTTACTTTTCCAACCTGTCAACTTGAATTTGATTGTAGTCTTCCATTTTAAGGTGACTTTACCCTATTGTAACCGATTATCATCTAAGAGACAAAAGTCACATTGTACCGATCACGTACACTATTTATATGATAAGGGGGCTGGCAATAAATCTTTAATATTTATCCCACCTTAACGGCAAGTAAAGACCCCCACTGATGGAAGTTTCACTTTATCTATTTCACATATACTAAACCTACGTTAAAAATGACTAAAAACGTTATATACTTAGAGTATTACTTTTTCTAAAGTTATGTGATGCACCTCTATTTCAATTAGGTACTATAAAGGCGTGTTCAAAAAGGTTAAAAACTAGATGCAAGAAGATAAGAGCGGTGCCGTTCCTGAGGACTAGCATTTCACATGATGTGGTAGCTTGTGAGCGATTTTAGTTGAAGATCCTCTTGGCGGGCGCCGAGATTCGCAGCTTATCATTTGGTAAAGACTCGAACTTTTTTATATTATCGTTTCATGTTATAGTTTTTTTAGCCAAATATATCTGACAACAAAGGTCATAAAGGATGAGTTAAACTATGGGAAAAAAAATAGGCTTTATTGGTTCAGGAAATATGGGCGGTGCCATAATTAGAGGACTAATACAAGCCGGCGTCGTTGATAAAGAGGATATTATTGTAAGTAGTGGAAAAAGTGGTCGCAAGGAAAAATTGCAACAAGAGATGGGATTTCAACTTAAAGAAAACAACGTGGTTGTAGCCCAAGAATCGGATATCTTAATTCTTGCTGTAAAACCACATATTATTCCTACTGTTCTAACAGAAATTAAACAAACCATGACAAACGAGACCCTCATTGTTACAGTTGCTGTGGGTTTAACCATACAATCATATAAAGATGCTCTTGGGCAGGAAGCCAAGGTGATTCGTGCGCTTCCAAACACACCATCTGCTGTTGGTGAAGGTATGACATCCATTTCATTTGAATCTCCTGTCACAGAAGAGGACTGGAATACCGTCAATAAACTATTTTCTGCTATAGGAAAAACGGAAGTTATCGATGAGAAGTTGATGAATGCCGCAGCGGCAATTGCAGGTAGCAGCCCTGCATTCGTTGACATGTTTATTGAATCTCTTGCAGATGGAGGCGTCTTAAATGGTCTGCCCCGCGCATCGGCCTACAAACTTGCCGCTCAAGCTGTGCTAGGTTCCGCAAAACTCGTTTTAGAATCTGGGGAACATCCTGGATTATTAAAAGACCAAGTCTGCTCTCCAGGTGGTACAACCATCGAAGCCGTTCGTACCCTTGAAAAACACGGATTTAGACACGCCGTCATCGATGCAGTTGATGCTTGCGTGAAAAAGGCGAATCATATAAATTAGAAAAAAGATCAGCCCATCCGTTATGACGGATGGGCTATTTTTATATAAAAAGTCAACCAAGTCCAAAGCTACCAAATTGTCTTAGATCAATAAGTTGCAATGTCAGTCTCGTTAACCACTTCAAACAAAACAGCAATACCAACCCCTCCGCCGCTTCCTATTGCTGCTACGACATAATTCAGGTCCTTTCTCCTTTGAGCTTCATAAAACAAACGCGTTACCAAAATAGCACCTGAAGCCCCATAAGGATGTCCCATTGTAAGCGCCCCGCCTCTTATATTTATTTTCTCTATTGGAATTTCAAGCTCACGGGAACAAGCTACGATTTTTACTGCAAACGCCTCATTCATTTCAAACAGATCAATATCGGAAATAGCCAAATCGTTTCTTTTTAATAAAGTTTTAATCGCTGGAACCGGCGCTATAGCAGGGTAAAAGGGATGTACACCTGATACACACGAGTCAACAAATCGTAGAACAGGTGTGAACCCTAGTTCTATTGCCATTTGTTCTTCCATGATGGTTGTCACACAGGCTCCATCGTTAATTCCACAGCTATTGGTTGCCGTGACGGTTCCATTTTCCTTAAATACAGGTTTAGCCCGACGAATGAGCCGATCCATAGGTCTTTTTTTAGTAAAACATTCATCTACCGGGAGCTCGGATCTCTTTAAAATTTCACAATCAAAATAGTCTTGTTCAAATGATTCTTGACTTCTTTGATAACTAAGCAAAGCATACTCATCTTGAGCCTCCCTAGAAATATTGTCATGCTCAGCGACATATTCAGCCGCCATCCCCATATCCGGATCGCCCATTTCGAGAGGTGAGAACTGTGCCCGCTCTTTAAAAGGAGATAAGCTTGTACTTTCAACGCCACCTGCTAAATAACACTGACCGGCCCCACCTTGAATAAAGTAGCAGGCGGTTCTAATGGCTTCTAATCCTGCACTGCATTGACGATCAATCGTCATACCGGGGATTGATTCAGGCAACCTAGCCGTTAGAGCGGCTAATCTTGCTAGATTCCCTCCAGGTCCAACAATATTGCCTAGCACAACATCATCTATTCTGTTTTCCAAATCCTGACTACATGTTTTTAGAAGAGGGGCAACTAAATCTTGTGGCTTTACCTTTTTCAAAGCACCATCTTTTCTCCCAATAGGAGACCGTTTTGCGCGTACAATAACCGCTTTATTCATGCTATCACCTCTTTAAATCTATTAATCAAACGTTTGTTTAACTATTTTTCAACAAAAAAGCTTAAAAAGAGACTCATTGGTAAACTTAATCATATAACTAGTTTACATTTTTTAAAAGCTGTTTTACACTTTTAATAGTATTTCATTATGTTTAGAACGGGCGGTTATTATGAGAATTGAACAACGCATTTTTGACCAATCTAAAAAAACACCTCACCACTGGGCACTGTCAAACGGTCAAACCCGTATGTCCTTTTCCACATTACAAACATGCATTCGTCAACGTAAGAAGCAATTTCTTAACGCAGGCGCAAAACCTGGTGATATCTTTGCGATCTGTCTTCCTAACGATATAACCTATGTGATAGATGTTTTAGCTGTTCTCGAATGCAAAGGAATCATCATGCCGCTTCACCATGAATTATCAGATTCCGAACTGGAACGAACGTTTTCTATCCAAATGCCTCATTGGCTTATATCGAATAAAGGAATTCAAAAGATGCCAGTTAAGGAAGAGCATTCTTTTACAACTTTGAATTATACTCTATCCGATCCCTTGTTATTTGGGTTTACATCAGGATCAACGGGTTTCCCGAAAGGTTTTATTAAAAGTCATGATTCATGGTCTTCAGCTTTTGATGAATGGTCGGAAAATTTTCATCTTCGTGCAGGTGACCGGATTTTGATCCCTTTACATCTTTCATATTCCGCACAGTTGTTTGCCGCACTCCAAGCATTATGTGTTGGTATAGAAGTACATATGGTAAACAATTTTTCACCAGAATCATTTTTTAATAGCGAATCAACCTGTGTTACCATCACACCAGCTCTCATTCAGCCTTTAATAAAATATCACCAAGTGCATCCACTTGAAACAAATAAGATGCCTCATACCGTTATTTCTGTCGGGAATACCTTATCTACGAAACTTAGAAGATCTTTTGAAAAGGCTTTTCCTAATAGTCAGTTATACGAATATTATGGTTCTTCTGAAATGGGCTGTGTCAGTATACTAACTCCTGAACAAGCGAAAAAAGGACCAGATACAGTTGGCTTCCCTATTAAAAGTGTCGATGTAACGATACGTAATGATATCGGTGAAGTAGTGCCGTTTGGTGAAATTGGGAAAGTTTTCGTTAAAACAGCTCAAGCGTTTAGTGGCTTTGTCAACAATTCGGTTGAAACAGAACGTTCCTTTTATAAAGGCTATGTGACATCACATGACCTTGGATTGATGAACGAAGACGGAAGTTTGAAAATTATCGGCCGTGATCGTGACATTATTAAAAGTGGTGGAAGCATGATTTTTACTGAGGAAATCGAAGAGCTCCTTTTATCCATTCAAGGCGTTGAAGAAGCAGCCGTATTTGGACAACTGGATGATAGTCGAAGTGAAATCGTCGTTGCTGCGGTTGTTTTGAACGACATTTCCTTAAGTGAAACAAAAAAGGCATTAAATTCTATGCTCGCCTCCTATAAAAAACCAAGAAAATGGATTGTCCTTAAAGAACTTCCAAAACTAAGAAGTGGAAAAGTGGATAAAATTAGTCTAAAAAAGATCAAATGAAGTGGCACGAATACCGAGTCGCTTCGACCTTGTTGAATTGAGGTGCTTTTAGATTTATTGCAGCGCTTGGGCTTGTTATTGAGCCTCTTTTGATTTTATTGCGGCACTTGGATTTGTTATTGAGCCTCTTTTGATTTTATTACGGCGCTTGGATTTGTTATTGAGCCTCTTTTGATTTTATTGCGGCGCTTCGACTTGTTATTGAGCTTCTTTGTGATTTATTGCGGCGCTTGGACTTGCTATTGAGCCTCTTTGTGATTTATTGCGGCGCTTCGGCTTGCAATTGAGCTTCTTTTTGTTTTATTGCGGCGCTTCGGCTTGCAATTGAGCCTCTTTTTGTTTTATTGCGGCGCTTCGGCTTGCAATTGAGCTTCTTTTGATTTTATTGCGGCGCTTGAACTTGTTATTGAGCCTCTTTTAGATCTATTGCACGACTTCTCATTGCCTTAGGGTCCCGACAGATCATATGTAACAAAATCAGGTCCTCGTAATTGCAGGACCTGATAATAACTTAAAACAATTCAGAAATCGCCATAGGGGCAGATCCTTCTTTAATTTCAAATCCGAGTTTTTTATAAAACGAGACAGATTCTGGATAAGAGACAAGCATTTTCGTTGGGAAATCACGGTATTGTTCAAGCATCATGTTCATTAATTTTTTTCCGATCCCCCGGTGCTGATAGTTTGGGTGAATCAAGACATAGTGAAAATAAACATTTAAAATGCCATCTGATAAAGCATTAACAAGCCCTACGAGTTTGTCTCCATCCCAGGCAGTCACAACACTATCCGACTGTTGAATGGCTTTCTCAAGTTTTTCTGGATAATTTCCCGATTTCCATTCTAAGGATTTAAATAACTGCGTTAACTGATGTTTTGTCGCTTTAGAAACATCAAAACTATAATCAATCCCCATATAAACCCACCTTTTCAGGCATTGTTTACTATATTCTATGGCGGGATTAAGAATAGGCAACAACTATTTATTTATTATTGCAAAAGCTGTTAGATATTATTTAGCATTATTATTTAGCATCCTCTTGACTTATATGACTTGGTCATTCAAATACTGCTATTTTAATGCGAAAATGATTAATCACCATAAGAACCGTATCATTGAGTGTACGTTTAGATGCTCTTTAGCTATTAACAATCTCATCGATATCGTTCATTATAATATGTTCTTTTTCTTCGTTCTTTCCGCTTTAAATACCCAAAACCGACTGCCGATAAAGTTAATAGCAACACCAATAATGGTGGCCATGGCTTTACTTACGAGCTGAGGTAATCCAATGACTTGGTAAAAGTAAGCTAATAAGCTCAATGTAATGAGGAGAGTTATCATATTGATTAAAACAAATTTTACAAACTCCTGCGTTTTGTTCGTTTGATTCTTTTGTTCAAACGTCCATGAACGGTTGAGGACATAGCTGTTAAGTACTCCCGCCCCGTAAGAAATACATTGCGAAATAACATAAGGAAGTCCTAGCGCTGTTAATAGTGCAAAAACAATAAAATCAATAAGTGTATTTAAGCATCCTACAATACCAAACTTAATCATTGAAACAATTGAATTAGACATGTTGAGACGTATCTCCTATTTTTTGGTTTAAAGAATGTAGAGCTTGGCCTGTCCCGTGCTTCATCGTAAATTCGTCCAATGTATTCACCGATAATACCGAGATTAAAAAGCTCAATTCCACTAAAAAAAAGTTAAATCACAATTAATGAGACCACCCAGTCACTGTATCTAACTTTAAACATATTTAAATATATAACTAAAAACATATAAATGAAACCGTTGGACGAGAGAACAAGACTCCTGCAAAGCTTTCCATTTTTAATGGCTTATTAAAAAAGAAGTCATTGCATCAATGAGCCCTAACCACCTTGACTCATATGCAAAATTTGGGTCTAAATTGCACACCTCGACACTGAATTGCACCGCTCCGAGATTAATTGCACCACTTCGAGACTGACTTGCATCACTTTGAAACTGAATCGCACTACTCCCAGACTGAATTGCACCACTCCGAGACTGGATTGCACGACTCCGATACTGAATTGCACCACTCCAAGACTGAATTGCACCGCTCCCAGACTGAATTGCACGACCTCTGGCCTGTTGCACAATCCTGAACTGATTTGCACGACCACGCTCTTAAACGAGGTCATCACTCAGCATAAACATTGTACGTGCTTTCTATTCAACTTAATTTTTCATAACCCTGTTTTTTCTGTTATTATCCGTGATAGATGTATAGTGTAGAAGAATGAGCACTGACTAACCCTAAATCCCCCATTTTTATTGTGCTACCTCGTTGCCATTCGCTATGAGACACTTTTTTCTAACAATAAAGAAGCACGATAATCACACTTTAAAAGTGAACTATCATGCAATTAACCGTGACATTTACCTCATTCGTTTCACACGAATACACCAAAACAGGCAGAATTAATTCATATTCATATTATCTGTCTCGTAAACAGCTATATCACTTACATTCGAAATCCATCTTTTAGCTTTTGACCCATCGGCGTGGGCGGTCCATACATCTGCATGCTTAAGATAAATGTTAGGGGATCGTAGCCAAACGAGAGAATGGGATTTATTAAGGTAATGAGGATTGTAGTCACCTTCTGCTTTTGGTGGATGTGTGATCTGTGTTTGCTTTCGACCTGGTAACTTTATATTCACCAATACTGGATTTGGCGAAAGGGTCCAATCCTGTTCATCCACTCGTGATGTCACTAGCGTGCGATGATTAACCCAAGTAAAATTTAAGTCTGCTTTCTTTTTTGGTGTTAGTGTTAATGATCTTGAAGTTTCTTGTACTTTAAGTTTCTTATTTGAATAACCAAAGACCAATCGGCCTCCACCAGCTATAAATCCAAGGGTATCTTTAGAAGGCGCCCATTTAGGTTGACCGATATCACGAATCACTTCATCAAGTACTTTAAATGTCTTACCATCTTTGGAGAGAAGACAAAGCATATTACTATCCATAGACAAAGAGGCCGTAGGATAAACTATGAAGGAAAGCCATTTTGATGATGGTGAAAAAGAAAAACTATCCGCACCGATAGCCAAATTCTCTTCCCCATGAAGGTCTACCGTTTTTGGTATTATAAAAAATCGTTTAGCATCGCTAAGCCTATTCATTTCTGACAATGAATGAAAGTTCTTTTTATATAAAATACTATTTGTCCAACCATCAGGCCGAAGTGTCGCTGAAGATTCAAGTAAAAAGGATCTCCCATCCGGATACCAGATAAAATCGTCCACACCAAGGGCCACATTATTAAACGACTGAAGATTTGATACATTTAATAGACCACTTAATTCATGCCCACCTTGAAAAGCAAGAAGAGGCTTAATTGGATGCCAATGTGGATTTTTAGCATCTTGAAAGATCCGTCTCTTTTGAGTGGTTGTCACGTTATAGACCCATAGATCATTGGTCATCTTAGGTGGTTTAACATCTTCCAAATAAGCGATCCATTGACCATCAGATGACCACTGAGGTGAATGGACATGACCAGATTGGGTTATCCGTTTCTCTTTTCCTTGAATCCTAGTCCATAAATCTCCGTCTCTAATAAACGCTGCTTTTGACGCTTGAAAATCTAAAGTCTGTGCATGAGCAAAACATGGAGCAACCCCAGCTAAGCTGATAAAACATAGCAAGATCAAGTAAAGTTTTCTTAACATGATAGATGAATCATCCTTTTAGGAGAGATTTTAGTCTTATCATGTGAAAGAAATAGATGCAATATGTCATCAACCTATATTGCATCCTTTTTTGTTTTTATTCAATTATAAAAATAGGAGCATAATCACGATACAAAGCAATATTTTTCAAGTGCGACTTTAATGCCTTCTTCATCATTTGTTAACGTAACAGCATCTGAAATCGCTTTTACCTCATCTGGTGCATTCCCCATGGCAACTCCAAGCCCACAAGCTTGTAACATATCTATATCATTATAATTGTCACCAAAAGCAATAACATCTTCCCTATTAATCTGATACCGCTCCAATAGGATGCTAATGGCATTTGACTTAGAAACGTGCTGCGCCATAATTTCTAAATAATTTGGCTTTGATCGGTAAATCGTTAAGTCGGAAAAATTCACATGTAAGTGTTCTTCAAGAGTCTTGATAACTTGGCGTGGACCCATGCATAAGATTTTATTTACCTCAGGATATAAAGAGTCTGACTGAAAGGAAAATACGTTCATCGGTGTTCCAGTGATGTCATGTTCTTGAATAACCCATCCATCTTGGTCAGATGAAACCAACCAATCTGTCTTATTGTATGCTGTAAAGCTGATTTGAGGAAATTTTTCTACACATGTATGATAAATATCCTGCACATCTTTCTGATTTAGGCATGCATTCTTCAAAACTTCCCGTGTCCCATCCAGTCTTTCTTCTCCTAATACAAGAGCTCCACTAAAGCAAATAAGCGGTCCGCTACTTCCTAATTCTTCTTGTAGGGGAATCATTGCTTGAGGCATTCTTGCTGATACGAGAACGAGTGGAATCTTTTTTTGTTGTAAAACTTTTGCAGCCTTTTTTGTTCCTAAGCTTAATTTGTGATCCGAGTTAATGATCGTTCCATCGATATCACTGCATACCAATTTATATCCCACTGTCATCCACTCCCAAATTAGATTAGACGCTTATTCAGCTATAATAAGATCAATCCCAACATCTTGAATTTTATTTACAAAGACTTTTGGTGGCATTTTATCGGTGATGATCACATCAATATCTTGCCAATCTATCCCTTTGTAATAACTAGTTAATTTAAATTTCTTATAATCAGCCAAAACGACATTACGAGAGGCCCGTTTTGTAATGGTCTGTTTCATGTAAGCATCCTCTTTATCTTCGAAAAAAACTCCGTCATCCATAATCGCTGCCGCGCCTAAAAAGGCTAAATCAAAATTAATATTTAAAACCTGTTGAATACTTTCCATATCGAAAAAGAAACGATTGTTGACGTTAAACTTCCCACCAAGAAGGAACAGTGAAATAGGATCTTGATTAGAGAGAATTTCGGCAATATCTAATGAATGTGTAAATACATTGACCTTGTGCTTCAATCGTTCAGCTAAATAGCTCACTGTCGTTGAAACGTCAAAGAAACAGGTTTGATTTTCTTTGATTAAGGTGTTCGCCTTGGCACCGATTCTCATTTTTTCTTTTGAATAGGTATGAACACGCTCACGATAAGCAAGGAGTGTTTCATTTAATTTTGGCAAGGAGACACCACCATGTGTACGAATCACCGCACCTTTCTCGACTAGCTTCACGATATCTCGTCTCGCCGTATCTCTTGAAACGTGAAATCGCTCGCATATTTCATTAACAGACATACTTTGCTGTTCATTCAATTGTTCTAGAATTTTTAGTAGCCGCTCTTCCTGGTACATAGTGATAACCTCCTCCATATAAGTAATTGTAAGTGATTTATTAAGCATTTACAAGTAATAATTTTAACATCTTTAGCGTTATTACGTGCCAGACAAACAAATACGGGTATCTCAAGCGAGTTCAAATAGAAAAAAAATTCAGATCAGATTCCGATACAGAAAATGATCATCAAAACAATAAGACCAGTTGGGAGACGAGCTTCAAAAAATAAAGACGACAATTGGCCAGGAACGATTGACCCATTCACCCTTCTTTCCCTAGTAAAAATCCCACCTCGTACTCATATCAAAATGAAATAAATAAAGTATAATTTGGATAATTACTCGATACGACAAAGCGAGGTGCTCACTATGCAAATACCGCAAGTACCACCAATTATTACAACTCATCAAACACTCAATAATACAGATAATCAGCTTGTAGCTCTTAAGAAGGCAAAGTCGTCGCTACAAAATCAGCTTCAATCCATGCAAAGTAATGATAGAACTGTCTCAAATAACGATAATCTTAGGAAATTGCAGATTGAACTTAAGCAAGTTAACTCCCAAATTCAAGAGATTCAAGTACAAAAGCCCAACAAATTAGCTAGTTTAGAAAATCAGGATCAATTATTGATTAGCCATGGTGCTCTACTATTATTTTCGAAAAGCCAACTCCTATAAAATAATCCCATGCTGTATCACATGGGATCTTTTTTGATCAACTTGACGAATAACATCAATCGTTTTACAATTTAAATATGTTTTCCTCTACTATGCGGGTGTAGTTTAATGGTAAAATGAGAGCTTCCCAAGCTCTAGTCGTGGGTTCGATTCCCATCATCCGCTTCACTTCTCTCGAACAATTGACCTCACACATCTTGTTATCGTAGATTTGGCCTATCTGTGCTAAACCTAAGCCTTTCCTATATTTTCTTCTCTATTTTTCTATTTTGTTATCATCATCACCTTATCACTGCTTTTTACAACCTAATTATTAAAATAAATGAAACTTTAATTATATTCATATCGTAAAATAAGTTCCTAATAAAAAATGGAGGACTTCGATGGAAAACTGGCTAACATCTTTTATTGAAGCTTATGGATACTTGGGTATTTTCTTATTAATTGCTTTTGAAAATGTCTTCCCGCCCATCCCATCAGAGGTAATTTTGACATTTAGTGGCTTCATGACACATCAATCAAACCTATCTTTTATCGGTGTTGTCATTTCAGCAACAGCAGGCTCCGCTATCGGCGCTACTATTTTATATGGGATTGGTAGACTCATTCACATTGATCGCTTGGAACGATTTTTAGATCGATATGGATATATCGTTCGTGTAAAAAAAGAAAGTTTACATAGAGCAAATGGATGGTTTAGAAAATATGGTTACTGGACCATTCTATTTTGCCGAATCATACCTCTCATTCGTAGTCTAATTTCAATTCCAGCAGGCATTACCAAAATGAACTTCAATCTGTTTTTATTATTTACAACAATTGGAACGTTGATTTGGAATATTCTCCTTGTATCGTTAGGAGCCGCTGTAGGTGATAATTGGGAACAGATAGTCGGCTTCTTTGATATCTATTCAAATTTGATGTATGGGATTATTGTATTTTCACTCGTTATTTTGATCATTCTCTTCTATTATAAAAATAAAAAAGCAAGATAACGCCGTATCATCGGTTTATCTTGCTTTTTTAATTACTACGTTTTAAGCCTCTGCATCCTTTTTCTCAAGTCTGCCACTCCAGGCCGTTAATATAACAGCAAGAGCGACAAGTACGCCGCCGACCCATGCTGTATGAATTAAGCCCATCGATTGAGTCACAAGACTGCCAATATATGAGCCCACAGCAATTCCAATATTAAAGGCTGCAATATTGATGGCTGAAGCCACATCAACGGCACCTGGGACAAATCGTTGCGCCAAAATCACACTATAGAGTTGCAATCCTGGTACATTCATAAAGGCAAGAAGTCCCATGAGTAGAATAGTCAACAATCCAAGAATTTTGAATGGCGCAGTAAACGTGAGTACAAATAAGATAATGGCTTGAACAATAAACATATAATATAACGCACGTATTGGCTGGTGATTTGCTACTTTACCACCGTATATATTTCCAATAGCAATAGCAACTCCGTAGAGTAATAAGATAAAACTGACACTTCCTGGACTAAATCCTGTCACTTGCTCCAACAAAGGTGATAAAAAAGTAAAGGTAACGAATGTTCCACCATAACCTAATGCGGTAATCACAAATACTAATAATAATCGACCGTTTGTTATCACTTTCAATTGGTCTTTAAAGGTTGCTTTTGCCCCTTTTTGAAGATGTGATGGAACGAGAATAATATTACCAATAAAAGCGATAATGCCAATGATAACAATCGCTATGAATGAAACTCTCCAGCCAAATTGCTGTCCTATAAACGTACCAATAGGAACGCCAGTCACCGTAGCCACAGTTAATCCTGTGAACATGAATGCAATAGCAGACGCGCGTTTGTCTTTAGGGACGAGATCTGCTGCAATTGTAGAACTAATTGACATGAATACGCCATGGGCGAGTGCTGAAATGACACGTGCTGTTAATAACACAGCTAAACTTGTTGCAAAAGCCGCCACCGTATTACCGATAATAAATAAAACAACAATAGATAACAATAAAGTCTTACGCGACATTTGAGATGTTAACGCTGTTAAGACGGGTGCCCCTACAGCTACGCCTAAGGCATATAGAGAAACCGTCAAACCAGCTGTTGTAATTGAAACATTTAAATCATTTGAAATTAAGGGCAATAACCCAACACTAATAAATTCGGTTGTACCAATGCCAAAAGCACTTATAGCTAAAGCAAGTAAAGCAAATGTACTTTTCTTTTTATTCAATTGGGTCTCTGCTGAAAGCTCCATACTCATTTCAATAAACTCCTTTTATTTTATATTAGAGATAGGAAGGCCTCCCTATCCTTTAGATTCAAGTAGCTATTCCGCGGTAAACCCTATTATGCCCGGATTGTATCTTATTGTGAAGAACGTACTTTTAAGTATCATAGGCACCAAAAAGTAACGTACTATTATTTTTGTACCCATGTGTGTTATGATGGTGTCAATGAGTGAAAAAGTGAAACTTCAATTAGTCAGTGGAATTAATTTATTGTTAGTTAAAAATTGGCTTTTCGGGCCGTTATCCTCCACCTAGGGATTTTCTTAAACTTGAGGTTTGGGTACTTACTACTCTTAAAGTGGGATAAATTAGTCATTTTTATATAATTTTTAAATAAACGTTTACTTTTTTTAAAACAATAAAGGTTGATTAAAAATATTTAAAGGAGTTGTTCTTCATATGAAAACATATAATATCCCAGTTGAAGCGACCCTTGAAGTCATCGGCGGCAAGTGGAAAGTCGTTATCCTTTGTCATTTAACAAAAGGAACGAAGAGAACTAGTGAATTAAAACGATTAATGCCTCAAATTACGCAAAAAATGTTGACACAGCAGCTAAGAGAATTGGAGGCTGACGGTGTTATTGAACGTAAATCATATAACCAAGTTCCTCCAAGAGTGGAATATTCATTAACCGATTATGGTTGGTCTTTGCAAACCATCTTAGATTCACTCTGCGCATGGGGAGAATGTCACCTTGAAAAAAAATATGGTGATCCAAACATTGCGCTCGTCAATAATGTCGTTGAGGTGAACTAACAAAGGTCTTCTAAGCGCCCTCTCTAGTTACTTTCACTCAGAGAGAGCGTTTAATTTTTATGATATAAAAATGACTGATGGAAACTAAAATCTACAAAAGGCACTTTTTTGTACCTATATCACTTTCATGTGCGTACTTTTCATGATATTTCCTAGGGGTTATGATCGAACCAACGGCTGCTCATCACACTCGAGTAGTGAAAAAGGAGGATCATAACGATGATGACTTTAACAAGTTTGCAAGATAGAGTAACTTTAAATAATAACGTTAATATGCCATGGATTGGCCTTGGCGTCTTTCGCGTAGAAGATGGGCTTGCGGTAAGTGATGCCGTAAAGACGGCTATTAAAGCAGGATATCGCAGTATTGATACAGCTGCCATCTACGAAAATGAAGAAGGCGTTGGAAAAGGGCTCAAAGAAGCATTAGCTCAAACAGGACTCTCTAGGAAAGATCTCTTCATTACATCAAAAATATGGAATGCCGATCAAGGCTATGATTCTACCATCAAAGCTTTTCAGGCAAGTTTAGACAAACTCGGCCTTAATTATCTTGATCTCTATCTCATTCACTGGCCAGTTGAAGGTAAATATAAAGACACTTGGAAAGCCCTTGAATATCTTTATAAAGAAGGTAAAATCCGTGCTATCGGTGTCAGCAACTTCCAAATCCATCATTTAGAAGATTTACTAAAAGATGCTGAAGTAACACCCGTCATTAACCAGGTCGAGCGTCATCCACGCCTTACACAAAAACCGCTTCAAGACTTCTGTGAAAAACATGCTATTCGCCTTGAAGCATGGGCACCGCTTATGGTTGGTGGGTTATTAGATAACGAAATAATCTTAAATATAGCTAAAAAACACGAAAAAACCCCAGCTCAAGTGATTTTGCGTTGGCACATCCAAGAAGGCGTTGTGATCATTCCGAAATCAACGAAAGAACACCGTATCATTGAAAATGGCAATCTTTTTGACTTCGAATTAACGGCTGATGAAGTTGCTGAAATAAGCAGCCTGAATCAAGATCACCGAACTGGTCCAGATCCTGATAAGTTTGATTTCTAATAAATCCCATTGTTAAACTTTTAGCCAGCGAAGATTCCCAGTGGATCACTGGGCAAACCATTAGAACAAATGGTGGATTTATTTAATTATCATAATTCCTATTCACCGCTTGGATCGTCCATGCGGTGTTTTTATGCATGGATATTCAAATGAGTTCCTTGACACTTAGAATGTTATTTAATACTATTATTCTATCTATATTTTCTAAATTTTTCTATTTTATGTGTTCTTCCAAAGGGGTCATCTTATGTCACGCTCAAAAATCTTACTCGCCTATTTGTCGATTATTTTATTTGCTCTAATTATCGGTTTTTCCTTCATGTTTACAAAGATCGCTATTCACTATGCCAATCCAATGGATATTCTCGCCCATCGGTTTACCGTTGCTTTTCTTGTTATGTTAATTCCACTGCTATTTGGCTGGATGAAACTCTCACTTCGTCCAAAGGAAATGTTAAAGCTTTTGCCACTCGCGTTGGTAAATCCATTCTTATACTTTTTATTTCAGGTGTTGGGTCTCATCACGATGTCGTCCTCTGAAGCTGGCATTATTCAAGCCCTACTTCCCATTTTAACTCTTTTCTTTGCTTCCATCTTTCTCAAAGAAAAAATGAATATCTGGCAAAAAGGAGCCATTTTTCTATCAGTGTTTGGTGTCATTTTTATTTTTATCATGTCTGGTGCCAATCTAGGACACTTACATATTTCTGGTATACTTCTCCTTTTTCTAAGCACAGCGACTTATGCCACTTATAATGTTTGCGCTCGAAAGTACACGAAAAATTATCACATGGATGATATGACAATTTCTATGATTACCATTGGTTTCGTATCATTTAACGCCCTCTCGCTTGGATGGCATTTGGTTGATCACTCAGTCTCTGACTACGTGAAACCGCTATTCCATCTAAACTATGTCCTACCAGTACTATCTCTGGGCATCTTAGCATCATTTGTTACCTTTATCTTGACTAATTTTTCATTATCGATATTGGAAGCCTCAAAGGTTGGGATCTTCATGAATCTCAATACCATTGTTGCCCTTTTTGCGGGTCATTTCATTTTGAAAGAAAACTTATTCTATTATCATTATATTGGAACCGTTTTGGTTCTTATTGGCGTGATTGGCGTTAATCTATTATCCTCAAATCATAAGAAAAAGCCGGGGAAACTGGCCTCTTAAAAAAGTTTGGAAAGGAATGAAAAAATGGACAAGTTAAAGTGAAACTTCCATAGTGGGGGTTTTCTTGATCCCCCACCTATATTCTTTGAATATTCACAATTTTGGGGTGGGGGTCTTTACTTGCCGTTAAGGCAGGATAAAATATCCAATAGGTCCATCTTCTTTAATCTGTACTAATCAAAATATTAAAA
Organism: Terrilactibacillus tamarindi; assembly: GCF_009718825.1. Taxonomy (GTDB): domain Bacteria; phylum Bacillota; class Bacilli; order Bacillales; family Sporolactobacillaceae; genus Terrilactibacillus; species Terrilactibacillus tamarindi. Next base: position 26,632 of record NZ_WNHB01000010.1, on the reverse strand, counting down.
AACTGCATTTTATCATGTCAGATTTATTTTATAATTTCGGTTAAATAATATTCTTCCAGGAGCGATGAAAAATGAGTGCGATACGTTATGCTTTAAGGGAGTGCCAAGATGAAAGTAAGATTGAAAGCTTTTTAGAGAATGCACGAATAGGTTTTCTAGGTCTATCTGACAGTCAAACACCTTATGTCGTCCCTCTTAATTTCATTTGGTTTGATGGGTCCATTTATTTTCATGGTGCGGATTCTGGTAGAAAAACAAGTATTCTAAGAGAGCATTCAGCTACCTGTTTCACCATTTGTGAGGAATATGGTACGATCACCCACCCGGTCCCTGCCCATACAGATACCGCATATATGAGTGTGATGATATTTGGTCAAGCAGAACCAGTCACGGATTTAGACGAAGCCACTCAAGTGATGCAGCATATGTTAGATAAAGTGAAACTTCCATCAGTGGGGGGTTTCTTCATCCCCCACTGATGGTTAGCTGAACCAATCGGACCTTTACGGGCAGTTGATCCCCCACCTATCTTATTTGAATACTCAGAATCTTGAGGTGAGGGTCTTACTGCCCGTTAAGGCGGGATAAATATGTCCCAGGCTATTACGATCGGAAACTATCAAAAAACCATGTTGAAAAATATCGGTCTTCTTTGGGAAGTAAGACGGCTATTTACCGAATTACTGCCGATTCCATTACAGCAAAAGAAAATCCTATGAATAAAGAAAGAGCTTACTATCCTGGTCGTAATGTGAAAGGAGATACGGTTTAAAAAGGTGAATTTTGCTTTACATGTAAGATTTGTGTTTAATAATTTCATTAGTTTGGCGCCATTTGTGAGCAATATCCCTTCTGAACAATCAAATGATCTTTTATTTAAAAAAGATACTATAAATAATTATACCGATAACAATTAGAACGATAATGGCCATACAACCACCAGGTTTTCCGATATAAGTTCGATCAAAGACTTTACGATTATTATCGTTATCAAAATATGGCAAGGTTAGCCTCCTTTTTAATCTAACTTTACCATTTTTTATCTCACTATCCAACTACCTTCATTAAGGCAAATCGTTTGACTATCATCATAGATACGTATATGAATAGAGTGATACATTGATTTTCATAGCTATGGTCTTTGTAAAAACTTTATGAAAGTGAGTGACTAACATGGCAAATAAAGTACAACTTGGAAAATCCGAACTTTATGTTAATCCTATTGGTCTTGGTACAAATGCTGTTGGTGGACATAACCTGTATCCTAACTTAGACGAAGAAGCAGGAAAAGAGCTTGTTCGAACAGCTATCAATAATGGTATTAACTTGTTAGATACTGCCTTTATTTATGGACCGGAACGATCTGAAGAATTAGTAGGTCAAGTGATTAAAGAAACAGGAAAACGCCAAGATGTCGTTATCGCCACGAAAGGTGCTCATAAATTCGTAGGTAATAAAACTGTTTTTGACAACTCTCCAGATTTCTTGAAAAGGTCAGTCGATGAGAGTTTGAAACGACTCCAAACGGATGTTATTGACTTATTTTATATCCATTTCCCTGATGAAGATACTCCAAAAGATGAAGCTGTTGGGGCACTCAAAGAATTGAAAGATGCAGGTAAAATCCGTGCCATTGGTGTCTCAAATTTTTCAATTGATCAATTAAAAGAAGCTAATAAAGACGGTTATGTCGATGTCTATCAAGGCGAGTATAACTTATTAAAACGTGATGCAGAAAAAGAGTTATTTCCTTATGTAAAAGAAAACAATATTTCTTTTGTTCCTTATTTTCCACTTGTTTCTGGGCTCCTTGCGGGTAAATACTCGATAGATACTCGATTCGACGATTTACGAAAAAATAACCCTGAATTTCAAGGGGTAAAATTTGTACAAAACTTAGCCAAGGTGGACAAACTACGTCCAATAGCCGAGAGCAAACAAGTCGATGTTGCTCACATTGTTCTTGCTTGGTATTTAACTCGTCCCGCTATAGATGTTGTCATACCTGGTGCTAAACGATCTGAGCAAGTGTTAAATAACTTGAAGACACTTGATGTTTCATTGACAGAAGAAGAAATTAAAACCATTGATGACCTTTTTAGCTAATTAAATTTCATACAAAAAAGCTCACAGATCGTGAGCTTTTTTGTTTATTTTACCTAATAAAATTCACCCTATACATTATTGAACTCTCTTTGCCAGCTCTGTAATGTAGCCGAAAAAAGCTTCCCCGTCCACGTCATAGACGACATGGACTGGTCTACCACTCTCTTCTTCAATCAATCTTCCTTGACTAGGACGCTCGGTCACAACTTGGCTAGTCACTTGTCTCATTTTTACTAGATCTTTATTTCCCACAGAGGCCGTTGTTAGAACATCCCATAAGTAATATGTCGAGTTTGTTTCAATATGAACAAGCGGTGGACATGCCGCATAACATTGACCAACAAAGTCAACACCTGTATAACGTCTGAGCGATGCCCAGTGGTTTCGAACATCAATGGTTAACGGCACTTGATTCGTACTTTCTAAAGCGACCATTTCGATGGTTAGAGAACTCTTCCATACCCTAGACACCGCTTCAGGATCCCAATAAGCATTCCATTCTGCTGTTCCGTCATGTTCAGGTTCCTGTACATTCCCCACATCTAAAAATGTGCCGCCCATCCACACGAGTTTTTCTATTTTATCTTCAATATCAGGTGCTTCGTCAAGTGCTCTTGCTAGATCAGTTAAAGGACCCGTAAATAATAATGTTGTAGATTCTTCATTTTCTCGAATTTTTTGAATCATGTGCTGATGAGCAGGCAGTGGACTTAATGGAGTCTCCACTTTTCCCGATTCATTCAGAATGGGAAGAGCATCAACGAAAAAAGGATGCATACGCCATTCTTTAGGAAAAGGATGAACACCTCTTGAGTTTGACTCTGCCACCTCAACCTGACTCTTGCCAAAACGGTCGATAATTTTGCGGCTGGCACTAACACCAGGCTCAGCATAACCGTCTGCTGGAATGACTGATACTCCAATGAGATCAACATTTCTCATTTGGAGCAATAGAAATAGAGAAACTAGATCATCGATACCTGCATCGTGGTTAAAGTAAATATGCTTCATGAATATCTCCTTTAATTAGTAGTCTTTTAGTAGCCTGTTTCAACAAACTGAGGCCATATTATTATTTCGCGATCGCTTGATGACTTTCTCCCACCTTTGGTTTAACCTTTTGATTTGAAAGATAGACGCCTAGAAAGACGAGTAAACCACCGATTAGTTGAGCTAACGTCATGCCTTTTCCTAATAAGATGCTAATAATAGCTGTAAACACAGTTATAAGATTCAAATAGATTCCGGCTTTACTTGCCCCAATATGCCTTACTGATGCATTCCAAAAGATAAACGACCCCACAGACGGAAAAAGTCCGATGTAAATAATCCCTGTAATAGCTTGCTTACTAAGATGAAAATCATAACCCTGGATTAAAATAAACGGGAAAAGAATAATGACAGCCATTAATGCCGTGATAGCGGTTGACGTAATCGGCGGAATATGACGCATTCGTTTTCCATAAATCGTATAAAAAGTCCATAACAAAATGACGGCAATCATAATCAGGTCACCTAAGTTATAATGGATGAAAAATAAGTTCAAGAGTTGACCTTTTGTTAAAACAAGTAAAACACCGATTAACGAAATGAAGAGACCAATCCCATTTTTGATTGAGATTCTTTCGTTTAAAAAGAGAACGGAAAATAAAACAATAAGAGCAGGATTCATGGAATTTACAAGAGCAGCATTCATGGATGTTGTAAATCTAAGAGCTTCATATAATAATAAGTTATAACCCATAATTCCTAGGATAGATAAAATCAGAAGGCTCTTCCATTGTTTCCATACGTTCTTCCAGTCTGGATGCTCAACCCAATGGGCAATAGGAAATAGCAAAACAATAGCCATCAACCAACGGGTAAACGTCATTTGGATGGGCGTCATATCACTTACGACATATTTACCAAACACATAGTTGCCCGCCCAAAACAAATTAGCCAGCATAAGCAGGCTAATCACTTGGTACTTTTTCATTAATTCTTACCTCTTTCACTTTTATAATAATGGAATATCATTATCATACTTGAAAAAGGTTTAAATTCATAGAATCAAACTTCGAAAATAGGTTTAAGTACGACTAAAATTAACTTTTCGGTTTGATAGCCAGAAAGGAATAAATAACAAATAAAAACCAACGAGAATGATCATATCTAATGAAAATAGATACTTGGGGTATGCACCGAGTATGTCTAATGCGGAGCCTGCCTTTGGTTTCTTCATTAGGTACATATAATTGGAACCAAGGAGGCGATTAATTAAAAATATTAAACCTCCATAGACATTTATAAAAAGGAAGGCTATACACAAAGAAATGATGGTTGGTCTAAAGCGATAAGCTGCAATCATGAAAATACAACAGAGAAAAACCCCGCCATGAACTGCAAAATATTCGATGTATCGAAAATGTGGAAATGCGTATTGACCAATGGTTGGCGTCAGCATCGCTTGAATGGAACTTCCTAATCCTACAAAATAAAGAAATTGCAATAACTTTTTATTTTTCAAAAGCAACATCACGATCGATAAATAAATCGCTACATCACTTAGATGTAAGGGCAATGACGTTTTCACAGACCAAGCATGATGAATGATTAACCATGAATGGTAACCAATTTCAGCCACAATAAGTAGAGTGAGAAGAGCGATTCTTACTCCGTTTCGCCATTTATATTCTTCTTTAAATTTGTTTCTCATAAGACAAAATGCTATACCAATTAGAATGATAAATGCCAATGTTAACGTATGCATTTGAGAAAATATTTTAAAAGTTGCTTCCGAAGTATGTACTTCAAAATATTTATCCATATTCTATTCACCTCACAGGAAAGTCGTCCTTAGTTTCCCTTGAAGTGTCGGTATTCATACATAAATTTTACCGATCATCGTGTTTGTCTATCATTCAAATGAGTTTACCAAGTTGTATTTTTATACCCTAACTTCATTGAAATTTCTAAAGCTGCTTTCTTTACCTTATCAATTAACTCAGGCAGCCGTTCTTCTGAAAATCGAATATCAGGACCCGCAATACTTAGACCAGCTATTATATTATGACTATGATTTAAGATTGGAGCAGAAATAGCCGTCGTGTAATTTTCTAGTTCTGATTTACTTATGGTATACCCTTGTTCTCTTGTCTTATCTAAGACTTCCCTAAGCTTTTTTTTATCCGTAATCGTCCCTAACCCAAGTGGTTTAAGTTCCGTTTGATCGACATATCGATCGCGTTCTTCCTCTGGTAGATAAGCAAGAATGATCCTCGAGTCACCTGCATATAAAGGGGACTTCCGACCTACTGCTGTATATAAACGTACCGGTTGATTAGTATCTTGTTTTTCAATATACATCGCTTCGTTTCCATATTTGATAATGAGATTTACCGCCTCACCCACATCATCTCTTAGAACCTTCATCACGGGTAGTGCTAATTGTCTTATATCTAACCTTTCAGATACCAACTGACCAAAACGTAAAAACAGCAAACCGAGTGAATACTTTCCATCAGCGTTTTTATCAAGGAAACGCATTTCCTCTAGTGAGGCTAACATGCGATGAACGGATGTTTTTGGTATTTGAGAGAGTTCCACTATCTCGTTTAACGTTAATTGAGGTCTAGTTAAGAATAAGTTTAGTAAGGACATCGATTTGATAACGGTTTTATTTTTACTTTCCATAAGTATCCTTTCCCCATTTCCATCTAGTCTTATTGTTAGTTGAAGAAAAGACATAAGGTCTATAAATATCTATTGCATATAGCATTTGATACTATACTTCAGTTGGTCAATCTCTTTCTCTTGTTCTAAAAGTAGAGCCTCGGCCTCACTAAAATCTATTTTTCTAAAATATACCTGCTCTCCTGGCTTCAATTGAGCAATAATGGGCAAATCAACTGATATCACCTGCGCTATTTTCGGATAACCCCCTGTTGTTTGCCGATCCGCTAGAAGAACAATGGGATCACCGTTTGGTGGTACTTGAACCGTTCCGTGAGAGACTGCCTCAGAAAGAAGCTCCATCGGTTCTTTCAAATTGAGTTTTGGTCCGGTTAACCGATAACCCATCCGATCCGATTTTTGCGAAATATCGAATGGCTTGTCGCAAAAATCATGAATACTTTGCTGTGAAAATTGATCGAATTGCTTACCTTCAACAAAGCGTAAAACAGGTTCAGCTTGCGGAATATAGGAAGAAGGTATACACCATTTTGGCGCAATAAAAGGACCTCTGTCTGCTTCAAACTTTACTTTTTGAACGATCTTTTTAGCAATTGAAGACATTTCATTCACATATAGACGATCATTTTTCTGAAGTGCTCTTCCTTTGTATCCACCTATGTTACCGAGAAGGTATGTACTTTTACTTTCCATCACTTTTTTGATATTAAAACCGCCTGCAACGGCTAAATAAGCCCGACATCCACTTTCACAAACATTCAATGTCAGAACGCTTCCTTTTTTTACATATATCGGGCGCCACATAGGAGCCTTTTCGTCATCTATGGTTGGTGAAAAATTGCCACCAGTCATAGAAATCAGCATGTCTTGTTCGAACTCTATCGAAGGACCAACGAGGGTCATTTCAATCGTTCCTTCGCCTTCTTCGTTTCCAACAAGCATATTGGCGAGCCGCGAAGCATACCGATCCATCGCACCGCCAACAATAACCCCATGTTTTTGAAAGCCTTGACGTCCTAGATCCTGAATAGTCGATAAGAGCCCGGGGCGAATGATTTTAATACTCATTTTTTCTCCTCCTGATAAGCCATATATTCTTCCAATGAAATAGGTTTAAATCGCACCTTATCCCCTGACTGAAGAAGACTTGGAGGATCATTGTTTGGAAGAAATAAATCAAGAGGTGTTCGGCCAATTAGCTGCCAACCACCTGGAGTGGCAATCGGATACACACCGGTCTGAATCCCAGCTATTCCTACAGAGCCTTCAGGTATCGAAGTTCTTGGAGAAGAGCGCCGAGGAGTTGAAATTTTTTCCGACATACCACCAATGAACGGAAAACCAGGACAAAATCCAATCATGTAGACCAGATAATCTCCATTTGAATGTATATCAATCACTTCATCTATTGTTAAATGATTATACGTTGCCACATCCTGTAAATCTGGTCCAAATTCACCGCCATAGCATACAGGTATTTCGACTGTACGTTCAACTTGTTCACCTATGCCTTTTATTTGATCAATGATCGTTTCAAGCGTTTGTCTAACATAGTCATACGAGGTCATAGTGTTAGGGATACTTGTTTTTTCCAACGATTTCCACACTAAATAAGGATTATAATAAATGGTTAAATTAACGTAAGCTGGAACACATTCAATAAACCCATGAAAGGGATGTGTTTCGATATAATCAGCTAGATGTTTAATTTTACGATGAATAGCGCGATCAATCGTTTGACCAAATTGAATCACGATCGCTGAATCACCAAGAGGCGTCATTACGAACTTCTGTTTTGGCGTTCTAGTTGTCATCTCATCACCGCCTTCAAGAATGCATTTAAGTTAGAAAAACTTGGCTTAGCACGAAATCTTGAATGACGAAAGCCGTCATTCAATCCATAATCCAAATAGGAAAAAAGCTAGCAGGTATCGAGGCTAGCTTTATCCATTTACTCTAAAAAACCCCCAATTTTTCATCAATCAAATCTGTTATAAACATGTGGCCGGGTGAATGTGTGATCATTAGTTCTGGTTTCACTTGCATTGCTACTGCCTGAGGCGTCACACCGCAAGCCCAAAAGACAGGCACTTCATTTTCTTTTATAGAAACAGCATCACCAAAGTCGGGTTGACTAAGATCTGAAATTCCAATTGATTGAGGATTACCGACATGAACAGGAGCTCCGTGCACAGAAGGAAAACGGGAGGTAACCTGAACGGCTCGTACCACTTCGTTTTCCGGTATAGGACGCATACTAACAACTGTAAATCCTTCAAAATAGCCAGCTTTCGTGCAAGGAATATTTGTTTTATACATAGGAACATTGCAATCTTCTTCAATATGACGTATGGAGATACCATTTTTTAAAAGGGCGTTCTCAAAGGTAAAACTACATCCAATTAAGAATCCAACCATATCATCTTCCCAGTAGTCGACGATATCTTCTACTTCTTCTACCCATTTTCCTTTTTTATAAATTCGGTATTTGGGAATATCGGTTCGAATATCTCCGGTTGGAGCAACCAGCCTAGGTATAGGTGAACCAGGTTCTGTTACATCTAAAAGCGGACACGATTTAGGATTACGTTGACAGAATAATAGAAAGTCGAAAGCAAGATCTTTTTTAAGAATGACCAGATTGGCTTGTGCATAACCTCTTGACATGCCTGATGTCGGTTTTACAATATGTTTTTTTCTAATTTCCATACGGATGTCTGAAGGTGACATAGTTGCGTACGATGGCATGTGTCGTTCCCCCTCATTAATTACTTATTTTATAAAAACGTTATATACTGTATAAATGCTCATTGCCGCCATAGCTACGGCTACGATAATCCCGAGAACCGTCATCCATAATGGATGTTTATAGTCACCAACTATTCTTTTCTTGTTCGCAGCAATAAGTAATGTTCCAAGAGCGATTGGCAGAATGAAGGCATTGATTGCCCCTACTATTACTAAGACTTTAACCGGTTGCCCAATGATAATAAATGATAGGGTTGATATAATAATAAATCCAATGATGAATTTTCTATAATGCCGGTTGATTGATTCATGAAAGGTTCGAATAAAAGAAACGGACGTATAGGCGGCTCCAATAACAGAAGTAAGTGCTGCAGCCCACATGACTAATCCAAAAATTTTATAACCAACATTTCCTGCAGCAAGTTGAAATACGGATGCTGCCGGATTATCTGCGTTTATTTTTAACCCCTGTGATACAACGCCAAGAACGGCTAGGAAGAGGGCAATACGCATCACACCAGTAACGAGGATACCCGTTACAGAGCTTCTTGTGACTTGAGGCAGGGCTTTTTTCCCTGTAATACCAGCCTCTAATAAGCGGTGTCCACCAGCAAATGTAATGTATCCTCCAACGGACCCTCCAACTAATGTAATAATTGCAAAAATATCAATTTTATCAGGAGCAAACGTTTTTACGAATGCGGTCCCTGCAGGAGGAGCCGTTGAAATCGCTATATAAATCATGAGTACAACCATTACAACACCAGCGATTTGTGCAAAACGGTCCATGGCTTTCCCCGCTTCTTTAACGGAAAAAATAATAACAGCGATAATAGCACTAATAGCAGCGCCCCACTTTGGATCAACGCCAAACAAAACGTTAAAGCCTAATCCTGCTCCAGCGATATTTCCTATATTGAAGGCTAAACCACCTATAACAATTAAAAGCGATAATAAAAAGCCAAGACCCGGCAAGACAAGATTAGCGATATCCTGACCTCTTTTTTCTGTAACTGCAATAATACGCCAAACATTCAACTGAGCCACTATATCAAGAAGGATCGAGATGAGAATGATAAATCCAAAGCTAGTCGTTAAGCTTTGCGTAAAGACTGTTGTTTGCGTTAAAAAGCCTGGACCTATGGATGAGGTTGCCATTAGAAAGGCTGCACCTAGTAGGACGGACCAATTCATTTTCTCTTTATTAGTATCTATGGATTGTGCAGGTTTTTGTAGTCCCATTTTTCTACCCCCTAAAATAATTAATTCTATTTTGTACGTATAGCTTGTACAACGATATTTTCTGCTTGAAATCCTTGCCTAATATCACGAGCAAAGGTGAGTGCTGCCTTGCCATCCCCATGAATACAAATGGTGTCGGCTTTTATAGCAATATCTTTTTCTTGTTCTGTTTTAACTAGGCCTTCTTTAATCATTCTTAAAACTTGTTTAAATGCTTGATCTTTATCTACAATGAGTGCATTGGGCTCTTTACGCGAAGTTAATGAACCATCTATTTGATACGTGCGATCTGAGAATACTTCATGAGCCACTCGTAAACCAATTTTTTCTCCAGCCTTAGTTAATTGACTTCCGGATAGACCAAATAAAATTAATTCTGGATCAATGGCATAAATCGCTTCTGCAATCGCTTCAGAGAGCTTTGGATCTTTCGCAGCCATATTATATAATGCGCCATGCGGTTTAACATGCTGCATTGAAGCACCTTCTGCTTTCACAAAGGCCTGAAGCGCTCCAACTTGATAGATCACCATGTCATAGGCCTCTTGAGGAGAAATGGCCATAGGTCTCCTGCCAAAGCCAACTAAATCAGGTAGTCCCGGATGAGCTCCAATTTGAACACCTTTTCCCAAAGCTAACGTAACCGTTTTTCTCATCACACTAGGATCTCCTGCATGAAAACCGCATGCAATATTTGCCGATGTGACATAATCCAATATCTCATTGTCCATACCTAACTTATAAGCGCCAAAACTTTCTCCTAAATCACAATTTAAATCAACAAATCCCACCTTAGGTATCTCCTTTTCATTAAAAGTATAAAAAATATTATGATAATTTTATGTGTAAAATTCCGTAATTCGGAATATGAATTCCGATTTATAAAATGATTATATCATAAAAGTGACTATTTTCTAATTATTTGTTAGATTTTCTAACATACCTTCTAGGAAAGCCTTTTTTATATTAAAATGGAAGGTCGGCAGTAGTAGGTAGGTTGAGAACATCAAACTGGGTTGTGCCGCTTTGACTTGGGATTGAACTACTTCGGCACAGAATTGCGCCACTTCGAAATGGAATTGCGCCACTTCGGCACAGAATTGCGCCACTTCAACACAGAATTGCGCCACTTCGAAACGGAATTGCGCCACTTCGAAATGGAATTGCGCCACTTCGAAATGGAATTGCGCCACTTCGAAATGAAATTGTGCCACTTCGAAATGGAATTGCGCCACTTCGAAATGGAATTGCGCCACTTCGAAATGGAATTTCGCCACTTCGACACGGAATTGCGCCACCTTGACACGGAATTGCGCCACCTTGACACGGAATTGCACCACCGTCCCATCTTTAATGACATAACTACTTCACTAAGGGTTTATACATAAAAAAAGAGATTCTGCATTTAGATCTACAGAATCTCCAACAATTTTTGAACTCTCTTATTAGTTTTAAAAGCTTCTTTTTAATACGGCTTTTTGATCTTATAACTTGAGTCATAGTTTATTCAGGTAATAGAGACAATACCGTTTCAAGGAGTACATTCACGCCTTTTTCACAATCTTCATAAGGTGTCAATTCATCTTCACAATGGCTTTTGCCGTTGACACTTGGCACAAAGATCATTGCTGATGGAAGATAACTGGCTACGAATTGAGCGTCATGGCCAGCACCGCTTGCCATCTTTTTATATGAATAGCCAAGTGATTTAGTCGCTTCTTCCACAGCATCTACAATTCGTTCTTCAAACCAAACTGTATCTCTGCCCCAGAGCTTAGTCTTTTTGATCGTACATCCCTCATTCGAATCCGGTAAACCTTGAATAATTTCTTCAACTTGACGAATCACATCTTCATCTTTGTGTCTCGCTTCAATGGTGAAGATCACTTTATTTGGAATGACTGTATGGATATTTGGTAAGACGTTCATTCTTCCCATTGTGTAGACAAGCTCACTGTCTAAAGTACTTAATTTACTTCTTAATTCTGTAATACAATCATTCGCCGCAAATAAGGCATCTTTTCGCATCGTCATGGGTGTAGTCCCTGCATGATCCGATTCACCTGTTACTTCGATTTCATAACAAGCCATGCCAACGACACAATCCACGACGCCAATGGAAAGCTCTTCCTTCTCCAAAACAGGTCCTTGCTCAATATGTAACTCTAAGTAGGCAGATGCTTCAGAAATACGATTTTCTACTTCCCCAGCATAGCCGCTTGCATTTAGAGCCTCTTCAAATGTTACGCCTTCTGGGTCTTTTTTCTTGAGCATGACCTCTTTTTCGAATTTGCCTGATAAAACCCCTGAAGCCATCATTGAAGGTTCAAACCTTGCTCCCTCTTCATTTGTAAAATTCATGATGGTAACAGGAATCTTTGGTTTTATTTTATTATCAACGAGTGTCCGAACTACCTCTAGACCCGATATAACGCCTAATACACCATCAAATCTTCCACCTTTTTTAACCGTGTCAAGGTGTGATCCCATTACGATTGGGGCTGCTTCATTATCTTCACCTGGAAGTGTTGCGTACATGCACCCCATGTCATCAACTTTAACGGTCATTCCAAGCTCTTCACAACAGGATGTAAAATAATCACGAACTTTAATATCTTCTTCTGATAGCGATAGACGTGTTACACCATTATTGGGTGTCCGACCAAAATCAGCAAATGTCTCAATCGTTTCTTTCAATCTTTCACCATTAACAAGTAGTTTTTCTCTTTGCATCTTCATCGCTCCTATTTAAAGTTTGATTTTTCATCCAAGTAATAACACCAATGTCCGTTATCTTATACTAACAATTGTCTAAAACGACTACTTTATACTATCTATTTTATCTGAAATTACACTATTTTCACTTTACATTATGTTATTTAATTTCTGTATTTTTTATATATTTTGTCAAATTGTTTAATCTTCAGTTAGTGTTGGCCGATTTCACCACTTCATTAATTTATTAACCTGTCGTACTTGTTGTAGCGATGACTTGATTTGTTGACTGCAAGCGAATGATGACTTGAGCTAACGTCAATAAGATGGGGTTAATCGTTGGCATATTCTTCATTTGCGTTATAAGAAAGAGATTCATAGCTATAGGAAAATGAAATTCTTTTCGTATTTGAGGAAGATAACTTTTTTGTTTTAAAAAAGTCGAATAGTAAGAACGGATCTCATTTGTCTTGATCTGATGGTCAAGAGAAGCTAGTAATCCGATCGTTGTATACTGAGTAGGTTTAATTCTTCCGATCTCACGCTCAAGTTCATCATGATAGTGAATACATTTATCTACGACATGAGGTAATTTTGAGTGGCTGGATATAGATACTAATAAAAAGGCTAACCGATGCCGTTCGGAAGCTTTTCGATAACCATGTTTTTTTAGAATAGGATTGGTCTCTGAAATGACGCTCATCATCGTTTCTAAATCATAACTTGACTCGGCTAGTAACATACAAAATGGCACATCTTCAGCACCGACTAGTATCGGATGTTTTTCCTTTAATGCACGGTAGATCGAACAAACTCTATGAATAAATGGACCTTGCTCAGTTTCATCTTTATAACTTAAGAAAGCTGTTGCTAAGTAAGTTTGTTGAGATTTGGGCAATTTTTCACGTGTTAATCGATCGTAATTTTCTTTAATTTGAACTAATTTACTTTCTCCATCTGGGATGAACATAAACAAGCTAACCAAACAGTGCCTGATGTCCTTCGATAATCGATTAAAAAAACCTAGGCTATGTTTAATCTTGGCATCGTATTGACGAAACTTATGTATATCAATTAATTCATTTTTCATTGTATATTGGCAAGCAATGATGGCACGAACATGCTTATGCATACCTCGAAAGTCTTTCTTTAGTTGCACCATATTTTCTTTAAATAAGGTTAACTCACTATCCATGTAAGCTTCCTCCAAGCTTAAGTCATATAAATAATATTAATTATACCATCTTATTCGTCAAATTAACAGACTATTCTAATTAATAATGATTTACTTACTTATACTTAAGAGTCACCTTAACGTCAAGATTTATTTTATATTTTCTAGTCATATAATGACCTTTAAACCGATTAGTCACTTTTTTGTTTATTTGCTAATTTATGAAGTTCTTCATTCGATTTACGATTAGCTCCATCCTATCCATTTAATTTCACAATGGACTACACCAATTGGAGCATTCCTTCAAATATATCATTCCAATTTTTCCCACTAGCGACCTGTATTCGTCTATCTATATACTCAGGACAATCTTTTTCACACTCTAATTTCTCACACGCTTGAATAAATGCTTGACTATCATTGGTTTCTAAATGATTATAAACCGCTTGTTCCACATATTTTGTTGTTGAAGGCAAATGAACACCAATCGCAGGTTTCCCTGCTGCCAAGAATTCAAAGAGTTTTAAAGGGAAAATAGCTTTATTATAAGATGATGCTTTGTAAGGCATAATGCCTATATCAATCAGTTGCATGTATTTCGGAACATCAAACGGATCAATACTCCCCGTCCATACGACATTTTTGTTATTTAACAATTGATGAAATCCATCATTTTCAGTTGTTTGGTCTGGTCCTACAAATAAAAATAACCAATTTGATTTTTTCGTGGCTACGTCTTGAATAAGTTCAAAATCAAGTTTAGATTTTATCCCTCCAATAAAACCTAAAACGGTTCCATTAAATCTATCCGGCAAAATGGCTTTCATAGGAAGCTTTTTTTCTCTAAATAAGTCAAATTCAACTCCATTTTCAAACGTGTAGATGTGTGATTTAGACGGATGTTCGATCTTTTGAATTACTTGATCATGTAAATATTGAGACGTACAGAAAATTCGATGTGCCTTATCTATAATTCGTTCTTCCGCCTTCTGAATCACCTTTTGTCTAAAATAGGATACGAATGATTTTTTGCCACTTATCGAGTTAGTCCAATTATCACTGCAATCATAAATAATCGTGTCCCAATGAAAACCATTTGCTATATAAGGAAAACCCGGAAAGGTAAACCATACTATTAATCTATTTTTCTTCTTGATTTGATTTATATATTGATTGAATGTTGTAAGTTTATTCTTATAAAACAAATCCATATATCTTCCAAATCGAAAGACTTTTTGGGGGAATAGATCTTGAATAGTCCATTGCTTAATACCATTTTTTAGTGTTGTGAAATTATCTGTCGTCCTTCTAGGGGTTGGGCATAACCAGATGACTTCTTCAGTATCAGATTTTTTTTGCAGGAATTCAGCTAGCCGATGACGACGGTAACGAAGTTGATCTTGATGCCATTCAGCTGTGGCTATTATGACATGTATGTTTTTCATCTTTCTCATCCTTTATAAACAATAATTTTCTATGTACCGTTACTGGGCACGAATCATCAACTGCTGACTAGTTGCAGATTACAACCGTTTTAATACCGCATGCATGGCATAATGAAAAAAGCACCACGACGCTTGGAATCTATTTAACTTTTCGATTTCTCGGTAAACTAACCACGTTTTTTTTGCGGCTTTCCATTTGTTTTTTGAAATAGATGAGCTATTGCCTACACGATATTCCGCTAGATTTTCGTTTAATCCATAAGCTGTTATTCCTTGTTTTAAGATCATGAGCCATGTTGCTAGGTCCTGTCTGGTCCGAATGTTGGGCATTTTGAACATTCCTGTTTGTTGGCGGTCGATCATAACCGTTAAACAGCCCACAATCGTGTTTTTAAGCATGTGATGATAGGTCACTTTTTGGGGAGCTTGTATCACCTTATTCATCGATTGCCCATTATGTGTAATATATTCATACCCCGTAAATGTAAAAGCATAGTGATGCTTTTGCATAAATTGTAGCTGCTTTTCCAATTTATCTTGTTTCCAACGGTCATCACTGTCTAAAAAAGCGATATATCGACCTTTCGCATGATCTAACCCAACATTGCGAGCGACGGCAGCCCCACCATTCACATCTAAAAAAATGACACGAATTCTCTTGTCTGATGCCGACATCATTTTTAACTTCTCTCTTGTTCCATCTGTAGAACAGTCATCTACAATTACGAGTTCCCAGTTCTGATACGTTTGCTTCTTAACCGAATCGACGGTTTCATTAATGGTTCTTAAAGCATTAAAAGATGGTGTAATAATGGAAATTAGGGGGCGTGTGCGATCCATTTCTTATTCCTCCTTTTCCTTTGGCTTTGTTCGAAAAATTTCAGGATAAGTGACCCAGACAAAAACGATGGTTATTCCAATTAAAACTCCCAAAGTGGCCCTGCTTTTTGAATTTAAACCGACACTCGTTACCCTTTGGTCATGATCTACAGACTTCAATATGGCAGCTGATGACATCGTTAATTGGGTGGACTCGAGTTTATACAGGAAGCGCTCTTTATCGACTAAGGCATCGGGTCCTACTTTATTCTTTTTTAATGAATGGATTGTATTTTGAATCACTTTTTCTTTTTGTTTGTATTTTTGGGTATCAAGCGCTAAAAATGCCTTCATTATTCTGTTAACCGTTTCAATAGCTAATGACTTCGGAGTATCTGTGTAGGAAAGTTGAATTGTTTTATCATTTATGATGGTGACTTTCAGTTGATTGATGATTCTATCTTGCTCTTCACTTTTTAAATAAGGTAGATTTTCTTTATAAAAGGGCTCATTGGTTAACAAGGATTCAACGTTTCGGGTATTATTTAAATCAGGATCATGATAATTTCCGAGAGAGATGGATGCTTCAGCAGTATAGCTCGAGGAACTTTTCCCGTTCGGATAAAAATATCCGATTAATCCTAGTAAAATGGGAATAACAATAATCAAAACCATATACTTTTTACTTCTCGTTATAATTCTTTGTCGGCTGTTCATCAGTCTTGCTCCTTGGAATATAGAATTGTCGTTTACTAATAAAGTGAAACTTCCATCAGTGGGGGTTTTCTTCATCCCCCACTGATGGTTAGCTGAACCAATCGGACCTTTACGGGCAGTTGATCCCCCACCTATCTTCTTTGAATACTCAGAGTCTTGAGGTTGGGGTCTTACTGCCCGTTAAGGCGGGATAAACCAAATAATTTTTTTAGTTTTTAAGAGTGATAGATTGACTCTTTTTGCGGCTCTTATCACGCGGTGACCGTCCCGTAAACATTAGGTGATTCTTTCTCTTAAAAACCGAAACGGTAGAAATAGTAAAGGCAAGAAAAACCCAATGGAAATAGAGATTGCTCACGGAGCTCGGGCTAATACTGGAGACAGCAAATCCAACGAGTCCCATCATACCCGCCTCTAATAGCGCTTTATATTGTCTGTTCGTCTGCCGTTTGTATAATTTATACAAAGTAAAAAACAGGTAGCTATACATCGTTATATAGCCTAATAGAATCCCTATACCAAAATTTCCAGCTATTTCAGCTAGCCAATTGTGGACTTCATACACTTGATCTATATCGTAAATGGATCGTTCTTTTAAATAAACAGGAATATTTCCAGCCCCAACACCGAATCCAAAAGAATCTATAAGATAATGAAAGGTATTTTGAAGTAGATGGGCTCTAACCACGTTGGATGGAAGTGGTTGATTCGTAGGATATTGGTGATACGCCGTAAATAAAGTCTGGATTTTATTAAAAATTCCACCCATGTAAAAAGGGCTAAAAAGGGCCAGAATACCAATCACCATCACCGTTATCTTTTTTACTCGAGCCTTTAAATGGATAAATAAATAGACTAAACAACCTAAAATCACACCGAGTAAACTTGCTCTAGATTCTGTTAAATGAATCAAATAAACGGATAAAATAGCAAATAAGATTAACATTGTTTTTGATCCGACATTCCTACTAGCTTTAGCTGCTGTAATAAAGAAGAAAATGGCTATACTTAGAAATGTCGCAAAATCATTTTGATTGAAAAAAACGGCCGTTGGGTAAGAAAGTTTATAGGATGGCCCTCCATACAGTGTTGAGGTTGGAAGCTGAATATGCCCAAAATGATTCACAAACCCAATGAGTATTAGACATATGGACATGATGATCCAAATTTTTTGAAATAATAAGAGTCTCGAAACATGTGTAAACGTAAAACTCGCTAAAAAAATAAATAAAATTCCAATTCCTAATAAGAATAAATATTTTATTCCTTCTAATAGCGACTTAGCCCAAAGGAGCGAGATCACACCATATATCATCCAAAAAAGTAAGAAAAGCAGAATTTCTTTTGTTTGGACCTGATTCCAATAATGTGAAAGTCTTTTCTCACTGACCAAATGAACAATAAAAACCATCAAAGCTGCAATGAGTACAATGCGATATAAAAATAAACTGAAGAAACCGACATGGATACTCAGCGCAGATTGATTTAAAAAAGTGGTCATAACGAGAAAATACATCACACTTCGAAAAAATTGCCCGTTATTTGTAAATGGTTTAAAAAGAATACATAAACAAACCGTTAGCCACACAGCCATGAAAATGATAAAATACTCAAATTTCACCCCTAAAAATAAGCAAGCACCCGTAAGTGAAGATAATAAAATAATTAAGGTGCTCGCTTGCTTAGCCATTATCAAATTCCTTTCCATACCTTTACTCCCTTGTATTCCAATTTCAAAATGTAAACTTATAATTTTTGCAATTTTTTGTATTGATTTGGATCATAAATCGTTTCTCTTAGACCTTGAAATAAATCTACACAAGGTGCCCATCCTAGTAGACGTTTTGTTTCATCATTAGATAGAAGACTGTCTCGAATATCTCCTTGTCGAGCGTCTGCATAATGAACGCTAAGATGGCTATTGGCTGCTTTTTTCATTGTTTCAAAGAGTTGATTAATCGTAATTGAGCCGCCTGAAGAGATATTCACAGAAATATTTTTATCTACCTTTAAGGCTTTGATGTTAGCTGATGCGACGTCCCTTACAAAGATAAAATCTCTTGTCTGCTTGCCATCGCCAAAGATCGTAGGTGCTGTCTCTTTTCTCATGCATTCAGAAAAAATAGCAACAACCCCGCCTTCTCCTTTCGCATCCTGTCTCGGACCATAAACATTGCTATATCTTAATATCCCATAGGAGAGACCGTAAAATTTATAAGCCATCTTTAAATAATGCTCCACGGTTAATTTGGTTAATCCATAAGGAGATTCTGGCCTGGTAGGATGATCGACTGACACGGGCAATGTTATGGGATTCCCGTAAACAGCGGCAGAAGAAGCGAACACGACTTTTTTGACATTCGCTTTTATCGCTGCCTTAATAACATGAAGAGATCCTTTCACATTCACATTTTCATCATTTAAGATATCTTTTACGGAATTAGCCACACTGATCTGTGCTGCTTCATGAATAATGTAGTCTGGATGTAAGGATATGATTAAATCCATGACATCAGGATTTGTAATATCAAATGTATAGACATCGATAGGCAGATGCTCCAAATGACGCCGATGTCCAGTTGAAAAATTATCAATAACCATAACTTTATAATTCTCACGTAATAACGCTTCGACAATGTGAGAACCAATGAATCCCGCTCCGCCAGTTACAATCACTCGATCCATAATAAAACCCCCTAAATGATATTTGAAAATGTAGTTTCTCCATGTACGACGGGTCTTCCGACAGAAACGTAAGTGAACCCAAGGTTTTGCATCATTGTTAAGTCAAAAAGATTCCGTCCGTCGATAACGAATGGGTGATTCATTAATCTTTTTGTTTTTTCTAGATCAAGACTTTTAATTTCTTTCCAACCAGTTAAAATCACACAGGCATCTGTTCCTCGAATCGTTTCATACAGATCATCCGAATATGAGCAGATATAACCTAGTTGTTTTTTTGCCTCTGGAATGGCAATTGGATCAAATGTTTTAACATTTGCTCCTAAATGATTTAGCTGAGGTATGATATCCAATGCAGGCGCATATCTCATGTCATTGGTATTCGGTTTAAACGCTAAACCTAGAATACTGATCGATTTTCCTTCCAATGAACCGAGTATTGATTCCACCTTTTTAATTATCTGAACTCTTTGACCGATATTTGTTTCCATCACGGCTTTAATTAATTTAAAGTCGTACCCAAAGGATTCAGCAATATGTAATAAAGCGGCTGTATCTTTCGGAAAGCAAGACCCGCCAAAACCGACACCAGCTTGAAGAAATTTTTGCCCTATACGACTATCTAATCCAATTCCTTCAGACACTTTTGTGACGTCAGCTCCAGCCCGTTCACAAATATTCGCGATGTCATTCATGAAAGAGATCTTTGTCGCCAAAAAAGCATTAGCTGCATACTTTATCATTTCAGCACTTTCTATTGTTGTTTTTACGACCTTTGTGGTAAATGGTTTATGTAATTGGACCATTACCTCCATCGCCTTTGCACTTGTTGCACCAATCACAGCCCGTTCCATTTGCATCGTATCCTTAACGGCTACTCCTTCACGTAAAAACTCGGGATTAGATACAACATCAAAAGCATATTGATCTCTTGAAATTTCACTGATAAGATTTTTGACCATTTTCCCAGTGCCAACAGGGACCGTACTTTTATTCACGATAATTTTATATCCATTTAAATGTTTCCCTATGGTTTTAGCGACTTGTTTAACGTGGGTTAAGTCCGCTTCACCTGTACGTGACATCGGTGTCCCGACCGCTATAATGATAACCTCTGCCCTTTGTATCGCTTTAGGAATATCACTTGTAAAACACAATCGATTTCTAGCAACATTTTTATCAATAAGCTGGTTTAAACCCGGTTCAAAAATTGGAATGATACCTCTTTTCAGATCATTGATCTTTCCTTGATCAATATCACAGCAAATAACATGATTTCCGGCTTCACTAAAACATACACCTGAGACGAGTCCAACATATCCTGTTCCGATAACCGCTATGTTTTTCAAAATCTATCGATCCCTTCCTGTTAGCTTAAATAGGATGTATCATTTGTCACCATTAACGTGCACCTTCACCTGTAAATAGGACTTTGACTGTTTTTAACATGATTTTCATTTCCAAGAGCATGGATAAATTATCAATGTATATTAAATCGTATTGTAATTTTTCTCTTGGTGAGATATCGTATCCACCGTTGACTTGTGCAAGGCCAGTTAAACCCGGCTTTACAAGTAAGCGATTTTTGAATCCTTCAATTTCACGATTGAACTGTTCTGTGAACATAGGTCTCTCAGGTCTCGGACCTATCATGGACATATCTCCTTTTAAAACACATAGTAACTGAGGCAATTCATCAATCCGCGTTTTTCGAATGATTGCCCCCACTTTTGTGACGCGAGGGTCATTCGCTTCAGCCCATTTTGCTCCAAACTTTTCTGCATCTGTTCGCATGGAACGTAACTTAATCAATTTAAATTTCTTACCATTTTTCCCGACTCTTTCTTGTGTGTAAAAAGGTGAGCCTGGTGTTTCTAAAACAATAAACATTGCCGAAACAAAAATAACTGGAAGCGCCAAGACCATACCTATACTTGCAAGGAAAATATCCGTTATCCTTTTCACATATAAGTATTTTTTTAATCCTTTCGTTGGAAAAACCTTGAATGTTGTTTCTGTAGATTTTTCTGTAGAGTCTTCCATAAAATAGTCCAAACTTTTTTCAGCATTCATTGGTGTTGCACCTCACAGAATTTTGAATTCAACTTGCGCCCTTGTGATTGATTATAAAGAAACAATATAAAGCCTCTGTTGAGATATGATAAATAAATCGTAAATAATTGTTAATTTATTTTAAATTTGCTTTGTTCTAAATGATGGTTGTTTTCCAATATTTAATGCGTCAAAATGAGTTGACGTTCAAAAAAAGGGTTGAATGCGAATAAGTTCTTTCACATTCAACCCTTTTAAATATAGCTATTTGTTAAGTAAAATCCCATTCTGACTTATCACGTTTCGTATAAATCAACTGAAGTTGTCTAACTGTAGGAATTTGCACGGCCACTGTAAGTAATAACATTCCAATGTTTATGATAACAATGTAGTTTAGATGGAAACTGTTTAATAAAGCACCCGTAAACAGGATTAAAATAACCCAGAAATGCTTTGTTAGTGAAAATCCATTCCAATTTCGATTTGAGAAGAAACTTCTTCCCCAAAAAAAGAAGATATAAGAAACTCCTGTAGAGATAGCAGCACCAACGGCACCTAATCTTGGGACCAAAAGAAGATTTAAAAGAAGATTAGGTATGACAGCCACCAAGCTCACCCATATATTTAAATAACTCTTCTTTGAAAAGACAATTCCTAAAGTCGTTGTTTCGCTAATCGTATACATGACAGGCTGCAGACACAAAAAGCCTACTATGTAAATAGCATCATGATAGTTTGGTGATAACAAGATAATAATTCCGTCTTTGAAGATCAGGATGCAGCAAAACAATAGTGACATAACTAGCAACACACCATCACTAATACATTTAAAATGGGTGATTGACTTTTGCTCGTTGTACCAACGATACGCCGTAGGC
This sequence comes from Terrilactibacillus tamarindi, assembly GCF_009718825.1. GTDB lineage: Bacteria > Bacillota > Bacilli > Bacillales > Sporolactobacillaceae > Terrilactibacillus > Terrilactibacillus tamarindi. Next base: position 4,379 of record NZ_WNHB01000010.1, on the reverse strand, counting down.
ACCCAAAAATTGGTAAAACTAGATTGAACAACAGATAACACAGCGGCTATTTTCAAAGTGGCCGTAAAGATCCCTATCTCGAAAAAGTTGCTCCATGTTCTTAAGGCTAGTCGATCTATTGAATTTAACAAGCTAGCGACAGAGGCTGCAACAATCAAAGGAACACCAAACTTTAAGAGCTGCTTAATAAGATCTCTATCAATGTGAAAACGATAGAAATTGAATAAATGTCTATACCTTATGATCAGATAAAAATCCCCCGCCATTTGACCAAAAACGGTTGAATAAACCACGGCCAAAAAGTCTTGGCGAATAAAGATGATATAGATTAATGTAAGGATCAATATTGCACATTTGATCAAGATATTAAACACCGAGTATTCAACTGCTTTTTCCTGCATTCGAATGGATAGAAGAATAAATCGTTCAAAAACAACAAAAATGAGCATCAGCCCAAACAAAACAGAAGCTAAGATATAATCCCGCTTATCAAACAATAAAAGAGAAACCGTTTTGGCATTTAAACAAATGAGCAAGAAAACAACTAGCGATAAAATTAAAGGAATCATGAGGGCGTTCTTAAACAAGTGGACACGATTCTTACTCGAGTGAAATTCTCTTGTATAGGCTTGATCAATTCCTAAATATAAGAATGTCCCTATAAGGACTTGAAATAACGCAAACATACTTGCTCTTCCATATTCATTTGGCGAGATAAAATGTGTCGTTAAAGGGATTGTGATAAAAGCGATAAATGCACCACCAATTGGACCTATGGAAAAACCAATGAGTTTTTTCACGAATGGGTTCATACTAATGGATTTTCCTTTCAAAAGTATCGATTAATTGCTTATTTAGCTCACAAATATTAAATTGACGAGATACCGTTTCTCTGGCTTGTTCTATGATCGAGCTATGATCTTCCATATCAAAAATATTTTTTAGGGTATCTACTAATTCTTTGGCATTCTTTTCCTCTACGAGATAACCATTAACCCCGTGTTTAATTAGCTCTGGAATACCACTATGATACGTAGAAACAACAATTTTCCCCATAGCCATCGCTTCCATTAAAATAACCGGAATCCCTTCCATATCACCATCATGACTTGTTACACTTGGAAGTAAAACTACATGTGATTCCTTCATTATCTCTATCACTTGGTCTTGCGTTTTCCAACCAAGCAATTGAATGTGATCTTCGAGTCCTTTATTTGAAATGATTGAACGAAGCTCTTTCTCAAGAGGTCCTCCGCCAATTATTGAGTAGGTAATATTATAGCCTTTCTTGATAAGATTGGAGACAGCTTGTATGCCATAACTCAAGCCTTTTTTTTCTACAAATCTAGCGATTGATATGATTTTTATATCTTGGTTCATTTTGATCGGGAGATATTCAAATTTATCAACATCAATTCCCATATGATGAACAATTGTCCGAGTGGGATTTGCCCCCATTCCTTCTAGTTTACTTTTCCAGAAGTTGCTGATGGGAAGTAGGACCGCCTTCGATTGAAAAAGGTCTTTGTAAACATCGTCGCCTTTTTGTCTAATATACCGAAGCATGTCATAACCATGGAATGTCGTAAATAATCGTCCACTAATAAGACCCATTTGTATCAACTTATGGGCAAGCAGGCCATTTGGACCAAAATGAGCATGAACGATATCCATATCTAGCAGAGGCTGTTTCTTCAATCGGTTGTATAACAATATTAAATTAGGAGAGCTCAACAAAGCTTTCCATGATAAATGTGTGGGGTGTTTTTTGTGGAGTAGTTGACTATAACTAAAGCTGAAGAGTGACTTAACAAATGTCATTCCTTTAGAAAATTTATTATCTCGCCCATTTTCATCATAGTAGATCACATGGTCTAGCAAATGATAGTTAGATACGTCTTCATGTATTTTATAATTGGATTCACTTTTTTTAGCTAATACAGTAACATGATGCCCAGCATCAATTAGACCTGTGATCTGATTTAAGATAAATGTCTGTGACAACTTTGGAAATTCACCAACAACATATAATATATTCACTGTTACGACACGTCCTCATCATTCTCTAACTCTATAAGAGATTTTTATCATAGTAAGGGGCAAATTGATAAACAAAATAATGTGAGTGTGTCAATGCATATTAAATAAGAGGAAATAACTAGACTTATAACATTTGTATCGTATTTTTAGGCAAGAGTCAATGTTGATAAATTTACAATTGAAAGAGGTTCTGAGAAGATCAAACCACGCCAGAGATGAATTGCACCACTTGGAAGCGGAATTGTGCTACTTTGGATTGGGATTGAGCCATTTCATAACGGAATTTCGCTACTTCAAAGAAGAATTGCGCCTCTTCAAAATGGAATTGCACCACTTCAAAATGGAATTGCGCTACTTCAAAGTAGAATTGCGCCACTTCATAACGGAATTGCGCCTCTTCGAAATGTAATTGCGTCTCTTCAAAGCGGTATTGCGCCTCTTCATAACGGAATTGCACCACTTCAAAATGGAATTGCGCTACTTCAAAGCAGAATTGCACCACTTCAAAATGGAATTGCGCCTCTTCAAAGCAGAATTGCGCTACTTCATAACAGAATTGCGCCTCTCCGAAATGTAATTGCGTCTCTTCAAAGCGGTATTGCGCCTCTTCATAACAGAATTGCGCCTCTTCATAACGGAATTGCGCCACTTGAAAACAGAAAATAACCCAATGAAGAGGTATTCATTGGGCATTCATATTGCATTTTTATTTATCCATATTGGCCAGATTATAGATGGCATCTGCATAGATCTGCGTTGCTAGTAATAAATCATCCAATTCAATATACTCATCCACTTGGTGCCCGGTATAAGGTTTACCTGGGAAACAAGCTCCAAAAGCGACTCCGGCATCTAAATATTGAGCATAAGTACCTCCACCGCTTGTTAAGAGCTCAACATCATTCTCCCCTGTATTTTCTTCATAGACCTTTTTTAAAATTTGAACGCCTGGATGTTTTTGATCCACATACAACGGTTCATTTTTTATCAATTCACCGATCTCAAATCCCTGTTTTTTAACTTCCGATGTTAACGTCTCAATTAACTCATCTAATGGAGCCGTAACCGGACATCGGATATCAAGGGATACTGAGCCTCCTTGCGAGTGGTCAAACCTTACAATGCCCGCATTCACGGTTAAACGATCGGTGATGTCATCTTTAAATGGAATACCTAAATTTTCCCCATAAAAATCGTTATTTAACGTATTAGCTAAAAAAGAAATAAATGTTTTTTCAGCTTCTGAGAATGGAGCCTCTTTCAATCCATTAGCAAGTAAAAATGCTGCATTCACGCCGCCATAAGGCTCTGAACCGTGGGCTGACGTCCCTTTGACCGTTAATTTCCAACCATTTTCTACTTGTTCAACGGAATAGACGGTTTTCTCGTTGTCTAATGCTTGTTTTATTTTATCTACAGCATCGTTTGCTCGGGATCCGGAAATGACAGCATAAGCCTGATCGGGAACCATGTTAATTCTTTCGCCAGATGATAATTCAACTAGGACGAGATCTGAATCCTTGTCGTGTTGTTGAACTTTATACTCTAAACGCGTATGTATCCGGCCTTTTTCTGCATATATCAATGGGAACTCAGCGTCAGGTGCAAATCCAAATAAAGCCATAGGTTCTTTCGTGTTATAATACTTCATACAGCTGCAGCCACTTTCTTCATCTGTACCTATAACAAGGCGAATTCGATGCTTGATTGGCAGACCTGAATCTTTGACCGCTTTCAATCCATAGAAGGCAGCCATTGTTGGCCCTTTATCATCAATCGCTCCTCGAGCGAAGATTTTACCGTCTTTTACATAAGGTTCAAATGGAGGGTTTGTCCAGTTACCCGTTGCAGGCACGACGTCGGTATGACCTAATATCGCAATATAATCTTCTGCCTCTTCAGGTCCGTACTCGATATAACCCGCATAGCCGTCTATATTTTTTGTTCGAAAACCTTCCCTTTCTCCTAGTTCCAATAGCTGACCAAGTGCCCGTGCTATCTCAGGACCAAAGGGTTCACCTGGCTTTGCGTGTTCGACATCCTTTACACTTGGAATAGCTAATAAGTCAAAAAGATCCTTTAAAAAGGCATCTTTGTTTAAAGTAAAATTTAATTTATTCATAATATCACTTCTTTCAACTGGTTTTCTTTGGCGATAAAATGGTGATTTAATCCTTTTACCAGTATAGACCTTTTTACGTTAATGAATCAATTTTCAACTTTTTACTGAATGAGAGTAACCCTAAGACTCCTTTTGGTAGTATCGTATAGAAAGGTATAAAGCCATATTTCTCTTCTTTAAAAGCTGACTAAAACGAAGAATAATTAGCAGGTTTTTC
>NZ_WNHB01000001.1 GCF_009718825.1 Terrilactibacillus tamarindi | reverse complement strand
GAGGGGTACTTAAGATATTTTATTTTACAATCAAGACAGGTACATTCACTTCTTGAATCACTCGATTGCTGACACTACCGAGAATCATTTTTCCAAATGCCCCCATACCTCTATTCCCCATAATTATCATATCAACTTTTTCTTTCTCCGCAAATTGACAAATTTCTTTAGCGGGAGATCCTAATAAGTGTTTTGTGTTAACCTTAACATCACTTTCTGCATGAAGTTGGTCTTTAAGAGTCTTAAGTAACTTATTTCCTTGCGCTCTTTCCAGTTCATGTACATTAAGAACTAATTGCGTCGTATCCTCTGCATAAATTGGGAAGTAAGCAGGAGATGTACTCACATAAAGCAATGTAATCTGATATTGATCTTCTCTACCTTTAGTTAGCTTTAAAGCTTCATTAATCGCACGTTTTGATGGTTCCGAGCCATCAACAGGTACAAGAATGTTATACATTTAATCCACCATCCTTATCGTCCTATTATATAATACTGAAAGCCTTTTCCATCTTTAATTATACCACGATTGTGAATCATTCTAACTAGGCAAACGTGACAAATTTTCAGCAAAAATTTTGCTGAAAAGGTGTTTTTTCGCGTTATGTAAGAAATATATAAAAAGGAACATATGAAAAAAAGCCATTTCCAAACGAAAATGACTTTAAAATTAAATTTATTGATTCATCCACATAACCGCAGTAAACAAAATTATGACAATAATGATTACGATTGCCATGATATTTCGAAAAGTTTTCTTTGGTTTTTTATCTTCCAGGTTATGACGTTCTTCATCATTATGTTCGCGTGCCTTTTCTTGTAAATCTTTTTGTTCCTCTTTGGACATTTTTTTATAGTCTTTTAAGAACTGTTCATACTTCGGCATAACGTCTTTCATCAAGCCATAATCTTTAACTCTTCCATATTGAATCCATAAGGCTTTCTCACAAAACTTCTTCATTTGACCAATAGAGTGACTAATAAAGAAAATGGTTTTTCCTTGGGCTTTAAATTCATTCATCTTGGCCAAACATTTATCAGTAAACGTTTGGTCTCCTACAGATAATGCTTCGTCTATAATGAGAATGTCTGGATCCATATGCACAGAAATAGCAAAACCCAGACGAGATTTCATACCACTTGAGTAACTTTTTACAGGTTGATCAATAAATTTGCCTATATCCGCAAACTCAATAATTTCAGGTTCTAAATTTCTTATTTCCTTTTTACTAAAACCGAGCATTAAGCATTTTAATTCAATATTTTCTCGACCTGTTAATTGTGTATTCAAACCTGAAGAAATAGCGATCAGTTGTGCTTGTCCATTGATTTCCATTTCCCCTGATGTTGGCGGAATAATGCCTGATAAAATATTCGATAGAGTTGATTTACCTGATCCGTTAACTCCAATAATGCCGATAACATCACCTTGTTCGGCTTCAAAACTAATATCTTGCAAGGCATAGAAATCTTCTCCATAACCTTTTGGAGAAATTAAATCTAATAATTTCTCGGAAGTCTTAGAATACATCTTGTATTTTTTTGTAATATTACGTAAAACAACTGACTTTGTCATAAATTACACATCCATTATAAGTAATCCACAAAACGATCTCTAAATTTTAAATGTATCATGGATCCAAACATAAATATTATGGCTACAACTCCCCAAAAGTAAAGGGAATATTTAAAATGGACAATCGGATACCACGAAGTTCCCAAGATTGAAGATCGATAACCTTCAACGAGATAATAAAGAGGATTAAATTTCATTATTTTCAAAATTAACCTTCCGCCTTCAGAATTATCATGTATTACCCAAAGAAACGGTACAAGGTATATCATCATTCTCATAATTGCTTGGACGATCTGATGTACATCGCGAACAATTGTAGATAATGTTGATGTCACTAAGGACACAGCTAATACGAAAACTATAGAAGCAAACATAAAATAAGGCAATTGAATTATATATTTTGAAATATGAAAGTCTGTAAATTGGAAGATTATAATGATAATGGCCGTCAACATCAAATGTTGATAGAATTTAGCCATAATCACATAACTAGGAATAGCACTCATTGGGAAACTCATTTTTGCTACAAAACGAATTCTAGAATATATTGACTTTGATCCTTGTTGAATAGCAGGGTTAATAAAAAACCATAAAACAATACCTGATAACATCCAGAAAAGAAACGGAATTGTGGTTGAATCCATATTAACACCATGATTTTTACGTATTCCAAAACCAAAAACAAACCAGTATATCCCTATTTGTATCATTGGATTTATTATTTCCCACAACATTCCGAGATAGTTGTTATTATTACTACTTTTCATTTCATACATTGAAAGTCTACGTATTAAGTAAAAACTTTTAATTTGTTCTCTAATTACTATAAATGCTGATTTCATGTAGTTACCCTTCCTACTATGAATAGGTATAATTTATATACCCAAAGTATAATCTAGAAGATGGAATATAAAAAAGAAATTTACATAATAGTTTAATATACATTATATTAAATTCTTATAATAACATATTTCTTTATTTATTTAAAAAAACCTTATCAACTACTTGTTTTGAAGCTGATCCATTTTCTAAATAACAAAATTTATCATAAAACGCATTAAAATTATCTGGAACTGCAAAATCATTGTCTTCAAATTCTCGTATAGAATTAATAACCTCCGCAGTTGTTTTAACAAGTGGGCCTGGAGCTGTTTTTTCAAAATCAAAATAAAAACCTCTAAGTTTATCACGATAATTTTCAATGTCATAAACAAAAAATATCATTGGTCGACGAAGATTTGCATAATCAAAAAATACACTTGAATAATCAGTCATAAGAATATCAGATATTAAATATAATTCTCTAATATCTTCGTGTTGAGAGTAATCATAGGCAAATCCTTCATATGGAGACAGATCTAAATTCTCAGCAACCAAATAGTGCATTCGTAAAATAACAATATATTCATCACCGAATTCTTCCCTCATTAAGCTTAAATCCAGATCAAGGTCAAATTTATACTTACCTTTAGAATAAAATTGATCATCTCGCCAAGTCGGAGCATAAAGAATAATTTTTTTATCTTGAGGTAATCCATATTTTTGTTTTAATTTAAATATCTCAGTAAAGTTATTATCTGTATATAAAATATCGTTTCGAGGGTAACCTGACTCTATCATCACCTTGTCAAATTGGAAAGCCCTAGCAAATATTTCTGTTGAATAAGCATTTGGAGATATAAGGTAATCCCACCTACTAGCTTCTTTACAAAAATTAGCTTTATATTTTATAGTATTCGTACCTGGCATATGAACTTCGTCCATATCTGCAGCAAGCCTTTTTAAAGGTGTTCCGTGCCAAGTCTGTAAATATGTTGTATGTTTTGGTTTTGGAATCCAAAGTGGAAATCGACTGTTGGTTACCCAATATTGTGCTCTTGACATTAAGAACAACCATCTAATTGAAAATCTTTTTACATACTTTACGTCTTTACCCTCAAAGTTTTTTATATATCGTTTGTCAACACTCCATACTAGCTTATATTGAGGATAATTTTCTTTTAAATATTCATATATAGCCCTTGGGTTACAACTATATTGTTTTCCTAAAAAACTTTCAAAAACAACAAGACCCTTTCTTGCTGGTAACTTTCCTAAAGCCTTAAAAATTTGTTTATAGGCTTGTTTAGTCTTTCGGTGACTTCTGAATCGACGAATTAAGCGATGAACTTTTGATTTTAACTCTTTTTTAAGAATATAGTCTGATACTTGAAAAATTGCATTTCTACCTTTTTTTGTCCGTTTTACTATAATTTTTTTCTTACCTTTAATTCCTTTTAGAACATATTTATGGGTGTGAATTTTCTCTGGAATTTTTAACCTAGCCGTATTTACTGTTTCATTACTAATACAATTAATAAGTTCAATTTCAATCACAAAATTTTTAGGATGTTCTTTTGGTAATTGAGATACAAATTCTTTTAAATCTATTTCAACTGAAAAACCAGCCCAATCATAAAGATTACTTATTTCATCTATCGATTGGCTTAAATCATGTCTTTCAATATTTCTGGCTTGATAAGTCTTTAACATTTCATGATTTTTATCTCTTACAATTATATTTTTTATGACATCATTTTTATCAGATTGATCTATGTTGGGATATATAGCATAGCCTTCTATTTGAAATATACCGTTTTTTTGATTTATTTGTTCAATTTTTCCTAAGAGTTTAGGTTCAGTCACTTTAAAAGAGACATTTCCCTTGTTTGTTTTATAAGGAGTAATTAAAAGGTCATCTTCAAAAATAGTGCTAAGTAGTTCTAAGTTTTGGGTATTACTCTTTAATCTACTATATTCAAATAAATCGGTTGTAAGCGGTGAGATATAAATATCCCAATACTTTCCTTTAGATATTGTTTTAAAAAGCTTATCTTTAGGAATTGATGCTTGTAAGTAAATTTTATATTCTTCTTTTTTTATCTTAAATATCTTCATGTTAAGTTCTTCATTAGATAACCTGTTTCTGATAATTATTTTAACTTGATCAGACAAGGTTTCATCTGAGAGTTCATAGCTTACTGCTAATATAATTTCATTATTTTTGAAAGCGAAATTCTCTAAAAGAGATCTTTTTATACGTTTTTTCTTATTAACAGCAACTGTAGTTGCAGCCTCCATCAAAGTCTCCTCCTTAGAAAAAAGCATATCCATTAGTAAATATCAACCTTTGGATATCTTTCTTTTCTTGTCAGAAAATAGATATTCGACAATTTTTTCACTTGATTGACCTTGTGAATATTTATTCCAAACTTTTGAAAATAACTTTATTCTATCAATATCAAAATCATTATTTTGAATAAGTTCTATAATTTCATCAGTATTTCTAACGATCGGGCCTGGAACTAATCGATTATATTCATTCCATAGTCCTCTTTCTGATTTGTATTTTTCCAAATCATAAGGAAAGAAAATCATCGGTCTATGAAGTAGTGAAAATTCAAATGGAATAGACGAATAATCCGTAATTAAAATATCTGTTAAAAGCAGTAGATAATTAATATCATGACATGATGAATAGTCATATACAAAATCCGGATATTTTTTTTCTAAATTTAATGTCGAGCGTACAGCAGGATGTAGTCTTAATATAATCACAAAATTATGACTTAGCTTTTTTTCCATCAGGTCTAAATCTATTTGTATTCTTGTTTTGTCTAACTCATTTTCTCTAAATGTCGGTGCATATAATATGACTTTTTTATCATTAAACAATGATTTTTTTTTTACTTTGGAGTGCTCTAAAACTTTATTGTCATAAAAAAAATCGGTTCTTGGGATCCCTTTTCGTAAGAGTTTTTTATCTTTCGAATGAAAAGCTCGAATAAAAAGTTCACCCATTGTATCTGAACCGATAACTATTTTATCAAATTTTTCATAAACATGCTTAAAGCGTAATTGAGCTCTTTTACTTCGCTTTTTAGCGGAATTATCCATTAAACCAAATGTCTTAATAGCCCCAGCAGCATGCCACAATTGAATACATGTGACTTCTTTTTTAAATTCGGTCACAGAAAGAAAGCCAAAATAATTATCCACAAAAATCAATTTAGAGGTTGCTAAATGATAACATGATCTTATTATATTAAATAAATTAAAAGTTTCAATGGGAATAACTGGCATTGAATAAGTTTTAAATTCTGATATGCATTTTTTTTTACATAAAAAAACGACTTTAGATTTTACTTGTTGGCGTTTCATTTCCTCATACACAAATCGTGTGTTATCTCCAAACGAAACAACAAACGTTACTTTATCGTTCAAATGGAGTATCTTGAAACAATTAAAAATCAACTTAACACTTAGTAAATACAAAGATATAACTAATTCTTTAACCATTTTTTATTGAAAACAAGTCTTCTTTGATTTTTGTTGTTGAAACACCAACAGTTCGAGGTAAATATACGACCTCACAATATTCTTTCAGAAAATCAAATTTACCTTTCCAGTCATCACCCATTACGAATACATCTACGTTATTTTCTTTTACATCCTTTATTTTTTGATCCCAATTATCTTCAGGTATTACTTTATCAACATAGCGTATAGATTCCAAAATTAATTTTCTGTTTTCAAAACTGTGATATGCCTCTTTGTGTTTAATAGCATTAAACTCATCTGTTGATAAACCAACAATAAGGTAATCACCTAATTCTCTAGCACGTCTTAAAAGGTTAACATGCCCATAATGTAGTAAATCGAAGGTTCCATATGTCAATACCTTTCTCATAATCTAATCTCCTTACAATTTAAAGTTAATAATATATAACATAACACGTTACTCCAAAAAAGAAATATTTTAGACAAATATCTACATATCCCTAAAGGATAGTATATTCATAAATCAAATATAATTCAAATTAAATTTCAGGAAATTTATTAGTTTCCATATTCAATCAAGGATTCGTATGGAAGGTAGATCTTTAATACACGAATGAAACAATTCATACTCAGGAATTCCTTTTTATTATACTGTAAAAAAATTTATTTGACATGCAAACACAAAAATTAATCACCTAGAGTCCTACATAAAAATATCTACTTTTGTATTTTTATATTTGGTTTCATAAGAAAGCACAGTTGGGACCTTTACATTTGCATTTTAAATTACTTTTGTCTCTATATGATATAAATTATGATATAAATTAAATACTCATATATGACCTTTTGATGAATTTGTTAAATAATACATAATTAATAAAGTGGTTTTTTTCTAACTGAAAAAAACTTCATACCTCATTTAGTAATTTTATCCATTTATTAATGAATGTTTCGTCATTATAAGATTTTACAGAACTAATACATTCATTGGATATTTTCATTAAATCTGAATGAGCCATCATTTCCATCTTCATAGATAGATCTTCGATATCCCCATCTTGAGCGAGATAACCATTTATACCGTCCTTAATCAAATCTTTAGGTCCATATTTCACATCATAACTAACAACTGGACATCCGTTTGATAAGCTCTCTAATATAGAAAGGCAAAAACCTTCAAATTCACTTGAAACAACAGAAAAACCACCTGATTGAAAAACATAGTCGGGTTTGTCAGTAAAACCTTTTAATATACACGTATCAGATAAATTTAGGTCTGAAATTAATTGTTTTAATTTATCCTCTTCTTCTCCCATGCCATAGATTTCAAGAGTATAATCCGGATGTTTTTTAATAAAGATACTAAAAGCTTGAATGATGTGGTTCAACCTTTTTTGAGGATGTAATCTTGAAACAACAACTATTTTCTTTATATCCCGGTCAATACTTATTTTTTTAGGATTGATACTGTGAGGAATAACCTTTATATTTTCTTTATTTCCAGTTAATCTTTCAATATCATTAGCTTGTTCATTTGTTAAACAAATAATAGCGTCTGCTTCCTTCGATCTATTAATTAAGGTTTTATAACTGTTCTTTATATTTGAATGAATATCATTTGGAGTTGATAAATGATTATTATGCAATTGAAAGATTTTTTTTACATTAATATTTTTAATGTTTAATACTGGTCTGTCTAATAACCTTGCATCAACGACCATATATGTCTTATCATCACAAACTTGATTAAACCAAAAAGTGAAGAGTTCTTTTTCTGTTTTAAACATATGGGTTCGATTCATATTTCTATCATAGTAAAAAATTTGTTTTAACTTAGATTTATTTCCATTTAAAGTATATAACTTGTTCAAATAAAATTGACCTTTATTATTATAAAAAACTTCTTCGTATGGTTCTAAAATAGTATCATGATAAAATGTTTTTTTATGTAATAAACCCTTACTGTCATAATGTTCTCTCATTGAACGATGTGGAATACCTTGTTTAAAATAATCAATAAATTTTAATTGATTATTTTTTGTTTCAAAGCTTTTAAACATAACATATTGTCCTGTTTTTTTATCAAAATATCGATAACCTTCACGATTATCTTCTTTAACATGTATATATCTTCGTTCTTCAATTCGATGTTTTTTTATTTTAGTACTACTTGAGTTTGTTCCTTTAAGATCGTCATACATATTTATAAATTGAATATTTTCGTTAACTAAGTTTTTCTTTCTATAACTGGCGTATACTTGGTCGTAGTTCTCATTATAATTTGTTGTAGCTAATATTAATTTATTTTCTGTACCTTCAGTCAATAGCTTAGCTCTTCTAAGCAATGACTTTGTACGTCCTCCAAATTTATATGGAAGTGTAGAAGTAACAAAAAAAATTTTACCTTCTGGAAATGTTCTCAAAATATTACTTCCCTTCATTTAATATATTAACTTGAACGATTATTATCTCTAAGTATTTAAATCACACAGACAGACAAACATTTATTCCTTTTCTAGAAAACATACCCTATTATAAACTAACTATTCATAATAAAAAAGCCATACTTTGATAAAGCAGTATGTAATTGATTAATCAAAGGAAGGTTATGTGAGAGTGTAAAATATTTTGTGTAAATGAATAAAACAATAAAAAAGGAAGACCTTTTCCTGGTAGAATAAAGTCACCACAACTTATCCATAGAAAAGAGGTCTTCCCTATGAACCAGTTTACAACAGAAATCGTCGATGCACTAGTAAAAAAACAAGATATTACGGAAGTTTTTCGTTCTCATTTAGAAAAAGCAATCAATTCGCTCTTGGTAACCGAACTTACTAGTTTTCTAGATTATGAAAAATATGACCGTATCGGTTTCAACTCTGGTAATTCACAAAATGGCTCTTATTCACGTACTCTTTACACAGAGTATGGGTACTTAAATATCCAGATTCCTCGTGATCGCAATGGCGAGTTTAAGCAACAGACAATAGCTCCGTATAAACGCTCCAACGACACATTAGAGTCAACGGTTATTCATCTCTTTCAAAAAGGAATTACGATGTCTGAAATCGCAAATCTGATTGAAAAGATGTAGGGTCATCATTATACGCCACAGACCCTTTCTAACATGACAAAAGCAGTATCTGAAACGGTTGAAGCGTTCAATAATCGCCAACTACATAATCGCTATGTGTGCGTCTATTTAGATGCAACCTATATTGCGATACGTCGTGATACCTTATCCAAAGAAGCTATATACATCGCCGTTGGAATTCGTGAAGATGGTTCCAAGGAAGTCCTTGCCTATACGATTGCTTCAACAGAATCTGCATACAACTGGCAAGAACTACTCGAAGAAATCAAAGGTCGTGGTGTCGAAGACGTCCTATTATTCATTTCAGATGGCTTAAAAGGCATGGTCGATGCCATTTCAAGCGTCTTTCCAAAAGCGAGATACCAAACGTGTCTCGTACACGTAGCACACAATATTTCACATAAAGTGCGCGTAGGAGATCGTCAGGAGATCTGCGATGATTTTAAAACGATTCATCAAGCAGAAGACACTGAATCAGGTAAAGCAGCCCTAGATGCCTTCTGTGAAAAGGCGAAGCATCTACTCTACAAATTTAATCGAGTCATTCAACAAGAAGATCAAAAAATATACCAAGCCCAAGGAACAATTTCCAAATGATGAGTCGTTGGAACGTTTCTTAGTTTCCCAGTTTGAAGACTATAACCAACGCTTTGCGACACGCTGCCATATTGGCTTTAATAAAGCTCGTGCAGAAATTGAAAAAATGTTTGAAGAGCTAGAATCATAGGCCACATGCCGATGCGAATGATTTACTTGGCAGGGCTAGCCCTGCCAAGTAAATCAAAAACAATCCATCGAACAAGAATAATTAGAATATAAGTAACAATTTATCTGAAAAGGTTGATAACTCATTTACACAAAATTATTGACACTGCCGAATATTATGTACTAGAAAACTAAATAGATTTTTCATTATAATAAGTTTCCATTATAATATAATTGTCATATATTTAGCGACCTCATACCAATTTAAATGGAAAAGGTCGCTAAGGAAAAGCATTTTTTATTATGGTTAACTTTTTTTTATTCAAGACCAATATCAAATTAATTTAAACTTATTTTTTTAAAGTTTATACATTGTAAAATCTATATTCTAAATGATTTTGAATCACTTCTTCATCATTTCCTTTTGAATTGATTGATTCAATTCTGATAGATAATCCAACATCTCCTCCCTCAAATCATCACGCATAAGTGCCATCTCAATCGTCGACTTAATAAACCCAAATTTTTCTCCGACATCATAACGTTTTCCTTCATAAGCATAGCCGTAAACTTTTTGAATTTCATTTAGCTTACTTATCGCATCAGTCAACTGAATTTCTCCACCAGAACCAACTTGCTGTAAATCAAGAAACTCAAATATTTCAGGCGTTAAGATATATCTTCCCATAATCGCCACGTTAGATGGTGCCTCTTCTACCTTAGGTTTTTCAACAAATCCTTTAATATCGTAAAGTGGACCGTCTTGAGATTCTGGGTCAATAATTCCGTATCGATCAGTCTCATCCTTTGAAACTTCCATAACCGCAATCACACTCGATTGTTTTTCGTCAAAAACATTCATCATTTGTTTTAGACAAGGTGTTTCAGATTGAACAATATCATCGCCGAGTAATACCGCAAAGGGTTCATCACCAATAAATTTTCTAGCACACCATATAGCGTGTCCTAAACCTTTAGGCTCTTTCTGACGGATATAATGAATATCTACCTGAGAAGGTTTTTTCACTTTTTCTAATAAATCCAATTTATTTTTTTTAATCAAATTATCTTCTAATTCAAAGGCATTATCAAAGTGATCCTCAATCGCACGTTTACCTTTTCCTGTGACAATGATAATATCTTCAATACCCGAGTCTACAGCTTCTTCGACGATATATTGGATCGTTGGTTTATCAACGATGGGTAGCATTTCTTTAGGCATGGCTTTAGTAGCTGGCAAGAAACGTGTTCCAAGTCCTGCAGCAGGAATTATGGCTTTTCTTACTTTTTTCATTTACCTAACCTCTCTTCTATTTAGTTTTTCTATTATCCTCACATATATAGGCCTTTTTTCTCATCTTATTCACTAAAAGATAAATTAATCACTAATTTATTGTACACCAAAATATCTTTAGATGTAAAAAAACTGCCTTAAAATGGCAACCAATTTCACTTATCAAAAAACCAAAGCAGCACCTAAGTGTCCTTTGGCTTATTACATTTACCCTCTTTTTCTCTTGGCTTTTTCCTTTAATTTATTGGATAGTTGAATGATCTCTGAATTGGTACGAGACAATCTCCATAGTCTCTTTAATTTTGCTGAGTGAAGAATTCGATATTGAAAAGATTTTTCGTGATTTTTTTTGATCAATTTTTCTCGTTTTTCCACGATACTTTCAAAGATCCGCCTTGCATTGTTTTTATCGGTATATTTAAAGTATTTTTCTCTGAGATGTGAAAATTGTTCCTTCTCTTTAAAATGACGTTCGGCATATTCATTTATAACATTGACCAACTCATCAGAATTAAAGACACGATCTCCAAACAGGTCTTTTTCCATATCCAAATAGCTACCTTGATACTTATTATAGTCTTTGAAGTCAAATTGAAAAAAAACAATGGGTTTTTTTTGATAATACATGTCCCATGCTACACTGGAGTAATCCGTGATGAGTAATGATGATCTCATCAGTAATTCATTGACTTTTTCTTCCCCATATTGAATGATATTAATTCTTTGATTTTTTGTTGTAAATTGATGAATATAAGATTTGAACTTTGGATGGATATAAAAGTTCAAATACAAATGATGTTTCTCTAAGGTTTGGTCTAAGTTTGATTCATTTAATAGAGAGAAATATTGATGATAATAGTCTGTTTCAACAAATTTATCTTCAGGCATGTCATCCATCCATGAACGCCATGTTGGCATTAGAAGAATGGCTTTTTCATCTTTTGATTTATCTTGCATAACATCCCAGCGGCTTAATCCTGTTACAATGATTTCATTGTCGTCATAGCCAAAATTATTTTTGATGATATCCTTTTCCCTGTCTGAAGAAACAACAAACAGGTCTGAGGCGTTATGACCTTTTTTATTAAAAACTTTGTCTACCTTTTTAAGAGAGATGACCCCATGTTGCAAGAAAACATGACGTTTGTTATTTAAGCTTTTTTTTAGGCGACCCTTTTGAACCCGAACATCATAAACATGTCCCCTCGATTCCGATGAAATTAATAATTTGGCTGCATAAAGATAAATCATATATTTAAAACTCATGAAATGAATCACTTTTTGCTTCATATCAATTAAATTAGGATAATCCGGAGAATCTTTCTTAATAATGTAGTAAAATTGTTTATGCTTTTTATTTTGAAAGCAATAACGGAAAAAGTAATAACCATTATCTTGTGCACCCTCTGAGAATTTTTCAAAAGCGAGCCAAATATCCTTTTTATCAAAGTACCACTTAAACAATAAATAAAAATAAAACGCCAGATTCTCTTTGAAGAACATCCGTGTTGTTTCATATGACTCTTTTGTTTTATAGGTCAGCGCGACTGTGTTGACTTGAGTAACATAGGGATAAACCCAGCATTTACTCGGATAGGCAAAGGCTCGTTTGAGAGACGATCTGTTTAACTTTCTTTTCACTTTTCGAGATGGGTTTTTTAACCTTACATAATATTCATTTCCGTCAACATAAACAAGACAATAGACATCCCAATAATATTTTTCAAAATCTAGATCCTTTAGATCAATAGAAAAAGTGAACACATCGTAATTTTTCTTTTTTTTAATTTCTATAGGGATCCGATATTGTTTTCTACTTCCCTGCGTTCGGTGGGTTAGGACGACCTCTTTAAGATCGAATTTTTTAACTTCAGGAAAATTGATTGTCACTTTTCCATATAAAATGCCATGATGAATGGTAAATCGATTGACTTCCATTTCAGTTTTTAACTTTTCATTACTTAAATGAATGGGTTTATTTATAACAAAAGATAAACCATTATTCATCGTTAAATATGGTGCGAAAACAAGATTTGTTAATGTATTTACCGACGGAAAATACCGTATGTGTTTAGGTTTGATTTGTTGGTCATAAGTACCTAATCGGCTAATCTCTAATATATTCAATTCACAATTTATTTGTTCGAGATATAAATCCCATTTAGACGCATCACATGCTCCTTCTCGAATAAACTCTGACAAATCAATCATTATTTTCTCTAATTCAGGACTAAAAGGTGTTTTGGTAAAAGTATATTGCACACTCTTGTTTGATTGACGTTGTTTAAATCTTAATCTTATTTCGGAATTTTCTTCAAAACATTTTTTTGGCAAAGTGAAAGTTAATTTTTGATTCATTGCATCATAATGAATATTCCTTATTGTGCAATGTGATGTCATCTTGAAAAAATGGTTTTCCTGATGCTTGCTTTGATTTTCAAAAAGGATATAAATATGATTGGCACGATCACTCTTACAAGTGAACGTACCATTTTCTCCTAATGAGGTAGTTTGGTTTTCATAGGATTTAAATGTATCCTTCATATAGGGAAAGATGATTGGCCGAAATTTATCTGATGTGCCTTTTTTATAATTAATATATAGTTTCCATCGTTGATTCTCACAATGATGATCCTTTAAAAAAAGCGCTAGTTCTTTAATGTCTAGTTGAATCTGTTCGTTTTGAATCATATAACAATATTCAGGTATTAAAAGATGATCTGCTTCTTTTATAAGATAGAGTTTTATAAGACTATCACTTATAATCCTTTTCTTTAAATGCATGAGAATTTTTCCTTCATTAATGGCTTGATGCTCTATTTCTACCCCTATATTTCTTACACCTTGTTGAAATTTCTTAGGATACAGTAAAACATATTCAGTTATTTCCAGGTTGGTTACCGGTGTTTTTATCAGTCCGTTTGGAGTAAAACCATAATACATCGGACTAATAATTTGCAATGAAATCAACGAAAATCCATATAGGATGTCAATATATAAGTCATACTCAGCATGCTTCCTCCAGCGAATACGATCCATAGGCAAAGAAATTTCATGTTGATCCAGAATATTGGCAGTGAGTCTCTGCATGCTTCCATCTCTTTTATCAATTAACCTGAAATTAACGTGATATTTTGATAGAGAAAATTGATTAAATTGAAAAATGATATTTTCATGATGTATTCTAATATAATCTGGAATTATTTTATTTGTCAGATGGTTACCTAACGTTTTAACTATTTCAAATTGGTCACCTGCGGCTAAGGTCAATTTGTTCTCTTTTATATAAAATAAGTACATTGATTGAGTGTATTGATATGTATAATCTTCCTTCATATAATTAACCTGGTTGATTATATTTCTTTCAAATACCATTAAATCATAAATCTTACCATTCAAAATAACACAACACTCAAAGAAATTTATGTCATCAGGTAATCCTTGATAAAAATTATCCAGATAAACAAGTTCAAATTTAAACGTAATGGTATGTCCTTCAACCCGAAAAGGAACATCACATTGGTACATAAATTTATTGTTTTGGTGAAAACCAAACTTTACATTTGATAGATTTTGTTTTTCAATATTATCTATGGTAATGATAATTTTTTCCCCATTCATTTGAATTGATGTCACATTTATTTTACGCATAAAGTCTCCATCCTTTGAACAGTTATAACTTGAATCCTACAACGTAACATGTGAGGGCTATAAGAACCTCTCCTTCTGAAAACACGTTTTTGTTCTTTAAGATTGTCATTCACTTCCCTGTATCTGTTCATTTTCTCCTTTGTTATTAAAAAATATAAGTTAATAGCATAAAGAGAGAACTTTTATATCAGTGGAGTCTTTTGGTTGTTAAACTTCATTACAAACCCCTTTAAAAACTAAAAACCTCATCCAGTAAGTAGATGAGGTCATATTATATAAAATCTATAAGTATCCAAAATTAGTCTAATTAAACTTACTCTTCTCCTCGCCATTTTAATATTAATAAGTTAAGGATTTCCAATTCTTCAACGGTAAATTTCTCGAAATTTTTTAACATAAATTCATTTTTTATTTTCTCCATTTGTTTACATAACTTATTGCCTTCATCGGTTAATGTTAACTCAACGATTCGTCGATCTTTCTGTGATCTTTCTCTATGAATATAACCTTTATGAATCAGTTTATCCGTTACCACGGTCACAAAACTTGTTGCTACATCAAGTTCTTTTGCTAAAGCCGATATCATTTGCGGCTGATGTTTTGAGACAGCATGTAAAAAAAGAAATTCATGATTCGTTATATTATTATCAAACAAATCCGACATTTCTTTTTTAAATCGACGAATAATCGTGGATACGTTTAATTCTAAATCTCTAATTAATTTTTGTCGTCTATCCATACATATATCTACCACCCATTTTAAACGCATTTGATTATAGACAAAAGAGAGAAGTCGCCTTCTTCTCTCTTTACCATCTATATTGCCTATTCGGTTACTGCTTCGCTGACACTTTTTTCTTTCTTTATTTTTCTTTTTTTCTTAGATGGGGTTGATCTTTGAATAAAGAATGATAAGAATAGAGCAATAACCGAAAGAACGGTCGCTACGATGAATGCATCATTGACACCTTGAATGGCTGCTTCCATAGATACTTTACCAATGAGCGATTGAACCACAACACTGTTTCCCAGACTTGCTGGCAAATGGTGGCTAAGGGCAAAATTTTGACTAAGTGCTGCAATATCATGAGTTAAATTGGGATTTCCTGTTGTCATGGCATTTGCGTATTGACCTTGATGGTAGATCGTTCGATTAGACATAACAGTGACAAGGAAAGCCGTACCTAAAGAACCAGCTACTTGACGCATCGTATTAGTCATGGCTGTTCCGTGACTATTTAATCTACGTGGTAAGTTATTTAACCCCTCTGTCATAATTGGCATCATCAAAAGAGACATCCCAAACATACGTGCAGAGTATAATACCATAATTGAACTATATGGTGTGCTATTTGTCAAATGCCCAAAATCCCATGTCGTGACTGCCGTAATAATTAATCCGACAATGGCTAAAGGTCTTGCTCCTATTTTATCAAATAAGATCCCTGTTATTGGAGACATAATCCCCATAAGGATGGCCCCAGGTAATAGCAATAAACCTGATTGCAAAGGAGTAAACCCACGAATATTTTGAAGATATACTGGCGTGATCACCATTCCGGCAAACATCGCCATGGTTAGAACGATATTAACAATCGTTGTAATTGTAAAGATTTTATGTTCAAAAACCCGTAATTCAAGCAAAGGTGAATCGACCACTAATTGACGCCATACAAAAATAGCAAGCGCTATAACTCCAATAACTAACCAAGAAACAATAACGGCATCTGTCCATCCTTTATTTCCCGCTTCACTACATGCATAAAGGATTCCGCCAAAACCGATCGTAGACAATATCGCACCCAACAAATCAAGTTTTGGAAAGGCACGTTTGCCCACATTTTTAAGGAAAATCAACGCAAAAACAATATCGATAATCGTGAATGGGAAGATAACCCAGAATAAGATACGCCAAGAATAATGTTCCACTAAATAACCAGATAGGGTTGGTCCAATTGCAGGAGCAAATATCATGGCCACACCCATTAACCCCATTGCCGCACCACGTTTTTCAGGTGGAAAAATCGTTAAGAAGACATTGGTCATCAATGGCATAATGATTCCTGCACCCGCTGCTTGGATGACACGACCAACCATTAGTATTGAAAAGGTCGGTGAAAGTCCACAAATCAACGTACCTAGGGCAAACAATCCAATGGCAGAGATAAATAATTTTCTAGTTGTGAAGGTTTCCATTAAATAGGCTGTAATAGGTATTAATACACCATTTACGAGCATGTAACCCGTTGTCAGCCATTGTGCTGTATTCGTTGTAATATTTAAATCGGTCATAATACGTGGCAAAGCGACGTTCATTAACGTTTGGTTCAGAATGGCTACAAACGCTCCCATAATGAGTACGATAATGATCGGAAGCGGTTTGATATCGTCAGGATGACTATCCTGATGTTGAGTTCTATTTTTCCGAGACAACGATCGCTTCTCTTTTGGATCTTTTTGTACTGTATGAAGTTCTTCTCTAACGGTCTCTATTTCCTCTGGATGTCCATTAGTAACAAACTCTTCAATATTCGTTTCTACTTTATCTTCATGAACCGTTTGGTTTTTATCTATTTTATCCAATGCTTTTGATGGCACATGGGTATCTTCAGGAGTTGCGAGTTTCTTTAAGCGACGACGCCTTAGCCATATATTGAGTAATATAAGAACAACGATGACAAAGACGATATATCCTGAAAGGATCGGTGTCATAAAATCACTCCTTTCCTTTTTAATTAAATATGAATTCGAACAGTGACATTCATACCTGGCATGAGTTTTACACCTTTATAGTTGTCAATGGATACTTTGACAGGGATAACTTGAGTCACTTTAGTATAATTACCATTACTGTTGGTGCTTGGTAAAAGAGAAAAAGTGCTTGACGTTGTTGAACCAATTTGGTTAATTTTACCTGTAAACGTCGTATTTGGATAAGCATCAACATAGATGTCTACTTTTTGACCTGTTTTAATGTCATCAATGTCCGTCTCATCAACATTGGCTGTTATAAACAAATCATCTAGATCGTAAGCAACCGCAAGCTGTGTTCCTGCTGCTACAAACGTATTTTTCACTCCGGTATTTTGAACAACTGTCGCACTATGCGGCATTTTCACAGCTGTTGTCACAGGTTTTCCATCTACTCCTTGGCTAGAAACATTTCCTAATGTCTCATTACTTGAGTACGTATCTCCGGTTTTCGTGTTCCAAGAAGTTAATTTACCACTTGCTGGTGCTGCGATTGAAATGGATTGACCACCAATCGTTGCGTTATCCGTTTTAACGTAATTCGTAGATTCATTATAAAAATAAAAAGCTGCCGCTCCTCCACCGACAAGAATAATAACAACAATAATATTAATCACTAATAATCGAGCAAAATTCCCCATAATTCCTTTGTCCTCCTTAAACCATATAAAAAATTTTTGAATTTTATGGCCATTTAGTTATAGTTATTAATAATTAATAACATTAATTAATTTTGGTAACCTTCACCAAATTAGCCGTTTAATTGAATGAAATTAAGACACTTTACTCATTAAACCCCCTATTTTGACCACCATTTTACCTAAAATAAATTAATTATTTAACCTTATTAAGTAATTAGCAACGAAATAGATTTTATCACCTAAATGAAAACCTTGCAACATATTTGATTAGATAGTATTTTTTACTACCCTATTTGAATGGTGAAAAGATTAAAAGGTAAGAATTGAATAATATTTTCAATTCTTACCTTTCATTTATCCCGCCTTAACGGCAAGTAGAGACCCCCACCTCAAGTTTTCTGAGTATCCAAAGAAGATAGGCGGGGGATCAACTGCCCGTAAAGGTCCGATTGGTTCAGCTAACCATCAGTGGGGATGAAGAAAACCCCTACTGATGGAAGTTTCTCTTTATTAGCCATTGACGGTCGTTGCCCCATTAATATGAATGGTTTGTCCTGACATATAAGAAGCATCATCAGAAGCTAAATAGACATAGGCTGGTGCCACTTCGCTTGGTTGTCCGGGTCTTTTCATTGGAGTGTTTAATCCAAACTTTTTTACTTCGCTTTTAGGAAAAGAAGAAGGAATGAGGGGCGTCCATATCGGACCGGGAGCAACGGCATTAATCCTAATCTGTTTACTTAAAACGTCTTTATTTTGGGAAAGAGCACGCGTAAAAGCAAGTATAGCGCCTTTTGTTGCTGAATAATCCATCAACTCAGGATTCCCTTTATAAGCCGTTATTGATGTCGTGTTGATGATGGTCGATCCCTTTTTTAAATGTTTGATGGCTTCTCTAGAAAAATAAAAGGTTCCAAAAATGTTAGTTTGAAAAGTTCTTTCAAATTGTTCATTTGTGATATCTTCTAGTTTTTCACAATAGTGTTGTTCTGCAGCGTTATTTATAAGAATATCAAGTTGACCATATTTTTTTATGGTTTGCTCAACAGCTTGCGTGGCAAATGTTGGATCCCCGACATCTCCCTTGATCAATAAACAGTCGGATCCTTCCTTTTCAACCATTTGTTTAGTTCCTTCCGCATCTTGATCCGCTTCGAGATAGACGATCGCCACTCTTGCTCCTTCTTTGGCATATAGTACAGCAATAGCTTGGCCAATACCGCTATCTCCTCCGGTGATGAGCGCAACCTTCCCATGTAATTTTCCACTTGCCTTATAGTTTGGTTTAACGACCTCCGGCTGAGGATTCATATCACCCTGAATGTCTGGCACTCGATAACCCGCTTCAGGAGCTTGAGTATCTTTTTCTACTGTCATGGGGTCTTTATTCATTTTATTCCAGTCTCCTTTGCTTTCATATTCAGAGTTATTGTTACCAGTAATAATAAATTCATTCGAATAGCATAGTAAGTTTTCTAAAGCAATAAAGTAAAACTTGCCGATTGCTGGGCTTTTTGAACACGCATTTAGAGTACAAAAAAAGACTTACCGTTTAAAGAGTAAGTCAATTTCTTAATCATTTATTTATTTGTTTTGCCTATTGCACGGAGAGCATGTGATGACCATCCTTCTAATCTCGAATAAACATTCTTTGAATATAATTCCTCAAGAGTCATCCACTTGCCTTCCAAAGCTTCAGTCTCTTTAACCTTTACTTCGACGTCTAAAGGTAAGTTAATTGTCAAAAGAATCCCTATATGAACCTGGCTTACAGGTTCAGAATCATCATTAATAAAACCGACCGTTTGACTATCCATTTCACAAGTCTTGCTAAATTGAAGTTCTTCATGAAGTTCACGTGTTAAATTTTCATTCAATAATTCATGAAAGGTACTTTTGCCAGCCACAGCGTTCATATGTCCGCCGACTCCGAGTGAAATCTTGCCATGCAGACGTTCTTCTCCCCCGCCGCCTAAACGTTTATAAGAGAAGAGTTTATCTCCACGCCGAATGACAGCATAAGGTATCGGCTGTTTATAGGTGGGATTCTCCTCTGCATCACCCCGGCGCATCACGTCATAATGTGTTTCAATCCGATGTTCTAATTGAGAAATATGACGATCATCCATCATTGTACCTTGAAAAGCATATGTTTCAGGCGAACTCTCATCACCAAATAATTGACTTCGTTTAATAACGATTATTTGTTCATCCATCTTACCCACGACATAATCATCCTTACTTTAAACATATTTCTATTTTAACTTTGCATGATATCACGAGTGGAGTCAAGGATTATATGGAAGCAACGAATATTTTTGATCGAGATCCCATCAATTTAACAAAACACATAAAAAGATAACAAAAATCATTTAAAAATTTTTCTTAATATAGTGGGCTTTAGCACAATCATAAAATTTAGGGCAAAAGCATAGCCAATTCGTGTTATCAATCATAAGATATAGTATCTTGACAATAAGGAGCTGACAAATTATGTTTGGTGGATATGGTAATGCACCTTATACAGGTGGAGCTTATGGTGGTAATCCAGGATTTGGCGGAGGTTACGGCGGAGGATGTGGCAAAGGATATACATCTCCTTCCTACGGCTACGGCTGTGGTAACGGTTTTGCTTTAATCGTTGTATTGTTCATTCTTCTTATCATTGTAGGCGCAGCATTTGTCTGTTAAATAAAAATAGCTAAGCAGGTACTTTGTAAATTAAAGGCAAGTGATTGTAAATTAAGTGCTTTAAATCATTAACATGTCTTGAATGTTGCACATATTATAAAGGTACATCACTATTAATTTAGTGGTGTACTTTTTTCCATTTATAAGCCATCCACTTTTTTCTCGTACTCTCCAAGAAAATCGTTTGTCTCTAAAAGGAAAGCCGTTAGCGAACCCACAATTATACCAATTATTCCCCTAGAAAATACCCATTGACTTAGAAGCGAAAAAAACATTTTATACTTTAGTATTATATTCATTTAGTAGTTACCCTCATTTCAAAAATTCAGGATGCTCATCAACATGCTTTTTATTTTTTTTAACTTCTGTAAAAAGGTTATCTGACCCAGTTGTTTGAGTTGCTGTTGTTTCAATGGATGGATTGGACTGATTCAGTTGTATCAGCGATTTCAGCATTAGAATATCCTCTTTAGTTGCATATTGTTTTTCAGGTTTTAACATATATCCTAACTGACCGTTCGATTCAATTGTTGCCCATTGTAAATCACTAAATTTTTGAATGTTTTGTTGTCTCAATCGCACCTCAAGCATATCAACAGTTAAGCGTAACTTTTTTAAATTTCGTTTATTAAGTTGGCCATTTTCTACCACTAGAAGGGATTTTCCGTAAATAAAAGTCTCGAGAGTATCATATTTCAAAGTAATATATTCAATAAAAAGAAGTGTAGCGACCATTAAAAATGTTATTAACATCGTAATCCATATGTTTCTCTCACTAACCGGTTGAATAATTAATGAACCAACCGCTATCATCATGATAGTCTGAGCAACTGTTAGCTGTGAAATTGATTTTCTTCCAGCTAACCGCAAAATTAGTACTCCACCAAATACAATGACAATAACCTTCCATATAAAATGCAAATCCAAAAACACCCCACCTTGTCAAACTATCTATAAAAAAAAGCTCACTGATCCTTTAATTAACTACAAGCTAGTAGCGATAAAATACAAATATGTCTTACAAAAAAGCTTGTTTATTGAAGGCAATGCCTTATATAATGTGCAAAATTATGTAATTATTCCCTTTAATCAATCCTTAATAAAATATCTTGACTTTTAATAAAAGGATTCCCTTACTTTTTAGATATTTATACGACACTCTTACAAAAAAACTTGTCATATCGAAACTTGTATAATGGTGGGCACGTATAGAACGTTAGTCGTTTCTTTCTTAGAATAAAAAGAGGACATTCCTGCCTTTTTTTGAGTTGATTGAAGCTTGTTATATCAAAGGATTTCATTTGTTTGGTGGTTTACGGATCACCGAAAAATATATCTTACTGGAGTAGGTATTAAAATTTCCGAATATGCATCAACCTATTTGGCGTCAACTGACCTCCACCTGTTACAGTGGAGGGTTATACCTATAAAATTTATACTTATGAGGGCAACCCTGAATGATACCAAATATGCCAAAGTCTTGTTGCCTGGGAATGTTTTTCAAAATTTTCTGTTATATATACTTACATTCATATTCATTAAAACAATGAATATGGTAAACTATTATTAAGATAATTGTCATATCTATAACATATACTATAAAAACTTATTCATGGAGGTGACACCTCGCGCCTTGATCGGTGTTGAGGAATCATTTGGACGATATCGTTGGGATATTAATCATTTTGTTATTAATTTTGCTTACAGCATTTTTTGTCGCAGCGGAATTTGCCATTGTTAAAGTACGATTAACCAGACTTGAGGAAATGGCTGGTGAAGGAAACAAACGAGCAAAAGCTGCGAAAAAAATAGTGGAGCATCTCGACGCCTACCTGTCTACAACACAGCTGGGTATTACGATTACTGCCCTTATTATTGGCTGGGCCGGTGAACCTGCTTTTTCAAGGTTATTTGATCCTGTATTGGGCATGATCGGCATAAACAGTACCATCAATCAGTCAATATCAGCTGTCATTAGTTTTATCATTATCACCTATATTAACGTTGTGTTCGGTGAATTGGCTCCAAAAAGCATCGCCATTCAACAAGCTGAAAAAATCACTCTACTTATTGCATTTCCATTAATTTGGTTTAATCGGTTCATGTTCCCATTTATTTGGCTATTAAATAAGACCTCTAACAACGTTACACGTCTATTTGGAATTAGTCCTGATGCGAACAAGGAAGCCGCTTTAACCGAAGAGGAACTTAAGTTAATTTTATCGAACAGCTATAAAGGCGGTGAAATTAATCAACTTGAACTTCAATATTTAAATCGAATCTTTGATTTTGACGAACGCACGTCTCGAGAAATCATGGTCCCCAGAACCGAGATTATTTGTCTTTACAAAGACCATACACTAGAAGAGAATCTAGAAATATTAAGACAGGAAAAATTCACTCGTTTTCCCGTAGTTGATGGTGATAAAGATACCATTGTTGGTATGATTAACATTAAAGATATTTTTGACGATTTTCTGATTGATAATATTCAAACACTCGATCACTATATTCGCCCTATTATCTCCGTCATCGAAACGACACCCATTCGCGAATTGCTTACAAAAATGCAAAAGTTAGGCATTCACATGGCAATGCTTACTGATGAATATGGGGGAACAGCCGGATTGGTCACTGTTGAGGATATTATTGAAGAAATCGTTGGAGATATACGGGATGAATACGATGAACACGAAGAACCGATGGTCCAATATGTCACACCTAACCATCTTATTGTCGATGGCAAGGTGTTAATCTCTGAAATTAATCATTTATTAAATCTTGACATTAATAATGATGATCTCGATACCATTGGCGGCTGGCTTCTCTCAAAGAATGACGACGCTAAAGTAGGAAATATTATTTATCTTAGCGATTATGCTTTTGTTGTTCATGAAGTCGATCATCATCATATAAAGAAAATAACGATCAGGCCAAAACAAGCCTTAAAGGCTCAGTAAACGCATGACTAAAGCCAAAGGGAGGAAAATCAAAAATGATTCTCCTCCCTTTTTCTTAGGAATGATATAGTTCATACGCATACCGCACCAATTGAACACGATTTTTTAAATTCAACTTATTAAAAATGTTCTTTAGATGATTTTTCACCGTGTATTCGGATATTTGGAGTTTCTCTGCGATCTCCTTATTTGAGACTCCTTGAGCTACCCAGCGAATAATTTCCTTCTCACGATAAGTTAAATCCCGTGAAATCTCAACATGGTAGTTCTCAGCAAATGTCTTTATCATTTGGTTTATGAGATCTGTTGGCAAACTTTCTTCCCTTACGATAGCTTTTAAATAATCTGCCCACCGTTCCATGTTGGAATTTTTAACGAGATACCCTTGAATTCCCCAACGCATGGCTTCAAATAATGGCCACATTTCAAATGTTTTTGTAATTAAAACAAACTTGGCTTGTGGGAAGATAGCTTTTAAATCACCAACATCTTTTAATTTTTCTTTCGATGGCTGATCTTGTTCCAACAGGACTAAATCAGGTAATAGATCTTCAGAAAATAGAAAATCCCCTTTTTCTCTTGTTCCGTCCACAATAAATATAAAATCCGGATCTTGTAAGAGGACCTGCCGAATACCACTTCTACTTCTATCTTCATTTCCGAACAAGACAACTTGAATTGGTGAAGGCATCTTTATTATCTCCTTCTAATTGGAGTAGAAAAATCGTCATAGTTGATAAGGGACATCTAATTGATACAGCCGGCGGTAACGTTCGTTTTTAGACATCAACTCTCTATGATGCCCTTGCATTTCAATTTTTCCATCTTCTATAAAAATCACTTTATCCATTTTATCGGCACCAACGAGATGATGAGTGACCCATATTAATGTTTTTCCTTTCATGGCTTCAAACATGGTATCAAGTAAGTCTTTTTCTGTTGATGGGTCTAAACCTACTGTTGGTTCATCCATTAACACAATCGATGTATTCTGTAAAAGTACTCTTGCTAAGGCCAATCGTTGACGTTGTCCACCTGAAAAGTTCTCACCCATTTCATCAACCACGGATTGGTAACCCAAAGGAAGTGAGTCAATATACTCATCTAACTTGGCTCGTTTAGCTGCACGCTTTATCTCATCTTCTGAGGCTAATTGATCACCTAATCGAATATTATTCCGTATGGTTGTATCAAATAAGTAAGGTGTTTGATTTAGAACTGAAACAAAGTCACTCATCTTCTCACCAAAATGGGTTGCGGGTATACCATTTAATGTAAGCAAGCCTTTTTCAGGCTTAAGAGCCCCATATATTAGCTTAATTAAACTTGACTTTCCCGCACCACTTCTCCCAATTAGAGCTATCTTCTCCCCTTGTTTAATCGATAAATTTAGATCATGAATCGTCCATTCACTCTCATTGTCGTAACGAAAATAAACATGGTCTAAACGAATAGTGACCTTATCAGGGTTCATTATATGATCCAACTCATTTTTACTTTCTTCCGTTTCAAAATGACTCGTTTCGACAAGCCGTTTAAGAGATGTTTGATATTGTGATATCTTTTCGATTGACTCGGAAACCGGGATGAAAATTTCACTTAATGTAAAAACAACCAATACGAAAGCCGCAATTAAGGTTCCAGGAATCTGGTGAGTATTGACCATCCCACTGGACCAAACAATCATTGAAACGACGATTAATCCAATGATCCCTTGACTCATAAATTCACGTAACCGACTCATTGAATGTAGTGTTGAGGTTACTTTTGTTATCTCATTTTCTTCCTTTTCATGTTGATGGATGAATTCATGTGATCTTCCTGATATCATCATATCAGTAACCCCAAGTACTGCATCAGTTAAATTCTGATACAAATGGTTTCTTTGACGATTGATTTTCTGACTCTTTTTTTTTGTCATCCAGAGTGAAATAATTGGAAAAAGAATGATCAAGACGAAAAGATATATGGCCATAATGAGAGCGAATGAGAGGCTGAACCAACCAATGGAAAAAATAACAATGAAGTAAACACTTAATGCCACGATACTTGGAAAAATCGTACGAAGGTAAACATCCTGTAAGTGTTCGATATCATCTGACAGCAATCCAAGAATATTCCCTGTACGGACTTTTGAACGAATCAACAGAGCGCGAGGTTCTAGTCTTTTATATAGTTGAATTCTCATTTCAGACAGAATTCGAAGCGTCGCATCATGACTAATTAATCTTGCGATATACTGAATCACGGCTCGCCCAATCCCAAATGTTCGTACCGCAACAATGGGAACATATATCATAAGAACATTTTCTGGTCTTAATGCCGCTTTAGATATTAAGTAACCAGATGTATACATAAGTGCCGCTCCGCACAAAACAGCCAAAAGACTTACGATTAGAATGACTATAAATCTTCTCCAATATCGTCTTATATAATCAACAAACCATTCCTTCATTCTAATCCCTCCAATTGGGATTGAATTAACTTATGAAATTCACCTTTTTTATTTAGTAAGTTGTCTAATGTCCCTTCTTCAATTATCTTTCCTTGATTTAAAACAATAATGTAATCCATTTGTTTCATCCAATGTAAACGATGTGTGGCAAAGAAAACAAGTTTATGATTAAACAAGGACATCATCGTTTCTTTCAATTCATATTCTGTTTCAATATCCAGATGGGCGGTCGGTTCATCTAGTAAAATGATCGGACGCTGGCAAAGAAAAGCACGTGCTAGGGCTATTCGTTGTTCCTGCCCACCACTCATCATTCTCCCACCATTTCCTATTTGTTCTTTTATCCCATCTGGAAAGCCTTCCACCAGTTCGGCTAAGCCTGCTTGTTCTAGTGCTTTTTCAACTTCAGCAACACTCGCATTGGGTTTATAAAAACGGACATTATCTAGAACACTCTGACTAAAAATATAAGGAGTCTGAGGAATATATGTAATATGCTTTCGCCACGCTTCATGTGTTAAAGAAGTTAAAGAATGTTCATTTTCTGATAATTTTATCTCACCTTCCGATGGCGTCATAAATCCACTTAAGATGTCAATTAATGTGGATTTACCAGCTCCACTCTCACCTATTATACCGACTTTTTTAAATCCCTTTACACTTAAATTGATACAGTTTAATGACATTTTCCCTTCTTCTTCTCGAAATACGGATACTTTGTTTAATGTCAATTCACTGTTTTCATCCCATTTACTTAAACTGAATAGATTTTTCTTTTTTTGTTCAATTGGAACGTCAATAATGGATTGGATAGCCTCGGCTGCTTCCTTTCCATTTAAAGTCGCATGATAATCAGCGCCAAGTTCGCGAACAGGAAGAAAATATTCTGGAGCAAGAATTAAGATCATAAGAGCTGAATTCAAGAAAATTTCGCCGTTAATTAATTGTAAACCTAACATAACAGCAACTGTAGCAACCGATAACATTGTAAAGAAATCAAGAGCAAAGGACGAAAGAAAAGCAAGACGTAACGTTCCCATGGTCATCGTACGATATTTCTCACTGACACGTTTAATGGAAGTTCCATGCTTTTTACTTAACCCTAAGAACTTTAGCGTCTCAATTCCCCTTAAAGAATCAACAAAATGATTTGATAAAGTTTGATAAGCCGACCACTGCAAATCCATTTTCTTTTGCGCGGCCAATCCCAATAAAATCATAAAAACAATTAAGATAGGCATCGTAACAAGTAATATGACCCCAGACGTTCTATTTTCAATAAAAACGACAGCAAGGATCACGACTGGCGTTATTCCCATACTAGACATTCTTGGCAAAATAAGCTCAATAAATGTTTTTACCTGACTAATCCCTTCCAATACTAGAGTAACAAGATTTCCTGTACCTTCTCTTCTAACAAATGCAGGGCCAAGCTGAAATAGCTTGGCCATCATTTGTTCTCTTAGTCTAGTTCCCGTTTTCTGAGCAAAACGATATGCTCTTCTTTTAATAAGAAGAGAAAGGGCATATCGTGCCGTGAACGCCATAGCAAAATAGATAATCTGATGTGAAACGCTAGAAAGACTATGCCCCGCAAATAAGCTGGATATAATATCAGACAACCATTTAGCTTGAAATACGATACAGATGCTTTGAATCATTGTGATAACACTAATCAAAGCTAGAATTAATTTGATTCCTTTATACGACATTAATTCGCGATTCATCAGTACTCTAAATGCTCCTCGGTCACCCTTTTACGGAAGATATAATAACTCCAAATTTGGTATCCTATTACAAAGGGGAGTAATGTAAGTGAAACGATCGTCATGACTTTCAAAGAATATGATCCTGAAGCGGCATTATGAATCGTTAAATCATTAGCCGCGCTAATACTGCTTATCATCACTCTTGGAAATAGTCCAATAAACATAGAACCAACAGCAAGAGCAATCACAATACCTGTCATAGCAAATGCAAAACCATCTCTCTTTTTATTCATAAATAATCCTGCTAAAACAAGGGCAATAACAACAGCTACATAGATGACTGATAATACGATCCCTTTTCTTGCAAAAATATCGGTTGATAAATACGTACCAACAACAAACGCAACAAGAAATAATCCCACAAAATAGATGAGTGTCTTGGCAAAATTCCGTGCTCGAGCTTGAATATCTCCTGTGGTTCTGAGTGTGATAAAAATGAGTCCATGTAATAAACATAACACTGTGACTGCGATGCCACCAATTAATGTATAGACATTAATATAGTCTGTAAATGAACCATGAATATTCATAGATTTATCAATAGGCATCCCTCTCAAAATCGCTGAGAAGGCTACTCCCCATAGTAAAGGGGGTAGTAAGCTGCCAAAGAAAATGACCCAATCCCAAAGATTTTTCCAGTTTGAATGTCTTACTTTTCCTCTAAATTCAAATGCAACCCCGCGTCCAATTAACGCAAGAAGCATCACAGCAAGTGGAATAAAGAACCCGCTAAACATAGTAGCATACCAGTTTGGAAAAGCTGCAAAAGTTGCTCCTCCTGCGGTTAATAACCAGACCTCATTAGCATCCCAAAAAGGTCCTATCGTATTTATTAAAAGTCTTCTTTCAAGATCATTACGACCTAAAAGGCGAACCGCCATTCCTACTCCAAAATCAAACCCTTCTAGGAAGAAAAAACCGATAAACAAAATAGCAACAAGTATAAACCATAACTCATTCAGCGAAAGCATGATAATCCTCCCCATCAAATGGATCATTAGAATTTGGTTCTTCTACCGTAGGTTTTGCTGGACCCTGTTTAATGACTCGAATAAACAAGTAGACCATAACACCAGCAAGGATGGCATACATAAATGAAAACGAGAGAAGTGCAAATAACATTGAACCAGCCGAGACGTTAGGTGAAACCCCATCAGCCGTTTGCATATACCCAAAAACAGTCCATGGTTGACGACCAATTTCTGTCATGATCCAACCTGTTGAACTTCCGATAAAAGGTAGGAAGATAGCTAGAATCATCAGGCGTAAGAACCATTTTTTCGTCATGATTTTTTTGCGCCAGACTAAAAACGCCCCATAGATGCCTAATAAACACATGATGCCTCCAGCAATGGTCATAATTCTAAAACTCCAGAAAGTTGTTTTTACTGGCGGAATATAATTTCCTTCTCCATATTTTTTGACGTATTGTTTTTGAAGGCTTTCCATTCCTTCGACGTTACCCGTGAATTTCCCATATGAAAGAAAATTTAATAGATAAGGAATTTTGATTTCTCCGGTGTTTTTATGATTTTTCTCATCGATAAAAGCTGTAACGGTCCAATCCCCGCGTTCACCGCCATCTTGCCATAACCCTTCACTAGCCGCCATTTTCATGGGTTGCGTTTTAACTAAATATTGGGCCTGTTCATGTCCAACTAGAGCAAGACCTATACCTGTAATCAATCCAATCGTAATAGCGATATTAAACGACCTCTTAAAGAAATCGAGATTTCTTTTCTTTAATAAGTTAAAAGCACTTACACCAGCGATGAAAAAAGCACCGGTTGCGAAAGATCCCAGGATGGTATGTGGAAATTCAACCCAAAGCTGACCATTTTTTATTAGAGCAAAAAAGTCATTCATTTCTGCTCTACCATTTCGAATAACCATGCCAACGGGGTGTTGCATAAACGAGTTAGCAGCTAGAATCCAAAACGCTGAAATCATTGTACCTATAGAAACTAACCAAATACTTAATAAATGAACTGGTTTAGACAGACGATCCCAGCCAAATATCCAAAGACCAATAAAAGTAGATTCCATGAAAAAAGCAAGTAAAGCCTCAATGGCTAGTGGTGCGCCAAACACGTCCCCTACAAAACGAGAATAATTTGACC
This sequence comes from Terrilactibacillus tamarindi, assembly GCF_009718825.1. Classification (GTDB taxonomy): domain Bacteria; phylum Bacillota; class Bacilli; order Bacillales; family Sporolactobacillaceae; genus Terrilactibacillus; species Terrilactibacillus tamarindi. Next base: position 226,917 of record NZ_WNHB01000001.1, on the reverse strand, counting down.
AGTTCATACCAAATTGGAATTCTTGTAGAATTCCTGTGACAACTCCAACGGCAAAGTTGATTAGAAATAAGTGTCCCCAAAACTTCGCCATCTCTTTGTACACGTCTTTCTTTTTTACAACATACATCGTTTCCATAATTGCAATTAAAAAAACTAGTCCAATGGAAAGTGGAACAAAAATAAAATGAAAGAGTGTTGTCGAGGCAAATTGAATCCTCGATAATAATAAAGTATCCATTGACTTCCCCTCTTTATCTTTTTATTAAGGCCTTATATAAGTTAAGGGTCTATAAAATTTAAGGAAATAACTTAATTTCCATCCATAAAAGATTTAAAAAAATGTATTTGCTAACATTATTGGCCTTAATACAAGGTTACTACCGAATACCCGTCCTCGACATACCTCTTTAGAGCTATTATCGTGTCATTTCTGTGTCAAATATTTGTCTATTTTTTGAACACGTTTCAATTTTAGAACATTCATCCCATATAATTCTTCTTTTTATCATTTTAAAGCCACTAAAATGTTTCGATATTCGTAACTATCTTTTAGCGATCAACATTTCGAATAACTTGTGACATTTCTTTGTACTGTGACTTTTGATACTGAAACCCGTTTATAAGTTATCTCAAAAACTTGATTTGAGTCTTTTTCATTATGTAAGCGGTAACAAATTGATCCGTTTAATAACTAAATTCTTTCTTTTAATTAAACGATGTAACTCATGGATAAAACGGTTTTTAATTCCTTCATTTTAATTGTGACCTTTATCATTGAATTAATCGAGATTAGCATAGATCTATCGACTTCAAAGTCATTGGTCTAATAGGGCGATATACCTTTTAATCAACATGCTAAAGAATATAATATCTTTTTTGTTGCATAATAAGAAGTATTATATCCAACAGTCATGTGTTTTTGATAAATAAAAAAAACCCACATAATATTGTGGATTTATAAAAGTAAGACGTGATGAAATTAGAAAGTTTGTTAAACTCAAAGATGACGGTGATATTTACATCTTAGCGTTAATCATCCGAGAAGTTTAACTACAAAGAAAAAAGAAGCTTCGGCTATTGTCTCTTGTTGAAATAGGCATTTAATTGACCTCTTATCATGGTTTCCTTAACCGCATGATCATAACTTGAAGATTGCTTCATATTAAGTTCTTTTCTTAATTCAGACGTTTGCATGCCCTCCTCTATTTTATTGGCAATTTCCATTAATGCTTCAACGTCTGAAAATGAATACTTTCGATTACCACGTTCTGATCGTTCCGGGAAAATAAGCTTTCTTTTTTCATAATAACGGATTTGTCGTTCACTTAATCCCGTTAGTTCACATACCGTACCTATGGAGATTACTTTTTTAAAAATATATGATTCCGCCTTTGAAGACATTGGGCATCCTCCTAGGTCTTTTTCTTAATTATACGATAAATCTTAAATTAATCAAACTTATTTGTAAGGAAATCTTACATCAATAAAATTGCTCTTATTTTCTGTAAACATTTCTTACATTAAAAGTATATATTTTCAGCGTGATGTTTTTTTACTCGAATAATTGGGTATACGTATAGATAGTGGAAGATTTACCTATACATCGTTCGTAAATAAGAAAAAAGTTAGAAGGGGTTTTTCTAATGAGTACTTACCTCCACAAAGCAGAAGAGAAAAAGAAAAATAGATATATTAACAGGTTATTAAATTTAGGCGTGTATAAAACGAAGAATAGACAGCTATATGAACTATCACTTCAGCAGCTTGAACAAGAATATGATAAAGTTACCAGTAAAAATCCATGAAAAAAAGAGTCAATTCTATTGGCTCTTTTTTACGGTTCTAATTCAATCAGTTATTGTCTAAATTTGTCGTTGACAATCTATTAATTTTCATTTATATTTATAAATGTCCTAAAAAATGATCCGTTAGCTCAGTTGGGAGAGCGCTACCTTGACAGGGTAGAGGTCACTGGTTCGAACCCAGTACGGGTCACCATACATAAACCCATTAACAACGCGGTTTCTCGATACAGATCGAGGGGTCGCGTTTATTTATGCCTAAATTAAACCCTCATATGCTATTTAATTGTTGTCATTTAATTCTTCTAGATCTCGGATTCGATGTGCTAAACGACTAGATGCATTTGCCGCAATACTAGCGACAAGATCATCTAAAAATGTATTGACATGACCGCCTTCACCATTATCCAAACGTTTGATTATCCCTGTCTTCACTTTATCCAAATGGCCAAAAGTAGTTGCTGCTATGCTGCCATAACTTAAAACAGCCCCAATAGCAATCGTCTCATCAACGCCAAATAATCCTTCATCCTGCCTTATTATGGTCTGTAGTGGTTCGGATAATTTACCTTCTTCCGCTAACTTATCTAACTCTACTCCAACTAAAATGGCGTGTTGTAGTTCTCTTTTTTCAAGAACGGCTTCCACACTTTCTATACATGCTTCTATCGTTAAATTTTTTTGATAAGGGGCTTGCATTAAGTAAACAATATTGGCTATATCAATAATTTGGACTCCTCGTTCAATCAGCAATTCTTTTGTTTTTTCAAAGATAACATGACTTGGAACAAAATTTTCTTTCATTATAAAAGCTCCTTTTTCTATCTCTTTCTTGTGACTTGCCCTTTTGATATTCTTTTTAAAAATTTTTTATTTAATGAGGTATGATATTTTCAAGATTAAGAATCAAGCTATTGATGTATTTTTTCTATAATCAATTAATTAGTGAATAGTTACATAAAAATCACATGTATGGTCAATCTTAATCTGAGATACCTTTTGAAGTTGATTTTGGCAGGGGGAATTTTATGGAATCTTATCTATCATTAACTGTTGAACTCATTGTTGGACTGTTTGGTTTGCTAATACTTACCAGATTAATGGGTAGAGCGTCGATTTCAGAAGCAACACCTTTTGATTTTGTTTCCGTCCTTATCGTTGGGGATTTTGTCGGTGAAGCGATATATAATAAAGAAGTTAAAGTTTTTTTCATCCTATATGCCATTTTTCTGTGGGGACTACTCATTATCTTGATAGATTTAATCACACTAAAATTCAATAAAACGCGTTATATTTTTGAAAGTACGCCATCACTTATTATTGATAATGGTGTACTTGATAGAAAAGAAATGAAAAGAAATAAATTAGACATAAATAAGCTTCAAATGATGTTGCGGGACAAAGATGTCTTTTCAATAAGGGAAGTTGCTTTTGCTATTTTAGAGCCTAATGGTAAGATATCAGTTATTAAAAAGCCTAAATATGAATCGCCTCCAAAACTTGAAAAGTCTTCCTCTATAAACACTGTTTCATTACCTGTCACTCTAATAAGTGATGGTAAAATTCTGCTAAATAATATTAAAAAAATCGGGAAAACGAGTTCCTGGTTAACCGATGAACTTCATCTTCGAGGAATTCAAGATCCTAAGACGGTCTTTTTTGCTGAATGGCGACTTGAAGACGGTCTTTTCATTCAAACGTCTAGTCCCAAAACTTCCTAATTGAATAAAGTGAAGCTTCCATCGTGGGGGTTTTCTTCATCCCCCACTGATGGTTAGCTGAACCAATCGGACCTTTACGGGCAGTTGATCCCCCACCTACCTTCTTTGACTACTCAGAATCTTGAGGTGGGGGTCTTACTGCCCGTTAAGGCGGGATAAATCTAAAATTATATTTTATTAAACAGATAAAGCTTCAATTAGTGGATGTATTCATTATCACCAACATAGAATGCTTGGTTACGCTCCTTGTCTTAAGGTGGGAGTCAATACTCGCTGTTGATGCGGACAAGTTATCCGTCTATAATTGATAAAATTAAGGGAGAAATAACAGAGCAATCACGATTGCTCTGTTTGATCTTTCATGCTTCATATATTAAAATGCCTATTGCTTTTTAGATGACGATTCATCACTTTCTGTTTCAGCTTCATGGTGTGATTCATAGCGTGGAATCGGAAATCCCCAAAAATCCCTCATAATAGGCTCTTCGTTATCTACACGACTTGAATGGGGTTCATGATGACTAGGTTGATCGGACTTATGTTCAATGATCACTTTATCAGCAACAATACGAAGAGTATCAACATGGATTGTTTTGGGTTTATGCTTTTCTTCTGACATGTCAAGTTCCTCCTTTTTTTAGGTCACTTTCACTATATGCAGCTCAGTTGTATTTGATATAGACATACACCTACTTAGACATTAATAAGAATTTGATTTGCGCTTTTTACTTTATAATGATTATCTTGAAAAAAAACAAAACACTCTATCGATACATGATCGTTATACTCATTTTCTATTGGAATTTGAAAATCGGATACTTTTAGTGTTTCATTCGAAGCGAGTGAAAGAGGTTTTAAAGGATGAATCCATATTTCACCTCTCTCTCTTGCTTCTTCAGACCACTCATTTTCAAGGAATACCCATCTCACTTCATCCTCCTGGTCCAGACCATTGACATCAATGTCATTAGCATCGCTTATATGCCCCTTCAACAGGGCTGCATCGCCAGGATAAAATCTAAAACAGATAATCGGGTTACTAAGTGATTCTAAACCTATATTTTCAATAATGAGGTCTCCTCGGATGATTGTTTTTTTCTCTCCAAAAATAATGGCATAGTCTGTGTAAACCATGGCTCTGACTTTTGATTGTTTTGGTGTGCTGGTTATTTCTTGTGGCCTTTCTTTTATTATCCTGTCTCCATTTGCTTTTAATCTTTTTTCCAAAATCGCCATCCGTCTCTTGTATATATCAATCTCTTTCTCTTTTGCATTCATTTCCTCTTGTACCTCGGCTAATAAAGCTTCATATCCCTCAATTCGATGATATAAATCCTCTTGCTGCCGGTCATCTTCGGTTTTTTGATTTTTTTGAAGTTCATCGATTCTCTTCATTTGTTCGTCATGATCTTTTGCATATTGTTCTTTTAATGTATTATAAGAATTTAGTAGAGTTTGATATTTATTTTGAAGATCATGATTTAATGATGAAACTTTCTCTGATTCAATTTGAGATTCTTTTAGTTTTTCTTCTAATTGATGGAGCTTTTCATTAACAAATATAAAATCCTTTTCCAATTTCAAGGATTTTTCCATGTAATATTTATGCCGATTGACCAATCGTGCATAGCTAAGGACCTCTTTACCTTCATCCAAGACGTTTCCCCCTCAAACATGGTCTTTAGATAGTATATGAACCGTTCAGGCTAAACATGATTAATTCCATTACAAGCTGATCAAGAAGTGGTACTCCAGACACCGTCTAGAACCATTTAGGTTTTAAATAGCGAAGAGAGTGGTTACCCGTTGAAAGATTAAAAGTGACTCGTCTAAGTATCTTTACTTTACCTCTATTTAATTAGAAGCCCTTACTTCTTGGCATGTATTAATTGTTTATGGAAGAAAAAATGAAAGGTGCTAACTAAATAACCTTTTATAGAAAAAAGGTATAAGTCAGCACCCAACTTCGTTTATATCCAAAATTAAAATAGAGTGAGCCTACCTTAATTGACTCACTCTTGTAATGTTAGAAAGATAAATCTGCAGTTTCACTATCATCAATGACAATAGCTCCCTCTGTTACATCAACAACACCTGTATCAAACACTTTGCGTCCAGAACGTTCTTTTATAAGTTGTACTTGGAATTTATCTCCGTATTTGCTTTGAACAAGAGCAAGATTGAAATCTAGCTCATCGCCGTGATCCGTTTTACCTTCGCCACTAATAAGAAGCTTAACTCCACCTTTTACTTCATCCATTTCTAACGTGTCGGGATCAAATTCAGTCGCTACGAAGTTAAAACTTTTTAGTCCATCCTCGCGGGATCGATCATCAAAGGTAAACTTAAATTTACTGTTTGAGAGAACTCCTCCTGGACAAATATCGAATAGGATACCTGCTACTCCTTCTTCAGTTGCATCTTCTCCAGTTTCACCACTTGCTTCACCTTTCGCCTCCGCGTCACATGGTTTACCAGGGAAAATATCTGGACATTGTTTTGGAAATTCGATTGGTGGGCAATTTCCATCTGGATCTTCAATTGGATCAATGTCATTTCCACGAGGTGTACAGAATTTCGCAAGAACTTCTAACTTCACTTCAGCTTCAACCTGTACATCTACGCAAAAAGTAACTTCAAATTTCACGCGACTTGGTCCTGGAGCATTCAATATGAGTGATCCACTGGAAAGTTTTGACCAGATTTTTGATACACGGCAGAATAAATCAGTACCATCAGGATAGCAAAGAACAAACGATTCAAGAGCAGTCACATCAGTTTTAATTTTAGTTACTACTTCACCATGACGGTCAACAACTTTAACGATCACGTTTGCTGTGAATAGCAAGTCAACCAGCTCAGCATCAACAAATTCACCACTAATCGGTACCGTTACATCTCGTTTATCTCCAACTTGTTCACAGAAAAATTGACTATCTTTTAAAGATGATGATTCACTACCACTTATAGGAAATAAAGGAGGTACCGTTGGAGTTTTGACAACGATACGCAATGGACGACGAGAAGGGTCATCTAATGCACATTGAATGTCTTCTAATTGCTCATCTGTAAATCTAAGTTCCTTTTTCACTGTTAAACTATCCGTTACCCAGTCATAAACTTTGGGTACACGAATACATTCATCTTGAAGGCCAGAAGCCTTAGGGTGCATTGGTTTATGTTTGTTACCCATTTCATACCTTCCTTTCTAATCAACAACTATCATTGTTGGTTGGTTCCCTACATACTATGGGTATAACCAAGATATTGGCACACTTCTGATAGCCCAATTTTTAACCATTTACCCTAGTACCTATTATAAGCGGCTTAGCTTTACCTATATTTACCCAGTCTTATCTTAATTCTTTTAAATAAAATTAATGATGTTTAGACCAAATATGAAAGTGGTGAAAGAATGCCTACGATTTATATTCATGATCAACCGTTCGTTTTACATAGGACTGCCTTTGATCAATTAGTTAAACTTCTTCCCTATTGGGGGCTTCAATTAACAGACGACAATAAAATAATAGGGGCTCTCAAAGGGAAACGTTTATTTATCAAGACTCATCATCAAGAGTTAATTTCACAAGCAAACCATCTTTTAAAACATACATCGATCGGTCTTTATCCAGCGAATGATGACCAAATGGATCTGATAGCATCCTATGTTAATGACTCATCAGAGCCGTTCATGACCATTAAAGATACAGATAGAAAATATTGTCTCATACCCTCTTATCACCTTAATGTGAATCAATCTCGCTTTATCTATAAAGGAATCTGGATACCTAAACAAAATAAAAAGTATCATATAACGTTCCATTGTCCGTCTGTTTACTTGGCGAGTGAGTGGCTATCCTATTTAATTTTACTTCACCAATCTAAACATTTACCTTTCCTACCTCCATTCAAACAAGATTCCTATAACTATCTTGTCGATCACGTACTAAATAAAGTAAATCCATCATTTGCTGCCTACCAAAAACCGACTAAAACACAACCTGAATTTTTGTGGCCAGTTTTACCTCCTCAACAAACTCTAAAATCTAAGAAAAAACGGATTAATAAATTAAAACATGACACTATTCAGGCTTTTAAAAATGAACCCATGACAACAACTACTTTTAATCCTTTCAAAAAAGAACGGTCAACTAGTACAAAAATGAATCCGTTCACCAAAAAAAAGCATGATTATTGAAACGAAAGGCGTTTATCATGAATATACTTAAATTGGTTAAAATTTAACTTAAAAAGTGAGGGTTATCTTAAAGTGAATAAACATGAGGTTAAAAAACTTTATCGGAAAACCAAACGTAAAAATTATAAAGAGAGAGTAGAAAATTCTAAAAAGTCTCTCTTTGATCCGCCAGAGACGAAGGGTTGCCGTACTTGTGGTAAAGTCACTTGGAGACCCAATTAAACGTTACGGCTCGAAGATTTTGCTTTCTAGATTAAGGTTAGTTTAAATGTTTATGTATGGGTAACTCGTCATGGTTACCTGTGTGTGCGAATTTCAAGGCACTGTTTCTCTATTAAAATAGCCATTCAAAACATTAAAATAGAGCCGACATATTTAGTCGGCTCTTATTTTTGTATTATATACCAATCACGTGATAACCACTATCCACGTGAATAATTTCTCCCGTAATGCCACTTGCAAGCTGACTCATTAAAAATAGTGCTGTGTTACCAACATCTTCAGTTGTTATCGTACGACGAAGCGGTGAGCGTTCTTCAATCACCTTAACAACACTATTGAAGTCAGAGATTCCTTTTGCTGATAATGTACGGATTGGACCTGCTGATATCGCATTCACACGAATATTTTGTTTGCCGAGATCACTAGCAAGGTAGCGAACACTCGCATCCAAACTTGCTTTAGCAACACCCATCACGTTGTAGTTTTGAACGACCCGTTCTCCGCCAAGGTAAGTCATCGTCACAATACTACCGCCTTCAGTCATTAGCTCTTTTGCTTCTTTCACAACGGCCGTTAATGAATAAGAACTAATATTTTGGGCTAAAAGGAAACCATCGCGTGTCGTATTTAAATAATCGCCTTCTAACTCTTCTTTATTCGCAAAAGCGATACAATGGGCTAAACCATGGATCGTACCCACATCATCTTTAATGGCTGAAAAAGTGGATTTGATTTCTTCATCATTTGTGACATCACAAGGGTAGAATAAGCTATCTTTATTTTCTAGCGTTTCCGCTAATTTTTCAATTCCTGCCTTAAATCGCTCAGTGGCGTATGTAAAAATGAGTCTTGCGCCGGCTTTATCGAGTGCTTGTGCAATGCCCCATGCTATACTTCTTTTATTGGCAACCCCCATCACGACGATGGTACGTCCTTCTAAAGACAAATTCATTTGTTTACCTCCCGAAATCTTTCATAAAATCTATTAATCATATGAAAACAATTATATCACGAATGTCTGGATATTTGCCAACGTCACTGATTGCATTTAATTATAATCTAGTTCTTTTGACTCTATATCAAAGAAATAAGGTGGTAAGACTTACTTTATTTCCCAATTAAATTGAAATAGAGTTATCGTTTAGCTATATGAAATGTGTGTAAAGTTAAAGACTTCATACATGACCCAAAATTGTATATCCATTAAAAAACTTTTTATAAAAAGAAAAAGGCAAATCAAGGTATCATTCTCATACCTGATTTACCTACCTGCCTATTATTCCAATCGCTCTCTAAGTTTATCTACATGCTCTTTACTTCCAGTTACAACTAAGCGGTCGCCTACTCTTATTCGAGTATCACCTTGAGGAAGAATAGAATCTCTGCCTCTATAGATTCTTACAACGACAAGATCTCCTAAGAATGGTAGTCGACGCAACGTCGGCCCTACAATTTCTCTATTATTTACTTTAAGTGAATAGAGACCATTGTCTTTTTCATTTAGAAGTTTGACTAAGTCAGGAGATTGGATGATCGCTTTTAAAACGGATTTTATAGAGAAATACGTAGAAAACGTGTCAATGCCTTCGTCTTGTAGTTCTTTCATAAGTTCAGGACTTTCAATGCGTGAAACTATACGATTAATTCCACGTTCTTTCGCCTGTTTACATATTATAGCATTGGTATCATCTACTCCTGTCGAGGCGACAAGAATATCAGCTGCAAAACAACCGGCTTTTTCCAACGTTCTTTCATCGTAATTTTCCAATTCGATGACATCAAAATCGGTATCATCCTCATTAGACTCTAGCTTTTGTAATTTTGTATGGTATATTCTTGTTTCAAATGAACCTTCATTCATTTCTAGAGATAATGGCAAGGTTATTCTGTTAGCACCAATAAAGACAATCCGTTTCTTCTTATCCACTGTTGTTTTTGGAAAGACCTTTCGGAAAACGACAGGCGTAATAATACATGAAACAACAGCCAGTAGAATTAATGCTGAAGACATCTTATTATCTATCACATGGATACGTTCTCCAACTTTAGCTGCAGCCACGACAAGAGATAGGGTTGATGTCAACAAAAAACCTGATCCAATCACGGTTCGCCAATCATACCATTTTTTTAGAATTAAAACAGGAATTAACTTAGATACTAATAAACCTACAAATAAAACAGGAATCATAAGGAGAACATGAAAATCGCTAAATAGTTTCCAAATATCTAAATCGACCCCTATCATCACGAAGAAAATAGGAATAAGAAAACCGTAACCGAACGAGTCCAGTTGTTGAACCATTTCCCTATTAGGGGATAATAAAGATACTAATACTCCGGCCAGAAAGGCTCCTAATATATTTTCAGCACCAACAGTCTCCGATAGCCCAACAAGCAATATAATGAGAGCAAATATGGCACGCATCCCAATTTGCACAGTTCCTTTTGATAAAGATTCAAAAAAAGTTCTGTGACGCAAAGTCTTAGCGATGAAGTATATGACAACACCAACGACAAAGAGTATCAATAAGAGACCCATTCCGCCTGAACTTTTATCATAGAATGAGACAAAGACGGACAAGAGAACCATCGTAACGAGATCCGCGATAACCGTGATTAATAGAATGATTTGCCCCACTGACGTTTTCATCAGTTTTGCTTCTTTAAGAGTAGGCATGACAACGCCTAATGAAATCGTAGAGATAACGAGTGTCATGAAGTAATAATTGCTTGTTAAATTGACCAATACTAAAATAACAGAAATAATAAAGGATATGACGAGAATGGCTAGAAACACAAGACTAGATATAACTAATCCGTTAGGTTCGGTTTTTCTACCTTTCTCTTTCTTTTTATTTCCACTAGAGGTGAAGACTGAAAAATCAATTTCTACACCACTTAAAAACATAAGAAATATAAATCCTAAGGTTGACAGTGTATCAATCCAAGCACCATGTCCAACCAGGTTAAATCCACTTTTTCCTATAATTAAACCAGCGATAATTTCTGCCACAACGACTGGGATAATATTTAATTTAAATTTTGTTAATAAAATAGGGGTAACTAACGCTGCGAGTAATACAACGACTAACGAAGTAACTGTTGAATGCATACCTTCCTCCTACAAATATTTTTTTACTATTCTAATGAAATTCTTATTATCTTTCAAACAAAACAAAAAGTCCACTCATTCGACTTAGTTAGGTGCAGAAATTTAAGATATACGTTTCATAAAACGATTATTATGTAATTCTACAACGATGAATTATTCGATTTCTTCTATTTGGTTTTGGCAATCTAACGAACTATAACTATTATCAAAATCTGAAAAAGATCCTTTTTTTAAAACATTTCCGTTCCATACTGACTCAACATAAGGTATCATTGAATAGAACTCAGTTATTATTTGCAAAAAGGAACGGTATTATGAACAATCATCAATCCATTTTTTCAAAACTTGATTATACGATGATCTTTATCATTTTTTTGCTTTTTTGTATTAGTCTTGTGGCTCTGTATTATGCCCCTGATGGTGGAAGACATTTTATTTCCCCCCAAATTCGATGGTATTTCTTTGGATTCATTGTTTTTGTATTTTTCCTGTTAATCGATTATGAATACCTTAAACAGATTCATTGGTTCTTATATGGTTTTTGCATGCTATTATTGATCGGCCTTTCTTTGAAACAATTTCTCAATGCCCCCATACCTTTTGTTGCAAACCCAGAAGATACCATGGGTGCTCTTAGTTGGTATGCAATACCCGGAATTGGTAATTTGCAACCTTCAGAGTTTATGAAAATTTTTATGACTTTATCTATGAGTACGATCATTTTTAAACACAATGAAAATAATCCAATTAGAACCGTTCACGAAGATTTGGTACTACTAGGAAAACTTGCACTTATATCAGGACCGCCTTTTTTAATTGTCCTAGCACAACCTGACCTTGGAACAGCTCTCGTTATGTTTTCTATCATTTTTTGCATTGTGTTAGTTTCTGGAATACGTTGGCAATTCATCTTGGCGATTGTATCAACAATTATAGCTAGCGTAATTATGTTCTTTGTTTGTTGGTTTAAATTTCCAACCTTAATCGACCATGTTTTAGAATCTCACCAAAAAGCGCGTTTCTATGGTTGGTTAGATCCTGTAAAGTATTCAAATGAACAAGGGTTTCAATTAATTCAATCACTGCACACCATTGGGCCAGGACAAATGTTAAACTTCGGCCTAGATACAACGTCTGTTAATATGTCTGAGGGGCACACAGATTTTATCTTTGCGGTTATTGCAGGTAGTTTTGGATTTATTGGTGCCTCCATTGTTATTGGACTTTATTTTATCTTAATTTACCGTATGGTCCATGCGGCGATTTCTACTCACGATCATTTTGGAAGTTATATTATTACCGGATTCATCGGCATGTTTATGTTTCAGGTTTTTGAGAACATTGGAATGACCATCCAAGTTATGCCAATTACTGGAATCACCCTTCCCTTTTTAAGTTATGGAGGGAGCTCCATTATTACAAGTATGATGGCTATTGGAATAACTTTAAGTATTCAATCACGTAAAAGAACCTACATGTTTCATTAGGATTCCTACTTGTCTATGAACGATTATTTTTATTTACATTTAAAACTTCCTATTCACCTGTAGGAAGTTTTTTATTTTCATTATCTTATTACTTCATACTAAATTTATCATTATCATTTAATTAGGTTAATGTTATACTTTTTGTTATGGTAAACGATTCTAGGATTTTTAACATTAAGAGGTTTCTCTATGTTTGCCAATTTTTTTAATAAGTAAAATATATATACTATGGACAAAAAAACGGATACATGAAACGAAGGTTTTATATTGCCATTTTTGTATGGCAAAGGATGATGATTAATTAATGAAGAGATCTACAACTTAGACAAAGGAAGTTCATTTATGTATAAGGATACTATTTTCTCAAAACTAGATTATACACTCGTTTTCACCGTTTTCTTGCTTTTTTGTACCAGTCTTATTGCCATTCATCAGGCTCCTTTAGACTTTAATCTTCGTCATATCAATTTTGTTAATAAACAAATTCAATGGTATGTGATCAGTGGGATCATGGCTGTGCTGATTATTTTGTTTGATTATGAACGTCTCAGACAGATACATTGGTTTTTTTATGGGTTTGGCATATTTCTATTATTGGGTATTTCAATGGCTCAATTCTTACATGTACCCGTGCCTTTTGTTCACCCAATTAAAGGAGCATGGAGCTGGTATCAATTACCCGGAATTGGTCAAATTCAACCGTCTGAGTTTATGAAATTATTTTTGATTATTTCAATGAGTGCCGTTATCTTCAATCATAATGAAACATACGCCGTAAGAACGGTGCGTGAAGATTTTCTATTGCTCGGGAAAATAGCTCTTGTCGCAGGACTTCCATTTTTACTTGTTCTCGCTCAACCAGACTTGGGAACAGCACTCGTCATGTTTGCCATTATCTTTAGTATCGTTATCATTTCAGGGATCAGATGGCAGTTGATTTTAACGATGGTCCTCTCTTTAATCGTTGGAGTGATTGCCTTTTTTATAGCTTGGTTTCAGTTCCCTTCGTTGATTGGATTAATTTTAAAACAACACCAAAGTGCGCGGTTTTATGGATGGCTTGATCCTTATAAATATACGAATGACCAAGGTTACCAACTCATCACCTCTCTAAATGCCGTAGGAACCGGACAATTGTTTAACAAAGGACTTGACCCAGCCGTATTCTTTCCGGAGGCTCATACGGACTTTATTTTTTCTGTTATAGCGGGAAGTTTTGGATTCATCGGTGCATCCATTGTCATTGCCTTATATTTTATCCTTATTTATCGTATGGTAAGAGCAGCTTCTCTAAGTCATGATCCATTTGGCAGCTATATGATTACTGGATTCATCGGTATGTTTACCTTTCAAATATTTGAAAACATTGGTATGACCATACAAGTCATGCCGATTACTGGCATCACGCTTCCATTTCTAAGTTATGGGGGGAGTTCATTATTAACCAGTCTTATGTCAATTGGACTCATCCTTAGTATACAAGCTAGAAAAAGGACCTATATGTTTTCTTAATATGAATGACACATGCTACTATTTGAAAAGGACATTAATTGGATGTTCTTTTTTTATTTCTCATTATTAATCCCGCATTAATGACGAGTCTTGACCCCCACCTCAAGGTAATGAGTGGAAGTTTCATTTTATTCTTCTAAATGGATCTATTTTGATCCATGATATAGGTAAATGATGAATAACATTTTGAAGGAGAGAATGATCTTTGAAATTTGATATTATTGGAGATATCCATGGGTGTTATGACGAGCTCATTCATTTACTTAAAGCAATGGGGTATGTGTGGGAGAATAACGTCTTTAAACATCCAGATCGTCGGAAAATAGTCTTTGTTGGAGATATAACGGATCGAGGGCCAGCTTCCCTTAATTGTATACGTCTTGTCTATGATTTAGTTCAATCTGAAAAAGCGATTTACGTACCTGGTAATCATTGTAATAAATTGTATCGTTACTTAATTGGACGAAATGTCCAAATAAAACATGGTCTAGAAACGACCGTGGCAGAACTTGAAAATCTTAATCCGCGTGAAAGAAAAATCGTCTCTCATTCTTTTCGCATGTTATATGAAACTGCCCCACTCTACACTGTACTAGATGAACAAAGACTTATCGTCTGCCATGCAGGAATTAGAGAAGATATGATAGGTAAAACAAGTAAAAAAGTGGAATCCTTTGTTCTTTATGGCGATATAACAGGACAAAAAGATATCAACGGATTACCTGAACGCCGTGATTGGGCTAAATCCTATACAGGCAAGGCATTGATTGTCTATGGGCATACCCCGGTTTCCGAACCAAGGTGGAAAAATAACACAGTAAATATTGATACAGGATGTGTGTTTGGTGGAAAATTAACGGCTTTACGCTACCCAGAACGTGAAACCATCTCTATTCCTTCTGAGCAACCCTTATTAAAAGAAAAATTTAGATCGTTTCCAGATTGATGTCTTCCCCAATTAAGGCGCGCATATCATCCGGGTAATTAGCTCGAAATAACATCGAATTATGGGTAAAAGGATGCACAAAACTTAGCTCAAAACTATGAAGAGCCTGTCTCTCGATATAATTTAACGACCCACCATAGATGTCATCACCAGCAAGTGGATGACCTAAATAGGAAAAATGGACTCTTATTTGATGTGTTCGGCCCGTTTTTAACTGGACCATCACTGTACTATGATTATGCTCTTCTTTAATAACTTTATAATGAGTAATGGCCGTTTTTCCGCCTTTTTCTACGACTGTTCTTTCAATTATACTCCCTTCTTTTCGACCAATAGGCGCATCAATAACACCTTGTTTTTTATCTAGTGATCCTTCTACAACGGCAATATAACGCCGATGTACAAGATGATCTAGCTGCATTTTAAAAAAAGCATCATGGGCATGCCGGTGCTTTGCGATAAGAATAAGTCCAGATGTATCTTGATCCAGTCGTGTAACCGTATGGACGGTATAAGCTAAATTTTGTTTTTCCAAATGAGCTAATACACCGTTAGCAAGACTATGAGTAGGATATCGATAGGAGGGAATGACGGGCATTTGACTTGGTTTATTGATAACAAGGAGATGCTCGTCTTCAAACACGATATCTAGCGGAAAAGGTGTAGCAACTAATGACGTACTCTTCTCTTCAGGAGGAAAAAGAATCGTTACCTTGTCTCCTTCTGAGAGCACATAACGAACAGTCTGGTGCACGCCATTAACAAGAAGATCGCCCCCATTAAACTTAATTGATTTTAGTGCTGATTTAGATATTTTTTGTTCTTGTAACAAATAGTTTTTTAAGAGCAGACCATCGAATTTGGGGCTTATGACGGTTTCAACTCGATACGGTTGTTTCATTTTTGAGATCCTTTCAAAACTTTTAAATGTCTTTTTTCTTACCTATAAATGAATCTCTCACTCTGTTCCAAAAAGGGAAAGAACGAATACGAGCAAACTGGATTTTCTCAGGTGCAACTCGGCAATGGATGGATTTGACGTCATTATGTACCAGAAAAATATGATCAATTGATATATGATATTTCGAATTTTTCAATGGGTATAATTTCAAGACATGTTCTTTCGGCATGACAAGTGGCGAACCAATGGTACGATAAACTCGATTATTAATCGAGGCCATTTCAGCCAATTGAATGGCTTCAATTGATGGATGGATAATAGCTCCTGTTAAGGACTTATTATAAGCTGTAGACCCAGACGGCGTTGAAATACATAAACCATCGCCTCGGAAAGTCTCAAACAAATCATCTTTTATTTTTATATCCATAACAACAGAACCAACTTCACTCTTCACTGTACATTCATTTAAAGCAAGATATCGTTCATCAGGCTTCCCATTGTGATACTTAATGACCACTTCCAGTAAGGGATATCGTACGATTCTTAGTGGATCATGAACGATTTTATAAACCAGTTCTTCTATTTCAGTTGTTCTCCAATCTGCATAAAAACCAAGATGACCTGTGTGAACCCCGACAAAAGCGATTTTCTGGAGTGTATTTAAATATTGATGAAAAGCATGTAATAACGTTCCATCTCCTCCAACTGTAATGACAATGTCTGGATTCACATCATCATATTCTATTTGGTAACCTTCGAAACAACGAATAATTTTATCTCTTGTTTCATTGGATCGATCATCACCCTTTGATTGGATTGCATATTTCATTCGTTTCACCCTCACTAATCATTATCTTAAATTTCATAAGGTCTTTTTATTTTATTATCTTTTTCTTGCTCTTTGGCTCTAAAATGTTGTTGAGCGATCTGGATTTCTTCCCTGATATTTGACATTTCCTCATCTAATCTAAAGGCTGCTTCTGCCGCACGCAATAGTCGTGTTTGAATTTCCTCAGGGATTCGTCCTTCATATTTATAATTTAAGGAATGTTCAATGGTTGCCCAAAAGTTCATTGCTAGCGTTCTAATTTGTATTTCCGCTAGAATTTTGTGTTCTCCATGAATCGTTTGAACAGGATAGTCGACAATGAAATGGAAAGAGCGATAACCGCTTTTTTTCTGCTCATCTATGTAATTTTTTTCCTCTATAATTTTAAAATCCGTTCGACTTCGAATCAACTTTATGACTGTATTAATATCATCAACGAATTGACACATAACCCTTACTCCGGCTATGTCTTGGATCTCACTTTGGATCTTATGAATCGGTATCCCCTTTTTTCTAGCTTTGTGCTGAATACTTGCAACTGGCTTAACTCGACCTGTAACAAATTCAATGGGTGAATGCTGTGATGCGACTTCATATAAATCACGATAGCCACGTAATTTTATTTTCAATTCATTTACAGCTTGTGTATAAGGGGCAAGAAACTCATCCCATTTCATTTGTACATCACCTCGGAACTATTTTGATCCATTTATTCGATAGGCTTATTTCAAGAAAATATGAACATAAAGGTTTTATCTTTCATCCATCAGATTCCCCTGTTTGACATTGTTTCTACCCCTTCATTATGGCATAATTATAGTAATCATTCCAAATTATTTAACAAGATTAGCCTATAAAAAAAGTTTTAAAATAACTTCCTTATTGTAAGGTGCTTATTAGGAGAGTTCAATATGAAGCAAGAAATTGAAATAGAATTTAAAAATATGTTGAACAAGGATGAATTTCATCATCTTTGTCAGGCATTTAATATCACAGCGGCAGGTTTTAAAAAACAGACAAATTATTATTTTGATACAGAGACGTTTGAATTGCGAAAAAAACAGACTGCACTACGAATTAGAGAAAAAAAAGATCAATTTGTTTTAACATTAAAACAGCCACATCCTAAGGGAATATTAGAAACCCATCAATCTCTAACAAATCAAGAAGCTAAGCAGATGATTGAAAGTGGGCAACTTCCAACTGGAGATGTTTCACTTTTATTAGTAGAAAACAACCTTATCACGCAACCGCTAAAATCTCTTGGAGCCCTTTTGACCTATAGAGCTCAATTCCCCTATTTAAATGGTGAACTCTTCCTTGACCATAGCCTTTACCTCGGAATTGAAGATTTTGAGCTTGAGTATGAAGCAAAAGAACGGCATGAAGGAAAAAATACCTTTACGCAGTTATTGAATCAATTTGGCATTCCAGAAAGATCAACATTGAATAAAATAGTAAGATTTTATAAATATAAAATGGGAGACTTATCATAATGTCAAATTCATTGTTACCTCAAATTTTGCAATATGGCTTGTTTCAAAATATGAACAATACGTTAACTCCAGTGAATAATGACTCATCCCCTTTTGAAAGTGAGAATCGTTCATCTTCTTTTTCAACACTTTTCAGTTTGATCTTAAATGCTTTAGAACAGAAAGAGAATCTGCCGTTACCGGACTCATCATCTTCCAGAACAGGGACAAATTTTCTATCAAATCAGCTTAATTCAAGTTATTATGGCAGTGATCCTTTATCGAACGTTGTTTCTACTACCAATAAACCTGCTACAGATTTTAATAAAATAGATGATAACACCATAAACAATCTTATTAATCAAAGTGCAATTAAGAATCAGGTTGATCCGAAACTCGTTCAATCCATCATTAAACATGAGTCTAGTGGAAATCCTCATGCAACGAGCCCAGCGGGTGCAAAAGGAGTGATGCAGCTTATGCCGACTACAGCTGCTTCTCTTGGCATTACCGATGCCTACGATCCTAAACAGAATATCGAAGGAGGTACAAAGTACTTAGGTGACCTTCTTAAGAAATATAATGGAAATAAGGAACTCGCACTAGCAGCTTATAATGCCGGGTCTGGTAATGTCGATAAGTACGATGGTATTCCCCCTTTTAAAGAAACCCAAAAGTATGTACGTCATGTTCTAGATACATATTATAGTTAAGGGCTAATTAGCAAAATCAAAAGATAACCAATTTAAAAAAGGATTGTTTGAAAAACTTTTTTTCGAACAATCTTTTTTAGTTTAATCAACCGATTAGTCAAGCACCAACACATTGTCCTTCTCATAAACTAACCAGGTCTTAGATTTGATGAATGTGTCCATATCTTTAGGATAATAAAGATCCTCAAGCCGGAATAAGCTTGAGGATCCTAGAGCGTCCTTATCCTAATTTCTAACAATACTTTTTTTCACTTGTAAGACCGACTTATGATGTTGAATATAAGACGTTGAGACAGAAAATAGTATCGCAATGACGAGAAGGACCACGATTAAAGCGATGACACCAATCCAACCAAAATGGCCAAGAAAAACGCCGCCTGTTGCTCCTACAAAACTAGATCCTGTATAATAAAATAAAAGATAGAGTGATGATGCTTGGGCTTTTTGACTTTTTCCCGCTAAGATTCCGACCCAACTGCTTGTTACTGAGTGTCCACCGAAAAAGCCAAAGGTGAAGAAGCCGAGACCAATAATTTTTAAGACAAGAGGGCTAGATAATGTCATAATAGCACCTATGACCATCAACATAATACTGAAGATGATGACATTTGGTCGGTCGTGGTGGTCGGCCATTCTACCCATGAAAGTCGAGCTAAATGTTCCTACTAAGTAAATAATAAAGATAAAACCGACCAGAGTTTGACTTAAGTTATAAGGTTCTGATGTAAGCAAAACTCCAATGTAGTTAAAGAGAGTCACAAACCCTCCCATAAGAATGAAACCTATCCCAAACAATAGTAATAAGCTGGGTTGTTTTAATGTTTGAATAAAAGTTCTGAGATTCGTTTTAAATGTACATTTTTTATTTGTAAAATGATGTGATTCAGGTAACATCATTTTAAAGAAAATCCCAATGATAAGACTAATGATACCGAGTATTAAGATGGCGACTCTCCAAGAAGCTAAATCAGTTAAGACACCTACAATTAAACGACCCGAAAGTCCACCCACACTATTCCCACTGACATAGATCCCAATCACAAGTCCCATCGTTTTTTTATCAAACTCTTCATTGATATAGGCCATTGCTATGGATGGAAAACCAGCAAGAACGGCTCCTTGTAAAAAACGTATGGCAATAAGTAAATATAAGTTTCCTGTTAATCCAACACAGATTGATAATACGGCGGAAAGAATAAGTGAAACAGTCATTAACTTTTTCCGATCAAATGAATTAGAAACAAACGAAAGAATGAGTAAAAATAAAGCCAGCGCTCCAGTACAGAAAGATAGCGATAAACTAGCTATTGTCGGTGTAACTTGAAATTGTTTTGCAATAAGAGGAATAACCGGCTGAGTACTATACAAATCAGCAAATGTAACAAAACTTCCCAGAAACAAAGCTATAATTGTTTTTTTGTAGGCTTTGTCTGCTGGTTTTATGTAATCCATTTTTTTCAATCCTTTCGCATCTTGTGAATTCTTACTACCTATGGTATGTTGTTTAATTGATAATGTCTAATATGTTCTTTGCATGTGATTGATGCATTTTATACATATGTATTTTTTTCCATTTTATTATTCAAGGGATCAGGATAAATCTTTAAACCAATCTGGCCGTTTTATATAAGATGAATTAAACTTAAATTGAATGGAGTGAACAAATCTATGGAGTGGCAGCAAATTGAATATTTTTATACTGTAGCTAAAAGCCAGCATATGACCCATGCCGCAGAAGAGCTTTCCATTTCTCAACCGGCATTAAGTCGGTCTATCTCGCGTTTGGAAGATGAACTTGGTGTTCCATTGTTTCAACGACAAGGTAGAAATATTATTTTAAATCGTTATGGAAAACTCTTCTTAAATCGTGCTGAAAGGATATTGCGAGAATTTGAAGAAGGAAAACAAGAAATTCAAGATCTTTTAGACCCTGAGTTCGGAGAAATTTCTCTAGGGTTTTTACATACATTAGGGATCAACATTATTCCTGACATGGTTAGAACGTTTCATCAACATTATCCTAAGACTAAAATTAAATTACATCAAAATGATAGTGCATCCTTATTACATGATGTAGTATTAGGTGAAATTGATCTATGCCTCGTTAACCCTGTTGATGAGAAATTGAATGTTCATTGGGAAAACTTATGGAATGAAGAGCTGTTTGTTATGGTTCCAAAAAATCATCGTTTAGCTAAATACGATACAATCACATTTGAAGAAATTAAGGATGAACCTTTTATCTCTTTAAAAGAAGGTATCGCCCTTCGCTCTATTACAAATAAACTTTGTGATGAAGCTGGTTTTGTTCCAAACATGACCTTTGAAGGTGAAGAGATCACAACCATAGCGGGACTCGTGGCAGCTGGTCTCGGTGTAACCCTTATTCCTGATTCTAGGGAAATTGATAGTATTCCACTTGCCAAGCTACGCGTTCGCTGGCCAAACTGTGAGAGACAAATTGGTCTCGCTTGGGGAGAAAATCATTATATGTCACCCGCAGTGAAAGCGTTTCGCTCTTTTATTTTTGAACATTATCAGAGATAAAGTTTGATCAATCTAATTTGATCAAACTTTTTTTATCTTTAAAAACCCAAATCCTTCTTTTGTATTGTGATGAAGAGTCTTTTAGTCTTTGCTTGCATCAAGTACCTCCGGTTCGAGGCAACCGTTGTGGGGGAGCGCAAACGGCTCTTCGATGGGGTGGCATCTCCTTTCCATCTGCTCTCTTCGTTCGCACTTGCTTCGCAAGTTCTAGATACAAATCCTAAACGATTCGCCATGCAAGCATGGCTCGGTCTTGATACATACGGTTGCATCAAGCACCTTCGGTTCGAGGCAACGTTGTGGGGGCAAACGGTTCTTCGATGGGGGTGGCATCTCCTTTCCATCTGCTCTCTTCGTTCGCACTTGCTTCGCAAGTTCTAGATACAAATCCTAAACGATTCGCCATGCAAGCATGGCTCGGTCTTTTTAGGGTTTGTATCTAAGATGGAAAGGAGATGGGGCTTCGAGTAGATTGTTTGCTCTTGTGGTGTTAGGTTGATAAAATGTAGTTAAAAGAAATGATATTGGGGATAGATATATAATGAATAGAGAAATGCAATCTCCTTTTGAGGCGATTGGTGGGGGGAAGGTTGTGGAGCGTTTGGTCAAAACGTTTTATTCGCGAGTTCGTGTTCATCCAGATCTTGCACCACTTTTTCCGGATGATTTGACTGAAACGATGAGAAAACAGACTCAGTTTTTGACACAGTTTCTCGGAGGACCTTCTCTTTACTCTCATGAACATGGTCATCCTAGACTTCGGGCTAGACATTTAAGATTTCCGATAAGTCAAATTCAAGCGAATGCTTGGTTAGATTGCATGTCAAAAGCATTAAATGATGTCATTATTGATTCTGAATGGCGCGAAAGATTACTTGAACGTTTTACGTTAACTGCACATCACATGATAAATCAGCCTGCATCGAAAGACGACATCTAAGAGGTGAGTTCACATGAATAATACTTATATAGGTTCGATATGTGAGGGCACTCCTGGAAACTTCACTTGTTCAACAATAACCAAATCGAATCAACATAAACGTGTTGAAATATATGCCTTTATTGATCCTCTTTGTGCCGAGTGTTGGGGGCTTGAACCCGTTATAAAAAGACTGCACATCGAATATGGACAATATTTTACTTTTAGATATTTAATAACTTTAAAGAAACGTGATTTAGATAACCCAAAGCAATTATATAAAATGGCCGAGCATTGGAATAAAGTTGCACAATTAACGGGGATGTTTTCAGATAGTGATGTGTGGTTCGAAAGTCCTCCATGTGCTTCAAATATTGCTTTAGCTATTAAGGCCGCAGAATTTCAAGGTCGAGCTGCTGGATTACGCTTTTTAAGACGGATTCGTGAACAAATCTTTATATGCAAGAAAAGCTTCCATCGTTATGATGAATTTATTGACGTTGCCAAAATGGCTAAGTTAAATATTGAAGAGTTTGTTAGCGATATGATTTCAAAACGTCCTGAAAAAGCCCTTCTTTGCGATAAACGTTTTTCATACGAAATGGAAATTGAAGATTTTCCCACATTAGTTTTCTTTAATACAGACACAGATGAAGAAGGAATCAAAATACCTGGCCGCTATAATTACGATATTTATGTACAAGTGCTAACAGAGATGCTAGGTGAAACTCCCATACCACAATCTCCTCCTTCTCTTGAAAAATTTGTGAAAAAACATCCATTTATTGCGACTAAAGAATTGGCTACCATTTATAATCTGAGTGAGCAAAGTATTCGCTGTAAAATGAAAAAACTAAAATTAAAACAAATCGTTGAAGAAGTCCCTTTAAAGTTTGGAAGTTTTTGGCGTTATATTAATTAATCTCTTTGCATAAATATGTGCATACAGAAATGCAGAAACATGGTTAGCTATTTGTCTTGCTTGTTTCTGATTCTAAAACATAGAGGAAAAGTGATGTGATATAACGTGAGACGACTACTTCAACTTCTCTTTACTTTTTTAACATTATTAACATTTGGATTCTATTTTCTAGGCTTAATGCATTTAAAACCTCTTTTCTTTGTTGGGCTTCTCTTTTTCACTTCATTATTAATCACTATTTATCTTTGGACAAATTACCCTAAACACAAAAAGGATAAATTGATTAAACCTTTCGATAAAACCTCCTTAACAAAAAGTAACAATGGTATGGAAAAACAATTGTGATTAACTGTCTTAAAATTTGAGTCAATATTACTTCAATCAGTGGGGTCAATACTCGCTATTACTTCGGGACAAAGATGAATTCCATTAAAACTACTCTTATATATTTTTTACGAGGTTTTTCGTTTTAAAAAAAGTTGAAAAAGGACACCCATGCAAGCATGGGTGTCCTTTTAGCCTTATTTTTTAACCAAATAATAATTTTTCTGTTTCATCTAGGACAGATTCGAAGACTTGCATGGCTTCTTCGATTGGTTTAGAGGTTGTCATATCCACTCCTGCCCCTTTCAACACTTCAATTGGATAATCTGAGCTTCCAGCTTTCAGATAGTTTTTGTAGCGCTCAACAGCAGGTGCACCTTCTTCTAAGATTTGTTTTGATAGTGCTGCAGCGGCGCTGTAACCTGTAGCATATTGATAAACATAAAAGTTGTAGTAGAAATGCGGAATTCTTGACCACTCAAGTCCAATTTCTTTATCCACTACAAGATCTTTTCCAAAATAACGTTCATTAAGTTCATAATAAACGGATGTTAATAATTCCGGTGTTAAGGCTTCACCAGCAGCCGCTTTCTCGTGAATTGACTGTTCAAACTCTGCGAACATCGTTTGACGGAAGACCGTCCCTTTAAAACCTTCTAGTTGATTATTAAGTAAATATAATTTTTTCTTTTTGTCATCTGTTTCATTTAATAAGTAATGGTTAAGTAGAGCTTCGTTACAAGTCGATGCCACTTCCGCTACAAAAATGGAGTAATTTGCATATGGATAGGGTTGATTTTCTCTTGTATAGTAACTATGCATGGAATGTCCAAGCTCATGGGCTAGTGTAAATACATTATTGACGTTATCTTGCCAATTCAACAAGATATATGGCATCGTACCATATGTACCAGAAGAATATGCACCACTTCGCTTGTTTTTTGTTTCTCTTACATCAATCCAACGACTTTCATAACCTTTTTTTATGATATTCGTGTAATCCTCACCTAAAGGTGCGAGACCTTTTAATACTATTTCTTTTGCTTCTTCATAGGGTATTTGCATTTTAACATTTTTAACCAATGGCGCATATAAGTCATAGATGTGAAGTTCATCCAGCTCTAAGGCTCTTTTACGTAAGCTGACATAGCGGTGAAGCAAATGTAAATTATCATTGACTGTTTTTACAAGATTTTCATAAACAGCTTCAGGG
This sequence comes from Terrilactibacillus tamarindi, assembly GCF_009718825.1. GTDB lineage: Bacteria > Bacillota > Bacilli > Bacillales > Sporolactobacillaceae > Terrilactibacillus > Terrilactibacillus tamarindi. Next base: position 202,071 of record NZ_WNHB01000001.1, on the reverse strand, counting down.
ATATTATTTCCTGAAAGAGCTGCAGCCCGAGCTGAAGGATGATTTCGTACATTAGCATAAAAGTTATTGCGCTTAACTTGGCCACTAAGCGTGCTTGCAAACGTGTTTTTAAAAGAACCATAAGTGGAATATACAGCGTCAAACGCATCTTTTCGAACTCTACGATCTTCACTTTCCATGAATTTTGAATAACGGCCATGAGTAACTTCGATTTCTTCACCGTTTTCATCTTTAATTTCAGGAAATTTTAGATCCGCATTATTTAACATACCAAAAGTATTTGACGGATTACTTGTCACTTCACTTGCTTGAGCAAGTAAGGCCTCTTTTTCTTCATCTAAGACATGAGGACGCATCCTTGTGATGTCATCTAATCCATGTCGATATAATTGCAAATCTTTATTTTCATCTAAAAATCGAGCCAATTTTTTTTCATCAATATCAAGGATTTCAGGAACGGCGTAAGCTAATTTACTCCCCACCATCGTCGCCAAATTTCTGACGCGGTCATTCAAGGCTTGATAGGTTGAATTTGCGGTATCACCATCTGCTTTCATGTGCGAATACGCAAATAGCTTGTTTAGAATAAGATCAAGTTCATCTTGTTTTTTTAACATGTTAAAAAGTGTATCCGGGCTCTCTCCAAGTTTTCCTTTGAAAGATTCAAGTTCTGGAATAAGTGACTTCACTTTCTCAAAATCACTTTCCCATTCATCGACTGACGGATAGATCGCTTCTAAATTCCATTTTTCATTTTCAGGTATTTGATCTCTTGTTGGTAATGATTTTTTAGATTCCTCACTCATAAAAGCACCTCCGCAACAATTAGGAATATATATGGACTTGTACCACATACATAAAAATGGACTAAAATATTCCTTATTTTTATACTACTTCATTTTTATTATATACACAAAGAATTAATGTTATTTATGTTTATTATGAAGGTTACGCAGAATTTCAATATCTTTTTGTAAAAGAGTTTCAATCGGTGCCCTGTCATAATTGGGCCAATCCGGATGAATAAAAAAATTATTTTCAACTTTGTATAAAACCCTCAAATAACAAAGCTGATTCAAATATACTTTAATGACGAATTCGAGACTTGGGGCAAAGATATTTTTACGTTCCCGAAGAATCCCTTTTTGAATACGGTCTTTCATTTCCTCAATAATTCTTTTTATTGATAGGTGTTCATGAGATTTCGTATTATTGATATAACGGAGAAAGATCCAATATTGCCAATGTATGGGGGATGTTTCTAAACGAATATACGAATAATGCGGTAAGCCGATAAAACTTGGAAATTGGCTATATACTCTATTCTTCTTATAACAGAGGGTACGAATATAATGTTCAGTTGAGCTCGTATATTTACGGGGAATTAGCCGTTCACGTTGTTTGTGTTTGTTCCACACGTTCATTAGCGGTTTTGGTAAATGGCTCAATGGCATGGTAAAAAGATGGTTTGGGTTAATATGATTCATCATAATATCTTTACGTTCTGAAATAAATTGTGTAGGTGTCAAAGGGATAATATGATAGATATAAGTGAAGATTTTTGACGAAGGATTGAAAAATAGGAGCTTATAGGGTGAAACAAAAGGAGATTGATTTAAGTTTTGAGAAACTGATTGGTAATGCATCATCATCAGATCCATCTGTGATAACTTAATTTTTAATCCTTTCCGCTTGAGTCGGTTCTCCCCAAGTATCCAAACGCTGGCCAGTTTTTCTTGATGATAACCTTTGATTCTTCTTGTTATAATCTCCAAAGACATATTACTACATTGATACTCAATAGCTACACGTTTCTGAGGTAAATAAAGATCTGGCCTTTGATGTAACTCAGGTAAATAATGTTCCAATATGGGTGCATGGTGATACGTCTCAAACCAAGCAAAAAGTTCTTTTTTCCCTTTGAGATGCCGCTCCGACTCTGCTTCACATTGAGTAAGTGTACACGGAAGATGATAATGATGGGCAAAATGCCAAATCTTTTTTTGTCCTAATTTGAGGATAACTTTTTGTTTGCAGACCGGACAATAAAACTGAGTGGATTTTCTTAGAGAGTGGAGAAATTCAGGAGTATAAATTGGCGTGACTAATGAAACAACTTGACCTTTACTCGTATGGGCAACGAGCATTTGATCACATCCTTACAGAGGTATACTTTAGTTTAAGGGGTTATTAGAGGAAAATACTAAATATCTTACATATCTATATTCTTCGAAAAAAGCTGAATCCCTCCTAACTATAACCGATTTTTTATTAACTTTTGGTTAATGGCTATAAAGTAGGAATTCAAACGATATGATATAAGCAAATATAATCGACGCAGCCAGTTTTACCAAAGCTTAAAAAAACCCTAGTTTTAAACTAGGGTTCTTAAAGCAGTGGAGAGAGTAATCTAGACGTCGATTCTACCACTCTGAAAAGTATGGATCGCTTACTAAAATCTTCTTGATCAATTTCATTTGAATTCTCGAAGTCGTCAGTGAAATCAATCACAATGTCTAAAATGCTCTCTGTTTTATAAAGAAAAGCATTCACTTCAAAATTCAAATGAAAACTTCTCATGTCCATATTTGCTGTTCCAATGGAAGCCAATTCATGATCAACAACGATTAATTTACTGTGCATAAAGCCGTCCTTATAGGCAAAAATTCGTACACCTGCTTCCAATAAATCAGGAAAATAAGATCGACTGGCATAATAAACGATTTTCTTATCTGGATGCCCTGGTACGAGAATGCGTACATCAATATCTGATAGAGCTGCTACTTTTAAAGCACTTAGGATATCTTCATCTGGAATTAAATAGGGAGAAGCTATCCAAATGGATTTTTTAGCTGAGGTAATCATGGAGAAGAATATATTTTTGATTTCTTCCCATCGACCATATGGTGATGAAGCGATCATCTGCACAGCCCCTCGGTGAATTGAACCCGTCCGTTTAGGTTTTAGATAGACATCATCAACTATGGCATGGCCAGTCATGTAAAACCAATCTTGCAAGAAAACCAACTGTAGACTCTGTACCCCTTCTCCTTTTACTTTCAAGTGGGTATCGCGCCAAAAACCATACGCTTTATTTCTTCCTAGGTATTCATCCCCTATATTCAATCCCCCAATAAAACCAACCTCATTATCAATGACAATGATCTTCCTATGATTTCTAAAATTAATTTTATTATTTAAAACAGGAAGTTTTACAGGAAAGAAAGGAATAATGTCAACGCCCGCTTCGGTTAATTCACGAATAAAACTTTTAGATAAACGCCAGCTGCCAACAGCATCAAACATAAAGCGAACAATGACACCCTCCTGTGCTTTATTGATCAATGCATCTTTAATCTTATTACCAATATGGTCGTTCCGCACGATGTAATATTCAATATGAATATGATGTTTAGCGTTACCTATGGCTTTCAGTATGGCTGAAAAGGTTTGCTCTCCATTCGTTAAGATTTTGGTATCTGTCGCAAATGAAACCGGATACGCTCCAAGTTTTTGAGCAAGATTCATTAATGCCCGATGATGATAGTCCAGATTATCAAGTTTACTTCTCTCAACAGTCATCGAGGGTTCTTCATGGAATTGTTCAATATCATCTAAAAAAGCGTGCTTTTGGAACAACCGTTTCTTCCTTGCACTCTTTCCAAAGACAATATAAAAAATAAATCCGACGACAGGGAAAACAACTAAGACAAGAAGCCAAGTAATCGTTCGTGAGGGCTGTCTATTTTCTAAGAAAATCACAATAGCAATGAAATAAACAGTTAATGTAATCCCAATATTTAATGATTCTAATAACCATCTTTGCCAATCTTGGACGAAAAGTAATAAAATAAAAATACCAATAACTAAAGCTAATAATTGTAATTTACGCTTCATGGTGGATCTCCTTCACTACAATGACAAGACTCTGCATACATATTGTACCCCAATAAATCTTAGAAGGAAATGTGATTGCATTTGCCTAGTTTGTTAGCGCTGTCATAAGGGATTAACTTCAATCAGTGGAAATTTTTTGATCTCACTGATTGAAATCCTGAACTAATCGGGCTCATACGGGTGTGATCCCCCACCTTGGATTACTCTGTTGCACTCGTTACATTGAAGTTGGGTTCAAACGTTAATAGCGATAAAAATAGACGACCTTAACGCTAAATTTTTAGGCCGCCATGAATTTAACTACAAATCCTGTTTGTTATAATTATTTTGTAAAGCTTTTTCTGATATTTGATAAAACGTCTTTTTCTAAGACCAGTTTCCCGTATTCTTGTAAATAAGCTAATGTACGATTGGTTTCAAAACCATATTCTAAAATAATACTTAAACAATTGTCTTGATCGATTTCTTCTAAGAAGTCATTAAATTCAACATTTAAGAAATAATGATTGTCAAAGGCATAGAGTGACGTGTTAAATAAGTTATTCTCTACAAAAACTTGACTTAAGGAAATTAGGTCTTCGAAATCCTTAAAACAGATCACGAACGCTAATGATTCAGCTTCATTTGCACGATCTTCTTGTTCATCTTTGCTATCTATTGTTAGTTGTTCATTAATCAATTGTTCAAGCCCATCTTTAACAGGTATATCGAGATGTTTTTCAGGAGAGATAGGTAATTCAAGGTTAGTACCATCCTGAGATACCTTGGCTCTTGTAACAATAATCTCCATACCCTTCTCTAATGCCTGAACTTGAATCCATAATGGACCCTCAAGTGGAAACGATTCTTGATTATGGGCTTCATCCATCATTTGCCAAAACAACTCTTCGCTTCTTTCTCGATTGTACCAGATTTCTTCTCTGTCAAAACCTCTTGTCTCTATATCTAGATAACTAATATAAAACTTCAATGTATTCTCATTAATTCTTTCAATTTTCATAGTAACTCTCCCTTCCTTAATGTATTGTGGGGAGCAACGATTCCATAAAGGGACAACATCGTCATCTTGTACTTCTATTGTATGATAAATCTTCCCCAAATGAAATAAAAAAGATTGTAATTTCTGATAATCCACGTTTGCCCTTATTAAGTTGTGGAGGCTAAATGAAAAAGTTGTGTACGTCACACCTACGCTATTTTCACCGCCTTTGTTTTTCATTAACTCCATTTATAGGGATAATGCACCTTTCTTCATAGTACTTATCCAATACAAGGATTATGCATGTATCATCCGGAATAATTAAAATATATTGTTTATGATAATTTAAAAGTAATCATTATAAACATTGACATGAATAAGGACAAGTCAGCATATGCTAAACCATACATAAGAAAGGAGCTTTATGATATGTCTGTCGATCTCCTCTCCATTTTAAATATCATATTTATAGATATTATCCTCGGTGGTGACAATGCGGTCGTCATTGCTTTAGCTTGTCGACGATTACCTGAAACTAAACGAAATAAAGCCATCTTTTTAGGCACAGGTCTTGCAGTTATTTTAAGAATCCTCCTTACAGCTGTGTTAGTTTCATTGCTAAATGTCCCGTTTCTTTTGTTTATTGGAGGCATCTTTTTAATTATTATTGCAATAAAATTATTAATTAATCACGATGAAGGTGTAAATGTACGTGCTGGTCAATCTCTATTTAGTGCTGTGCGAACCATTGTATTTGCAGACCTTGTCATGGGACTTGATAATATTTTAGCTATTGCTGGAGCTTCCAAAGGACACATCGGATTGGTCGCCATTGGTTTAATCTTCTCTGTTCCGATCATTGTATGGGGAAGTAAGCTTATTCTTATCGCTATGGAAAAAATTCCGGGATTAACTTATATTGGAGGAGGCGTGCTAGGATATACCGCCTCTGAGATGATTACAGAAGAACCAAAAATCCAGTTTATCTTTGAAAACAATCCGCACTTACAACATATACTGATGACGAGCATTATTGTTAGCATTTTGATCTTCGGTTGGGCTGTAAATGTAATAAAAAATAGAGGACATGAAAGGCGCACATAATATACAGTGAGTTCATATATATACTAAAATAGCAGGACATTCACTTGAGGAATGCCTGCTATTTTTAAATTAATTGACAAGACGTTGTGCTTCCTTTAATTGAAATGTGCGAACTTTTCTTGGTAAGAAACGACGAATCTCATCATCATTATAGCCTACTTGAAGTCGTTTATCATCAAGGATGATCGGTCTTCTAAGCAAACCAGGATTTTCGCTTATCAATTCATATAAATCTTGAATTGACATGGCATCTAATTGTATATTTAATTCTTGAAATGCTTTCGAACGTGTTGAGATAATTTCATCTGTTCCATCTTCTGTCATGCGAAGTATTTCTTTTATTTCTTCGATTGATAAAGGTTCCGAAAAGATATTTCTTTCTTGAAAAGAGATGTTGTGTTCCTTGAGCCATGCTTTAGCCTTTCTACAAGACGTGCAACTCGGTGACGTATATAAAGTGACCATTGTTCACCCTCCTTAAAGGACTTATCACTTACTCTCTAGACTACCTTTTAATATTATTATATTATAATATTTCTAATTTGGCTAGTCTATATTTTTCTTTAAAAAATTAATTTTTAACTGACTTTATTATAATTGTTTAACTAATACCCCTTCTTCCTTAAGAATAAACTCTTATTATATATTTTTTATGAATATATCGTTGAATAATTAAATAAATATAAATATGGCTATTAAGGAATTCCTAACGATAAAATTGGAATTTTTATAAAGAATATTAAAGATAAAAAAAAGAGACCTTATCAGTCTCTTAAGCAGGTAATTTACTGCTAGATGCAGGTGTTTCTTTAGTTTTTGGTTGCCAATGTCCTAATTGTTCTCTAAGCCATTTTTTTAGTGCGTTTTTTCTTTTCCGAATAGCTGTTTTATGTTTCATTTGGTTCGCCTCCTTTTCAGACGAAATAGCCTTTTCTCCCAAGATGCAGCATTTGATTTAATTCTATTGTCAACCCTTTTATCGGAGCCTGTCAACCCCATATCCTCATCATTTTCAAAAAGATAAACCTTTTCTCAATAAGCTTCAATTTTTTATTAAGTCCCTCTATAATAAATTACGCCGTTAAACATTAGATGTGCTAAATGAGGGCACTTAATTTGGCAACCATTGGTCAAGGTCTTTCTGATTTATGACACCAGGAAATGTACGAATGATTTTTCCATATGGGTCAATTAGAAAAGAGATGGGTATACCATAAATTCCATATCTTTGTTTTACGATTCCTTTTGTATCAAAGAGAACAGTGGCTTTCATGGGCTCATTTCCTAAAAAGCGTTTCACATTCTCTAAAGATGTCTCTTCGGTTGTTAAATTAACAGCAAGGACCTTTAACTTATTTTCTGGATAATGTTGTTGAATATGATGGAGGGTTTCTAATTCCTCTCTACACTCCCCACACCACGTTGTCCATGCTGTCATCAATACAGTTCTTCCTTTAAAATCACTTAGACGGACCGTATTCCCATGTCGATCTTCCAATGAAAATGGTTTTGCATCTTTGTAGGAATTATGAACAATAGATGTCGCATGCACAACTTGTCCATTTGGTTCACTTTTTGATACGAGGACGGTATAGAAACCAATAATCATCACAAACAAAACTATAATTGATCTCATTGTTATTTTCTTGATATTCATTCCCTTTGCTCCCTGTGAGCTCCTTATATTGGTTTCCTCTTTTATTTTATGTATTTATTGTTGATTTATGCTAAAAAAATGTCTAAGCTTATAGAGCAGCAGAAAGGATGTGTGCTTGTTTGACTAGAATACTTTTAGTATGTTCTGTACTTATATTGTTAATATTGATCTTTCTTCAATACTTTTTCCACATAGAATATCCCATTTTATTAAAAAGTTCATTAATCGTAACGATTATTTTCTATATTGTTTATTCCCTACAAAAGAAAAATCGAAACCGACAATGATTGTTTCAATCAGCTCCTAAATACATATGCTAAAAAAGATGTCGAAATAAATTTCGACATCTTTTTTTTAAAAATTAATCTTCTTTTGTTTCGTTAGCTTCTTCATTATGAAGATGACAAGCCACCCAGTGTCCCTCTCTTGCTTCATGCCACTTAGGTCGTACTTTTGCACATATTTCCATAGCCATTGGACAACGTGTACGAAAACGGCAGCCTGAAGGTGGATCAATTGGACTTGGTACGTCACCTTCTAGAATAATACGTTCACGAGTACGTTCAATCTCAGGATCAGGAACAGGTATCGCAGATAATAAAGCTTGAGTATATGGATGAAGTGGATTATCGTATAATTCATCACTTGGTGCAAGCTCAGCCATATTACCTAAGTACATAACGCCAACACGATCACTAATGTGTTTGACCATTGATAAGTCATGGGCTATAAATAAATAGGTTAAGCCATGCTCTGCTTGAAGTTCTTGAAGCAAATTCACCACTTGAGCCTGAATAGATACGTCAAGCGCTGAGATTGGCTCATCCGCAATAATAAATTCAGGTTCTACTGCTAGGGCTCTAGCAATACCAATCCTTTGACGCTGGCCACCACTAAATTCATGCGGATAGCGGCTCGCATGTTCCCGGTTTAAACCCACTGTTTCAAGCAACTCATAGACACGTTCATTTCGTTCCTTTGTACTTTTGGCTAAATCGTGAATGTCAATACCTTCCGCAATAATATCTTTAACCGTCATACGAGGGTTTAAGGAAGCATAAGGATCTTGGAAAATCATTTGCATTTTTCGGTTGAGTTCTTTTAATTCTTTCTTAGATTTTCGCCCGTGTACATTGTTCCCATCGAAAATAACTTTCCCATCAGTAGCATTATACAACCGGATAATGGTTCTACCTGTTGTTGACTTTCCGCATCCTGATTCACCTACAAGCCCAAGTGTTTCTCCCCTATAAATATCAAACGAGACACCATCAACAGCTTTTACAATGACATTGTGGCCAACATCAAAATATTGTTTTAAGCCTTTTACCTCCAGTAATTTTTCTTTATTCAACGTCACCATTTTATTCCCCCCCTATTCCAATGGTTGCGGGTGGCTTAACTTTTGGAGCCCTTTCATCAAGAAGCCAACAGGCTGTTTTTTGTGTATCAGACTCTTCGAAATAATCCGGCATGTACTCAGTACATACTTCCATCGCATGTGGACATCGAGCAGCAAATGGGCAACCTTTTGGTGGATCGGATAAATCAGGAGGTGTCCCTGGTATAGCAATTAATTTATTTGAATGATTATGCAGTTTCGGCATAGACGAGAGTAATCCCCAAGTATATGGGTGCTTTGGATTGTAGAAAATCTCATCTACTGTTCCCGTTTCAACAACTTTTCCTCCATACATAACAGCAACTTTTTGTGCTAGATTAGCCACAACACCCAAATCATGTGTAATGAGTATGATGGCAGTCTCCATTTTTTCTTGTAAATCCCGCATGAGGTCTAAGATTTGCGCTTGAATTGTCACATCAAGTGCCGTTGTTGGTTCATCTGCAATGAGTACTTTTGGGTTACAAGCAAGCGCAATGGCTATAACTACACGTTGTCTCATCCCACCTGAGAATTGGTGTGGATATTGTTCAACTCTTGCTGTTGGATTTGGAATCCCTACTAGCTCTAAGAGTTCAATAGCCCTTTGTTTTGCATCCTTCTTACTCATAGATTGGTGTTTAATTAATCCTTCCATAATTTGCGCACCAATCTTCATGGTTGGATTAAGAGCCGTCATTGGATCTTGAAAGATCATTGAAATTTCTTTACCTCTAATTTTTTGCATATCACGCTTGGAATAATTTAATAGATTCTTTCCTTCAAAATTTATTTCCCCACCCTTAATACGCCCTGGTGGTGAAGGAATTAACCCCATAATGGCTTTTGAAGTCACTGATTTACCTGAGCCAGATTCTCCAACAATCGCCAATGTCTCACCCTTTTGTAGTGTCAAGTTCACACCACGAACTGCTTGTACTTCACCGCTAAATGTATCAAAAGAAACCTTTAAATCTTTCAGTTCGAGAATATTTTTCATGTAAATTCACCTACCTTCTTTGCTTAGGATCAAATGCATCTCGCAATCCGTCGCCTAACATGTTAAATGATATTAATAGAATACAGATAATAATTGATGGATAGAGTACTTGGAATGGGAAGCTTTGCAAATTTGCAAATCCATCATTAATAAGTGAACCAAGGGATGCGTTTGGCGCTTTAATACCGAGACCGATGAAGCTAAGAAATGCTTCAAAGAAAATTGCATTTGGAATGGTAAACATCGTTGTAATGATAATTTGACCCGTTGTATTTGGAATCAAATGCTTCATGATTAACCGTGGACTTCTAGCACCTAATGTTCGCGATGCTAAGACATACTCGGAGTTTTTCAATTTGAGAATTTGTCCCCGAACAATCCTCGCCATGCTCGTCCAACCGGTCAGAATCATGGCAATAATAATTGATGTGATTCCTGGTTTCAACACAATGATAGCTAAGATGATCACAACGAGATTGGGTATGCCCATCACAACCTCAATGATTCGTTGCATAATATTATCAACACGCCCACCATAATAAGCGGATATTCCGCCATAAGCGATACCAATGATTAAATCAATAAGTGCCGCAACGAGCGCGATAAATAGTGAAATTCTTGTTCCGCTCCATACTCTTGTCCATTGATCTCGTCCAAAACCATCTGTACCGAACCAAAAATTTTCCTTAATATTTCTTGATTTATACTGATCAACGCCGTTTTTATCTATACCATCAAAAGGAAGTAAGTGAATATTGGCTAGAGCCCCTATTTTGGGTGGCATATTTGCTCGCGTTAAGTCTTGATCATCAATATTATATTTATTCATATGAGGTCCAACAATAGCCATAATGACGAGGATAATAATTAAAATCGTTCCAACAAGTGCCCCTTTATTATTAAACAAACGGTGCATGACATCTTTTCCAAAACTTAAACTTGGCTTTCCAATTTTCTCATTGACAGATGGGTCAATATGAGCGGGCTTAAAAGAAGCTTTTGTGATGTTTGAATTGACATTTCTCATATTATTTCCCTCCTGCCAAACGGATTCTTGGATCAATCACACCGTAAAGAATATCAACGATGAATATAATTAAAATAAACATCGCACTATAAATAATCGTTGTCCCCATGATCATTGGATAATCGTTTGTATAAATAGATGTTACAAACTGTTCCCCAATACCTGGGATTGCAAAGATTTTTTCAATAACTAGGGAACCTGTAATGATATTGACAAATAACGGTCCCAAAATTGTAATAACAGGAATAATCGCATTACGAATGGAATGCTTAAAAATAATTTGCATCGTCGTGATACCTTTTGCTTCAGCTGTCGTAATATAATCCGACTGCATCACTTCCACCATTTCTGTTCGCATGAACCTGGCGACGGTTGCAATAACGACAGTTGATAAAGAAATGGCCGGTAGTATCCGGTTGGCTGGTGTTTCCCAATAAGCAATTGGAAATATTTGGTATTTCACACCTAACCAATATTGAAGTAGAGCAGCGAAAATAAAGGATGGTATGGAAATACCTAATACGGCAATGACCATTGAACTATAATCCCATATTGTATTGCGTTTTAATCCTGCAAAAATACCAAGTAGTAAACCAACGACCACTCCTAGGATAATCGCTTCCACACCAAGTTCAATCGATATAGGAAATTTTTCACCTATAATTTGAGTGACAGGTCTTCCGTCATATTGGAAAGACTCTCCTAAATTCCCTTGAAGCATATTGCCTACATATTTCAAGTATTGAACTGGTATTGGTTTGTCCAAACCATACGTTGCATTTAAATTTGCAATTTGTTCTTTAGTCATCTTTGCAGCATTGCGATACGGCGTTCCAGGCAGCAGTTTCATTGAGAGAAAGGTCAAGGTCACAATAACAAAAAATGTCACAACCATATAACCAAATCGTTGTAATATATACCGAATCAAACTCGTATTTCCCCCCCGTTTGTTATAAACACTCATTCACTCAAACAAAAGCTTGTCATAATTCAGTTGAAAATAAAAAGAAGGAGGGGTATATGTTTCATGACATATACTCCCCCCTCCAAACCTTGATATCTCATGTCGTCCTAATTAATGTTTTAAAATTTTAGCATGTTCGAAGTTTTCTTCAAAACCAGATGATGGTCTGTAGAATCCTTTAACATAAGGTTTAGTTACAAAAGATGAACCTTTTTGATAAGTAGGTGCAACTGCTTGGTCTTTTTCAAGCAAGATGCGTTCTGCTTCTTGAAGTTTTGTAAAACGTTCTGCTGGTTTGTCACCAAGATTTTGAGCATCTTCAATTAATTTGTCGTATTCTTTATCTGAATAGCCAAATGGATTGTAGACACTATCAGATGTGAACAAGTCAAGGAACGTCATTGGATCAAGATAATCTGGTGACCAGCCACTTGTATTCATTTGATAGTCGCCAGCTGTATCAAGTTTCAAGAATTGTGCCCAAGGCTGTTTGTTTACTGTAATTTTCACGCCTGGAAGATTAGAACTAATTTGATTTGCGTAATACTCAGTCAGTTTTGCTGCTAAATCATTGTCACTAGTTAAAAACTCAAGGTTAAGTTTTTTCACACCTGATTTTTTCCAAAGTTTTTTGGCTTCAGCTTTATCTGTTGCATTAAAGCCATTTGGATATTTATCACGGTAGTCTTTACCACTTTCATCTTTTGCAAATCCTTTTGGCACGATATAATTAGCACCAACTGCACCATTATTCAAAAGTACTTTTGCCAAGTTTTCACGATCAATTGACATTGAAAAAGCTTTCCGTACATTCACATCTTTAAATGCTGGTACCGTTTTTTGATTAAAACGAATCCAATAAGTACCTGCAAACAGTATATTATGGAATTCATCTTTGTTGTTTTTGTATTCATCAACAAATTGTGAATCTAAAGGTGCATAATCAATTTTCCCTGTTTTATAAAGGTTAACCGTTGTTGCTGTGTCTTTAACAACTTTAACATTAACTTTCGTTAAGTGTATGTTTTTTGCATCCCAGTAATCTTTATTTTTTTCGTAAGTCCAACCTTCACCATGTTTCCATGAAGTTAATTTAAATGGACCGTTGAAAAGAAGGGTATTAGCTTCTTGACCAAATTTTTTCCCTTGTTTTTCAACAAAAGATTTCTTAGCTGGGAAGAACGCAGCATTAGCTAATGAGCTTAAGAAATATGGAGTTGGTTTGTCTAATTGTACTTCTAAAGTTTTCTCATCTAATGCTTTAATTCCAAGTTGATCGACTTTATCAAATAATTTGCTTTTTTTGTCTTCAATTTGAGCCGCATTTTTAACATTTACAGCTGGAAAAATGAAAGCATATTGGGAAGCTGTTTTTGATGCTACCATCGTTTGCCATGCATAAACAAAGTCGTCAGCGGTTACTGGTGAACCGTCAGACCATTTCGCATTATCACGAATTTTAAAAGTATAAGTCTTTTTATCATCACTGACTTTAGGTGCCTCAGCAGCCATATCAGGCTGTGGAACCATATTCTCGTCCATTCTCATGAGCCCTGCATTCACATGACCAAGAACTGTTGAAGATGTTGTATCTGTTACTTGACTCCAGTTTAATGATGGAATGTCAGCAGATGAAGTGTAACTAAATTCTTGTTTGTCTGCTAATTCATTTGAACTCCCTTTACTATCTTTCGTGCTAGATTTACTTCCGCCACAAGCGGAAAGTACTAAACTCAATACTAAAACGATTGATAGCACGAGTGACCACTTTGCTTTACCTCTCATAAAGTAATGACCTCCCTTTAATTTTAAAACTTTGATGGATGTTTATGTATTTTTCTGACTATTTAAACAGTAATCATCCACAAAAACTATTATACAATTAAAATATAACTTTTGCATCTTTTTTTTACATTTATTTGATTTATTTAACATCTTTTGACGAAATAAGTAACTTTATTTGAAATTATGTAAAATGTTCTTAACTCTTTTTCTAAACATTGAATATAGGTCATATATTCGCTATGATTGAGTTTGGAGGGTAACCGTTTATGGCAAATTATAAGAGAACATTTATACTATTTAGTATCATTTTTTTAATAGAGAGCATAGCTTGCCTTGTTGGACTGGCGTATGTATATCACCATTATACATTTCTTTATCTACTAAATGCGTTGTCGATGACAGGTCTGACCTTTTTAGCCTTAGGTTTAATCATTTTTATTGTACAATCGGGTTTTTTTGATGCTACTATTTATAGTTTTCATCGTTTTTTTAAATCAAACAGAAAAAAACAATTGATCGATGACGAAGATGAAATAGATGATAACTTTGCACCTCAGTTAAATAAGAAAGCATCCAGAGGGTTTGCTGTTCCTTTAATAAGTGTTAGTTTGATTTTTTTTATCATGTCCCTTATTTTATCAATTATTTTCTATTGATAATTAGCATACATATATGAAATCAAAGTTGCAAATCATTTATGAAATAGTCGAAAACACTTGTGACTTTAGTCATGAGATGAATCGGCTTCGGATACGGTCTACAACCAGTAGATACCTGCAAGGATATCGGTTGTAGGTTAAGTATCCGACATGGTATAATCCCCCTATAACGTTTGCCACGTATCAATCTTAAATAATAGTCTTGAATCGGGCTAACAGGACGCTAATCGATACACAGGTATCGTTGTCCACGAAAGTCTAAGGGAAACCAAACAAGTGGTTGGTGTCAGCTTTTCACTTAGTGGAAAGTCATCCAAAAGAAGTTTGGTCAGTACCTTAGAACCTCGTGACTTTAGTCATGAGAGATTCAGTAATTCGCTATACTATTGCACAATAAAACATATGAATGCGATGAGAAAGAATAGTAAACAACTGAGAAGCGTTTAGAGAGCCCGTGTTGGTGGGAACCGGGTCGTGGATCGTTGTTGAATGGGCTTTTGAGCATCTTCCTGAACGTGATGAATGAATGCTATTAGGGTAAGACGTCTGCCAAACGATATCTTGGCTCTAGTGTTCTTTAAGTGCGAGTTCAAAAAGTGACAAATGCTTATCATTTTGGTGACTTTTTGAACAACCTCTTTAACTAGACTTAAGTGATTCTTATTAAGTTAAGAATTATTAGGGTGGTACCGCGGTCTAATCGTCCCTTTTTGGGTGATTAGACCTTTTTTAATTTTATTAATAAAAATTAAGGTTGGTGATTTTAATGTCCATTATTTTTTCAGGAGTTCAACCTACATCTACTCCAACGCTAGGAAATTATCTTGGTGCAATTCGTAACTTCCCAAATCTACAAGAAGGAAATGAATGTTTTTACTGTATCGTCGATCAGCACGCCATTACCGTTCCACAAGACAGTCAACTGCTTCGCGAACGGATCAGAAAACTTGCTGCCATCTATCTTGCGGTTGGCATTGATCCGAAACAATCCACTCTATTTATTCAATCGGAAGTTCCAGCACATGCTCAGCTCGGTTGGATTTTGCAGTGTAATTGTTATATTGGTGAACTCGAGCGGATGACTCAGTTTAAAGATAAATCAAAGGGAAAAGATGCTGTATCGACGGGATTATTGACATACCCACCTCTTATGGCAGCAGATATTCTCCTTTATAATACGAACCTTGTTCCTGTTGGTGCCGATCAAAAACAACACCTCGAATTAACACGTAACGTTGCTGAGCGTTTAAACAATAAATTTGGCAAACTTTTTACGGTTCCTGAGGTTTACATTCCTCCTGTAGGCGCCCGTATCATGTCTCTTGTTGAACCTACCAAGAAGATGAGTAAATCTGATGATAATCAGAAAGCAACGATATTTATTTTAGATTCTGAAAAAGATATAACAAAAAAAATTAAAAGTGCCACAACGGATTCTGATCAATCCATCTATTATGATAAAGAACAAAAGCCTGGCATCTCGAATTTACTGGATATTTATTCATTATGCTCTGGAAAATCTATTAAAGATCTTGAAAATGAGTACCGTGATCAGGGATATGGATCCTTCAAAACAGATGTCGCTGAAGCGGTAGTAAATACTCTCAAACCAATACAGGAAAAGTATTTCAACCTTATAGAAACGAATCAATTGGATGAAATCCTGGATGAGGGCGCAAGTAAAGCCCAATCCGTCGCAGCAAAAACCTTAGCTCGTGTTGAAAAAGCCATCGGATTAGGTAGACATTCGTAATAAACTATAGAAGCCTAGTAAAAAGCAAAAGGCAGGTAAAATACATTACCTGCCTTTTGCCTATTATAAAACATAACATTATTAATGAATGAAAAGTTTAGGGCATCTACTTGAATAAGTACCCTTTTGATTTAATTAACGGTTGTTCCATGTTCGAGTTCCCAAATTTTTTCAAAGTACGTTTGACCTTTGATCAGACGTTCACAAATATTATGATGTTTTTCTGACCAACCAGCTTTAACGGCGTCATAAAGTGCTTCCCATGCTTCTTCTTTTGTTAAATGGCGACTTTCTTGGTACTGTTTTGGGAACCATTCCGTATACCAATATCGTATCTCCTCGATGTTTCCTGTGGTATGTAATTGGTCTAACGCCATAAATAATAATTGTTTAAGTTGGCGCTCTTTTCGTGTTAACCCAAACATAACCTCAGGATCTGGCGACAAAATATGATATTCTCTTCCTCTATAATTTTTCGGAAGTGGATAACGTATGGTTTCACATTTTTTGGCTTTATCAATCACCATTTGTTCCTGTCTAGGCACTAGCCGACTTTTCCGAATAGGAATCGTGTAACCTAAAGTGTCAACAACGAGATGTTGTTCTCCATCGGTGACTAAAAAGCAGTACTCGATCACTTCTCTTTGATTGTTTTTTCTTATGTAGCTTTTATTCCGGATAGTATCTAACAATTCATAAGGAAGATCTCTCAAATCATTCTCGATGTAATGAAAAAAAACTTTGTCCACTTTAACTAAAGGTACTTGATCTAAAAGTTCGATAAAATCATGTCTACGCCATTCATGGAATTCGCATACGTTATATCCATTCTCTTCACCTTCAAACCAATTAACCCAAACATCTCCGATTAGCTCCATGATTATCGTCCCTCACTTTTAACTATTTGAAAACAGTATGGACAGTCTATAGAAAAATTATTCCAATTAATCATACTAACTCTCTTATTTTCTTTTATGAGTAGGCAAATAAATACTTAACCAAATGGATGTCATCCCAATGATGAAGAGGTAAAAGGATCCTTCAGTGAAAATATATTGGGCATAGTGAACAATATTATGCCCCGTTCTCAGCATATTCATAAAAACAATGATGGTTACTCCACCTGAAACAGCGAAACCAAATCCAATCATGAGAAAGAAAAGTCGTATTAACATGTTAATCACCGCTATTCATATCTTGATTGCAGCTTGTCTCTATTAACATATGCCTTGTTAAATCTATTAATAACCTAAATATCGAGTCAATACGTTATTCAAAATTTGATTTTTGATCGTCCAACATTTTTAATTAGTTAAATAGCTCTTATTTGTCTAAAGAAACCGAGAACTATAAAAAAGAACGCTGAATGTCAGCGCTCTTTCCTTAAATTATTTATTTTTTTATTATGCCTCGTACTTCTTGAAAATGAGTGTTGCATTATGTCCACCGAAACCAAATGAATTCGTCATAGCAACATTAACTTTTGCCTTTCGTGAATGATTTGGTACATAATCTAAATCACACTCTTCATCAGGAGTTTCATAGTTAATCGTTGGTGGAATCATACCATTTTCGATCGATTTGATTGATAGAATCGCTTCGACCCCACCGGAAGCTCCAAGAAGGTGGCCCGTCATAGACTTTGTTGAGCTTATAGCCAGTTTATAAGCGTAATCACCAAATAGAGTTTTAACCGCAGCTGTTTCATTGGAGTCATTAAGAGCTGTACTTGTGCCATGAGCATTAATATAATCGACATCTTCCGTACTTAGTTCTGCATCATCAAGTGCCTGCTTCATGGACCGAACAGCACCAGTCCCACCCGGTGCAACAGCTGTTACATGGTAGGCATCGCTTGTTGAACCATACCCCACGATTTCAGCATAGATCTTAGCTCCACGAGCAAGTGCTGAATCAAGAGATTCAAGTACAATGACACCTGCTCCTTCACCCATAACAAAACCATCTCTATTCTTATCAAACGGGCGACATGCTTTTTCCGGGTCCGGATTGGTTGACAAGGCTTTAGCTGATCCGAATCCTGCAAATGCCATATTCGTTAATGGCGCTTCTGCTCCCCCAGTAATAATAATGTCATTGACACCACGTTGGATAGCTTTAAAAGCATCACCAATCGAATTTGTGCCTGTTGCACAGGCTGTTACCGTGCAAGAATTAATTCCTTTTGTTCCAAGTTGGATTGATACTTGTCCAGACGCCATATCTGGAATCATCATAGGCACAAAAAATGGGCTTACTCGGCGAAAACCTTTTTCAAGACCTTTTTTTAATTCGTTTTCGTATGTTTCCATACCGCCAATACCTGAACCAATCCACACACCCACGCGTTCCGTATTATCTGAATCAATGGTTAGGTTGGCATCCCTAACCGCCATTTTTGAGGCTGCTACAGCATATTGTGTAAAACGATCCATACGTTTCGAATCTTTTTTATCCATATATTGCAGCGGATCAAAATCTTTCACTTCACCCGCGACTTTTGCTTGGAATTCATCCATGTCCATTCTTGTTACAAGTCCGATTCCGTTCTTACCCTCAATGGCATTTTTCCACGTTTCCGCCACGTCATTCCCGAGGGGCGTAACGGCACCTAATCCTGTCACGACGACTCGTCTATTCATCATGCGTTTCAACTCTCCTTTTTATTTTCCCCATCGAAGGGCTACGGCTCCCCAAGTAAGTCCACCGCCGAAGCCAACTAAAACGAGTACATCACCATCTTTTATTTTTCCATTTTCGACGTTAACGGCTAACGCTAATGGAATTGATGAAGCCGATGTGTTTCCAAATTTATGAACTGTTTTTATTAATTTTTCTTCTGGAATATCCAATCGTTGCCGGGAAGCTTCCATAATTCGAATGTTGGCTTGATGAGGAATTAAATAGTCAATATCTTCTTTCGTTAATCCTGCTTTTTCAACAACGTGAACGGCTGACTCACCCATTTGCCTTACAGCAAATTTGAATACTTCTCTCCCGTTCATGACAAGCTTCGATCCTTCTTGATAGAGATACTTTCCTCCACTTCCATCTGAACCAAGTTCAAAAGAAAGGATTCCTTTATCATCACTGACAGGTCCCATTACGGCTGCTGCTGCAGCATCACCAAAGAGTACTGCAGTACCCCTATCATTCCAGTCCGTAATTTTAGATAACTTCTCCACACCCACAATGAGAATATTTGTATATGTTTTTGTATCAATAAACTGTTTTGCGGTGATCATACCATACATAAATCCAGAACAAGCAGCACTAATATCCATTGCCGGCACGTGATTTGCCCCTAATCTATCTTGTAACATACATGATACAGACGGAAATGGTTGATCAGGTGTCACAGTGGCAACCAAAATTAAATCTAAGTCTTTTGCTGTTATCCCAGCATTTTTAATGGCTTCTTTCGCCGCATAATAGGCCATATCTGATGTGTCTGTGTTATCATCAGCGATTCGCCGTTCTTCTATACCAGTTCTGGTTTTGATCCATTCGTCAGATGTATCCATCATTTTTTCTAAATCAAAATTGGTTAATACGCGTTCAGGAATATATTTTCCGATTCCTAGTATTCCAGCACCCATTAATCTTGCTCCTCTCAAAAACTTAACAGTAAACATTATGACTTGGTACTAATATTAATATGAATTTATAAATTTGTCCAATACTCACTCAGAATAATAATACACTATTGTTTTAGAATTATCATCCTTTAGGAAGAATTACATTCTTATTTCTTTAAAAAGCTTACCTCATAGAGTATTATTTTTTTGATCTGAAAAACAGGTAATCATGCCCCTTCACAACTAATCCAGTACAATCATATTTTGTAATATAGATGAGTGTTCAAAAGTGTTTATCATAATGAATCACTCATACCTGAACACCATGTAATAAAGGAGGAGATATGCCATGCCACAATATAACCATCATCCACAAGATAGACCCGTTGATCCCTTTACACAAATGATGTTTGGCCAACCGTATCATGGTCCATATTCAAATCAAGTACCATCAAATAACGTTCAGCAACAACCAAAAGAATTGCCACAATTTATGAAAATTTTCTTCAATGATGAAGGCAAATTCGACTTTAATAAGATCAAACATGGAACCGATACAGTATTTAATGTGATTGACAAAACAGGTCCAATGATTAAACAAATTTCACCTTTTTTAAGTATGTTCAAAAAGAATAAATAAGTTCTAACCCTTTTATCTATTTAATTATAAAATTTAAGAACAAGAAAAAAGCCATCAGATCGGACTCTTTTCTTGTTCTATTTTTCTTTTCCATATAAGAAGTGACATCTATGGCACTTTAATAATTAATCGGATATATCAACTGTAAGCATCTGTTGAACATCTTTCATGTCATCGGATGAAAACAATGTTGTAACCTTTGAACAATCCCTATCGTCTAACGATGTTTGGATAATTTCTAAACGATGAATAGCTGCATGAACCGTTGTCTTAATAATTTGGACAAGCTCATCAAATGTTGATTCTGCCATACCATTCGATCTGATAATGGCGATTTTATCATGATGTCTGATTAAGTCATTTTGGTTTAACTTTGTTACCATCTGTTTTTCTATTTTATTTTTCAGTAGGACAGGACGTTGACTATTGGTCTCAGGTGAAGTAGATGAGGACACTAAAATAAATAAAATAGGTTGTGATTGTTGGATAACTTTATTGTAAATGGAATCTATATTAATGTGTTGTTTATCATTTTGATGTGTTAATAAAAAAACAGTTGATATGGATTGATTAATCTTATCTAGTTTTTCAACATGTTTAAACAAAGCATTTCTTCCTAAAAACAGTTCATTTTCTTCTTCTAATTCACGTTCTTCTTCAGTAGAAGCTGAAGAAACCGAAAGAATAGGCATATCATCGTCTAACAATGATTCACATAGGTTCAATCCTAAGGGAGTTAAACCACCATAAACAATTGAACATTTATTTGTCATGCGTCATCCCTCCCTTTTCATACTGATCAAAATGAATAGGTTCCCTCTCTAGAAATCCTCAATGATTCTATTTTTCGTTAAAGTTTTGATATATATCTTGGAGTTCAGATAGGCGTTCTAAACCAAAAGAAGTCAAATTACTCAATTCTTGTTCTAATAAAGCGATTAACTCCTCGTATTCTTCATTTAACACTCGCGCCTGCACCTACTTTCTAGAAGCACTCATCTTGAAGTGTATGCAAATATCCATGATTAAATGAATAAAAATCCATTGAAATTTGAAAGGAGTAAGAGAAAAAGCTGCCCTATTTAAAGGCAGCTTACGTTTTTTTTATTATGAAATACCTAAAGCAATTTTTGCATAACGTGACATTCTGTCTTTTGACCATGGTGGATTCCACACAATATTGACCTCTACATCATTTACCTCTTCAACGACTGAAAGTGCTCGCTTCACTTCATATTGAATTGACGCAGCAAGCGGGCATCCCATGGCAGTAAGTGTCATCGTTACAACGGCATCTCCGTTGTCTTGTATATCAACCCCGTAAACGAGACCTAGATTAACAATATCAATACCTAACTCTGGATCTATGACTTCTTCCAAAGCTTCCATAACTTTATCCTCTAAATTCTGAGACATATAGCATCTCCTTTCTATCCTTTGCTATTAGTATAGTACAACTTTTTCACCTATTTATGCAATGAATGTGACAGTCTTTTGACCTTAAGTTATATTTTTATGATCAATAGGTCCAAGTATATAGATTCGCATTCCTGGTATATTAAGATAGGGATGTTTTGTTATAATGTTAATTAACACGATTTATTATATCCAATTTGAAAAGAACCTAGATAGTCTTACCCATTGCATCCTAAGGAGTGAACATTAGTTGCGAAAACATTTAATTGCAGTAGATCTAGACGGAACACTCTTAACTGAAGAAAAAACCATATCAAAAAGAACAAAAAAGGTGTTACAACAAGCCGCAAGTGATGGTCACGTTGTTGTTATTTCTACCGGAAGACCTTATCGTGCAAGCAAAATGTATTATCATGAATTAGGTTTAACTACACCAATAGTAAATTATAATGGTGCTTATGTACATCACCCTTTAAACCTTCATTGGGGTGTAAAACATACTCCTCTTGACAACAAGACAATAAAAACCATTTTTCAAACATGTTCAGCTTATGACCTGCAAAATATTATTGCTGAGCATCTTGATGATGTGTATATCAGGAACGATGAACCTGACACTGTCTCTTTTTTCAATGTTGGAGATCCCAAAATTTATAAAAATGAAAACTTAAGAGAAGAATTGACCATTAATCCCACGTGCCTTTTAATTCAACCAAGGCCGAAAGATATTGTTTCTTTGACTCAAGATTTGTTTAATTCGCATTCTGATCAAATTCATCACTGTACCTGGGGAGAGCCTTGGAATATTATTGAAGTCTATAATCCTATTGTAAATAAAGCATATGGTCTTCAAATGATTGCACAAGATGTCGGTGTCACCCCTGAGGATATTATTGCCTTTGGTGACGAAGAAAATGACATTGAAATGCTCCAATATGCAGGAAAAGGGGTTGCCATGGGGAATGCAAATGTTAAAATTAAGTCGATCGCGGATGACGTCACTTTATCAAACGAAGAAGATGGTATTGCGACTTATCTTGAACGTGTATTAAAATAGAGTTATTGTGAAAGGCCATTGACTTGACATCCTCAACACTCGCCTAATCTCTTGACATAGGTTACAATACATATATAATGAATTGAATCTTTTCTTTTTATAGAATGGATTTCTGTGCTTTGATCATCTGATAGCTATAATAAAAACCTCTAATTTCTATTAGAAAAGATAAAGTGAAACTTCCATCAGTGAGGGGCTTTCTTCATCCCCCACTGATGGTTAGCTGAACCAATCGGACCTTTATGGGCAGTTGATCCTCCACCTATCTTCTTTGAATACTCAGAATCTTGAGGTGGGGGTCTCTACTTGCCGTTAAGGCGAGATAAAAAACCAGTCAAAAAATAAATAGACTTTCACGTCTTATATTTCTATTGATAATGACTTATTAAAGGAGAGAAAGTTTCATTATGGAAATACGTGCTGAATCAACACCAAATCCAAATGCTATTAAATTTACTTCAGTAAATGCTCTTTTCGAAAATCGAATTTCCGCCAAAAAAGGTGAGGATATTGATCACCCTCTTGCTTCAAAAATTATAAAGTTAGAAGGCGTCGATAATGTGTTTGGATTTGGCGACTTTCTTACAGTAAATAAAGTATCAGATGTATCTTGGGAAGATTTACTACCAAAAGTAGAAGCCATCTTCAAAAATTATCAAGGTTAAGCCTTCTCAAGCCGAAGAACACCCTACACACGGAGGTAGGGTGTTCTTTGCTTTATCTAAGCTTAACTTTAATCAATCTGTTTTTCTAAATTGGCCAAACACGCTAACCGTTTCAATGATATTTGTAAAAGCTTGAGGATCAACCTTTTTAACAATCTGTTCGAGAGTAAAAAGTTCATACCGTGTTAAGACAATTAGAAGAATATCTTTATCTTGATTAGAATAAGCGCCTTTTGCTGGTACTTTAGTGATCCCCCGGACCATTTTTTGCAGAACGGCTTGTTGAATTTCTTTACCATGATTGGTAATAATCATGGCCGTTAGTTTGACATGACGAGTATGTATAACATCGATTACTTTTGAAGTGGCATAAAGGGAAATTAATGTATACAAGGCTTTCGTCCAACTAAAAAAGAATCCAGCCGATAGGACAATTAATGCATTCAGTCCAAAAAAATAAATGCCCATAGGTTTATCCTTTTTTCGAGATATAATCATCGCAAGAATATCTAAACCACCCGTTGATGCCCCGTATTTCAAAGTTATTCCTACTCCTATTGCTAGGATAACTCCGCCAAAAACACTATTTAGCATAATATCTGGTGTGATACTTTTTACTGGTATAAAGTTTAAGAAAATAGTGGTTAAAATAACACTCATGATGCTGTATAATGTAAATCGTTTTCCAACTTGACGCCAACCTATCCATGCTACTGGAATATTGAGTATAAAAAGAATGGTACCCGTACTAATGGGAAAAGGAGAATGTTGAAAAAGAATAGAAAGAAGTTGGGAAATTCCTGTAAAAC
The DNA here is from genome assembly GCF_009718825.1 of Terrilactibacillus tamarindi. GTDB lineage: Bacteria > Bacillota > Bacilli > Bacillales > Sporolactobacillaceae > Terrilactibacillus > Terrilactibacillus tamarindi. The sequence goes on along the minus strand of NZ_WNHB01000001.1, from coordinate 177,700 downwards.
CACTTGATAATACTTTCGCTGGTATCAAAAACAAATTAAGGGAAAGAGCATTTAGAAATGACCCAATACTAACAATAGAAACCATTTCTATGTTTAAATGTTTTAAATAAGTCAACGCCATCCTCCTTTTCTCACTTTACTTAGTATTGTGGGTTTTGACGGTATTGATTATACTTTATTATTTCTTTGAGTCATTCGGCTACATCTTTTGTTTCCACACCATCATTTACTAACTTCATTTTTAAGAAAAACGATGTTTCCTTATCATTTGTGGTTATATAGATTTCCCCTTGATGTTTTTCAATAATTTGTTTACATACAGACAACCCTAAACCTGTTCCTAATTCTTTGGTGCTCACAAAAGGTTGAAAAATATTTTCAAGAAGGTGTTGTGGTATTCGTTTACCATTATTTGAAATTGTTATAGTTGCTAAATCATCTGTACTCTCTAAATTTATATTTATTTTTCGTTGATGATGATGATCGATTTCAATTACCGCATCAATGGCATTGCTCATTATATTTAACAACACTTGATTAATCTGTTCCGGAACTCCATACATCATTATTTTTTTATCTGGTATACGTATCTGTAAGTTAATATTTTCAATAACAGATTTAGGCTTCATAAATTCAGTCGAATATTGGACTAATTCACCTAGATCAAAATGAGTCATTTCATCGCTTACATTTGGCATCTTAGATAAGAAAAGAAAACGGCTTACATTACTCTCTAAACGATCAATTTCCGTATTGATCAAATTGAAATAATGACCCATTTGTTCATCATCATCATATTTTCTTTGAATTAATTGAACAAAACCTTTAACTGTTGTTAAGGGATTCCGAAATTCATGAGCAAAACTTGACGATATTTTCCCAAGTATAGTCAAACGATCGCTATTCATTTCTTGAATAAATTGCGACTTTTCAAGAATAATACGATCTTTCATTTTTGTATATTGACGAACGACGTAATAAATATATCGGTCACTAAATTGATTGATAAAAATAGTTGTTCGCAAAATAATGTCTTGTTCAAGAGATGATTGACATAATCTTTCTAATAGCACTTCTTTGCCTATTTGAATATTCATTAAAAAAGTACTTAAATCAACATCTGCTTCAATTCGTTGAGTGACGATTTGCTTTGTCATTCGTCTAAGTAATGAATCATTTCGTTTTCTTAAAAACAATTTAAGGATACGGAGGCTACTTATAATATTCCCCTCAATATAGTGTCTATTTTTATCGTTCTCACTAATTTTCATTTTAGTTAAGCACGTTTTTTTAAACGGGGTTTCTTCCTGATTTAAAAATTGGATGACTTTCTCTTTTTCATTGATTGATAAATAAGTTCGCATTTGTCTCTCCCCCCTTATGGAAAAAGGTTCTATCATATATTTTAACGGTTTTAGCCAATCTAAAGAAGAAATATAAAAACTTTTCCATATAAAACTTTACCGAAATTTATTTTGTAATAAAAGTGTCCTATGGCCTGGCCAAATAATATAGTCAATTTTTTGATAACGCGATTGATAACATATGTAAACAAAAATTCCCACATATACTATTAATGGAGAAAAAAATGCAAAGGAGATGCCAACATGCATACGATGTGGAAAGGGTCCATTCGTTTCGGTTTAGTTCATATTCCTATCAAACTATACGCCGCAACAGAAGAAAAGGGGGTCAAATTTAGACTCCTTCATCAAAAATGCTCGACGCCAATTAAGTACTCAAGAGTTTGCCCTCATTGCGATGTTGAAGTATCGAATGATGATATTGTTAAAGGCTATGAGTATGAACCCGGTCAGTTTGTTACGTTAGAACAATCTGAATTAGATTCTATAAAAGGTGACGTTGTTCGTGCAATTGAAATATTGGATTTTGTCAATCTTCACGATATTGATTCCATTTATTTTAATAAATCGTATTTTATTGGACCTCATGACAACGGTGAAAAAGCCTATGCCTTGCTTAAACAAGCGCTGCAAGATACTGAAAAAATTGGTATGGCGATGATCACCCTTCATTCAAAACAACATCTAGCCATCGTTAGACCATATGAACAAGGTTTACTTCTTGAAACCATTTATTACCCAGATGAAGTCCGATCCGTGGCAGATGTGCCAAATATTCATTCCCTAGGTGAGATTAATTCTAAAGAATTAAAGACCGCCATTCAATTTATTGATCAACTTACCGTTCCATTTGATCCCGCAGCTTATCAAGATGATTACCGTGAGAAGGTCATGGCCCTCATAGAAGAGAAGGCTACTGGAAAACATGGGGTTACAAAACAAAAAACTAAAGAAAAAACAAATATGGTCGATCTTTTATCAGCGCTTGAAGCTAGTATAGCTGAAACAAAGCCTAAAGCAAAGTCAACAACAAAGACAACAAAAACAAAACGAAAAACCAAAACCATTAAGAAAGCAAGTTCATAATGAACTCTCTTACACCGTTTTCACCTATGTTGCCAACTTTACATCACATCATTCCAACAGGTTCAGATTGGATTTATGAACCTAAATATGATGGATACCGTATGCAAGTGATATGGCAAAGTGAAAATAATATTCATTTCTTTAGTCGCAGGTTAAGAGAAATAACCGATCAATTCCCGGATATTGTTATACATTTTAAAAACTCATCTCAACATTTTCTCCCCTTCCTTCCACTTATCTTAGATGGGGAATGTTGCATTCTAAGTAAAGCCTATAAAGCAGATTTTTCTTTAATCCAAACGAGAGGAAAAGCCAAAAAAAAAGAACAATCGATTTACTTTGTCAAAATGTCCCTGCTTCTTTTGTTATTTTTGATGTACTTTATCAAAGTGGAAAAGATTTAAGACCACTTCCCCTTCAAAAAAGGCGTGACATCCTAAATCAATTTCCCATTATCACTTTAAATGAAACAACATTTACTTCACAAGGAATATATAAGATTGAATCTTTTAGTGATGCAGATAAATTATGGACTCAAATAATGCAACATCATGGTGAGGGAATCGTCTCAAAAAGAAAAAATAGTAAGTGGCTTGCAGGAAAAAGGACGAACACATGGGTTAAGGTGAAAAACAAACAGCATGGCTTATTTATTTTAACGGCTTACAATAAAGAAAACGACTACTTTCAGGTAGGTTTGGTCAAAAACAATCACATTGTTACGGTTGGATCATTTACCCATGGATTAAACGACATGGAACGAAAGGCCTTAAAAACAATAATCAAGAAGCATACCATTAAAGAAGATCAAACGTACTTATATATCAATCCTGGCCTTTGCATCGAACTTAGTTTTTTGGAATGGACCAAAGAAGGTTTCCGTGAACCAAGATTTGAGTCGTTTCAAATGGATAAAAACTGGGAGGATTGTAGATGGGACAAGATCATGATAAACAACCAGTCATAATCGAAGGACATTCAATCACACTTACACATCTATCGAAATTACTTTGGAAAGAGAAAAAAATGTCAAAAGCCCATTACTTACACTATTTGACCTCTATTGCACCTTATGTACTTCCTTTTTTTAAAAATAGAGCCTTAACACTGATTCGATACCCTCATGGCGTCCCGGGAGAATCCTTTTTTCAGAAAAGTATCCCCGATTATGCACCAGAGATGGTTCGTTTTAAAGGCCATATTCATTGTGATCATTTGGCGTCCCTTATTTGGCTAGGTAATCAATCGACTATTGAATTTCATATCCCTTTTCAATATATAGGGGAAACAAATCCATGTGAAATTGTATTTGATCTGGATCCCCCTTCTAAAGAAGATTTTTCAGTTGCTGTATTAGCTGCACAAACCATAAAAGAAATACTTGACCGTCTACATCTGATTGGTTTTATTAAAACATCTGGAAGCAGAGGCATTCAAATTCATATTCCGCTCATCAAAAGGCAATTTACTTACCGTGAGACACGTTTATTTACAACATTTGTAGCTAAATTACTGTTGGAAATGCATCCAAATCAATTTACTACCGAACGATTAAAACACAAGAGACACAATAAATTGTATCTAGATATTGTTCAACATGGAAAAAACAAAACCATCATTGCACCTTACTCAATGCGGGCTAATGAGCAAGGGCTTGTTGCCGCCCCTTTGGAATGGAAGGAAGTCAATTCATCGTTAAGGCTCGAAACTTTCACGCATGAATGTGTTATTCATCGCCTTCATACTAAAGGCGATCCTTTTCAATCCTACTTCAATGTTGAAAATGAACAAGCATTGAGGTCTGTTCTTAAGCAATTAAATGAGAACAATGCCACATGAATTAAAAAGCTTAAAAAATCCCTTGAAATAGGGGTTTTTTTACCGTTATAGCCTTCATATACATTGACTGAACTTGTTCTAAAACCTTTTAAAATTTAATATTCTACTTAAATCTTGGGGATTCATTCAAATGATACAACGAGCACATAATCAGAGGAATAGGATATTAACTATTTCTGTCTTCCTCGGCAGTTCCTTATTTCTTTTCTGAATTTCTCATTAAAAGTTCCACGCTTACATTTTCATTCTTCTGTATTATGTTTTTCAACACGTTTATTTAACACGTCTTTACCACCTGTAACAGAAATGACAGACCCTGTAATGAAATCCGAGTCTTCATTACAAAGGAAAGAAATAACACGAGCAATATCTTCTCCGGTACCAGTTCGCCCAACCGGATTATCTAGGTCGTTTTTACCCCGTACATCTTCAATATTCATTTCTTTATACTTGCCTTGAATATCTCCTGGACAAACCATATTAACAGTGATTCCATTTTCAGCTTCTTCGATAGCGAGCGTTTTTGTTAAAGAAGCGGTTCCGGATTTTGCAGCAGCATAAGCAGAACGAAAATTCCATGCTGGGGCTGTTTCCACTCTATCAAATCCAATGGTGATCATTCGTCCCCACCGCTTTGAACGCATCAAGGGAAGAACTTCTTTTGACAAATAAAAAACGCTATTTAAATTCCCATTAATTATAAAGTTCCATTCCTCAATCGTGTATTCACTCATCTTTTTCTGCTTTTTTATAAAAGGCCCAGCATTATGAATTAGGATATCGATTCCCCCCATTACAGAACGAGTCTGACTTACGAGTTTCTGAACATCGTTCAAAAGACCGACATCTGCTTGAATAGCGATAGACCTTACTCCATAGGTTTTAGAAATAAAACGGGAAGTTTCCTTTGCCGTTTCTGAACTGTGAACGTAGTTTAACACAACATCGATTCCGTTTTTAGCTAATTCTACGGCTGTACGTCTTCCCAAACCGGTTGCACTCCCGGTTATTAAAGCTACTTTCTTGTTCATAATATTCACCCTTAAACGTTTCAAGATCTTTAGATAACATTTTATCCCGCCTTAACGGCAAGTAAAGACTCCCACTGATGGAAGTTTCACTTTATGAATCAATAATTTTTAGATCCTCATCTTTATTTATAAAGTAAGGATAAAAACTCAGCCCTGGCTTCTGGTTTATCCGCAAAAATCCCCCGAACAGAAGAAGTGGTAGTGGATGCTCTTGATTTTTTTATACCTCTTCCACACATGCACATGTGCTTTGCTTCGACAACAACCATCGTCCCTTTTGGCTCAAGAACTTCTTCAATAGCTTCAGAGATTTGTGTTGTCAACCGTTCTTGAACCTGAAATCTTTTCGCATATCCTTCAACCATCCTAGCAATTTTGGAAAGTCCAGTAACCTTCTGATTTGGGATATACCCAACATGAGCAACCCCAAAAAAGGGTGCAAAGTGATGTTCGCAAATCGAATAAAATTCAATGTCTTTCACTATAACTAATTCCTTATGGTTAACGTCGAATGTTTTTTCCAAATGGAGTTTGGGATCCTCACGATACCCTTCAGTGTATTCAAAAAATGCCTTAAGTACACGATAAGGCGTTTCTTGGAGGCCATTCCGATTAGGATCATCCCCACATAATTCAATAAGATCTTTGAAAGTCTCCATAATATGATGAACCTGATCCAATTTTTTATTAAATTCCAATGGATTATCAAAGGTCTCAGGAAAATTTTTGGTAATTAGTGTATGCTCTTTTTCAATCATTGAGTTAGTTTCTTTAGTTGTATTCACCGACTCTCACACTCCAGTAATCAAGATAATAAAATAATAGTGCTTACATTTTTTATTTAGAGTCTCTATTCCTCAAAAGTAAAACGGTATGAATTTAAATCAACAGGTTGATCAAGTGATATGCGGAAGACGCATCGTCCATCGCCATTTTGAAATCGTTCTTTTCTATCTACCTTGTACCCTAACAACTGGGTAAGAGTAGAGACCGTGACACTGCATAGTGCGGGTCTTTTCGTTGCAACATTTAGAAAGGGGCAGTTATGCTCAATTAAATAAATAGCATTATCCGATTCTTCGATTCCCATAAACACGTCATCTTGAATATAAAGTCCTTTTAGTACCTCAACACGTTCGTTAACGTCTAACCCTTGTAACTGTGGTTCCCATTTTTTGACACGTGTCTTCGTCATTGTCTCTAAAATCTTTAATAAAGCATCTTGGCCTAGGTTATCTGCCACTGTATCAATAATTTCCATGGTTAATTGATCGTAGTTTTTAGGGAAAAGGTGTTCACCTTCAAGTGTTAAATAGTACTGATTGGCGGGTCGTCCACCTAAAGGATCATGACTCTTTTTACTTTTCCTCTCTACAAAACCATTTTGCCTTAGTTGAAGAAGATGCTGCCTTAGAGCCTCACCCGTCATATCTAATTTTGTTTGAAGCGTAGCAATAGAGGCAGAACCGACTTCTTTTAATATTTTGATTATTGCGCGTTTCGTTTCTGGAAGACTATTAATATTCATCTGTCCACCTCCTTTAAGCCTATTTTCATTATAGGCTCTTCATTTTGGTTTTTCAATTTTTTCATTGGAAAACTTGTTTAACGTTTTCAAGATCGACAACGAAAAATATAGATGAATGACGACGAGTGTTTAACAGGAAATCGTCTCAGTTCGTGATAGGAAATTTACCATTATAAATAAACCCATAAAAAAAGCGCCTCATAGGCACTTTTTAACTTTCAATAATTTGAACATCATATGTTTCTAACCAATAGTTGATTTGCGCGAGATGAGCAATAAGTTGTGGACCTGTCATTAATTGACCGAACCAAGGTACTTTGAATGCTGATCCTTGTGTATCAATAATATCTTGCACCCGTCTTTTATCAATTAATTCTAATATAGGCGAAGACGGTTGATCAATAATTGACTGAAGCCAAGTAGATACAGCTTTTGTGTAAGATGGATTAAATGTTTTAGGATAAGGACTTTTTTTACGGTAGAGGACTTCATTAGGTAGTAATCCTTCTAATGCTTTTCTTAAGATACCTTTTTCACGTCCATCTAACATTTTCATATCCCAAGGCACATTCCAGAGATATTCCACTAAACGATGATCGGCAAACGGTACACGGACTTCAAGGCCACATCCCATGCTCATACGATCTTTACGATCAAGTAAAGCGGTCATAAACCAATTCATGTTTAAATAAAAAAGTTCACGACGTTTGGCATCGACACCCGTTTCTCCTGCTAATTTGGGTGTTTCTTTAACCGTTTCATTATACCTCTCTTGCATATAGCCTTTTAAATTTAATCGACTGCTCCATTTGTCGTTTAACAAGGTTTGTCTTTCTTCCGTTGACCTCATCCATGGAAATCCTTCTTTTGAAGATGTTTCAGGACTATGGAACCAAGGATATCCACCAAATATTTCGTCAGCGCATTCTCCAGATAAAGCAACCGTCGCATCTTTCTTGATTTCTTTGCAAAGCCACAAAAGGGATGAATCAATGTCTGCATAGCCTGGCGTATCCCGAAATTTAATCGCTTCTTTTAAGTGTTCAACCAGTTCCTCCGTTGAAATAATTAAGTCATGATGGTTGGATCCGAGATAATTGACGACCTTTTGAATATACGGTGCATCGGAATTTGGTAAGAATTTACTTGCGGTAAAATATTTTTCATTATCTTGATAATCAATGGAATACGTATCTAATACGCCTTTATGATTATTTTTATTATATAAAGAAGCTATAGAAGAAATCGCACTTGAGTCAACGCCGCCTGAAAGAAAAGTCGCAACGGGGACATCTGCATACATTTGTCTATTTACACCATCAAGAAATAACTCATGTATTTTTTCCACTGTTTCGTCGACACTGTCCGTATGAATATCACTTTTTACATTCCAATAACGCCATATTTTCAGACCGTCTTTTGTGTATGTCAAGGCATGTGCTGGTTTTAAGTCATGTATGCCTTCAAATATCCCATGTCCTGGTGTCTTGGAAGGTCCTAATCCAAAAATCTCTAAGAGTCCTTCTCTTGATACCGCTGGTTGAATGCTTTTGTGTGCAAAAATAGCTTTGATTTCTGAACCAAAAAGAAATGTTCCATTCGATTCATAATAGAAAAAAGGTTTCACACCTAAACGGTCACGAGCAGCAAATAATTTTTGCTTTCCTTCGTCCCAAATGGCAAATGCATAAATTCCATTAAATTTTTCTAAACAAGTTTCGCCCCATTCAATGTACGCGGTTAATAGCACTTCTGTATCAGAATGTCCTTTAAACGTGTATCCTTTTTCTATTAAAGCGTGACGAATTTCTTCCGTGTTATAAAGTTCACCATTATAAACTAAAGAATAAGTACTTCCATGTTCTCTTCTATGCATAGGTTGACATCCACCTGCTGGATCAACTACAACAAGTCTTGCATGCCCAAGAGCGGCATGTGGTGACAGCCACGTATTTAAATCATCTGGGCCTCGGTGTTCAATAGATTTCGCCATTCGATGGATGGTGTCATGTTCACCTGTCAAATCTTTGTGCCAATCAATCCAACCTGTAATTCCGCACATCGTGGTCATCCTCTCTTGATGTCAAAAGTCTATACTTCACTCACTTTACTCTAAACGCCCTTAAAAAAGTTTAAAAGTCTGAAGGTGAAGGTTATTTATCTCGTTATCTTATACGTTATTTGCCTACTTTTTTAACATATGAAGAAGTGCCTGTTTACGTGCTAAATTATCTGCTGAATATCTACAAATAAAAACACATGTCAGTGACATCAATAATTTGATGTCATTTTACATGTGTTATATCGAATCTAAAAGCGAAATTTGAATCAGTGGGTTTCTTTCTTTACCCCTCTGATAGTTAGTAAACCTAGTGAACTTCTGTTGAGGCCTAACTGTCTGTTTTTAGGCTGCCTGCTGCTGTTTCTCACCAATAATTGCTTTTAGTAAAGGTGGTGTAATAAGTGTTGTTAAAATAATAACAATAATGAGTGGTGTATAGTAAGCTTGACTTAATAATTTTGAATCTAACCCTATAGAAGCGATAATTAGGGCTACTTCTCCTCGGGAGATCATTCCTGCGCCGATACCAATGGATGAACGTCTGTCATAACCTGTCATTCGAGCTCCTAATCCAGAACCAACAAACTTGGTCATAATCGCTAATAACGTCATACCAATGAGAAACCACAAATGTTCACCTATACCTGAAAACGAAACTTTAAGCCCAATACTTACAAAAAACACAGGAACAAAGAGAGTATAAGCAATCGGTTCTATTTTACGATCAACTTCTTCTTTAAAAGATGTTTGGCTAATCGCAATTCCCCCAATAAAACTTCCAATAATCCCCGCTACTCCGAGGAGTTCAGCATAATAGGCAGAGAAGAGACAAACAACGAGTCCTGCACTAATGACGGGTTCGGTTATTTTTAATAGGCTCAGCAAACGCATCAACAAAGGAATCCCTTTCCAAGAGATGAGAATAATGGACCCAAAGAATAGGATTTTTTCTCCGATAACAAGACCTAAATTAACATCCGATCCGCCAAAAAGACTCATTGAAAAGGCCAGTAGTACAACAACTATAATATCGTCAAGAACAGCTGCGCCAAGTAATGTTGTGCTTGCCTTAGTTTGCAACTGTCCCATTTCTTTTAAAGTCTGGACAGAAATGCTGACTGAAGTAGCTGATAAGATTAGTCCTAAAAAGACCGCCTTATCCTGATCCATTCCAAGTGATATACCAGCTAAATAACCAAATACAAGAGGAAAAACGATGCCTCCAACCGCTACTGCGGTCGAAGATTTAATATTTTTCTTTAATCCCTCTAGATTTGTCTCTAAACCGGCAATAAACATGAGTAAGATTACACCTATCTCACTAAATACTTCAATGACATGGGAATCATGGATCCAACCTAATATTGCAGGCCCAATCAAGATTCCGACAATAAGTTTACCTAGAACGGCAGGTTGACCTAAGCGGACTGTCAGATCCCCTGCCATTTTGGTTGCGATAATAACAATGGCTAATTCTAAAATAATGTGCATGGTATCTCCTCTTTTCTAGATTTTATTTTCCATTACACGTTCCTTAATATACAACTGTCAAGAAAATGGAAATATTTAACCATTAAAAAAGAGATAAGGTTCCCCATTCCTTATCTCAAAAAAGACAAAGAGGGGCCTGCAGTGGCAGGCTCCTCCGTGTGTTTTCCCATATTCATTTGATGTTATTGTAACATATTATTCTTCAATAAATCAATAAAAATATTTACCACAAAAATTTGACACATGCTTTAGTTTAAAATACCATACCCAATTCCAAAGGTTCCTGTTAAGCCAACTGCAAATATAACCCAGTAAACGCTTGTTCTTTTTTGCTTCCTAAGTCTTACTAGAATACCTTCTATTGATAATATGACAAGTAAACCAAAACACATTTTTATTATCGGCCATACCCAGTCATGTTTATCCATTCCATAGTTAGTGACCAAATGTAATCCGGTTAAAAAAACAACGATATAAAAAATTCTTGTCAAAAGATGAACAATCTTCTTTCCTTGTGTGACTTCTAATGTAGTTAACACGAAACCAAAAAAGAATAAAATTAAAAGAATTGTCCAGGATGCTACGTGTATGTATACCATTTACCCACTCTCCCTTTTAGAAGATGTTCAAAAAGTCACCAAACGATAAGCTACGAATCTCGGCGTTGGCTTGTTTTTTCGGTCCTCATGTAGTAAAAACCTACATTCCGGTCCTCAAAACGGCGCCGCCTTGATCTTCTTGCTTCTAGTTTGTCACCTTTTTGAACACGTATTTTAAGATGATGTTACGAAACACTAAATTAAATATCTTAAATAAATATAAATCATTGAAATGAGGACGGAAATGATCATAACAGGTATCCCAATTTTCATAAATTGGACAAATGAAATTGGATATCCTTCTTTTCCGGAAAGACCGGCTACAATAAGATTTGCACTCGCCCCAATTAACAAACCATTTCCACCTAGACAAGCACCAAGGGAAAGACTCCACCATAAAGGTTCTAAGTTGTTAATTCCCATTTCTCCCATATCTTTAATTAGTGGTATCATTGTTGCAACAAATGGAATATTGTCAATAATAGATGAAGCAAAAGCGCTTAACCAAAGAATGAGAAAGGACGTCGTTGTTATATCGCCACCTGTAATTTTTAAAGCGAACGAAGCTACCTTAGCTATTAACCCTGTTTCAACTAAACCCGAAACTAAAACAAATAACCCAACAAAGAAGAAAATGGTTGTCCATTCAATTCGATTAAACACAAATTCTAAATAACTCTCTCCTGTTATGAGCAATAAAACAAAGGCGCCAGATAAAGCGATTGTTGCCGTTTCAAGTGAAAACGATTGATGAAGGAAAAATCCTACTATCGTTAAAAATAGGACTAATAATGATTTGATTAACAATTTCTTATCCGTTATTTCTTCTTTTTCGTTTAATTCCTGTATTCTTTTCCTAACATCCTCACTTGCATGTAATTGTTTACGAAAGAGTAAGACCAAAAATAGAAGTACGACGACCATAACCAATAGAATGACTGGTGTCAAGTTAATTATAAAATCCATGAAACTAAGCGATTTAACTGCGCTTCCGATCATGATGTTTGGTGGATCACCAATCATGGTCGCTGTACCCCCAATATTGGACATAAATATTTCGCTCATTAAATAGGGAATTGGAGACACATTTAATTCACGCGCAATACTAAATGTGACGGGTACGATAAGTAACACCGTTGTGACATTATCTAAAAATGATGAACCTACAGCTGTAATTAACGAAAATACGACGAGTAATGCAATCGGTCTACCACGAACTTTTTTAGCTGCCCAAATAGCGATAAACCTAAAGACGCCTGTTTCAGCCGTTATTGAAACGATGATCATCATCCCAATGAGTAAACCTAATGTGTTAAAGTCAATATGATGGATGGCTGTTTCTTGATCAACGATTCCAAAAACGATCATCAAGACTGCGCCCAGCATGGCTACTATCGTTCGGTGTATTTTTTCTGAAATAATAAAGGCATATGTAAGTAAAAACACAATTAATGCCACGAATGCTTCATTTCCCAAAACTTTCATTTCCTTTCTATTTTTTTATTATATAATGTCTTCCTTAAATCGATAGTAAAAAAAAGAGAGGTCGCCTATCTGTGACAGACTCCTCCTATAAACCATACTATTCGATTCTTTTTATAGTATAGCATAGTCACAAAATTAATAAAGTGAAGCTTCCATCAGTGGGGGGTTTCCTTCATCCCCCACCTATCTTCTTTGAATACTCAGAAGCTTGAGGTGGGGGTCTTTACTTGCCGTTAAGGCGGGATAAATCACTTTATCTATTTCCACGAAACAGATTTTAATAATTTAAATTGAAACATTTTAACCAAAAATGGAACATATCCTTCATATTTTACGATAACTTTATATTGATGATTTGCATGCGGATAAAAGTAAATATCCGTGTATACTTTGTCACTCTCGTAAAATTCACGTATGTTGCGCATTCTCTTTATTGATTCCTCTGTTTTTAAGTGAATAAGGAATTCGATATCATCCTTGTTTTGACTTTCTTCTAGATCAATCATTGAATGATCGATTTCATAATTTAAATTTTTCAATTCAAACACCCTTTTTTATAGCATTTTAACCAATAAATATTTTTGCATCTGGGTAGTGGAAATGTTTTTGCTTTGATTTCGTTATAAAAAAAACAAGTGATATAGGACCAATCTTTCCGAATATCATCATCACTATAATGACAAACTTCCCAATCAAAGACAAATGACTTGTAATCCCCATGGATAGACCCACTGTCCCAAACGCTGACACAATTTCAAATAGAATAGATAAAAACGATGCTTTTTCTGTAATGGTCAATATAAATAATGAAATAAATATAAAAATGATCGAAAAAAAGGAAATAGCTAATGAACGAGTAATTTTGTCATGACTGAGCCTACGTTTCCCTATTACAACATCTTCATTTCCCCTGAGAAGAGATACAACTGCAAATAGAATGACAAAAAAAGTGGTTAACTTGATGCCACCCCCGGTTGATGTACTCCCAGCTCCAATAAACATTAATAGAATGGTAAAAAGAGCCGTTGAAGGCTCTAGCTTCGTCATATCAATGGTATTAAAACCAGCTGTTCTTGGAGAAATACCTTGAAAATAAGCTGCCCATATCTTATCAGTTGAAGATAATGCTCCCAAAGTCTTTACGTTATGACATTCGAGGAAATATATTGTGAAAATGGCAACTAAGTTAACAACCAGTGTACCAACCAACATCACTTTTGAGTGCAATGTCAATTTTTTATATTTCCTTTTATCCCAGATATCACTCAACACTGTAAAACCTATACCGCCTGTGATAATTAAAAACGTTATGGCTAAATTTACGATGGGATCACCAACGAAATCAGACAAACCGTTTGACCACAATGCGAATCCAGCGTTATTGAAAGCACTGATCGAATGAAACAAACTATAAAATCCGCCTTTTGTCCAACCTAATTCAGGAACAAAACGAAAAGATAATATAACGCTACCTGTCAATTCAATGATGATTGAAAAAATAATGAGATTTCTAACGAGACGGATCACTCCACCAATAGAAGGTTGATTCAATGCTTCTTTCATAATTTGACGTTCTTTGATGCTTATTTTTTTTCCTAATAACATGATAAAAAAAATCGCAAAAGACATAATTCCTAAACCACCAAGTTGAATTAAAAACATAATAACTAGTTTGCCAAAAAGCGTAAAACTAGAGGCTGGATCAACGGTAACAAGCCCAGTTACAGTTGCGGCTGATGTAGCAATAAAAAATGAATCAATCCATGAAATAGAATGATATGTGGAAAAAGGGAGTTTCAAAAGAATTGCACCAGCCGTGATTAAACTGAGGAAAAGTAAGACAAGAAATTGAAAGGGATTTAATTTAAATATCTTAGGAATCTTTTTATGATATAAAGACAAACCAAAAACTCCTTATTATGTAGTTATAGATCCTTGCCAATAATTACTACCCATATCATGGACTATCTTTGTTCATTTTATAATACCATCTAACTTATAGTTTTGAAACTTCTAAATCCAATCTAGTGTAATAAAAATAAACTTAGATGTCATGGCATCTAAGTTTATTTTGATTAATCAGTATTCTCTTAGATTTTCATCGAAATGTATTTTGTTTCAAGATACTCTTCGATCCCTTCCGTTCCTCCTTCAGAACCTAGACCGCTATGTTTAATCCCCCCAAAAGGCGCTTCAGCAGTTGAAGGAAGAGCATCATTCCATCCGACGATTCCATAATCGAGTCCCTCAGATAGCTTGGTTCCGGTCGAAACATTCGTAGTAAAGAAATAAGCCGCAAGACCAAATGGTGTATCATTAGCAAGCTCAAGCGCTTCATCAATGGTCTCAAACTTTTGAATAGGTGCTACAGGGCCAAAGGTTTCAATATTCATAATTTCCATATCGCTTGTAACATCTTTAAGGATGGTAGGTTGATAAAAATAAGCCCCATTTTCTGCTCTTCCTTTTCCACCTAGAACACATGTCGCTCCTTTTTCAATAGCGTCATGAACTTGATGTTCGACCTTTTCATAGCCCTTTTTCTCAATAAGAGGGCCAACATTCACATCTTCTTCTAAACCGTTACCGACTTTTAATGACTTTGCTTTCTCAGCAAATTTCGAAATGAAGGACTCATAAATGCTAGATTGCACATACAATCGGTTTGGTGATACACACACTTGTCCACTATTTCGGAACTTCGCCGCAACAATATTTTCGACTGCTAGATCGACATCTGCATCGTCACAAACAATGAATGGAGCATGACCCCCGAGTTCCATCGATGCTTTTTTAACGCCATCAGCACTTTGTCTTAGTAGTAATTTACCAACTGCAGTGGATCCTGTAAATGTAATTTTTCTCACAACATCTTCCGTCATAAACGCTTCCCCAATCCCCTTAGGATCTCCGCATACAACATTAAATACGCCTTTTGGAATTCCCGCCTCCTCACAACACTCAGCAATTTTCAAGGCCGATAAAGGGGTCAGTTCAGATGGTTTCACAATAAAGGTGCATCCCGCTGCCAAGGCAGGAGCCATCTTACGTGTAATCATGGCAGCTGGAAAATTCCAAGGTGTAATCGCTGCAACGACGCCAACGGGTTGTTTTATGACTGACATTCGATGATTTTCTGTTTTTCCTGGTATGGTTCGTCCATAGATTCGTCTCGCTTCTTCACCAAACCATTGTAAAAATGACGTGGCATATAGAACTTCACCTCTTGCTTCTTTTAGTGGTTTTCCATTTTCCAGCGTCATGATTTTAGCTAATTCCTCTTGTCGATCAAGCATAATCTCTTGCAATTTGAATAAATAGTCTGCTCTTTTAATTGCGGGAAGTGCGGACCAAGAACGAAAAGCAGCATTTGCCCCTTTGATCGCTGCTAAGGCTTCTTCTTTTCCTGCAGATGGAACTGAGCCAATTTTTTCACCCGTTGCCGGATTAACCACCTCGATTTTTTTTAAGTCTTCGCCGGTCCATTCCCCATTTATATAGTTTAGTAAAGAATAGTTTGTCATTAAAATCCTCCCTTTCAACCCTTGTCATGATGAGATAAACGTGTCTATCACGCTACTTCTATCTACAACTATAATCTACTCTATAAAATTAAACTAGATATAAAAGATAAAAAAGACCAAAAAGTTCAATAATTTTGTTAAATAGATAACATTAGTCATTTAAATGGTTTATCTTTTGTTTAAAACAGTTTATTTATATTATTCGAATTGAGAGGTTCAAACGTTTAGGTTAAAATTACAGATGGATGAAATAAAGACCATAAATAGGTCAGAACTTTTATGGTGCAAAAAAAGCTTCATTTCTAATGGAGGATGAACATGGGTAAATCATTAGATCAACAATTTTCTTGTCAAATGCCTCGAACCAGGGAGTCGTTAACTCAAGATTTAATAAAATTAGGTATTAAACCTGGTATGACAATAATTGTACATTCGTCACTCCGTTCGATTGGATGGGTATCCGGCGGACCTGTAACGGTTGTTCAAGCTCTGATGGACGTTATTACCCCTGAAGGGACGCTTGTTATGCCAACCCATAGTGCTGATTATTGTGATCCCGAAACGTGGACTAACCCACCTGTTCCAGAAAATTGGATTCAAATCGTACGCGATACCATGCCTGGGTTTGACCCTGATATCACGCCTACCTATTTCATGGGAAGAATCGTAGAAACATTTAGAACCTTCCCTAACGTTTTGAGGAGCTACCATCCACTTTACTCTTTTGCTGCATGGGGAAAAAAGGCTAAATATATAATAGAAAATCATAGTTTGGACTATGGACTTGGCGATCATTCTCCTCTAGCTAAGCTATATCAGAGTGATGCCCATGTACTGTTATTGGGTGTTGGTTATGACAATAACACGTCCTTTCATTTGTCTGAATATCGATATGGTGGTCGAAAAAAATTAAAAAAGGGCTCCCCTGTTCTAATAGATGGGAAGCGTCGGTGGGTTGATTATCACGATATTGAACTTGATCCACACGATAGTTTTTCTAAAATTGGATATGCTTTTGAGAAAAGTTTCCCGAATGCAGTTATACACGGAAAAATCGGGTCAGCTGCCGCCATTTTTTTTCCGCAAAAAAAGGCGGTTGATTTTGCTGTCTCGTGGCTAAGCCAAGACAATCACAGACAACAATACTAATGTTGATAGCAGAAAAAGTGCATCCAAAAAGATGCACTTTTTCTAACTTTATCATAATTTATAGAAGTTCAAGGTGAACCGTACTTCCTTCACCAGAAGGTTTTGCAGGTTCAACGATGAGTTTTCTTGGTAATCTGGCCCGTAATTCCGGAACATGACTGATCACGCCGATTGATAAACGGTTCATATGAAGCTTTTCAAGAGAGGTGACAACCGTATCTAACAATTCAGGATCGAGTGTTCCAAACCCTTCGTCTAAAAAGAAAAACTGTAGTGGTACGTCACCTGTTAGCTGAATTTGCTCGGATAATGATAAGGCCAAGGCTAATGAGGTCAAAAATGTTTCACCACCAGACAGGGTTGAAACAGGTCTTCTTATGCCTCCATTTGCATCATCTCGAATAATAAAACCTCCAGCCGTATCGACTTCAAGTGCGTAGCGACCATGTGTTAAATCACCAAGTCTTCTTGATGCGGCAATACAAACTTGATGCAGCTGTTCTTCTGCGACAAATTCTACAAATCCATTACCTCTAAAAATTTGTTGCAGCGTCTTCAGTTTTGTGATTTCTTTTTCACATGAGTGTTTCTCTTCTTCAAGAGTGACAAAACGCTGATGATTTTTTTCTATTATGTTCTTTTCCTTGCCACAAGCCGCACGTTCTTCAAGAAGAGTATGATACCTCTCTTTTAATGCTTCAGCTTGGCTCTCCAATTTTACTACCGCTTCTTCAGTCACTTGTCGTCCAGACAACTTCTTCTCAATATCTTGCAAGTCACTTGTTAACTTTTCTTTTCTTCGCTCATACACCTCTAGCTTCTGAACCCAAGCCTTAACTTTTGCCTCTTCAGCGTAGGCATTCAGAAAGGCATCCAGAGTATTGAAGATGGATAATTGATAAACTTCGTCCCATCGTTCCTTTGTCTTTTGTTCTTGTAATTCGATTTGGGCTAATCGAGTTAGACCTTTCTCTTTCGTTTTTTCTTTTTCAAATCGATCTTCTTGTGTTTTCTTAAGTAATTCCTCGAATTTAGTTCGATCAGATAGAAGCGTCTCCATTTTTTGCAGTATGTTTTGGAGGTAGGCATGGAGGTCTGTATTTTCATCAAAATTCAATTTTGATAGACTTTGAATTAAATCCTGCTGAGTTTTCGTTAATGAATCTAGTTGAGCTTTATATGAAGCCTCTTTTTGTTCATCCTGATGGACTTCTTCGGAAAGTTTCTTTATTTTTTCTTCAATTTCATCTTGCTTTGTAAAGACATGATTAAGTTGTTCTTCATATTTTTCAACTTTTTGATCTGCTCGCTTAATAGATTCCTCTTTTTCCTCAATTTCTTCGAGAGGGGGATAAGAAGGAGACCAAGACTTCTTTTTTTCTTCTATTTCTTGTTTTATTTGAGCCGCTTTTTCTTCTAATTCCTTTTGTTTGTTAAGATAAAATTCAAATTCAGAGTGACCCTTAGATTGCTCCACGTCATTCTTCTTTTTACTTTCTATTACCTTCTCTATTTGTTCTTTGAGTTCAATCAAATCTTGATAATACGCTTTGACGTCTAATATGTGTTGTTCCATTAATTTTTCTATTGAGTTGGAATCCATTAATTGCTGAGGGTCATTCTCTTCCTTATCGTACTTCGACATCATTGGAACTTCATTTTCGTCTAATATCATCATTAAATTAGCCGCATGAGATTCACATTGTATTTTATAATTTTCAAGACGATTCGATGATTTCGCCAAGTTGTCCAAGAATTTTTCGTACCTGTTTATTTTTGAAACAATAATGTCTTCACTCTCAATTTTTGTTTTCTTAGCTGGATTCGGATGATGCGTCGAACCACATACTGGACAAGCAGACCCTTCCTGAAGATCATGCACTAGGTTAAGTGAAGCTTTTTGTTTATACGCTTCCATTAAATGCAACCGTTCTTCATTTAACCGGTTTGACATGAAATCTTGTAGTTTTACAGCCTGCTGTTCTGATTTCACCACTTTATGATAAAGGACCTCTTGGCTACTAAATAACCTTCTTGCTTTTTCCTTTAATTGATTAGATTTGGAATGACCGTTTTTTAGTATGTCTTCACTCTTAACGCATTGCCGATGTTGTTGAACCCATTCTTGACGTAAACCTTCTAGTTTTTCATTTAAATATTGAATATCTTTCTTCTCACTTAAAGCCTGCTGGATAATAGTCCGATAAGAGTGATCTATTTTGTTCTCGTTTAAAATATGTTGTAGTTCTTTTCGCTTAGATATCAACGCCTCATGTTGGCTCAGTTCTTCATCAAGGACACGCTTCTTTTGTTTTATATTTATCATTAATTCATTAACTGCCGTTTGTTTTATTGCTAGTTCTGGTTTCATTTCCTGAAGTTTTTCTAAAATGTTCAAGCCTTCTTCAGCGATCGTTTTCTTTTGCTGAAGGATGGGCTCTTGATCAACTTGCTTCTGCTTTGCAGTTTCTAATAGCTGAATGATCCTATTTTCTTCTTGCTGAATGTGATGGAACAATCTCTCCTGTTCTTTTACTGTTTCCTTTACTTCTTTAACTGAAGCCTCAGACTCTCGCCAAGCTTCATATATGGGCATCATTTGAATCGCTTGTTCAGCCTGTTTAACTTGCAGCTTTAGGGCTTGCATCTCTGTATCTTGCCGAATCATTTCTTCTAATTCATGATAGTTTTGATTCCAATCTTTTTGCAACTGCCATAACTTTTTAAGTTCTTCGAGTTTTGTCTCGGTATCCTTATTTTTTCGATTGGATTCATCCACCTGTTTTGTTAACAGGTTATATTCCTTTTGAAGTTTTACGAGGGTTTCCTTTGACGCATCGCCAAGTCCTTGCTCTTCAGCCACTATTTCACTTAATCTTTGGTCAAATGCGGTTAATCTTTTTTTTAACTTCTCGATCATTTCATCGCCATAACGTTCGAGATGAAATAAGCGTTGCAGCATTTTTCGTCTCTCGGCACCTTTTAAAGATAAAAATTCAGCAAATTTACCTTGTGGCAAGACAACCGCACGAGTAAAATCGTCGTGAGTCAAGCCTAAAATATCTTGAATGCCCTGTGTGACATCTCGCTCTTTATCTGCTAAGACTTCCGCCGATTCCCCGTATTTTAACAATCGACAGCTTCCAATCTTTAATCCATTATCTTTCGTTCTTTTATACATTCTTTCAACACGATAAATGGTAGGGTTAGCCCCTCCCATCTCAAAAGTAAATCCGACTTGCAGCTTGTCTTCTGCATGATTCAATATGCCTTGTGTATTCTTAGCGGCTCTTTCAACTTTTCCATATAAGGCAAGCGTGATGGCATCTAACAAAGATGACTTTCCACTGCCTGTTGGACCAAAAATCCCAAATATCCCATCCGCACAGAGCATGTCAAAATCAATCGTCTGTTCCTCTCGAAAACTGTTCAATCCACGAAGCATCAGCTGTTTTGGTTTCATTTTTCATCTCTCCCTGCAGCTACCTCTAATATGGCTTCGTCATAGTTCTCGTTAATCAATTCTAAAAAAAGTTGGAGCAATTCTGGGCTCGGTTCAGCACCGTTCGTTTGCTGTTTAAAGAAACGAATAAACAATTCGTGAATCGGCAGTCCCATGCGTTCCAAACGTTCCTCTTGTTCGATATCGTTCAGATAAATTGGCCTAATATTAACAATGCCATCATGGAGTTTTCTTATTTTCTGTATATCATGAATGCTTAAAGCTTCCGATAATTGAATTTCCAAATCAATCCACGAGTGGGAGTCTCTTCCTTCGTCAAGCCAGTGATGTATTTCATTTAGTCCATTTTTAGCTCTCCACTTAACAAGGGGCTTCCCACTGGATAAATAAATTTCATTCATTGTTGCTTTTTCACCAGGTTCTACGTCTAGTATGGTCACCGATTTCGGTTGATTGGCTTCGGAAAAACTATAGGCTAGCGGTGATCCTGCATAGCGTGTTAATGCACTGCTATGTTTCAAGGTTTGTGGACGATGCAGGTGACCAAGTGCCACGTATTGGGCTGTTTTTGGAAAAGCTTGTGGCGAGACAGTATAAGCCCCGCCAACTTGAATTGGTCTTTCTGAATCCGATTCCTTTCCCCCAGCAACGAATAAATGGCTCATCATAATGTTGACAGCTTCCTTTTGGAAAGATTTCGCATGTTCTTTAAATAGAGTGTGAAGTCGATCATTATAGGCATCTTGTATATGCTCATCATCATTTGATAGACTCAAAACTTCATTTAATCGAGATTCGGATGGATACGGGATGGCACTAATATTGAGATGCATTTGTCTATTCGGAATCTTTATTTTTATAAGATGATCAATAGGGTGCCCAACAAGCGTGATACCTTGATATGAAGCTAATGGGCTACTTGCTTGAATACGTTCTGGACTATCGTGATTTCCAGAGATCACGATTAAGGGCCTGGACCCTTCATTTGATAGTTTATGAGCCGTTTCATAAAATAAGCTTTCAGAAACAGCTGGCGGGTTGACCGTATCATAGACATCCCCCGCCATGATAATGGCATCAACCTTTTGATCATCCGCAATTTGGCAGATTTCATCCATGACGGCTTCCTGTTCATTTTGTCTTGATCGACCCTCTAATGTTTTTCCAAGATGCCAATCGGCCGTATGCAAAATTCTCATGGCTTTTCACCTTCTTCTATTTCTACAAAGTAGCCTCCATCAAAGGCATAGAGACCCATTCGATTAACCTTCCGTTTCCAAATCTTTTCAATTGCTTTTTTATATAGATTTAACTGTAGTTTATAACGTTTAATTAATTCGGCTTTTGCCTCAGTTTCCGTTGGATAGCGTGATGTGATTTTATCTGTTTTGTAGTCTAATAGTGTCATCCCATCGTCGTCAATAATGATGCAATCAACCACCCCTTGGACGATCACACCTTCCTCACAATCATCATTCCAACCTGGATAAACTTCTTTTGCATCTAAAATATAGCTAAATGCACATTCTCGAACGACATTTTGTGCATGAAGCACTTTTAATCCAATTGGTGAGGTGAAAAATTTTGCGATGGCCAGATAATCTAAACTCTCTTCTTGTTCGATGGTTAAGATCTCTTTTTCTACAAGTCTCTTACCTTGCATTTTTATGGTTTCTGGTGTCAGATTAATCGCTAAATCCATGTGTTGCATCATCACATGGAGTGCTGTTCCTTTTTCTGTTGCCGACAACTTCCCTTGTTGCATAAATCTTGGTCGATCAACACTGATCCCTTTATCCGATGGGTCTAACAAATGATCTGCTGCACCTTCACTAAAATACGTTTGTTGGGTTTTTATTTCTGTAACGGTTTGCTTTGCCATTGCTTTTTCTGAATGTTGGTATGGATACACCCAGTTCAACCTTTCTTCCACTGCTTGTTTCCATTCATTTGATACACTGACAGATTCGCCTTGACGTACTTTGTTTAACCTTACATGGTCAATCGCTTGGATAGGATGGGCATCAATAGTGGAAGCTAAGACAATCTTAATATCCCATATCGATGGGTCAAGCGAAATCGCTGTCTTCAAGACATCTTCACCTACAATGTCGTGGAAAACGCTAGCGTCTTGGTGCCTCATGATAGCAGGGCCAATCCAGTCGAGGTATGTTTTGGCTTTGTTCCTTATGTGAGTTGGCAAAATCCACTCTTTTTCAAATAACGCCTCTTTCCAAGAATTAATGGTTTTCTCAACGTCCTTTAAAGCTGAAACTAAAATGAGTTTTTCTTTAGCACGCGTCAAGGCAACATATAATATTCTCATTTCCTCTGCAAGCATTTCTTCTGCTAGTTTTTGCTTTATAGCAATAAAAGGAAGCGTTGGTAAACTGATTCGCTTTACGGGATCAATGTATCTTGTTCCAAATCCTAATTGTTTATGGAGGAGAGCTCGTTGGTTTAAATCTTGCATGTTAAAACGTTTTGTTAAGCCTGCTACAAAAACGACCGGAAATTCGAGTCCTTTACTTTTGTGGATCGTCATGATCCGCACGACATCTTCTTGTTCACTTAGCGCTTTAGCTGCACCTAAATCATCCCCACGGTCACGCATTCTTTCTATAAATTTAAGAAAACGAAATAATCCTCTGAAAGAGGTCTTTTCGTAAACCCTCGCACGATCGTATAATGCTCTGAGATAGGCCTGCCTTTCAGACCCCCCGATAAATCCAGCCACAAAATCATAGTAACCGGTATCCCGGTAAATCTGCCAAATGAGTTCACTTACAGCATGTGCTTTACTCATTGAACGCCAAGACCCAAGTTGATTTAGAAAGGTCCGCATTTTTTGGGCTAACTCTGTATTTTCCTCTTCAGCATATTTTTTTACAGCTTCATAATAGTGAAGGTTATCTTTTTCGTGTAATCGTAGTGTCGTTAATTCATCTCCATTTAGCCCAACGATTGGAGACCTTAGAACACTCACAAGCGGGATATCTTGGTATGGGTTGTCGATGATTTGAAGGACAGATAACATCACGAGAATTTCTGTTGCATCGAAATAGCCTGTTGATAATTCTGCATACGCAGGAATGCCGGCTTCCTTTAATATATCAAGCATTAAAGGAGCTGATTTGTGAGTGGAACGCATCAAGATGACTATATCCCGATACTGAATGGGTCTACTCGTCTTCTTTTTCCGATCATAAATCGGATAGCCTCGGTCAATCATCTGCTTGATCTTTTTCGCAATTTGATAACCTTCTAATTCCGTTGCACTGATTTCATTGATTTGATCATCATCTTCTAACTCTTCATCGCCATGTTCACGATCAATTAAAATCAATTCCGTTGGTTCATCCCCCTCGGGATAATCTTTAGCACCAAATTTAAGTTCCGCAGCATCGTCGTAATCGACGTCACCAACCTCTTCGTTCATGATTTGACGAAAGATAAAATTGGTGCTCGTTAGAATGTTTTGACGGCTTCTGAAATTTCTTGAAAGATCAATTTTTAATCCGTTGGGATTTTCTTTTTGACCTGAGTATTGTTTATATTTGTTAATAAATAAACCTGGTTCGGCTAATCGAAAGCGATAAATACTCTGTTTAACATCTCCTACCATAAAAAGATGACCTTGCTCTGACGCTCCTCCAGATACTAACTTGATAATGGTTTCTTGAACAAGGTTGGTATCTTGATATTCATCAACAAGAACTTCATTAAATAATGAGCGAAACTGTTCTGCTACGACAGATGGAATTTCTTTACCAGGCTCTGATTCGGCGGATCTTAAAATCTTCAGACAATCATGTTCAAGATCAGAAAAGTCTGCAACGCCTCGCTCACGTTTAATTGATTGATAACGATCATCAAAATCTTGTATCAGTTTGACAAGCAATTCAACTGAAGGCGCCATTTCTTTCATATCATTTAGAAAGGATTCTGGAGATCGGCTGAACCACTCATTTTTAAGTGTCGTGAGTTCTTTTTTCACTTGTTCTCTAATGGTTTTAACCTGATCCTTCAAATCATCATCGATCGTTTTATCTCGGCAACTTTTCAATTTAGTAAAAGAGACACTTTGAAAAGCTTGATAAATGTCTTCCCAGCTTTCATTTATATGAGTCATTAATTGATCAATCATAACTCGATCTGCTTGAATCGTTTCACCATAAGGTGCAGGGCCACCAGGACTTTGTATGAGTTCGTCTGCTTGACCAAGTCGCTTCATCATTCCAATAAGTTTATGTTTGACGATTTTTATGAGATCTGGTGTAAACGAAAACGAATCAACTTGAGTTCCAGCTTGAACGTGATAAGAAGCAGCCATTTCATTTAACCACTTATTAGGCCAAGGATGACTTCGTGAGAAATCATGTAATTTTAAAATAAGATCTTGAATATAAGCATCATTACGATCACCTGAATAACGATCAACAAGATCAAAAAAACCATTATCTTGACCATTTGCGTAATAGTCTTCAAATAAGTCGTTTAAAATATCGTCTTTAATTAATGCGGCTTCTGTTTGATCAAGCAGCCGAAAATTAGGATCAAGATCCAGCATATAATAATATTTTTTAATCACAGACATACAGAAAGCATGGCACGTCATAATCGAAGCCTTACCTAA
This sequence comes from Terrilactibacillus tamarindi, assembly GCF_009718825.1. Taxonomy (GTDB): domain Bacteria; phylum Bacillota; class Bacilli; order Bacillales; family Sporolactobacillaceae; genus Terrilactibacillus; species Terrilactibacillus tamarindi. Next base: position 152,443 of record NZ_WNHB01000001.1, on the reverse strand, counting down.
CAAGGCTTGTTGTCGTCTTAAAAATAGCGAACTTGGATCCTTTAATAACGCCTCATCAATCGCCTGACTAATACGTGATCGCATTTCGGCTGCAGCGGCATTTGTGAAAGTCACAATTAATAATTGATCCACATTAACTGGATTTTCAGCATCCGTCATTTTTTTAATTATCCGCTCGACTAAAACGGCTGTTTTACCTGATCCTGCTGCTGCTGCAACTAAAATATCTTGTCCATGTTCTGTGATCGCTTGCCATTGTTCATCCGTCCATTGACTATTTGTCGGTTTTACGATCGACGTGTTATTCATGGCTTTCTCCTTTCAATAGTTGTTTCATAATCTCTTCATCTTTTTGTTTTTTCAAAAGACGGTAGTTATTGTCCTTTTGCGATTGATCAAATTGGCAAACAGACCGGAATGAACAGAAATCGCACGGCGTACGATCATTAAGACGATAAGGTGAGATATCGACTTGACCATTCGTTAAGTCCGTCCCCACCTTTTGAATGACTTCTCTGACATGTGTCTTCATAGCATCAAAAGCCTCAGTACTTGCAACTGAAGAGGAAGAGTAAAATTCACCATTTTTTTTCAAAGCTAATGGAAGAAGATCTGAATATCCGGTCGTTAACGTTGTGTCCATTTCTCTTACAACCGATTCTTCCGACAAGACTAATCCCTTCATTTTAAAATCTTTTAGAATGGTTTTCTCAATGGCTTCATCCGTTAAAGGCTCATTTATGGATAAAAGTGGGTCATGTACATGAAAATAGAGAACACCTGCAGGCATGGCTTCTTCCCCAAGCCAAGCTTTTGAGTTTGTGATGATCACATCTAAATACGTTAACATCTGCAAGGCTAATCCATAATAAACCTCTGTCATACTTAAATCTTTACTGCTAGATTTATAATCAATGATTCTCAGTAAGACACCTTGGTCATTCGAGCCTCGGTCCACTCGATCAATTCGTCCAATAATTTCCATTTTACAACCGTTTGGTAGTTCAAATGTTAATGGCGGTAAGGGTTGGTTCGGTCCGAAGGGTAATTCTAAACCGACGGGTGAGAAACCACTCCTCTTAGCATGTGAACTCATCACTTTAGCTACACGGGCAACGACTTGACTTAATTTATGTTGTAAATAGTGATGTCTATTTGAGCTCATTAATATTTGCCGCTGCAATTTGGGTGCAAGCGTAGTAACGACCTCTTCAGCCAGTTGTTCACAAGCTTTCTCTGTGAGATCTGCCCAAGATTTATGTTGTCGCATGATCTGGTCTGTCATGATTCTTAACGCTGAATGAAAAAGTTGACCAATATCCGGAGCTTCTAATCGAAACATACTGCGTTCTTTAAGTTTTAACCCGTAAGAAGCAAATTGTGCAAATGGACAGGCATTAAATAATTCCATCCTAGAGACACTTGCTCTTATGGTTTCTCCATATAACTGTTTCGCTGTTTCCGGTTTAATAGACGCTTGATTCCGATAAAATAAACTGCTGATCATATGCCTACATTTATCTTTCCAATCGGGTGTTTCCATGTACCAATTGTACGTATTCCACCAGACATTTTGAAGAGGGTAACCACGTAACCACTCACGTAATCCACCGGCTAGATAGGCCAACGTTTTATTCGGGCGTGTGACAAAAGGCAAATGATCTTCATCCAATAGTGTTTGTGGTTCTGAATGAATGAGTTTTTCCGTTAAAGTAGGAAATAAATGCTTTAAGCGATGAATAAAAGGAGATGGTAGGAGTCCCTGCCCCTCTTCATTTGCAAGCGGGTAAGATAGAATCAGTTCATCACTTGGGCAAGTCAGTCCTCTAAAAAAGTAATACTCTTCATTCATTATTTGCTCATCAGTACCTTCGGATAAAATGACATCCTCATTTTGCAGTAGAATTCGATCTTGATCTGATAAAATGCCATCCTCTGTCGGTTTTGCTGGTAATATCCCCTCATTTATTCCAAGAATAAAAGCGACTTTAATATTAATCGGACGTGAACGGTCCAAGCTGCCTACCACAACTTGATCAATGGCAGGTGGAACAAGAGCAAACTCTAGGGTATCCAGTCCCGTTTCGATCATTTTGTTGAATAAAGATAAAGAAACCCTCTCTTCTCCTGTAGCTTCAACCATTTGATCCATTAAATCCATGACCGCTTTCCATACTTGACGATGCTCCATAGCATCTTCGAGTCTACCTTCCGCCTCGGCCTCTCTTCTCAAACGTTCAATTTTTTCAGGTACAAAAAGATCCATCAGAAATTTATACAATGCAGTACATTTATCTTGAATAGTAGGGGCTTTTTTCATCTGTTCTTGAAGAGATTGAAGTGGCCGAGCGACTTGTAAACGAACACGATTCAGACGTTTTTCAGCCTCTACATCTTCTTTTGTCTTTGGCATGTCACGGTCTAAGTCTTGATATCTTTGATATAGCCAAGGATCTCTGCTTGTCCATTTCTTTCCATAGATTCCATGTGCAATCACATAGTTTTCGAGAATATCCATCTCTTCACGCTGTTCAAATCGACTTCCCTCATAAGAAAACAGCATATCGGTTTTGACACATCTAAAAACGGCGTCATAGCGCCAGTTTTTCTGTATAACTTCAAGTGCCGACCGAATAAATTCGATCAACGGATGATGACACATTGAACGTTTTTGGTCAATGAAAATAGGAATTTGGTAATCTCCAAAAATGGTTCGTATCATTTCACTATAACTCGATAAATCGCGAATAAACACAGAAATGTCTCTATAACGTAAACCCTCATCACGGACAAAAGTTAAAATTCGTCTTGCTGCTAACTCGATTTCTTCACGCCGGTTCGTAGCCTCAAGTAGTGTTATTCCATCATAATCTGTAATCGGTAAGTAAGGACGTTCGTTATATTGAAGAGCGAGATGACGCAATCCACTTTTTTGACTACGCCGATACTCTGTTAAATAAACATTGGATTCTATCTCAACTTGATTATCTAAAGCCTGCTCTTTTATCTGTTTATAGAGTCTCGCTGGTTGTTGATATACAGATAAGGGATGTGGCAACAAGTCATATTCTTGATCGAGACTAAGCGTTACTGTGGTTCGTTCTGTATGTACCATGAGCTCGGTAACGACTTGTCGTTCTTGCGGCGTCATAACATCAAAGCCATCAATCCAAACTTCGGTATCTTTTAAAAATGGTGTTTCTTTTATTTTATCTGTTAAAAGTTGAAGATAATCTTCACTATCTATGAATTTATCGAATATCGCTTTTTCTAATTCAGAATAAATAAGCTGCAAATCAGCTAATTTATCTTGAAGCAAAACATCATTTTGTTCTTCTGAGACAAAGCCTACAGCCTTATTATGTAATTCCTCAGGGGAAATACAATAGCGCTTAAACTCCGTGATGGCTGTATGAAGCTGATCGAAAAAGCCATGTTGATCGGCCGCCTTTTTATAAAGACGTAGTTTGCCTTTATGTTGCTCTACAATTTTTCTAAGAAGCATACTTACTCCGACAGAAGTCAAGTGATATCTAGCCGCTCCTCCTGATTGTTGAAGTACTCGAAGGGCAAGTCGAGGAAAACTATAGACATTGAGTCGAGTCATCCCACCAAGATCTGGTGTTTTGGCTAATAAATATTCAGTACTAAACGTCATTTGTTCTGGAACAAGTAAAATAAGAGGTTTCCCCATCGGATTTTCCTTGAGCTTTTTAATGATTTCTTCATGGCAATACGTCGTTTTTCCTGTCCCGGGGCTACCTAATATACATCTCAGTGACATATAAACTCATTCCTCCGTCCTCTTTTACAATTATATAACTCTATCATAACACATAGAGAATGTATGTTCTATTCTGGTTTCCTAATTTAAGCAATTAAATTTTTCCAGATTAGACATTCCTTAAGTGCATCTTTATCCACGGACAAAAGTTAAAAGCCATGGCATTAATAGGCCATGGCTTCTTTAGTAGATTGTTTTATTCTTCCGTTTGGATTGGATTATTTTCATAGGATATCCAATCACTCCAACTCCCGCTATAAAGTTTGATATTCTCTATTCCAGCTTCTCTCATAGCGATAATATTTCCACATGCCGTAACTCCTGAGCCGCAATAGACAACAATTTGATCCTTCTGTTTTAATGGCTCAAACCTGCTTTTCAGTTCTTCCGCTGTTTTCCATCTACCTTGCTCAGAACGATTATCTTTCCAGAACCAATTCACGGCTCCAGGGATGTGTCCAGCTTTCTTATCCACGGTTTCTACCTTACCTGAAAATCGTTCAGGTGCTCGTGAATCTATAAGTATTGTCTCTCCTTTTGATACGTCTAAGGCTTTAACATCGGACATCGTTAAAACCCAATCCCGATGAATGTGTGGGATAAAATGAGTTTCTTTTGTTACTGGTATTTCCTGTTCAATAGGATAGCCCTTTTCTTTCCATGTAGTAAATCCCTCGTCCATAATTTGAACGTTAGGATGGCCATAGTATTGAAGAAGCCACCATAAATGGGCTGCCATTGCACCGTCTTGATCATCGTAAGCTATGACCGTTTTTGTTTCATCTATGCCGCTCTTGCCAAGCTTTTTGACAAATTCTTCTTCATCCGGTAAGGGGTGCCGACCTCCATGCTCAGCTACTTTAGCAGATAAATCCTTTTCGAGATCAAAGAAAATCGCTCCAGGCAAGTGTCCTTGCATGTAGTGATATCGTCCTTCATCTGGCTTTTGCAAATTAAAACGACAATCAACTAAGACAACCTTTTCATGACCTAATCGACGATTAACCTGATCCATACTAATAATTGAATTCAATCGCGAAACACCTCACTTGGTCATTTACTGAGAATCATGCACGGTATTTTCCAATTTTATCTTCAATGGTAGTGCCTTGTGGTACGTTTATGATTTTAACATTGGTGATGACACTCTCAGCACCTGCATCAAGACACGCTTGTTGCGCTTTCTTAACGATGTCAATCAAATGATCGAGTTCACCTTCCATCACAGTCTCCAGAGGGCCAACTTCATACTTTACACCTGATTCTTGAACCACTTCAATGGCCTTATCAACCAATTCATACATATTGTCTTCTTTGGTAAAAGGAAGCACTTGAAAACCTACATTGATTGTTGACATGACGATTCCCCATTTCTTATGTAGTAAATAAAAAACATGAATATCCTGAGTCTATTTTTATCATACCTATGTCTTAAAGGTATGTCTAATGTTATATAGCTTCTCACTTTAGAAAGACAAAAGTCACCTCATCCTCGAGGTGACTTTTTGCCTTTCACTTATTCTTCCCAAACTTTTACTTCTTTCATAACATCGCCATTTTTCATTTTCAATACGGTGTCAATGCCACTTGTCACTTGGCCAAAAACAGTATGAATACCGTCTAGATGAGGTTGTGGCTCATGAACGATAAAGAATTGGCTTGAACCTGTGTCTTTACCGGCGTGCGCCATAGATAGAGCCCCTTGCTGGTGTTTATGTGGATTGTTTAATGTTTCACATTTAATCGTATATCCTGCTCCGCCAGTGCCGTTTCCATTAGGATCTCCGCCTTGACTTACGAACCCTGGAATCACTCGGTGAAAAGTTAATCCATTATAGAAACCACTATTGGCTAATTTTTCAAAATTGGCTACTGTGTTTGGTGCTTCTTCTGGGAAAAAATCAATTTTAATTTCTTCTCCATTTTCCATTGTAATTTGACCTTTTTTCATCAATGTATCCTCCTACAAATCTAATCTTGTTCGCCCTATTTTATCATAACTCAGTCTGATGTCCCAATTTCTACCCTCTTAATTTTAATCATCATTATTTTTAATGGCCCTTAATTTAGCATTCACGGTCTTAATTAAATGCTGTGCATCTTCCGGATTATTTATGATATCGATTTGATCCATATCAATAACTAAGGCATCCGATGCCTGGTAATGATAATATAACCAATCATCGTAGCCTTCCCACAATTTTTTATAGTAATCAATTAATGCGGCATCCTGCTCATAGTCCCTGCCTCTTAAATTAATCCGTTTAATAACAGTTTCAAAAGAACCCTTAAGATATATCATCAGATCAGGTGCTTTTTTGGGCAGCCCATCTATTTCCCCTAACATATTATGTAAAAGGTCTTCATAAATTTGAAATTCAAGATCTGAGATTTTCCCTAGATCTTTGTTTACTTTGGCAAAATACCAATCTTCATAGATGGAACGATCCAAGATACTACAAGGATGGTGACTCGCTTTTTTTATACTATCGAACCTTGAATTTAAGAACCATAATTGCAATAAAAATGGATAGCGATTGGCTTGAACCGTATCCACCGTCTCCGAATAAAACAACGGTAAAATAGGATTATCATCAACAGACTCGTAAAAAACTGGACTGTTCAAAGCGTTTCCAAGTAATGTCGATACTGATGTCTTACCTAATCCTATCATTCCACCTACAACAATCAATGTATTAACCCCTCTTCATTATTCTTAGGCATTTTTCAGTATACCTTATGAAGTCAAGTTATGACATGGACTGAGAACTTAAAGTGGAATTGAATTTACAATCTTTAAAAAAAGTGGATACGCATAATGGTATCCACTAAGTTAATTTAACCTATTCTTTAGCAAGAATGGCTCTAAGCATCCAAACATGCTTTTCATACTTTCCTTGAAGTGTGATTAACATGTCAATCGTTGGTTCATCGTGTGCATGTTCGAGTGATTCGATGCCGTCTTTTATTTCTTGAATGAGCTGTTCATAATCCTTTTTTAATCGAGTCAGAATTTCTTCTTCATGACTTTCTGTTTGAGCTTCTTCTAAAGTCGCTATATCTAGAAATTTAGACATCGTGGCAACAGGGATACATTCGATCGATAAAATTCTTTCTGCAACAGTATCTAAGTCTTCAGCTACTTCATTGTATAACTCTTCAAATTTTGCATGCAAAGCAAAAAAATGTGGTCCTTGAATCAGCCAATGATATCGATGTAATTTCACATACATGACGTGAAGATTTGCTAATAATTGATTAAGAAAAGGTCTTGCTTCTTTATTTTCCATTTTGATCCACCTTTGCAAATGTAATTCAACATTTCTAGTGTGGATCGGTATCGATGATTTTATCCATAGAGTATGATCTACGTTGTTTTCTTTAATAAGTTTCGATTAACCATCAAATACATGATTAGTGAAACAATCATACCACTGACACAATATCCAGCTATAACGTCGCTTAAATAATGGACATTCAAAACGAGTCGACTCAATCCGACTAAACAGACAAATGTGAAACCGATAATAAGAATGGTAACACGGAGCCATTGAGATTTAATAAATAAGACGATAATGAGTGTTAATAATCCATATACTGACATGGCGTTCATCGCATGTCCACTTGGGAAACTATAACTCGATGCCAATTCATAATGATGTAATGTAGGTCTGACTCTTTGAATACTATTTTTCAATACGATATTAATGAATTTTTCTAACAAAAAACAAATGACCCAAAGTACCATTACTTTAGGTTTTTTTACGATTAACAAGAAAATGGAGACACCAATTAACACAAATGGAAGAATATGTGCTGAAGAAAGGTATGATATCCATTTAAAAAAAGTCAAGCTTGGTGGTGTACGAAATATCTCTAATTTGGTTAAAATAAAAAGATCAAATTGGTTAAACCAGACTGTTTTTGTTAGAAATAGAAGGATAATAAAGAAAAGGAAAAGAAAAATAAGAAGATATGAAGTTCTCATAAATGGTTTCCTCTGATTCACATCTACAAATCCTTTCTGTTGATTGAAATATTTATGTATCCATTTAAAATAGATTTATGGTGTATGCTAAAATTTATTATTACTCTATTAAAATTATTAGGATAAAAGGAGCAGATGTATGACTTCATTTACATTTCATGCAAAGGGATCCTGGCACGGTAGTTGGACCGGTCAAGGTGAAATTCATACACAAGGATTTCATGAGAAGATTGCAATCGACAAATCCATGAATGGACTTGGAATGGGTACAAATCCCGATGAATTACTCTTAAGTGCTTTATGTTCTTGTTACATGATGACTCTTGGTATTCGACTTAATCATGATAATATACCCTATGAAAACATTCAAATAAACTCAAAAGGCATTGTGAAGAAAAAAGATGGCTTACATTTTGAAAAGATTGAGCTCTATCCAGTTCTTATACTAAAAGAGAAACCAACAGAACAATTCGAAAAAGATCTTTATGAAATGATGTACCATGCTGAGTTTGACTGTATGATAGCAAAAGCCTTAAAAAATAATGTAACTATTTCAATCAATCCGGAAGTAACTCATATTTAATTCTAAAAACGCTTGGTCTAACCAAACGTTTTTTATCTCTTCAAATTATTTAGCCGTATTAATCATGAATACGAACAACATCTTTTAATTTGTTTTTCACATCATTTGCTGACTTTTTTGCTTCTATTATAGTTGATTGTACCATGTATTTTTTATTGGCCACATCTTGTTGTATTTTGTCTAAATTTTTATTTAATACTACCTTTTCTTTTGCAATTTCTTCTGTTCTTTCTCTTACTTTTTCAGTAATTTTCGATGCATCTGCAAGTGTCCCCTTTAATTTCTTACCTGTTCGAATAGCGGAAATAACAAATAGAATAATGGCAATGACAACAAGTGCAAGGCTTAAATAGACTATAATCATTTGAACGACCTCCATTAATAAACTCGTATATGTATAGCTTACCTTAATATACCCATTTTATCTATTTTACATGCTTTTTTTCTCATAGATAGCAATGAGAAAATTAGGTTTTATACATCATTCATAAGAGTAGACAGAACTATATACTCGTTCCTGGATAAGGCCGATAGAGTCTTTATTAACCTTTATTGTTGTATGCCGTCCGTATTATTTGCTATACTGTTCAAGCAAACATACGTGAGGTGAACAAATTATGAGTCAAAAAGTTGCTCTGATTACTGGTGGAACTCGTGGTATTGGGAAAGCCATTGCTGAAAAATTTGCCCAAGACGGTTATCATCTTGTTCTTAACTATATGAGAAAACGTTCGGTAGCAGAAGAAACTAAAACTTACTTTGAAGAAAAATATAACATTAAAGTACATACAGTTAAAGCTAATATTGGTGAGGTAGCTCAAATTAAGAGCCTATTTCAATCCATTAAAGAAACCTTTGGTCGATTGGATGTTTTTATTAGTAATGCGGCTTCAGGAGTACAGCGAAAAGTGATGGATATTGAAGAAAGCCATTGGGACTGGACACAAAATATTAATGCAAAAGCCTATTTATTTGCCGCACAAGAAGCTGCAAAATTAATGGAACTTAATGGAGGAGGAAAAATCGTTGCTCTTTCAAGCCTAGGTTCCATTCGTGCTCTCCCAAATTATGTTGTTGTAGGAGTCTCAAAAGCGGCTGTTGAAGCGATTACCCGCTATTTAGCTGTAGAACTTGCACCAAAAAGAATTGTTGTAAATGCTGTTTCTGGCGGAGCTGTTGACACAGATGCGTTAAAGCATTTTCCAAATCGTGACGAACTTCTCGAAAAAGCCGCCTCTCGAAATCCAGCCGGCAGAATTGTACAACCTGAAGATCTTGCTAACACGGTTCACTTCCTATGCTCGGAAGATGCTTCCATGATACGTGGCCAAACTATTATCGTTGATGGAGGACTTTCTCTGCTTGCCGATTAATCATTAAATTTAAAAAGTTTGGCTTTCACTATATCCTAGTCGAAAGTCGTCAATCTTTTCACAATACAAAAGAGGGTGGATGGCCTTGGCTTTCCATCCTTTTTTGTTAAAAAATCTCTCATAATGACTAAGGTCTAAGGTCATTATCCTTTTGCAAATCCCATATAAAGTGAAACTTCCATCGGTGGGGGGTTCTTCATCCCCCACCGATGGAAAGCCTGAACCAATAGGACCTTTACGGGCAGTTGATCCCCTACCTATCTTCTTTGAATACTCAGAATCTTGAGGTGGGGGGTCTTTACTTGCCGTTAAAGCGGGATAAACGGAGATAAGCTATTCGAAAAAATTAATAAAAATTTTACATTATAAATTCAATATTGTGATATATGTACTATAATAAAATGAAATTATCTCTAATATAAATTCAAGTAACATAAATTTGTTTGATAATGGAGTGGCACGGATATGTTAACCCACACAAATTTACTTATTTACCTGATTGGATTTATTATTCTAATATCAGGACTTTATATATTTATAAAACGAAATCATTTCTATCACTCACTCTCACATTATCAACCTCAAAAAATCAAGTCGTTGATTTCCTTGATGAGTATCATCACGACCATCATTGGATTTTTTACTATTATTGCTCCTTTAATGACTTTTTGCATAGGAATAGATTATTGGGTTCTTTATGCTTTCCTTATTTTAGTGAGTTTACTTTTGATTGTGCGTTCACTTTTAACTTAGTAGAAAGTAACGAAGAAATTTCAGATTCCGTTAGAGCTGTACATACATAATCTTTTAATTCATCATCATTAAAATAACAGTGATAATTAAGAAGATCGTTCTCATTTAAAATATGGGATAAAAACAAACGTATGGTGGGAACGACACCTAAATTTTCATCATTTAACAACCATTCAGGCGATTTAAAATCGAGTATCCCTTCACGCGTTTTAAGTGGTGTCGTGATCACTTGCTCTTCCTTTAAATTAACAAGAAAAAGATACATACCGCCATGATCCTTCCCGTTAACCGTCCAAGATACGGTTCCTTTAAAGATAGGCTTTACTGAATCAATTCCTGTCTCCTCTTTTATTTCTCTCTTTACAGACTGTATAGGTGTTTCACCTTCTTCAAGTTTTCCACCAACACCGTTCCAACATCCTTGCCAAGGAGATTTTTGACGGTTCAACATGAAAATTCTGTGATCATAGGTTAGGAATGCTAAAGTATATTGATACATCTTCTAATCCCCTTTTTTAAAATGGCTAGATAAACAAGCAAGGGAATTCTTCTCCCCTTAATGATCTAATGGTTCGCTATATTATATAAATGATGACCATGGTAGGATCAACCAAACCGTTTCAGGCTATACTTAGTAATAGCACTAAAACGTGATGGAGGATTGATTTAGAATGCCAAAGGAAAGAAAATTAGCTTCTATTTTTTGTTTGTTAAGTGGTGCATCAATGCTGACCGGAATTTGCTTAAAGAATTTTCTACCTGTTGCGTTAATTTGGGGTTATGCTTTAGGTATTATATTTTTATGTTTTGCGACAGTCTACGTCTTTATTGATAATGCCAATGTACCAGATGATGACCAAGAGGAAGATAAAAAGAATAAAACAACTAAGACAAATAATAATACAAATCAACCATCTTAATTGAATGACCCTAATTCCTATCGGATTGTAAGCCTGACCCGATCGGGCTTATACGGCAGTTAGTATCCCCATCTAGGAATGTGCTTTAACACTCATGACCTTAAGGTGGGGGGTCTTACTTGCCGTTAATGTGGGATAATAGATCATATAACTTACGTCTCAATAACTTATTAGATGCATTACGAGGAAGTTTAGATATGGCATGAAATTGTTTTGGAACTTTATAGCTTGCTAAATATTTTTTACAGAAATTTTGTATTTCATCTAAAGTTTCCTCAGAATTTTTAAGTTTCACAAAAGCTACTGGGACTTGTCCCCATTTTGAGTCTTCTATACCAATGACACCTGCTTCTTCAATATTAGGATGCCTTAATAACAAAGCTTCTATTTCAGCAGGATAAATATTTTCTCCACCTGATATGATCAGATCCTTTCTCCGATCTAGGACATACACAAACCCATCATGATCCTTATAACCAATATCCCCAGTAAATAGCCATCCATCTTTTAAGACTTCTTCTGTTGCTTTTTCATTCTTTAGGTATCCAATCGTAACATTTGGACCTTTTACGACAATTTCTCCTTCTTCCATTGGCAATGCTTCGCGTCTGTCCTTTATAATTTTACACTCAGTTGGAAACAATGATTTTCCTGCAGAACCTAATTTACTTACCATATATTCAGGTGATAGAGTAATAATTTGTGAGGCCGACTCGGTTAATCCATAGGTTTGGTAAACTGGAATCCCCTTCTCATGGCATTTCTCGAGAATCACTTTCGGAGCATGGCCACCTCCCAAGAGAACACACCGTAAACTTTTCGAGTATGATTCCTCGCCAAGATGATCAAGCATGCGGATCAGCATCGTTGTCACAACTGATATCGCTGTAATGTCTTCTTTTTGCAACGATAGATTAATTTTACTTGCATCAAAGGAGCTAAATAATCGAACCGTCATGCCGTAGATCACATTTTTCATTAAGATTGAAAGACCACTAACGTGAAATAGTGGAACACAGCATAACCATTTATCATTCGTGTCAAGTCCCAAATTCAGTACGGATCCAATGGCGCTCCACCAATGATTGCCATACGTTAGAAGAACCCCTTTCGGATGTCCGGTTGTTCCTGACGTATAAATAATGGTATGTATTTGGCTTAAGTCTAGATATTCCTTTAATTCTGCCGTTTTGTTTTCTTTTACTTTCGTCAATAAGTCCAGTGAAAGATACGATATTGACGGTAAGAGACGTTGAATTTGTTCCCCCATTTGATCATGGGCTGGATCTCCAATTAAAAGATGGACGTCTGCATCTTGACATTGCCAAGACCATTCATCGAGCGTTAACCTCGTATTTAACGGGACCGAGATTGCCCCAATATAGGAAAAAGCATGGTACATCCGAACAAAATCAAGGGTATTATTAAATAATAAAGCGACTCGTTGTCCCTCTTGTACACCATATGAAATCAATTTCATTGCCAGGGACTTGACTTGATTATCAAGTTCAAGAAAAGTCACCTTTTCATCATCAGTTACATACGCAATACGATTGGGCGTTAAATGAGCACGCTGCTTAAGCCAATGAGGCATGATTCTCTCTTCCACATTGAATATCTCCTTATGCTTTACTTCTCACTTAAGTTTCTATTCAAATAAAGAAATGAGCTGCTCATGTCTTCCGAGCAGCTCTCTATTTCAAGTGAGATCGATTTAAAAAATTTATTAAAGATCCTAGAAACCTGCAAAATCTAAAATTAGTTTACTTAATACCTAATTTAAGGCATTCAAGTCAAGGGAATCTTGGGAATTTATCAAAGTCTGGATCACGTTTCTCTTTGAAAGCATCTCTGCCTTCTTTTGCTTCATCCGTCGTATAATACAATAATGTGGCATCTCCGCCCAATTGTTGAAGGCCTGCTAAACCATCTGTATCAGCATTAAATGATGCTTTTAGGAAACGGATAGCTGTTGAACTTTTTGATAAAATTTCCTTACACCATTTTACCGTTTCTTCTTCAAGCTGCTCTAACGGAACAACCGTATTAACGAGCCCCATATCTAAGGCTTCCTGTGCATTATATTGTCTGCACAAAAACCAAATTTCTCTTGCTTTTTTATGACCGACAATCCGAGCTAAGTAACCCGCTCCGTAACCAGCGTCAAAGCTTCCTACTTTAGGTCCAGTTTGTCCAAAAATAGCGTTATCTGCAGCGATCGTCAAATCACTGACGACATGAAGAACATGTCCTCCCCCAATCGCATACCCAGCAACCATAGCAATAACTGGTTTTGGAATCGTGCGCATGAGGCGTTGTAAATCTAACACATTTAGACGTGGAATGTTATCGTCTCCGACATACCCACCATTACCTCTAATTTTTTGATCACCACCAGAACAAAATGCTTTACCTCCTGCTCCAGTTAAAATGATGACGCCAATACTTGAATCATCACGTGCTCTAGAAAAAGCATCAATCATTTCCATGACCGTTTTAGGAGTAAATGCATTGTGTACGTGTGGGCGATTGATCGTAATCTTAGCAATGCCTTCATAAGTTTCAAATATAATCTCGTCATATGTACGTACCGATTTCCATTCAAAAGTCATTTTATATCCTCACTTTCTAATTCAGTAAACATTTTTTTACTGTTCTTATTCTCCTGTCCTGTGTTGCCCTTAATTTCATTATAGAAACGATCGTAGACAAGTCGACTAAACAAACTGGGTACTTCAATATGAACAGCATGGCCTACATTCTTCATACTAAACCATTTTGTATTTGGAAGCATCTCATACATCTTCCGATTAATATTCATAAATTTTGAGTCTAATGTTCCTGTAACTAAAAACAAATGATGTATTTTAGGAAGATAAGGCCAGAGATTGACCTGCTGTCCTGTGCCCATCCCCATTAAGCTTAAAGAAAGCCTACCACCTTGTTGAGAGCATCTCTCTTTTCTAATCTTAAGCTGTGCTCTGTTTGAAAGTCTCTTTTGAGTATGAAACAAGGGTATATTTTCCCAAAAATCAACAAACGATTCAATCGATTCTTTTTGCAATCTAACCGCTAATTGATGATCCGATTTCCGGCGTTTTTCACGTTCAGATTCACTGTCTAACCCAGGTGAACTACTTTCTAGTAGAACATGATCAACTCTATGTGGATAAGCGTACTTCAAATATAAAGCAAGTCTTCCCCCCATAGAATAACCTACAATATGGGTTGTTGAGACTTCTAATTTGTCTAAAAGTCGAATAATTGATGCAGCCTCGTGATCCATCGCATAATAACTCACATCGTCTGGTGATATGGTTTCACCATGTCCAACTATGTCAATTTGAATCGTATAAAACCGCTTTGACCATTGGTCTATAAAAGGTTGCCATGTCTCCATCGTTCCTGTAAATCCATGTAAAAGAAGTAGTGGGGGGTGGGATTTATCTCCATGGATGTTAACAGCATGTTGAACGCCCATATTTTCAATAAATTGAATCATAGCATGAGTCTCGCTTTGATCAGGTCTTTGATGTCATCCCACAGCTTCCTATGGATGGCTGTATTTTCTTGTCGATTTGTTCGAATCTCAATCACTTTAAGACCTTCTGCCCTGTTCGCTGCTTGAAGTTCTTTCCTAAATGCTTCCCAAGTCGTTGGATTTGAGTACCGTCCATTATACATCCGAACGGCATACTCGAGTTCAAGGTCGGTTGACGTACCAAACAAGGCTTCAAAACGATCAGATTCTTTAGCTTGAGGTAAAAATGAAAATATACCTCCTCCATTATTATTCACTACGACAATGGTAATATCAATATTATAACATTTACTCATCAGTAAACCATTCATGTCATGGTAAAATGATAGATCACCAATCACTAGGGTTAAGGATGGTCTTATAGTTGCAGCTCCAAGAGCCGTTGATATGACACCATCAATTCCATTTGCTCCGCGATTAGCCATTGGATGTATCTTTTTTTCTTGTGATATAAAGAACGTATCTAAATCGCGTACCGGCATGCTATTACCTACAAAAAGGGTCGTTCCAGGATGTGCTTCGTTTAGGACCTCAACAAAGACTTGTCCTTCAAACCAATGCTCATCTTCTGAGTAATCTTCTACTCTTTTTTGGATATCCCGATTAATATCGATCCATTCAGATAGCCAGTGTTCATTTCTTGTCATCTGCAAGGTTGATGTCAGAAGTTGACAGAAAGAGATTGGACTCATACCTATCATCTGTGTCGACAAATGGGTTGGATCACGAAAGCTCCCTTTTTCATCAACGACAAGATAGGTTTTTGGCTCGACCTTTGTTAAATAGTTCAAGAAAGATTTCGATACAGGCATCGCTCCAAAACGGATAACACCGTCCGATGCCAATAAGTCAGGTATACTTGGTTCTCTGAAGATCGCATCATACATATCAATGATCTGTGTTTTATCATGGTCACCTGATCTCATTCCAGATAAAGGATCTGCTAAAATGGGAAATCCACATTGTTGGGCAAACGCATTGATATGTGGTATCGCCTCTTCATTCGTCATCGGTCCTACAACAATCAAACCTTTTTTAATGGATTGAATTTCATGTAACAGAGAGAACAACTGGTGTTCTAGTATACTCCCTTGTTCATTTTCATAATAAAATGGTGAGGCATTAGAATGAACCTTAGTCCAAAGATTATCCATATCTAGAGAAGGAATCAAAGGCTCCTCAAATGGAAAGTTTAAATGAACCGGCCCTTTTGGTGAAGCAGCCGATACTGAATAAGCACGTCTAGCCGTCTTACGAACAAACTGTAATGTATGCTTCTCATCAGACTGTGGAGGCATTTCTTTAAACCACTTCACCTGATCACCATATAGTTTAATTTGGTCTATAGCTTGAGGTGCCCCAACATCTCGGAGGTGGTGCGGGCGATCAGCTGTTAATACGATTAACGGGACCCCGGCAAGTTTTGCTTCTACGATGGCTGGATAATAATTTGCGGCTGCCGTACCCGATGTACATAAGATAGCAACAGGTTCCATGCAAGCTTTTGCCATTCCAAGTGCAAAAAAACCAGCAGATCTCTCATCTACATTCATCCAGACCTTAATATTCGGACAGTTATCAAAAAGCATCGTTAAAGGCGTCGAACGAGAACCGGGACTAACGACAATGTGTCTCAATCCAGAAAGGGCTAACTCATCAATAAATGCCGCACAAAATCTTGTAAGTTTTTCTTGATGCCTAGTCATGTGAACCTCCTAATGCAGAAAAAATAGGTTTAAATTTTGCTCTCGTCTCGATTAACTCCTCCGTTACCGTTGAATCTCCAACGAGCCCACATCCAGCAAATAACCATGCTGTTGAATTTTCGATTAAACCTGAACGTATAGCAACGATGTACTCGCCATCATCTTGTTCATCCATCCAACCTATTGGGGCGCCGTACCAGCCACGATCAGCAACTTCTAGTTCTCTGATCCATTGAAGGGATTCTTTTTGTGGATATCCTCCTAAAGCAGGAGTTGGATGCAAAGCCTGAACAAGTTCAAGAATGGTCTTATCTTCTTTTAGTTTTCCCGAAATCGGCGTACATAAATGCTGAACTTGTCCTGCTTTAAGAACAGATGGATTTTGAGGAACTAACAGTGATTGACAAAAGCGACTTAGAACTTGAGAGATCATATTGACCACCCATTGGTGTTCTTGTAAGTTTTTTTGATCACGACGCAGAAATTCAGCCTTCTCTTTATCTTCTTTTTCTGTTTTACCCCGTGTTGTCGTCCCTGCCAAACACATTGATCGAATGTCATGCCCCTGTTTTTTTACAAGTCTTTCTGGCGAGGCGCCAAGAAACGTTGATTCACCCATTGTAAAAGCAAAGACATAATGACTTGCTTGATCGTCAGTCAATGCTTTTAGAATAGCTACTATGTCATAAGGGACTTGACGATCTACACGCATTGTTCGAGATAAAACAATTTTCTGCATTAAGCCCGACTGAATAATATCGATAGCCTTTTTAACACTTATCTTCCACTCATTTAGATATTCCTCCGTTGGGGTTAACTTCCCTTCATAAGCAGATGTTGTTAGACTTTTTTGAGATTTATTTAGAAGTTGTATGCGTTCAGTTAGACGGTTAAATTCTTCATCCGGTTTCTTATCCTTCGTCATTAAACAATTTATCGTCAAAATACTTTTATTTTCCTTTGTTCTAGTCAGTAAAATTTCAGGCAGGATAAAGGTAGCATCCCCAAACGAATGCCATTTTGGAGATGTTTTTTGATTATCTGGATCAAAAGAGAAACCACCGAATAACAATGGTCCACCTGACAAGCCTTGATCCCATTTTTCGATTATTGCATCATTAAATAGTTTCTTTTTTTGATCAGCAATAGAAGAAACACGAGTTTCTCCTTCCGCTGCTAATTTTAAGGCATAACCTAAACCAACACGTTCAATGCCATCTGGATCTGACCAGTATAAGCGCTGCTCTCTATTCCATTTTTCTCCTATACGAAAGATATCGATGGCATCAAATGAATCAAATTCTCTTGTATAGCTAACAAGAATTGACTTTTTTAATTGCTCTTGCTTTAAGCATCCTTTAGCCAAAAGGTCGAATAGTAACGCATCCATTATCAACAAACTCAAATCCTTCTTTATTTATTCATGACTTACGTAAGTCAATGATTTTCGATAACTTTGATTAAGGTACGTTATCAATATAACATCATTTTCCCTAGCACTTAAGCACTTAGAAACTATTCTTTAGGTTACACCTGTTTATTTTCAAGTGTCAATGAAACTGTTTAAGAGGTCGTTCAAAAAGTCACCAAATGATAAGCGGCGAATCTCGGGCGCCCGCCAAGAGGATCTTCAACTAAAATCGCTCACGTCCTGTGGCGGGCGCCTAAAGCCACCACATCCTGTGGAAGGCGGGTCCTCATGTAGAAAAGCCTACATTCCGGTCCTCAAAACTGCGCCGCTCTTACCTTCTTGCTTCTAATTTGTCGCCATTTTGAACACATATTATAGGAGGTCGTTCAAAAAGCACTTTAAGAATAAACAAGAACAATGTCAAAATATTGATAAATAATTGTCAAAAAGTTGACACTTACCATCCGTTTTTTTAAACTGAAAGTAAGGATCCATATATTAAGGGGAAAGTCTTTTACATCGATCAAAAATGTTATGGGATAATAGTATGAGTCATATCTCCGGATTAACTTGTCATACGGCTGGTTATGAAAAAAACAATTAGAATTACTTAGCTTTTCTATTATTTCATAAATGCCATGTGTAGATACAGAGACTATTTTTTAGGAGAGAAAACAGATGAGTGATCACTTAAAGAAAAATACAGGTTTTAAAAAGTGGTGGACCATGTTACGTCCTCATACGCTAACTGCATCCTTCGTACCGGTGACATTAGGAACTGCCATAGCCCTTCCTATAGGAAGAGTCCATTTACCGCTATTTTTGGCTATGTTAATAGCCTCGATGTTTATACAAATTGCAACGAACTTATTTAATGAATATTTTGATTTTAAACGGGGTCTTGATTCACATGAGTCAGTTGGTATTGGTGGTTCTATCGTTCGTGATGGATTCAAGCCTAAAACCATACTTCATCTAGCCTATGCTTTCTGTTTCGTTAGTGCTCTTATTGGTATCTATATTTGTATAGCGAGTAATTGGTGGATTGCCGTTATTGGGACTATTTGTATGCTCACAGGATATTTTTACTCAGCTGGTCCATACCCAATTGCCTATACACCATTTGGCGAACTTGCGTCTGGTCTATTTATGGGTGTTTTTATAATCCTTATCTCTTTTTTTATTCAAACAAATACCATTACCGTTGATAGTATTTTAATTTCTGTTCCAATTGGACTGCTCGTTGGTGGTATAAATATGGCAAACAACATTCGTGATTTAGATCGAGATAGAGAGAAAGGACGATTAACACTACCTATCTTAATCGGTAGAAAAAAAGCCATTAGTTTATTGGCTGGCCTCTTCATTATTTCCTATTTGTGGATTATTGGATTGATGCTACTTCAAGTTGAATCAGTATGGACATTGGTTGTATTTGCAAGTTTGCCAAAAGCCTACAAAGCGACAAAACTCTTCCGAGGTAAAACAAAGTCCATTCAGCTTATGCCAGCAATGAAAGCCACGGCGCAAATGCAAACGGCTTTTGGATTCTTACTTTCATTAGGCATCGTCTTAGATCATTTTATTTAAATGCTAAGCAATAATATTGTCTTTAATGTATACTAATAATAATTTAATAGACGTTCCTTCAGGGCAGGGTGAAATTCCCGACCGGCGGTGTTGAGTATCGACTCTAAGTCCGCGAGCTTTCGAGCAGATCTGGTTAGATTCCAGAACCGACAGTACAGTCTGGATGGGAGAAGGATGATGCGATGTTTATTTTAATTGAATGTCTTCTATTTTCAAGCATTCATATTATTAAACATGCCTTAAATCCATAACTAATGCCCAAGATAGCTATCTTGGGCATTTTTGTATCATAATCATTCGCATCATCAGGACCTAATTATAATAACAACATGGGGTGATCTGATGAAAAACACATCTTTGAAAAAAATGATTTTTATGGCCTTACTCTCAACAATCGGTTATTTAATGATGACTATAGCTTTTCCATTACCTTTACTACCTGTTTTTTTGACATTAGATTTTAGTGATATACCTGCTCTTATTGGAACCATTTTATTTGGTCCGGTTAGTGGAATTGTCATCGAAGGAATTAAGAACCTGATTCACTATATCTTAAATGGTACACCAACCGTTGTTCCCGTTGGAGAAGTAGCGAATTTCGTTACGGGATCGATTCTCATTGTTGTATTTAACTTGATATTCAAAAAGAGTAGAACCACTCGCTCCTTGACCATTGGTATGTTATTTGGAACCATATTAATGACTATTCTCATGACCATAGCGAACTACTACATTATTTTTCCAAGTTATGCTTTATTTCTAGGGTTAAGTATCGATAGTGCGGTGGCAATGGCCCATTCTGCCAACCATACCATTCATAATTTATTTACATTAGTCATACTTGGTGTTGCTCCATTTAATATTGTTAAGGGTATGATACTAACCATCATTATGATTCCGTTATATATTCGATTGAAATCGTATTTCAAAACTTATGCAATCAAGTGATTCAAACATAAAAATGTTATTGAATTAAAAAGGCCACTCATAATAGAGTGGTCTTTAAATATATTAGTTTTTAATATACGTACGCCGTACCAACAATAACCAACAAAATGAAGAGTACAACGATTAACGCAAATCCGTTTGCTCCACTTGGATAACCCATATCGTCAATCGCTCCTTTATCAATATTGTTGAGACCCTATAAAGCATCTCACACTACATCATATGTTATATGTATGAAATGTTGTGTACAGTTGCCCATTTACCCTCAAATGGTCCTTTCTTTTCTATGTTTGCAGGAATATTAGAGAATATCAACCTAATCTTCCCAAGGTGATTTGAGCGTTAATACTTCGTGAAATTCTCGTCTCTCATGTCTTCTTAATTTCCGATGTTCAAACCGTTTTGGCGCCGTTTCATAAAGCCACTTCTCCTCTTCTGTTTCCGGAACGACTTGGGGTACCGGTGATGGTTTTCCTTCCTCATCTACTGCGACAAAAGTTAGAAATGAGGTTGTACATAGTTTTTTTTCACCAGTAATGAGATCTTCTCCAGTAACTTTCACAAATATTTCCATTGAAGTTCTCTTCGTATAGGTCACAAAAGCTTCTAAACATACCGCTGATCCTGCATTAATTGGATGAATAAAATCCACAGAGTCCGTTGAAGCTGTAACAACAAGCTGCCTCGCATGTCTAGTCGCTGCAACAGCTGCAATGTCATCAATGTACATCATTAATTTTCCACCAAATAAAGTGCCGTGATTGTTTGTATCTGTTGGTAAGACATGTGACGATGTCACAGATCTAGATTGACTAACTTTCTTAACTTCCAATGCCTACACCCCTTGAAAATGATTTTCATTAATCCTAGTATACTAGTTTTTGCAAAACGAAATCCATTAAGACAACTTAAAACTTCTATTACTTACCAATATTACAATTAAGAAAAAGTTTGTTATTAAGATGTCATTTTACTAATACACGCTCGTTATCTTGTAACGTTAAAATAGGTCCCATGGCTTACTAATTTTCTCCTGGCTCATAAAGGAGTTTTACTAATATGAATAGATTTATTAGATTTATCATGATCGCTATCGTTATGGTTGGGTTTAGTGTTCTTTCTCCACACCTATCGAAAGCAGAAGTCAACGAACACAAATTCATTCAAAAACGCTTTAGTCAAAACATAGATACGATTCAAAATATTCTTCAAGGTGAAGGCTATTTAATTTATCCTGATACTACTGGGTTTGCTGGACCACATACCATCAAGTCAATCAAAGCCTTTCAACAAGATCACCATTTATTTCCCGCACAAGAGGAAAAAATCATGGACATGTCATTGAAAAATTATCTTAAAACAGAAGAAATTTTGGATGACCGTCACAAATCTATTATTACCAAAGTACAGAGAAAACTATCTACTTTAGGTTACTCCAATAAACTTCCAAGCGGTAATTTAGACGAAGAGACAAGAAAGGCGATATCAAGCTTCCAAGCAAAAAACCAACTTCAGGATGATGGAGAAGTTGATTTATTAACTGAAATTACATTGTTCTCACATAAAGCCCTACCTAATCATAAAGTCAAACAGTCAAAGCATGTTGATAAAAAGCCATCTCATCATGTATCCTCAAAAAAACCGAGCCAGAAGAAACAAACACTGACTGTAAAAAGTACAGGTTATACAGCAAATGATCCTGGTTGTATTGGGATTACAAAAACAGGGTTAAACTTAAAAGAAAATCCAAATGCCAAAGTCATTGCTGTAGATCCATCCATCATTCCTCTAGGGACAAAGGTATACGTTCCTGGTTATGGAACAGCGATTGCCGCAGATACTGGCGGAGCGATTGATGGACATCATATAGATATTCTATTTAATGAAAAATCTGATGCTCTCAATTGGGGTGTCAAAGAAATTACAGTAACAATCCTATAAGTTTGTGTTCAAAAAGGTGACAAATCAGAAGCAAGAAGATCAAGGCGGCGCAGTTTGGAGGACCGGAATGTAGGTTTTTGCTACATGAGGACCGGAAAAACTAGCCAACGCCGAGATTCGCAGCTTATCATTTGGTGACTTTTTGAACATCCTCTATAAGTATTTAAAGAGGGTGCCTTTAAAAAAGGCACCCTCTTCATTATAGGAGGCATGACATGGTGTGTAACAAAAATGAATTAACAGCGAGAAGGAAAAGACTACTCGTGAACAACTTCATTTCATTGTCCACATTAATACTATATTCATTTCGCTCTATTTGGTAAAAGACATGCGTGGAGAAATTGAAAATAAGTCTTAATCCTCAAGTCGAAAGCGAAGCGTTTGTTTCTCTTGGTGACGATCAATACCTAACTGAATTAACTTCTCAATGAGTTTATCATAAGGTAGCCCTGTATGTTTCCATAATAATGGGAACATGCTAAAGGGTGTAAAACCTGGTAACGTATTAACTTCATTCACCATGACTTTATGATCAGACTCTTGGATAAAGACATCAACTCTCGCTAACCCTTTGCAATTTAACACTTTAAAAACTTTTTTGGCAGTTGTTTTCAACTCAATGAGAACATCTTCAGGTAAATCAGCTGGAATGATCATACGACTCTTACCATCTTGATATTTCGATTGATAATCATAGAAAGTTCCAGTTGTTTGAATTTCGCCTGGTACCGAAACTTCAAGCTCATCATTGCCAATAACGCCGATCTCAACTTCACGACCCACGATTTTTTCTTCAACAATGACTTTTGTATCATATCTAAGAGCTTCATCAACAGCTTTAACGATCGTACTTTCATCTAAGCATTGAGATATACCTACACTTGAACCTAAATTCGCTGGCTTTACAAAATTGGGAAATCCAATCTTCTCTTCTATCATTTTAATCATTTCATCTTGGTTATTAGTCCATTCATATTTTGTAACCGACACATAATGTGGCCCTTGAATACCATGAGCTGCAAAAATGTCTTTCATGATGACTTTATCCATACCAGCGGCTGAACCCATAACACCCGAACCTACATATGCGATGTTTAATAACTCAAGCATACCTTGAACCGTTCCATCCTCTCCATTTGTCCCATGAAGCAAAGGGAACACGATGTCAGGTGTTTGCGAAGAAGATGGATCAGATGTTGGAGTTAACCAGAGTGCTGGACTTACTTTTGCTTGTGGTTCATCCAATAATAATTGATCTTTATAAGCTATTTTTTCAAGTATTTCATGACCTTGTATCCATTTACCGTTATTCGTTATGTGAATGGGCAGAACACGAAATTTATTTAAATCAATCGCATTAATCGCTGAGAATGCGGTCTGGATCGAAATGTCATACTCCGCTGACTTTCCCCCATATAATACAGCGACTGTTTTTTTATTAGCCATGATTTGTCTCTCCCCGTCAGATTTATGTTCTATAGATTATTCGTGATATTCGTTATTGTTGTAGCTTTTTCTTTTATTTTTTAAAAATTTTAACGCCATTATTTTCAGCTAATAGAACTTCATCGGTCATGCCAATGAATAATCCGTTCTCCACAACTCCTGGGATTTGGTTCAGGCGGAAAGATAATGATTTAGCATCCTCAATCGGTCCGGTTAAGCAATCAACAATATAATGGCCACTATCCGTAATGAATAACACGTCATCCATCATTCTTAATTCTGGAGTCAACCCAATTTCTTCAATTTGTCTCATCGTATGTTGGTGACCAAATGGTAATATTTCAATCGGAAGTGGGAAAGTCCCTAATTTTGAAACAAACTTGCTACTATCAGCAATCCAAATATTGCGGTTTGATGCTTTAGCAACGATCTTTTCGTACAATAAAGCCCCGCCTCCACCTTTTATACCAGTAAAATTCACATCAAATTCATCAACACCATCAATCGTAAGATCCACTTGCTTGACTTCATTAAGATCAAACACAGGGATATTTAACGACTGGGCTAGTTTCGTCGTTCTATTGGAAGTCGATACAGTGGTAATATGTAAATTCTCCTCTTGAATTTTCTTTCCAAGACGTTGAACCATATAAGCAATGGTAGTTCCTGTACCTAAGCCGACAATCATACCATCTTCTACAAAATCTGCCGCTCGCTCTCCCACCATCTTCTTCTCATATGCTTTGACGTTCATTAAACTCGCTCCTTATTCAGTCTTCACACTTTAGTTCCTTCTCTTTTTTGTGGTTAGTAAGTTGATATCTTCATATTCATGAATTAATTTTAGTTACATCTGTATATCCGTTTGTTTTTCAGTGGAAAAGAGATACAACCGATACTTATCCAATTCCCTCTTTAAAGGTCGGTATATTGCTTGTTAAGCTAGATCTTACTTTTGGTCATCACATCTATTAGTTTATCACAATCGACAGAAAAGGAGAGAACATTTTTTGATGGAATTTAGGTTCGAACTTCCGTTTAATGAACAATAATAATTATCCATATATCATAAATAGGTCACTAATAATAATGGTATATTGAAAAGGGAGATTTAGGGCAAGTTGAGGCTCATATGGATACCTATGAGCCTAAAGAAATGGGCGTTTTTACAAATAAAAATTACTTGTTTTTCGTCTTCATATGTTCTAAATATTCAATTCTTTCGAGCATTGTCGGATGATCGTAAAGCATAAATTTGACTAAGGCAGGAGGATTTATTTCATCCAGTCCAGATACTGCCAATTTTTGAAACGATGTAATACCTGCTTCAGGATCCTTCGTTAACTGAACAGCATACCTATCTGCTGAGTGCTCGACATATCTCGATATCGTATTTTCAATAGGTCCACCTATAAACGAAAGAAGAGAAAATAATAATAGAAGGACAGGAAGTGAGGCTATGTCTCCTGGATGATTGATTCCCACTTTATAACCAAAGCGACTTACTACCCACAATAAACCCTTAGCACCTATATATAAACCAATAAGGATAAAAATGATCGATCCGACCATCCCCCAAAAGAGGTGATGCTTCACATAGTGTCCCATTTCATGAGCCATGATAAATAAGACTTCTCGATGATCCAATCGGTGGACGGTTGTATCCCATAAAACAATTCGTAAATTTGAACCGATACCGTTAACATAAGCATTCATTGCATTTGTTTTTTTAGACATATCCACTTCATAGACATTATGGGCTGGAATACCTGCCCGATCAGCTAGCTGAAGTATTTCACTTTTCAATTTACCGTCCTGGAGATTTCCAAAGTGATTATACAATGGATCAATTACAACAGGCTGAATAAACATTAAGAAAATGACAAAAGGAATCGATACTAACCATACTGGAAGCCACCAACGCTTCGGATTTCTTCGAATAAACCAGTATACGACCGTCATAGCCGCGAATGATATTAACCAATTCACCCAAAAGGAGGTTAATTGATCTTTAAACCAGCTTGAAAAGGGTTGAACAGAGATACCAAAATGAATCGATACCATATGTGCTCCTATATCAATAGGAAGGACCACGATCCACGCGATAAGGGATAATGTTAGAAAGTAGATGAGCATTTGAATGACGTATAAACGCGAAACACTTTCCGAACGTTTTTTCAGCCACTTTGAAAGTCCAAATATCAATACAAAAAGATAAATACCCCAATCTAATGGTATAGATATGAAATAAATAAAGTTTTGTATTTGGCTGTAAATTTGACTTTGTTGTAATTGATCTTTCGTCATAAATATCGAAGGATCCGCAGCTGTCCCTTTGACCGTTACCGGAATGCTTTGATGTGACCAAAAAAAGAAATAAACAACCATTAGACCAACATATACAAGGTAAATACCGATGAACCAACCTGCTATTTTTTTC
Organism: Terrilactibacillus tamarindi; assembly: GCF_009718825.1. Taxonomy (GTDB): domain Bacteria; phylum Bacillota; class Bacilli; order Bacillales; family Sporolactobacillaceae; genus Terrilactibacillus; species Terrilactibacillus tamarindi. The sequence continues at coordinate 126,019 of NZ_WNHB01000001.1, read as the reverse complement.
AATGATGTTCCTCCTTACACTTGCCTTATCATGATTCCGTAAATTCTTCTCTCTATAGTCTAGTCCAGAAAAACAAAAATTAGAACGAGCCTATCATCTATAAATAACCTCTAGGAATGGCTAGTCTTAAATAGAATGATATTTCTTTATCTCCATTTCACTTCATTTACGAACGGTATCCGGTTAGGCAAGTAAAGTATCAATCGATTGTCAATCATTGAAAAATCAAATCTGATTTGCAAGCGTTTTTACAACGGTGAGATTTGCGCTTTTATAAGGGAAATCATTTTGAGTAATATAGACACCCTTCATTCCAAGTCGCAGAGCGGGAGCGATTTCATTGAAAAAATTATCTCCAACAGAGACCACATCTTCTGGTACTAGATGATACCTTTCTAAAATATTTTTAAAATTTGCCGTTGATTTAAACGGTTTTTTGGCTGACGTTAATAAATAGTTAAAACAGGAGGTCAAACCAAGTGCGTCTAGTAGACGTCTCACATCGGCTTCATCACTATTTGTCATTAAAATTAACGTTTTAGATGCTTTTTTTAAGCGCCATAACCCTTCTTTAAGTCCTTCTGTGATAGGTAATTTGTAATCCTCACCTACCATCTTTTCCTTCACTTGATGATAAACTGCTCTGACAATTTCAGGTGAGAGTCCGTACTGAGCAGCTACGGCTACAGGCGGAGACCACCCATCGCCTATAAAGGTAAATTGGTGAACATTATACTTTATTTTAGAACCATATAGATCTAAAACTTTATCTTCAGACAGTTTATTTCCTAACCAATCTGTCACTTTCTTGATATCAAAAGTAATTGGATCTACCGTTAAAATGTTCCGTCTTTTTTTATCTAATACGGTTCCTATTCTCATAGGATGTTTTCCATTTAAGACATCTCGGACTTCTTGAACATACTGTTTTTTATCCTTTTCTTGGGACAGTTTTTCAGATGTTAGTTTTACATAGAGTTTAAAATGTTCATCGCCTTCATACAACGTTCCATCTAAGTCAAAAATGATTGCTTTTGCTTCATCTAGTGCTTTCACTATTAACCCCTCCATTTCTTGCTAATGAGTAATTATCATGTTAGAGTTTTACGAAAATATAGTGACTTCATTTTTTCTAGTAATTGATGCCGTTGTTTATTTTCGTCGAGGTAACCATATCCAAAAGTCAATGGATCAATAATGGGTCTAGGAAGAATCCGAACGATCATCTTTCCCTTTGATTCATAGAAAAACATATTGTAGCTTTTACCACTCTCATTTAAATGATGAAGTATAAAATGACTCACAGCTTGGCAATAACTTGCGAGCTGATCAATATTGTCGAAAGTTAGTAGTGATTCATCTAATCCTAACCGATCACTGTTTTCCCACAACATCGCTCTATCCTTACCTCGACTTTCCACGGTGATAACAATTAAAAACTCATTTCCCGTGATAACAGGTGTTGACTTCATGTAAAGCTTAACTTGTCCATTTTCATCTATTAGATCCACATTGTTCAAGCTTAAATCTACATAATGATGATAATCAGATCCTTCGTAAGTGATAAGTTGCATATGAGTATATGCGGATCGTTGTCCAGCCTGCGTCCCGTAAGCATACGTTAATGCCACAGAATGATCTGGAAATTTGATGATATGGTCTTTCCACATTTTACAAGCAAAACGATACCATTGAACAAGTTCATATAAAGAACCTCCAATTAAATCCACATTCTTTATTTGATTGGTAATGAGCCTAGCATTCTTTACAGATGCCTTTGACTTCAAATGAGGGAAGTTAATGCAAACCATTTCTCCATCTTGATCAATGACCTTCCAAGAACTTTTATGTAACAACATGTCATTTACTTCAGATTTATAAGCAAGAAGGTTGTTCATAGAATCACTCTCCAATCTTATTTCTATTAACTCTATTCTTCTTGAACGGCAAACTTGCTACTAAGATGTGAAATAGAATAGAGTGATTAAGAAATTGCCCAACAATTTGACTAGAATTAGCCCATTTATTAGAGCATCGAGAGAATATCTTCTTTTGTTATACTTCCAAAATAATAGTTTGTATCAATTTTATTAAACACCGCTTTAATATCTTCATCTGTATATTTAAGACCTTTTAACATCTCTTCAAGCTCTGAGATATCTCCCACAGCAAAAAAATCACCGAATATTTTAGCTGATGAAATATACCCTTTTTTCACATTGAGCCTGATATCCACCCTTCCCCCAGAAAAGCGTTTGGAATATTTTACATTGAATTCTGGTGACCGACCATAGACCCAATCCCAATTACGGTATCGTTTATCAGCTATTTCATATATTTTTTCCCATTCTTTTTTTGAAAGTTTATATTCTGACATTCCCCCTTCTTCTTCGAATATTTTGTTTAAGAGGTGTTGCTTAAACTCCAGAATATCCATATCTTTTGACATGAGTTCACGAATATTGACTACTCGGCTTCGAACTGATTTTATTCCTTTTGATTCAAATTTTTCAATATCAGGATTGAGTGCTTTTGCGACATTATCTAGGTTCACATCAAATAATAAAGTTCCATGGCTAAATATGCGTCCTTTTGTAGCAAATTGAGCATTTCCTGATATTTTCTTACCATCAACAACCAAATCATTTCTTCCTTGAAATGAAGCATTGACACCAAATTGGTGGAGTGCTCTAACGATCGGATCCGTGAATTTGCGATAGTTGGAAAAACTATTGCCATCGTCCTTAGTTATAAAACTAAAGCTTAAATTTCCTTCATCATTGTAAACCGCTCCGCCTCCTGAAAGACGTCTTATGACATTAACATGATGCGATTTTACATAATTCATATTAATTTCTTCTACAGTATTTTGATTTTTCCCAACAATAACCGTTGGCTTCATTCGATAGAAAAGAAAATAGGTTTCGTTTGGATCTAATTCTGTTAATGCGAATTCTTCAATGGCAAAACTCACAGCGATATCTAGATTGTCTTTATTATCAATATATTTCATTGTTCTCCACCTCAATCTTATAAATTCATGTCCGAGTATGATTTACAATCTTATATATAACAGTTCGGATCAAATTAATCGAAAAGTCCTGATTCTATTATAAAGGCAAAAAAAGAGTCTATGCCTTCGAACCTCTGTCCTTAGCATACACCCTTATAGCAAAAAGAATCATTAATTAGGCGACGTCACGTTTTTCAAAAGTTAAAAATGAGACACCCATGAAAATTATAAAGTAAACAAGTAAAATGATAATTGAGAACCCTATCGTCATACCCTTTATGGATGGTGAACCCTCTATATACTGCATGAGATCCGTATTAACAAAGAAGAGATATTTCACATAGTTTTTGCCAAACATTGCAAGAACGCTACCGATGATGGATCCTGCAAATTCAATAAAGATGCTTAACGCGATAGCGAGGGCATTGTTTTTGAACAACGTGGAGACCATAAATGCAAAGGCTGCTATCATGATCATTCCGATATAGTGAGACAATCCAAATAGGAAAAAGTGTGTAAAAACAGACGTTTGATGGATAATTCCGTTTCTTTCATAAACATATTGAAAGCTTGTATCCTTAAACCCAAACACAATGGCACCAACAATGAAGGCTAAAATGCCTAAGAACACAAGAAGTAGAAGGGCATTAAACAGAACAGATAAGTATTTCGAAAGCAAAACCTTCCATCGTTGCACCGGTCGCATTAAAACTAATTTCATGGTCCCCCATGCATATTCTTGTGAGACAATACTCGCAGAAATAATAATAATAAAGAGTGTAATTAAACCAGATGTACCAATGACATTATCCACAAATCCAAGTGCTGTGTCGTCAAAGAGAGGCGCAATATTATGATCTAATCGATACTGATCAACTTTCATTTGTGCCGCAATTTGATCCTTGGCAGCCTTCGGGACCCCTTTTTGATTCATCAATTTTTGGTTTTCCGTAATTTCTTGCTGGGCTGTTTGTTTCCAATTGTCTGGATGTGAATCACTCGTCTTTAGAGTAATAACAAGTGTGAGAATAACGGAAGCAACAATAAGAGCTAACATAATCCAAAGCATTTTTCGTTTATATAATTTCATATTTTCATTTTGAATAAGCCGTAATACTTGCATCTTAGTCACGTCCCCCTTTCGTTTTAGCTAAGAAGCGATCCTCTAGTGAAACGCGGACTTTTTCGATTGTATAAATATTGACACCTTCATTAACTAGTAATCGATGAATATCCGGAAGTTTAGCATACGATGTTTGAATCAAAAGATGATCCTCTTCACTTCTTACAATAACGCCTTGTTCGCTTAAAATATCGACTGCTTTATTTTGTGGTTCACAAGTCAAGGCTACAGTCATTGATTTATCAATAACGTCTTCACTTGGGTGTAATTCTTCGGTATCTGTTATTTGTCCTTTCTGTATAATGACAATTCGATCACAAAGAAGTTCCATTTCAGAAAGTAAATGACTAGATACAAAAACAGCGATACCTGTTTCACGTGTGAGTTTTTTTAAATACTCTCGAATTTCCCTGATACCTTCTGGATCTAAGCCATTCGTCGGTTCATCTAGAATGAGCAATTTGGGATGATCTAATAATGCTTGTGCGATCCCAAGACGTTGTTTCATCCCAAGTGAATATGTACGCACTTTATTTTTGATAGCCTTCTCCAAACCAACTAATTTAACCACTTCTTTAATCCGTTCTCCATTAACTGGCCCATTCATCCGTTGGAAATGGACTAAATTATCATACCCACTTAAAAACTTGTACATTTCCGGATTTTCAATAATCCCGCCAACATGTTTTAAAGCTTGTTCCTTATTTTTTTTCACACTAAAACCGTTGATTTCCACATCTCCGCCGGACATCTTCATTAGCCCAACCATCATCCGCATGGTTGTTGTTTTCCCGGCACCATTAGGCCCCAGAAAACCTAGAATCTCGCCTTGGTTAATATCAAAATTCAAAGATTTGACGAGTTCTTTATTCCCAATTTTCTTGGATAATTGGCGAATTTTCGCAACTGCAACTGTCATTCTTTCACCTCTCAACTAAGTATACGGTTTACCTTTTCATCGTTTTATACGTAAATGAAAAGGTAAAAGTTTCATATTAGACCTGCCAAAAGTAGACCGTTGTTACTAGTATAACTCAAGAACGGCTGAAATTCATAATTTCATAATTTCCTTAATTATAAAAAACAATAAGAGAGATTCATGATTCATCTCTCTTATCGTCTATTAACTAAAATTGGTATCCATGTTAACTTCTTTATTTGTTGTGACATCTCGATACTTAAAGATATAAACTAATTGGGTTAAAACGAACATAGCCACAATGAGGATGATCAGTACAATCACGTTATTGGCTAATAAATGATATTGACCAGCAATGATATTTTTAAATCCATTAATGGTATAGGTCATCGGAAGCCAATTCGGTAACAATTGAAGCGGTGTCGGTAGTAGTTCAATGGCATATGTTCCGCCACTTGTCGTCAACTGTAAAATTAACAATAAAACGGCAATGAATCTTCCGTAGTTACCAAAACCAACCGTTAAAAACTGAATAATAGTTACAAAGGTTAAGCTGGTTAGAATGCTAAAACCTATAAAATATAGAGCATGATCAACGGGTAAACCTAATCCATATAAAATGATGCTATCTGCGATACACGCCTGAAAAATTCCTAACAGACCCATCATAAGGAACTGACTTATTCCTAGACTTAGTCCCGAATAAATTTGGCTAGGTCTTTTCATTAAATCATAGATAACTGTTATGATTAATCCACCAACAAATAAACCTAACGATAAGAAATAAGGGGCAAATCCAATGCCATAGTTTGTTACTTTAGCATGAGTTCCATCTGTTAAGACAACTGGTTTGGCGAATAAATTGGCATGTTTTTCATCTGTAGGTGTGCTCCCCAATTGATCATGTGCCTTTCCTAGATGATCTGATAAAGTTTGACTGCCATCAGTTAGTCTTTTTGTACCATCAAGTAAAGGAGTCGTTGATTGATTAATGTTCCCAATGCCCGTAGATAATTGTGACATACCTTGCTGAAGGTCATTTAAATGACGAGACATAGTCCCGCTACCTTGAGTTAATTCATTTTGTCCATCCTTTAATTTCTGCAAACTCGACACAAGCGTATCCCAATTTTGATTAAGTTGAGCATTTCCATCAGCAATTTGACTTGCCCCTTTAGAAAGTTGATCCGTTATCGTAGGAAGGCGGCTTAAATTCTCTTGAACCTGTTGAATACTGGTAATAAAATTTTGATACTCTTTTTGGGTTCCTTTATCAGTTGAATCAAAGTGTTTTAGTCCTTCTACTAATTCATTTAGTTGATTATCGAACTGGATCATTTGAGGTCTTAGGCGATTAGCTTCATCAAGTTGAAATTGAAGTAAATTTATCGCTTCTTTTGTACTCTGATCATTGAGCATTTCTTCTTTTAATTGACGATACTCAGGATCTTGCTGTAAAGTAGGGTCTTTTAATTCAATATAATTAAATAAGGCTTGGTCACTTTCATTCATTTTCTGACTAGAGGTTTCAAGTAATGAGAGTATATTTGAATAGCTGTTAGTCATCTGATTTAGTAGATTAGAAATTTGAGGCAAAGTTTGCTCCAGTTGCCCTGTTGTTTCGCTGAATGAGTTAAGGTCTTGAGATCCATTACTTTGCTTAGACATGTATGGTTTAATTAAACCTTGAAATAGCGAAACATCTTTGGTTAAGTGATCATTAACCTCTTTAAGGTTTGATGCTTGTGTATTTAACGTCGCCAATTCGGCTGCTAAACGATTTGAACCCTCCGATAGATTTTGAATATCTTTTGCTTTTGCTGATGCTTGGCTGTATAACTGCTCTGTTCCTTTCTTTTCTTGAAGAAGGCCGTTATATAACTTGGTCCCACCTTGACTTAAAGAAGAAGAGCCTTCTTGTAGTATTAAAGTGCCTCCTTCAATCTTTCTCAGGCTTTGACTTAGATCTGTGATGGCTTGGTTAACTTTTTTATTACCTTCAGATAGAGTTAAAGCATTATTATGTGCATCTTGTAGCCCATCTTTCATTTGACCCAGTTGATCGTATATTGATTTTATATACATTTTGGTAATGGTCTTGGATATTTTCAGTCTGATTTCTTTCATTCCCGACTGGCCCATCTTGGCTGCGATGTAATTAAAATCCTGATTGACCTTATAATCGATGTGTGCCGTTTCCGCTCTATTTTTTTGGATGGATACTGTATTTTCTGAAAAGTCATGAGGAATCTGAACGATCATAAAATATTTATTATCGTTAAATCCTTCTACCGCTTTCTTTTCATCTACAAATTTCCAACCAAAATCATTATTTTTCTTTAATATATCAACTAATGTATCACCAACTTGGATATTTTCACCTGAAAGTTTAGAACCATTATCTTGATTAACAACAGCAACTGGTAGGTTTCCCGTTTGACCATATGGATTCCAAAAAGCATAGAGAAACATACCAGAATATAAGATCGGTATTAAAGTCACTCCAATTAATTGGATAAGTACTTTTTTATTTTTCCAAATGCCAATTAGTTCCCCATAAAATTGTCGAAATGGATTCATTCTCGTTCTCCTTTTAACTATTTCTTGTATAAATAGCATCTGTTTGAATTTTCTTGAAAATGAAGCGAAACTTCCATCAGTGGGGGGTTTCTTCATCCCCTACTGATGGTTAGCTGAACCGGGATAAAAATTACAATTATACATTTTGACCTACTTTATCACATGAAAAAACGATTGACAATAGAGGAAATTAATCCGTCTATTACCAACCGTCAAAAAAAATTTATATCATTGACATTGTTAGTTAGTTAATAATGCGTTTTTCATCACTAATCCTGACTCATCCGTGTACATGCCTAAAGGGTCAAAATCATCTTGAATCTTTAATGTAGCCCTATCGATATTTAATTAATCGTTATGCATCAACTAAAAGTTCATTAAAAAGTCGTTTTGCTGCCTTATTCCCCTGACGTATACAATCCGGCAATCCAACTCCATCATAAGATGCTCCAGCAAGATACACATGAGGATAGTCATGTCCTAAAGTTTCTTCAATTTGTTTAAGCCATTGTGTATGACCAACAACGTACTGAGGCATCGACTCACGTAGTCGTGTGACAACTGAAAACTCAGGATTACCATCTATATCAACGACATCTTTCAAATTATCAAGCGAATTTTGAATGATGATTTCATCGGATTCATCGAGAATCGCTTCGTCGCCTTTTTTACCCACATAACATCGGATGAGGGCTTTTCCTGATGGCGTTGTGTGTGGCCATTTAAGATGTGTATAGGTTGCTGCTGTGATCGCTGATGGTTCCTTATTAGAAGCAACAAAACCTGTTCCTTCTTTTTGTATTGTCACTTGCGCAGCATCGAAGGCCATGGCAACCGTCCCAACACTTGTACACGGTTCTGCATTTGGTTGTTTGAGATATGGACAGTCTGACAGGATGTCTTGAGTCTTTTCATGTGGAAGAGTAAAAACAATACCGTCAGCTACCAAAGTTTCACCATTTTTAAGAACGATTTTATAACGTCCATTCATCTTTTCTATTCTTGTAACACATGCATTTTTTAACATTGGAAAACGAATGGCATCGACTAAACGATCAACAAGACTACTTAAACCATTTTTCAAAGTCGCAAACTGGCTTGTTTTCTTTTTATTTTTAGGTAAAACCTGTTTGGCGCCTAGAATAAGACTTCCTGTCCTTTTCTCCAGCTCAATAAATTGTGGCAGTGTTGCTCTTAAACTTAGTTTGTAAAGGTCACCAGCATATATCCCTGAAAGTAGTGGATTAATGATGTCATCCACCATTTCTTGCCCCAATCTTCCAGCAAAAAAATCACCGACTGACATATCATCAAAAGGAGGATATGGTGGGATAAAAAGGTCATTTAAGGCACGCGCTTTTCCATCTTCAGAAAGTAGCGACGAATCGAGGAGTGGCTTGAGTAAGCTTGGCACTCCCATAAAAGAATACTCCGGAATAGGATGTAACTCGCGATTTTTTAAAATATAGGCTTTTCCCAAATTATTAGACACTAATTGATCTGATAATCCGAGCTCTTCTACTAGATCTAATGCTTCTCTTTTACGTTTCAAGAATGAGTCAGGTCCTCTTTCAATTGTAAACCCCTCTCGTTGTAGCGTTTCAATTTTACCGCCAAAACGATTTGAGGCCTCGATGATCGTGACATCAACCTCTTCTTTTGTCTCATCCATCATTTTTTGTAGCCGAAAAGCAGCCGATAAACCTGTTATTCCTCCGCCTATAATAGCCATGTGTTTCTTATTCAATGATATCACCTAGTTTACTTTTTTTAATACGACATCTGCTAGTGCATCGATGAATTCTTGATGACTATTTGGCATTTCAGGACGATGGTAGCTTACCCCAAGTTCTTCCGTTACCACCCTGCATTCATAGTCATTATCGTACAATACTTCAAGATGTTCTGCGATAAATCCAATAGGACAGTAAATAAAATGTTGGTAGTGATGTTCGTTATAAAGTTGTCTCGTTAAATCTTGAACATCTGGACCAATCCAAGGATCGGGTGTATTCCCAGCACTTTGCCATCCAATCGCCGTATGCTTTAGACCCGCTTCTTCCGATATCAATTTCGCCGTCTCTTTTAACTGATCTGGATAGGGATCGTTATTTTGTAATATTTTTTCTGGTAGACTATGTGCTGAGAAAATCACCACAGTTCTGTCGTGTTCAGCTTTTGGTATTTTGTTTAGTGTGATATTGATTTGGTCGACCCAATATTGAATAAACTTCGGTTCTTTATACCAACTTTCAATTGGATGGATGGTCAAACCCCCAAGTTTTTCGGCTTGAGTCACAGCTCTATCATTATAAGATTTCACGCTGAATGACGAATAATGAGGGGCAAGGACAAGGCTAATTGCTTCTTTAATCCCATCATGATGCATTCTTTCAACAGCATCTTCTATGAATGGATGGATGTGTTTAAGACCTAAATAAGCCACAAACTCTACTTTGTCTTGCCGATTATGTAAGGTCTCCTCTAAACTATCGACTTGTTGAGAGGTAATCCTTCCAAGTGGAGAAACGCCACCAATCGCTTGATACCGACTTGTCAAATCATCCAGTAATTCTTGACTTGGTTTTCTTCCATGACGAATATGAGTATAGTAAGGTTCGATGTCCTCTGGTTTATATGGTGTACCATAGGCCATCACGAGTAGACCTATTTTTTTCTTAGTCATTTACAGGATCCTTTCTTGTGTATTGATGAATATAATCCGTTAATTTTTTAAGTGTGTCCACTTTCACACTAGGGAATATTCCATGCCCTAAATTAAAAATAAAACCTGGTTTATCCTTTCCTTGATCTAAGATGGCTTTCGTTCGTTTTTTTATTAAATCAAAAGGAGCTAGAAGTAACGATGGGTCAAGATTTCCTTGTAAGGCTTTATCAATATGCTGATTTCGAACTTCTTCTATCGTCGTACGCCAATCAAGAGAGATCACATCTACTGGAAGTTCGTTCCACTCCTTTAGTAAATGCGTTGCACCACTGGCAAAATAGATCGTCGGTACGCCTGTCTTTTTCAATTCAGAAAAAATATAGTGCATGAATGGAGCGATATATTGATGATAGTCTTCAGAATTTAACGCACCGACCCATGAATCGAAAACTTGGACAATCTGTGCACCAGCTTCAATTTGTGCCTCCAAATAGCTGATTGTCAGATCAGATAAACGTGCCATAAGGTTCTGCCAAAGGTGTGGCTTTGAGTACATAAACCCCTTTGTTATATGGTATCCTTTGGATGGTCCACCTTCAATTAGATAACTTGCAAGAGTAAAAGGAGCTCCCGCAAAACCAATGAGAGGAACGTCTAATTTATCTCGAAGAATTTTTATCGTTTCTTGGACAAATGGAATATCATTTCCGGGATTAAGCAATCGGATACCCTCAAGATCCTTCTCTGAACGGATCGGATTTTCTATTACGGGTCCTATGCCTTCTACGATATCCACATTTATTCCAATCGATTTTAATGGTGTCATAATATCAGCAAATAAAATAGCCGCATCAACTCCGAGTTGCGTTACAGGCAACTTGGTTACCTCAGCACATATCTCAGGATTATGGCTAATTTCAAAAAAAGAATATTTTTGCCTAATCGCTCGGTACTCGGGTTGATAGCGCCCAGCTTGCCTCATATACCATACAGGAACATAAGGCACCGGTTCCTTTAGGCAAGCTTTAAGTAATACATCATTTTTTTTCACTTTAAGCAAATCTATGTCATCCTTTCCACTTCACATATCGGAGAACTTCCGCCTTCAAAGGTTACACTTATTTAGACTAAAGCCCTAATAAAAAGACTTTTAAAAATGAATGAATGATCCATCTTTATGACCTAACTATTCTAATCTTCCCATTCTCATCGCCAAACTGTAAACTTAAACGCTCCTCATTTTCGACATTTTACCTTTCATTGTTCACGTTTTTGACACAATTTAAAATCCAGGGAACCAATCAACTTCAACTTGTTTTGAAGTTTCACCTTTTTTTAATGTTTGACTGTTATAAGGTGTAACAAAATAAGTGGCTGAAGATAGTGGATTCGCATAATTAACAACAAAACTGTTTTTCCCTTTTACTTCCCCAATAAATTCTATTCCGTTTTCATTTTCTTTGTAGATCCGGTAGATGATCCGTTTGTCTTGAATTTTGTCCCACGAAATTTTTACAGCTGGCAAGCCAAAGTGCCCCACGGTCCCTTTAGCTCTGATATTCTTAATCGGTACAAGACGAATTGGTGATTCCAAATCTTTGATACCCTTAGGTTTAATAAAATGATTTCCAGTTTCCCTTGGAACGTTATTGATAATATTTTTAAATAAAGTCGTCGCATTCTCACTTCCACCCGTGACATATTGCTTTTTTGTTGTTTTATCGTAACCAATCCAGACCGCTCCCGTTGATTTTGGTGTATAGCCAACAAACCATGCATCTCGCAGTCCATTGTCAACCCCTTCATACGCTGTAGAACCTGTTTTTCCGGCTAAATCCGTATTAACTGATCCTGCACTCCCAGTACCATTTTTTACAACGGACATAAGCATTTTTGTCATATACCAAGCTGTTTGTTTTGAAAAGACTTGTCGGGTTTTTGGTTTCATAGATCCAACTAAATTTCCCTTGTGATCGACTATCTTTTGGATAAAATAAGGCTCTACCTCTTTTCCTTCATTCGAAAAAGCGGTAAATGACGTTGCCATTTGAAACGGGGTTACACCTTCTTCTAAACCACCGAGCGCAATGGATAAACCTTTGTCTGGAATATTCAAACCTAACTTAGAAAGATACTGCTTACTTTTTGAAATGCCAATTTGATTTAATAGCCAAACAGCCGGAACATTTTCAGATACTGTAATCGCATCATACATCGTCATTTCACCAGGATATTTATGGTTATAATTTTCAGGCTTGTAGTGACCGAACGTGAGCGGTTTATCAACTAACATGGAATATGGGTGAAACTTTTTGGATTCCAAAGCCGGTCCATAAACAGCTAATGGTTTAAAAGCAGAACCAGGTTGTCTTTTGACATTCACTCGATTAAAACTCTTTTTAACGTATGAACGCCCTCCTTGAACGGCTTTCACACCACCCGTTTTATTATCGATTAAAACAAAGGCACCATTCGGTTTTTCTTTAGTATTTGAGCCTCTAAAATAGTGATTTTTCTTAAATTCTTGATAGGAAGCTTCTTGAATTTGAGTATTAATAGGAACAATAATTTTATACCCACCACGCAGTACTTCATCTGCGCTAAGATGATATTTTTTAGCTGCCTCATCTAATACCATATCCACATAGGTATCATACTCAGGATCTTTATTTAACTGATGGACATCAAGACCTAAGGTTTTTCCTTTTAAATGCACTTCTTCTTCTGTCGTGATATATCCTTGATTCTCCATTAATCCTAAGACAATATTCCGCCTTTTCAAAGCTTGATGAGGATGTAGTATTGGTGAATAGGTTGTTGGAGCTTTTGGCATAGCGGCAAGCATAGCTCCCTCTTCAACCGTTAATTGACTCACATCTTTATTAAAGAAAAATTTAGATGCAGATTGAATACCATAAACACCATGGCCAAAATAAATTTGGTTCAAATACATACCAAGAATCTGCTTCTTACTATATTTTCTCTCCAAATTTGTTGCAATAGCCGCTTCCTTGGCTTTTCTAAACCATGACTTTTGATTCGTTAAAAAGACATTTTTACTAAGCTGTTGGGTAATGGTACTACCACCTTCTGCTTTACTACCCGAAAAAATATCACGAGTCAAAGCCCTTACCGTACCACGAAAATCGATTCCAGAATGTTGATAAAAACGTGAGTCTTCCGTAGCAATAAAAGCTTCTTGAACAAATTTAGGTATTTTATTAATAGATACCGTTTCCCGATTTTCTAAATATAATTTAGAGATCTCATGACCTTGCTGATCTTCTATCTTGGTTGTAGCATCCAAAACAAGATGATCTTTATTAGTATAATGATTGCCAATTAATAATAAAATGAGGTACCCACATAACCCAAGAATGATCATTCCTAATAGAATATAGGCACCCATAAATAATTTTTTTGTCATACGGTTCACTCCTTTCTGTCGATCGACAATTTTGAGGTAGGAGAGGATCATGACTTTCCATTCAATTTTAGTGTATATACATTTAATATTCTACAAAAGGAGCAAAAACATGTTATGGAAATGAAGAATCTTTTTATTAGTGCGAGTTCAAAAAGGTGACGAATCAGAAGCAAGAAGGTCAAGGCGGCGCTGTTTTGAGGACCGGAATGTAGGTTTTTACTACATGAGGACCGGAAAAACGAGCCAACGCCGAGATTCGAAGCTTGTTATTTGGTGGCTTTTTGAACATCCTCTAATGTATAATCCTTGTCAATTTGGTTATATTAATAACTGTCGATGGGATATAGCCAAGCGGTAAGGCAACGGGCTTTGACTCCGTTATTCGTAGGTTCGAATCCTGCTATCCCAGTTAAATATAGCAAAAGTCATAAGAATTATATACAGTTAACAAATTTTTTTGACAAAGAAAAAAGAGGATGGATTTAGCCCATCCTCTTTTTCTTATCTCAAAGTTCATAAGTTACGATTCGTAAATAAGTTTTTAAAAGTTTATAACTTAATTAAGCAGATTTCTCTTGATCGTTTAATGTGCTGTTTTTTCTTCCATATAGGAAATATAATACAAGTCCAATGGCTAGCCAAACAACAAAACGAATTATCGTAATTGGGTTTAAAGAAATTAATAAGTAGCCACATGAGATTATAGCAAGAATCGGAATAACTGGTACAAATGGTGTTTTAAATGGTCGATGAAGTTCAGGACGCTTATGTCTCAAGACCATAACACCTATTGATACAATGATGAACGCAGATAGCGTACCAATGTTAGCAAGCTCTGCCACGATAGATATTGGAGTGAAACCAGCACAGACAGCTGTAACAATACCTACAAGTAATGTTGAAGAAACAGGAACCTTTCTTTGTTCACTCACTTTACCAAAGAATTTAGGAAGCAAACCGTCACGGGACATTGCAAAGAAGATTCTAGTTTGTCCGAACATCATGACGAGTAATACAGACGTAATCCCACAAATAGCACCTACGGCAACAATAGCTGAACCCCAATTGATTCCGATTTGTTGAAGAGCATAAGCAACTGGTGCAGACGTATGAGCATAGGCCGTATATTTGACCACTCCTGTTAGGATACCAGAAACGACAATATACAACACAGTACAAATTAAAAGAGAATAAATAATACCTTTTGGTAAATCTTTTTGCGGATTTTTAACTTCTTCAGCAGCCGTTGAAACGGCATCAAAACCTAAATAAGCAAAGAAAATGGTTGCTGCCCCAGCCGCTACTCCACTAAATCCAAATGGCATAAATGGGTGCCAATTAACCGGCTTCACATGCCAAACAGCTAATACAATAAATAATAGAATAACCGCCACTTTTATAACAACGATAATTCCATTTAAACGAGATGTTTCTTTAACTCCAGTTAATAAAAGCCATGTGATCAAACCAATAATGATGATGGCTGGTAAATTAATGAATCCTCCATCACTAGGAGCGACAGTCAATGCTTTAGGTAGTGTTATTCCCATACTATCTAATAAACTGACTGCATAGCCTGACCAACCAATAGCAACGGCTGATATCGCAACAGCATATTCTAAGACGAGATCCCACCCAATGATCCAAGCCCAAAATTCACCGAGCGATGCATAACCATACGTATAAGCACTTCCAGCAACCGGAACCAACGCTGCAAATTCAGCATAACATAAAGCAGCAAAGATACACGCTAAACCAGAGAGAATGAATGATAAAATTAGTGCAGGTCCTGAAAAATTAGCAGCTGCTACTCCGGTTAATACGAATATACCTGTACCAATAACAGCACCAATACCGAGTAATGTAAGGTCAAATGCCCCCAAAGCCTTTTTTAGACCTTGCTTTCCTTCGGTTTCTGCGATTAAAGTACTGATTGGCTTTGTCTTAAAAATACTACTCATGATCCAATCCCCCAGATGATTAAATATTTTTAATATTACTGAACATGCACAATTATACTTTTTTTCTGAAATCAATTCAAGAAAAAATCAACAAAAAGCATCAAATTGTAACAAACTAAGAATAATTTGATTATAAGGTGTTTTATCCACCTTCAAACTGAAACAGTTAAATTGAGTTTTTAAGCTAATAGCAGTTTATGTATTGAAGTTAATTATATAGAGTTGCTAAAAATGGAAAAATCCCTTCAAGCGAAATGAAGGGATATAGAAGCCTTTATTAATAAAACATGTCTTATTACCCAATTGAACCAAAGTTTTGTTTACCATGTGCCTTATACTAATTCTCTAAATTAAAGGAAACCTCAATTTATTCACTAGCATGAGACATTTGTTTTGCATTTTTCCGTAATCCAATTAATATCACACCTACGATGAGTAAACCAATTAAAATCCATTTAATGATCTGAAGATCCTCAAACACATTAACTAAGAAAGGCTCAGCCATGATCATTTTTCCTGCCGTTAAAGCTAGAACGGCTGATCCCACATAAGTAATCCAAGGATACTTATCAACCAATTTTAAAAATAACGTACTTCCCCACATGATGAGCGGTACGCTTATCAATAATCCTAGAATAATGAGTAGATAACTCCCATGTGAAGCACCGGCTACAGCAAGAACATTATCCAAGCCCATTAGTGCATCTGCAATAATGATCGTTCGAATGGCGCCCGATAAAGAATTAGCTTCTTTCACTTCTTTGTGATCATTATGGTCTACAAGCAATTTATAAGCGATCCAAACAAGTAAAATGCCACCTATGAGATGTAGACCTGGTACTTTCAACAACCAAACGACAACAAGTGTTGCAACAGCACGTATCAAGACCGCTCCTACGGTACCGTAAATAATAGCCTTTTTTTGTTGATCTTTAGGAAGTTTACGAGCTGCTAAAGCAATGACAATAGCATTATCACCAGCCAAGATCAAATCAATCCCAATAATTAATAGAAGTGATGTTAAAAATGTTAAGGATAAAATGTCCAACGTTCCACTCTCCTTTTTAATTTTAAATTAAAAAACAGCCCCTCCCACGCTTTGTCGGAAAAGGCTGTTTATAGAAGAGAATATACCTTTACCTGCATAGCGTGCGAGGTAAAGGTCTTGCTAACAACGGAACGTTGCCAACAAAGGCCGGGGACGAATCCCGTAATGACGACACTTTGCTGTAGAGCTACTCCCCTTTAAAGACTATTTTGTTACTTTAATCATATGTGATTATTTCAAAATTGTCAATAAGGTTTTAGTTTAATTTTTTTAAAATTTAATGGTCATCAAACAGATACTGTTAATATGAACAAATTACCGATCGTATTTAGTTGAACCCTGCTAATTTTCCTACCGGATGTCTAACGTGTGTTTGCCAGTAAACCATACCCCAAATTCAGTATTTGTTTTACCTTGTGATACTGACCTGTCATGACTAAAGTCACGAGTGTTCTCGGCTATTTCATAAATTTAAAATCTCATTTTCACGGCCTATCAAATATTTATGTGGTTCAGAGTTTTTTTTTAATGAACGTAATATAAAAGGGATTACCATTTAAAAACTTGGTAATCCCTTTTATTTTAGTTTGGCTAACTTTTTTATTTTGACTTAAGATCCCAGTCTTGTAGATCATATTGTGTACCAAATGGTTTTGGTCCACCATGGGTAACATTTTTCGATACAGCTACAATTTCTTTCATAGAGTAAAGTGTGATAACCGGCATATCTTTTTCCCATAAGTTTTGTAATTTATTATAGATTTCTTTACGTTTTGTTGCATCTGGTTCTGATTTTCCTTGCTTTAGAAGGTCTGTATTTTCTGGATTATCGTATCCCATAAAGTTATATGTCCCGCCTGGTGCATATAGGCTCGACAAATCTGGATCGAGATTCATTGTAAATCCGATGAGGAGGATATCAAAATCCCCTGCTTTCCCTTTTTGCATAATCGTTGGGAAATCATATGTGGTTGTTTTTACTTTTACACCGACAGCCTTTAAGTTTTCAGCAATAATGTTGGCTGAATCTTCACGAATTTTATTTCCGATTGGTACAACAAAGTTGATGGTTTTATTGAAATCAAAACCAGCGTCTTTTAACATTTGTTTAGCTTTATTTGGATCATAAGGAATTGGTTTAATACTTTTATCGAGATAAGGATTTAAAGATGTGTAGGGCCCGTCAACAATTTCACCTTGGCCTTTAAGAAGTTTATCTACGATTTGTTGACGATTAATCGCATAGACAAATGCTTGACGTACTTTGGCATCTTTAATCGTTTTTGTATTAAATTGCATGGTTTGGAAACCGATCTGTTTTTCAACTGATGTATTGACGTTAGATAGTTTTTTAACAGTATCTAAATCTTGGAACGTAATGTCCCCAATACCGAATGACGCGTTCATTTGGATTTCACCCGATTGAAGTTGTGCGACTAAATTTGGAGCAGGCATGATTTTAATATACATGTTTTTAATTTTAGGTTTGCCTAAGTAATATTTATCATTTGATACGTACTGAACATATTGATTCTTGCTATATTTCACAAATTTGTATGGACCTGAAGTTACATTTGGTTTGATCATAAATGGATCTTCGGCTAACTTATCAGGAGCCACATCTTTTAATACATGCTCAGGCAACGTAATGACTTTAGTCCCGATCATTTCTTTAACATAATTTGGATCAACTGGTTTTTGGGTTTTGAACTCGACAGTATGTTCATCAACTGTTTTTAGTCCAGGGATAGTCGTTTGTCCGGCTGGAAGTTTGCCAGCGCCATCAAGTCCTTGAAGCGGTGATAAGTTCCCTCCGACATGTGTTTCAGTTTTTGGGTTTGCAATCAAATTAAATGTAAAGACAACGTCATCTGCAGTGATCGATTGACCATCTGACCATTTAGCTTTAGGATTTAGCTTAATCGTATATGTTTGATTATCTGTTGTATCAATAGAATCTGCTAATTTCGGTTTAAATTCAAGAGCAGATGTCATATCTAGAAAACTATCAAACATAAATCTTTCGGCATATTGTGCAGCAATATCACTTGAGTTAATAGGATTGAAGCTTGCTGGTGGGTTAACCATCCCAATATACATGGTTTTATCTCCTTTATTCGAAGAACCACCAGAACCGCCACATGCTGTTAAAAAAACTAAAGAAATAAGGCTTAAAAATAATACCAATTGCTTCATCATTTTCTTAGATTTTTTCTGGATATAATCCAACTTCTCTTCCCCCTATTGATTAAAGTTGAACTGTCCAAAGGTTCAGGCAAATATTCCAAGATTCCGAGTGAATTCTCATATTCTCATTCCATCTTGCCCTTCACCTTGAACATTTCGTTAAAATTTATATTGTAGTTCATCACTACCTAGATTGATTTGATTCTAAGGCATCTCTTAACCCATCACCGATAAAGTTGATGGATAAAACGGATAATAATATCATGAGTCCAGGTGGAATCCAAAGCCATGGCTGCGAAGATAGTACCGTTAATGACTGGGCTTGCGTTAGCATATTTCCCCAACTTGCCGCTGGAGGTCTAACTCCCATACCTAAGAAACTTAAGGATGCTTCCATAATAATGGCAGAGGCTACACCAAACGTCGCATTAACCAAAATCGGTGCAAAAGCATTGGGTAAAATATGTTGAAAAATAATTTTTGGTGTTGAATAGCCTAATGCTACGCCAGCTTTGACATAATCCATTTCTTTAATCGACAGCACACTCCCTCGCACTAGCCGTGCGACTTGTGGCCAACCGAGAATACCTAGAACCAATGTGATATTAAAAAGATTAGGTCCTATAACACTAACTAGAACAAGAATAACCATCAAATATGGAAATGACATGAAGACATCAGTCACACGCATAATGATATTGTCCACCCATTTACCAAAGTATCCTGCAAGGGCACCAAGAACAGTGCCTATAGCAACATAAATGGCTACAGCACCTAAACCAACAGTAATAGATACACGAGAAGCGTAAACTAAACGGCTAAAGACGTCTCTACCAACCTGATCTGTTCCAAGCAAATGATCGGCTGAGGGAGCTGCTTCAAATGTGTCGGATACAGCATTGGGATGATGTGGTGCAATAACTTGAGCAAAAATGTCCATTAAAATAATTAGAGTAAAGACAATAAGTCCTGCAACGGCCAATTTATGTTTAAAAAATCGCCTAGTCACCAGTCTTAGGTAACTTTCTTCTTTCCCTAGTTCTTCCATAACTAACGTTTTAGATTCGAGGCTTTGTTTTGTTAGAGGCTCATTTATGTTAGGTAAAGACACATTGACTCACTCCTTTCTACTCATATTTAATACGAGGGTCTACAATTGAATAAACCACATCCGTTAATAGGTTAGATACCAAAACAGCGATAGCGGCAATTAAATTTAAAGCCATTAATGCAGAGTAATCTCGTGACCCAATTGATTGAATCGTTAATTGTCCTAATCCAGGCCATTGAAACACTTGTTCAGTAACAACAGCGCCACCGATGAGAAGCGGAATATCCATTCCAATAATCGTGATGATAGGGATTAACGCATTCCTTAAGGCATGTTTATTTGTGACAATAAAATTACGTAGCCCTTTGGCTCGAGCGGTCCGTAAATAATCTTTACCGAGTACATCAATCATGCTGGATCTCACATAACGAACCATATTTCCTGCGATTCCAGTTGCTAGAACGAGAACAGGTAGAATCATATGAAAAAAAGTATCTCCAAAGCCAGTCGTTCCACCCAAGGTATTCATCCCGCCCGTTGGCAATAACTCAAGTTTACTTGCGAAAATATAGATGGCCCCAAGTCCCAAGAAAAAGTGTGGAATTGATACACCTAGGAACGAAAAACCAGTGGTTAAATAATCAATCCAAGAGTATTGACGTGTTGCACTTAGGATACCTAAAGGAATCGCAATTAGGTAAGCCACGATTAACGAAGTTCCCATTAATAATAAGGTAGGCCCTAACCGCTCTATTAGCATACTTGTAACAGGTTCACGTGTAGAATAAGAAAAACCTAAATTCCCTTGGAAAAGTTGTCCTAGCCAATGGCCATATTGAACCCATAACGGATCGTTTAGGCCCAACTGCTCTTTTGCTAGAGCAATTTGCTGCGGCGTTGCAGATGGATTGACATACATATCAACCGGATTACCAGGCGCCATATTGATTACAAAAAATGTAAATACAGTGACCCCAAATAATACCGGGATCGCAATCAGTATTCGGCGGATAATGTATTGAAACAAATGAATTACCCCTCTCTCTTTTATTTAAGTAAGTGGAAAATGGCAAGCGACTTGATGATTTTCACCATCTAATGGTGGCGTTTTTTCTCGGCAAATCGGTTGTGCAAAGGGACAACGTGTATGAAAAGCACACCCTTTTGGCGGATTTGCAGGACTAGGGACATCGCCTTCTACTACGATTTGTTCACGATTACGCATATGCGGATTTGGTACCGGATAGGCACTTAATAAAATCTTCGTATAAGGATGTCTAGGCTGATTAAAAATCTCTTCTGTTGGTGCGATCTCCACAATTTTACCGAGATACATTACTGTAATCCGATCACTAATATATTTCACTGCTCCAAGTCCATGAGCAATGAACACATACGTTAAATTAAATTCTTTTTGAAGATCTTTTAATAAGTTAAGTACCTGCGCTTGAATAGAAACATCTAAAGCTGAAACAGGTTCATCACAAATAATAAGTTTAGGATTTAAGATAAGTGCTCGAGCAATTCCAATTCTTTGTCGTTGCCCACCTGAAAACTCATGAGGGTAACGACTTTTATGGTACTTTGTAAGACCGACGATTTCTAAAATATTGTTAACTTTACGTTCTATTTCTTCTCCTTCTGCTAGCTTGTGAGCTCTTAAAGGTTCAGCTAATAAATCACCAATTCGTTTACGTGGATTAAGAGAAGAGTAAGGATCTTGAAAAATAATTTGCAAATCGGTTCTTAATTTTCTCATCTCATTTTTTGATAGGTTAGCCAAATTCTTATTTTGGAAGATGACGTCACCATCTGTTGGATCATCTAATCGAACTATAGACCTGCCGGTTGTTGATTTTCCGCAACCAGATTCACCAACCAGTCCCATGGTCTCGCCTGGATAAACAGAGAAACTGATGCCATCGACCGCTTTGACGTGACCTACAGTTTTTGAAATAATCCCTTTTTTTATAGGATAGTATTTTTTTAGATTGACAACTTCTAATAACGGTTTTTGTTTCTCTTTTATCTTCGGGCTCATGAGTTCACTTCCTCTCTTACATCTTTATCCAATTGTTCAGAATCATATAAGAAACATCTAACACTATGTGATTCATTTTCCTTAAGTTGAAGTAAGTCAGGTTTTTCATTGATGCAACGCTCTGTAGCAAAAGGACATCTTGTATGAAAACGACAGCCTTTAGGCATATGCTGAAGTGTAGGTACAGTACCTGGAATTGAATCCAAGCGTTCACTTGAATCATTATCAAGATGAGGAATAGATTTTATTAATCCTTTAGTATAAGGGTGTTTTGGGCTATCAAATAGAGTATAAACATCTGCTTCTTCAACAACCTGACCAGCATACATAACAATGACTTTGTCAGCCATTTCAGCTACAACACCTAAATCGTGAGTGATTAAGATAATCGCAGTGTTAAGTTCATTTTTCAATTTTTTCATTAATTTAAGAATTTGGGCTTGGATCGTTACATCTAAAGCTGTTGTAGGTTCATCAGCTAAAATTAAATTGGGTTTACACGATAAAGCCATGGCAATCATGACCCTTTGTCTCATCCCGCCAGATAAGGCATGAGGATACTCATTTATGATGGCTTCAGCCCTTGGAATCCCTACTTTTTTCAACATATCGATAGCGTACAATTTGGCTTGTTTCTTTGAAAGTTTTAAATGAAGACGGATTCCTTCCATTAATTGATTACCAATGGTTAAGAGAGGATTCAACGATGTCATAGGTTCTTGGAATATCATCGAAATATCATTACCTCTTATATTGCGCATCTCCTGTTCAGAAAGATTAGTTAATTCTCGATCCTTAAACTTTACTGAACCATGTTTTACTCGTCCACCTTTACCAAGTAGGCGCATAATCGAAAGTGACGTAACACTTTTTCCACATCCAGATTCTCCTACAATACCTAATGTTTCACCTTCTTTTAATGAGAAGCTGACTTCATCAACTGATGTAACTTCCCCTTTATCCGTTCGAAAGACTGTTTGAAGATTATTCACATCAAGTAAGTTAGCCAAGTTTATCACCTCTTTTGAATTAATGATCTTTTGCGGCATATTCTGCATTAAGATTTTGTATACAATCCTGTATACCATTATGAGAGCCTAAATAATAATGAACGATACTTAAAAAGGCTTTTCCCGTCATTAGCATAGCTCGTTCATCAAAATCAAATTTCGGATGATGATGGGGATATTTTGCTCCTATCTCCGGGTTACCTGCACCCGTGAAAAAGAACATACCAGGTATTTCTTTAACATAGTGGGCAAAATCTTCTCCACCCATTTGAGGCGACATCATAACTGCTACGTCTTTTCCAAAATCTTTATCTATTATTTCTTTAAATTCACGCGTTTCTTTTTCGTGATTATATAAAGCGGGATAACCACGGTTATAGTTCACAATGCCTTTCGCTTGAAAAGCTGAGCATACATTTTCTACTAATCTAGTCAATTCTCGTTCAATCAAGTCACTTTGTTCTTCATTGAATGTTCTAACGGTTCCTCGTAAAGTCGCTGAGTCTGCAATGATATTAAAAGCACTCCCTGAATGAAAAGTTCCAATAGAGACAACGGCAGATTTCAATGGGTCAATTTGTCTACTCACAATAAGTTGAAGTTGAGCAATGATTTGTGAAGCAACAGCAATGGCATCAACTGATTGATGTGGAGCTGATCCATGTCCACCTACCCCTTGTATGATAATTTCTATACGATCAGAGGCTGCCATAATATGGCCTTTATTAAAACCAAATGTGCCATATTGAATGGTACTCCAAAGATGGGCTCCAAAAATGGCATCAACATCTTTTAAACAACCAGCTTGAATCATTTCTTTAGCTCCACCAGGAGGAGTTTCTTCAGCGTGTTGAAAGATTAAAACAAGTTTACCCGCCAATTCATCTCGATGTTTTTGGAGAACCTTAGCTACACCAAGTAATGTAGCAGTATGACCGTCATGACCACACGCATGCATCACGCCGGGTATCGTCGATTTATATGTAACATCCTTTTCATCTTGTATGGGCAGTGCATCAAAATCTGCTCTAAGGGCAATCGTCTTTCCCGGTGACTTCCCTTTAATGACACCTACAATGCCTCCACCAACAGGTTTTGCTTCAATGCCAACGTTTTCTAAACAATGGACTATAAATGCCTTTGTTTTTACTTCTTGAAAAGATAATTCTGGATATTTATGTAGATGCCTTCTCCATTCAACCATTTCATCATAATAAGTGTCTAAAACATCATGCCACTTATTTAACAAGAAAAACACTCCCTATTATTAAGTTAGTTTGAATTTAGCTTTATGATTTATAGATCTGCTTTTTCGAACTTTTCATCTTCTATGGATTGATTATCTTGAGGACAGAGGTAGTAATCAACAATGCTTAGGAATGCTTTTCCAGCCATCAGCATGGCACGTTCATCAAAATTAAATTTAGGATGATGATGTGGATATTTTGCTCCTACCTCTGGATTTCCTGCACCAGTTAAAAAGAACATGCCAGGTCTTTCTTGTAAATAGTATGCAAAATCTTCACCACCCATTAGAGGTGGAACTAACGTAGCGACTCCTTTTCCAAACGTTGAATCAATAATTTTTTTAAATACTTTTGATTCTTTTTCATGGTTAACAACGGCGTCATAGCCTCTAGAATACGTGACTTCACACGTTGCATGAAAAGCTTCACAAACATGTTCTACGATATGTGGAATTTGTTTCTCAATATGGGCTCTTACACTTTCATCAAATGTCCGAACGGTTCCTTTAAATGTTGCTGTATCAGCTATAATATTGGCTGCACTACCTGCTTGAAAAGAACCAAAAGAAATAACGGCAGACTTTAACGGGTCAACTTGTCTACTTACAATTAACTGCAGTTGGTTAATCACTTCGGCGCCAATAACTATAGCATCAACAGATTGGTGTGGAGCAGACCCATGTCCACCTAATCCTTGAATTTTTATTTCTAATGCATCAGCAGCTGCCATAAAATCGCCACTATTATATCCAAATTGACCATACGGGATTGTACTCCATAAATGAGTTCCAAATACCAAGTCAACACCGTCTAAACACCCATCTTGTATCATAGGTTTCGCCCCACCAGGATGCATTTCCTCTGCATGCTGGTGAAGAAGTATGACATTTCCTTCTAGTTCATGACGATGCTCACTTAACACTTGGGCTACATTCAATAAAGTCGAAGTATGCCCGTCATGACCACATGCATGCATCACACCCGGAACAGTTGATTTATATGGGACATCCTTCTCATCTTGGATGAATAAGGCATCAAAATCAGCTCTAAGAGCAATTGTTTTCCCAGGTTTTCCGCCTCGAATGATGCCGACAACTCCCCCTCCACCAACATTATCTTTTACTTCAATACCAAACGACTCTAATTTTTCAACAATAAAAGCGCGAGTTTTAACTTCTTGATAAGAGAGTTCTGGATGTTGATGTAAAAACCGGCGCCATTCTACCATTTGGTCATACAATTCTTCAATTCTTTCATGCCATGTACTAATCAAGCTCAACACTCCTTATTGAGTTTTCATTTTGGAAAGAAGATTGAATGTAAAGCAATTCAGAATATTATTAATGTTTTTCCTTGTTGAAATAAGTATAAAATACATATTTTTAATTGTCAAAACTTTTTTTATATTTACATTTTTCTCTACTTTTTTACATTTTTTGGCGTTACAGTATAAAATCCTCTATTTTTACTTAATTATATATTAGTAGTGCGGATTGCATGATACTTCTGAACTGGAAATAGGCAATTTTGAGGTATATTGAAAATTTAAGGGGTAATCTTTTGCTAAAATCAATCGAAAATTGACATAATTTTTCAACATATTGTCTTGGATCTAAAAATATTTAAGAACTATAAATATCAAATTAAGTAACGTTTTGTCGATCCTTTCTTCTTGTACTCAACTTCTAATTGGGGGCCATTCACACTTGTCAGGACTTTAGCATATTTTATAGGCAAATGACTAACTAATAGGGGAGATATTCCATGTATGCGGCATTAACATCACTTCATTGGGTCTATTTGCTATTTATCATCTTAATTATTGGTGTCATGGTTCTAAGGCGCGATACAACACTTGTTTGTATTATTGGTATTTTTCTGCTTGGTTTAATCGCTACATCTTCCTTGACAACTGCCTTAACCGGTGTTTTTTCCAGTCTAATCTATGCTATCACGCAATTATTAGGAACCATTCTTGTTATTTCTATCATTGTTTCTTTGAGTCATATTATGACCCATACTGGAATCAACGAAGTTATGATTTCTCCATTTACTAGACTTATAAAGACACCGAACCATGCATTTTGGATTATTGGTTTACTTATGATGGTGGTCTCTTTCTTCTTTTGGCCATCTCCTGCCATAGCCTTGTTAGGCGTCGTGCTTTTGCCTGTTGCCCTTCGTGTCGGTCTTCCAGCGCTGGGAGCAGCAATAGCGATGAACTTATTTGGTCATGGCATTGCACTTTCAGGTGATTATGTCATTCAAGGAGCACCAAAACTAACGGCTGATGCCGCTGGGATTCCTGTTGATCAAGTTATTCAAGCAAGCATTCCACTGGTTATTGTCATGGGTTTAGTTACAACCATAACTGCTTTTATCTTTATGAAACGAGACATGAAAAGAGGTATCTTGACAGTAACATCAACTGATTTACAGCATTTTGACGAACAAATGAATCAAAGAAAGGCTCCGTTATCTAAGGGCTTAAGACTTTTCTTTGCCGTTTTAATTCCAATTTTGCTCATTCTTGATGTCGTTGGAATGATTATTTTTCACCTGCAAGGCGGAGATGCGACGGCTCTCATTGGTGGAACCATTATTTTTATACTCATGGCTATATCTTTAACAGCTTATAAAAATAAAGGTTTAGAAAAGATTACGGATTACTTAATAAATGGTTTTCAATTCGGGTTTAAAGTATTTGGTCCAGTTATTCCGATCGCGGCTTTCTTTTATATGGGAGATGCTGGCTTTATCGATGTTTTTGGTAAAACACTCCCCGCACACTCACAAGGGATTGTGAATGACTTAGGAAATGCCTTAGCTCATATTGCTCCTGTAAACACTGAAGTTGCAACGGCAACATTAACGGTTGTTGGTGTCATTACTGGCTTAGATGGATCAGGTTTTTCTGGTATTTCATTAGCTGGATCAATCGCTCACCTATTTTCTGCAACTTTAGGAGAAGGTATCGCCACTTTGACCGCGCTTGGGCAACTTGCAGGTATATGGGTAGGAGGGGGAACGCTCGTTCCTTGGGCGCTCATTCCTGCAGCTGCGATCTGTAACGTTGATGCTTTCGAACTTGCAAGGCGTAACCTCATACCTGTTATTTTTGGCCTTATCGTAACCACCATTGTTGCCATGTTTTTAGTCTAGCTAATCAGAATTCTAAGAAGTTAGTATCGTCATTCTCTAATAAACAATGTTTATAAGTGCATCCTTCCGTTTATTTTATCTAAGTAAGGGTATCTAGATTAATGTGAGGATATAAAAGAAAGGATGACGAAAATGAAACCAGAAATGAAAGAACTAATTGATGGATTAAATGAAGACTTGGCGGCAGAGTATGGTGCTGTTATCCAATATACGTATTATGCAGCAACAGTGACAGGCCTTTACTATCAGGTCTTTAAACCGTTTTTTGAAGAAGAAATTCCTGATGAACAAGGGCATGCCCTCTATTTATCTGAAAAAATATCAACATATGGTGGAACTCCTACGACAACTCCAGCTCCAGTCAAACAAGTGACCGATGTTAAAGATATGTTAACTGAAGCTAGTAAAGCTGAACTTGATACCATCAAACGTTATGAAAAACGAATCGAAAAAGCGAGAGAACTTGGATTGACTGAACTGGCTGTGACATTAGAAGATATGATCACTGATGAGACCCAACACTATGAAAAAATGGAACGGATGTTGAAAGACCCTCGTCTTTCGTAATCCATCCATTTCAACTCTTTTTTAAAGAAGACGTTCCAGGGCCCAAAAAGAAAAAGGATTGCTTAAGTTGCAATCCTTTTTCTTTTTACTTATTTTTCACTAATCATTAATTAATTTTTTGTAATAATATCCATAGCTTAAACCTACACTTACAACCATCGTTATGAGTATTGACAAGAGAACGAACGAAATCCTTAGATGTGAGATAGTTGTGATGATCGATAAAAAGAGCCCCTGAACGATCAAACAAATCAAAATGATAGAACAATAACTCTTTACTTTTACTGTCTTTGTAATTGGGTACATCCCCGCTAATGCTTGAGGCACCGGTCTAGTAAAAATTCCAAAGAGTTGAAGCCCTGTAAGATATAGAACGGAAAGTATAATAAATAAAGCAAATACATCATGGTCTGTATAAAAAGATAAAATCGCTCCAACAAGGGTCAATCTCAGATAAATACCTAGATAATCTTCTGCCCTTAAGAAAATTGAGAAGTATAAGTACCGGAAAACGTGAACCTTATCAAATTTACGGAATTTCAGAAATATATTTAACCAAGGACGGGATTTTACTCGACCCTTCAGCTGCGGGACGTCAACAAATAGGTTCGCAAATCTTAACAGAAGCATCATTTGATGATTTTCCATTGCGATTAGCCTGTCCCAATGTAACACCCCCCCTGCTTTCTGCCGATGAAAAAGAAAGTAAGAGACTAAACCCATCACTATGACATAAGAGATGACAAGGACGATTGATTGCTTACTAAGTACGGCATAGAAAAATAAAAGCGTCAAACAGCTACGAATGACTCTTAATACTAATGGATTCTCCGAATATTGCTCATACCATTTACAATCCATATTCCAGGCTTTAACAAAAAAAGCAAGGATTAACGTTAGCAGATACGACGCTACGCTATGCATCGGATATTTAAGGTAAAGTGGTGAAAATAGAACAAAAACAACGATGAGTGTGGCACACTGCAGCATAAAACTATATCGACAACTTTTATAAAAATAACGTCCCATCTGACTCTCTAACGGGAGTAAAAAAACGACATCTGCCTGTTGAACAAAGGTTCGTATCGGTGTCCTAATTACAAAAAAGCCAAAAATAACAGTTAAAATGAAGGAAACGGGAAATGTTTCTGGTAATTGATCCAATGTTTTTTTATAATAAACGCTTCCTAAAATAATAAGAACATAGAGCGTAAACATGAGTCCACTATTTTTCCCAATAATGCCCCAATAACGGCTCGCCATGGTCCAATAATCTCTTACACGTCTCTGCCATAAAGATATTAATGAATCCATGCCGTATCTCCCTTTGCAATAGCAACATAAATATCGTGAAGGGTCGCATGTCGTTTACCGTACTTTTCCTTAATCTCTTCAAGTTTTCCTTGAACGACGCATTTTCCATCATGTAAAATGATAAAGCGGTCACAATATTGTTCAGCCGTTGATAAAATATGAGTCGACATGAGAATCCCGCATCCTTTTTCTTTCATTTCGATCATTAGATCAAGGAAGGATTGAATGCCAATTGGATCTAACCCAACGAAAGGCTCGTCTACAACATAAAGGGAAGGGTTCACTAGAAAAGCACACATAATCATGACTTTTTGCTTCATCCCTTTTGAAAATTGACCTGGAAACCAATTAAGCCTTTTCTCCATTCGGAAACGAACCGCCAAATCTTCCACACGACGTTCAAAATCGCTCTTATCTATCCCATAAGCCATTGCTGATAATGATAA
The DNA here is from genome assembly GCF_009718825.1 of Terrilactibacillus tamarindi. GTDB lineage: Bacteria > Bacillota > Bacilli > Bacillales > Sporolactobacillaceae > Terrilactibacillus > Terrilactibacillus tamarindi. The sequence goes on along the minus strand of NZ_WNHB01000001.1, from coordinate 96,255 downwards.
ATGCTCTTTTAAAGTTAGATGCTCGTATAATTCTGGAGTTTCTGGAACATAAGCAATTTGTCTTCGATAGTGTTCCATATTTTCTTTAATACCAACTCCGTTAAGGTTAATGTCTCCTGAATGTGGCTGTAGTAGACCTAAGATATGTTTGATGGTTGTACTTTTCCCAGCACCGTTCAAACCCACAAGTCCAACAAGTTCACCTGGTTTGATTTCAAATGAAATATCATGTAGAACGTCATTTTGCCTACTGTATCCTCCGACCAGATGATTAACTTCCAATATAGAATTCATGTCTATTTCACTCGCTTTCAACTTTATGATTTACCATTCTGTTCTTATGTTCAAGGATATTACTCGCTCAACACTTTCACAAACGGAAAGACTAATGGTTCATCCTTAGAAAGTTGGTAAGGATAAATGGAAGAGCGACTAATTTGACACTCACTTCATAAGCTCATATGTATAGAAAAAATGTTATTCAGGTATACTTCCTTTACTATCTTAACTTAGTTTATCAAAAATAAATGAATTCAGCGAATAGATGAGGTAAAATGGAGATTATAAGATGAGTCCATACATAAAAGAAAGGATGACTTAAAATGTCGCATGATGAAAATTGTGTTTTTTGTAAAATCATAAAAGGTGAAATCCCAAGTGCTAAAGTTTTTGAAAATGAGGATATATATGCTTTCCTTGATTTGAGTCAAGTGACGAAAGGCCATACGCTCGTAATTCCTAAAAAACATCAACAAGATATCTTTCAACTTGATCCAGAAACAGCGGCTGCTATTTACAAAAAAGTTCCTATGATTGCAAATGCAATTAAAGATGCCTTTAAACCAGCTGGTATGAATATCATTAATAATAATGGTTCAATTGCTAGCCAAACTGTTTTTCATTACCATGTACACCTCATACCACGGTATGATGAAACTGATGGGTTCACACCTGTTTTTCAATCCCATATGGATGATTATACTGAGGCTGATCGAAAATCGATTGCAGAGCAAATTAAAACTCATACCGTTAAATAATATTTCTTTATCCTGAACGGAGCAACAACCAGCCAAATAAAACAAAGATGATACCTATTACGCCAATCAACTTAATTTTCTTAACGAGCTTTTGCTGAACGACATTTCTAAAAGGAAGCCGGGGATTATTTAAAATATTAGTAATAGAATAAATAATGCAAGCAAAGCCGAATATGAATAGTAACATAAGCAAGATGATCATAATGCATTCCTCCTGTAGTGATAAGCTATGCAAAATGTATTATAATCATGTTATATTTAAACTATATTTTTTGGGAGCTCAGTTGATGTAGTACCGAATTAAACGTATTAGATATTAGGCTATGTCATAGCTTTAGAAACAACAAATTTAATCATGAGGTGATCAAAATGGGAAAATTTTCGTCCTACCTTCTTGGTTTCAGTATTGGTGGAATCGTTGGTGGAGTAACTGTTCTCTTAACAACCCCCAAAAAAGGGTCAGATCTTCGTCAAGATTTAAAAACAAATATCCAAGAACCAATTAAAGATGTTAAGACCTCGATTGTACAAGTAAAAGATCAAGTCCAGCAGTTAACTCAAGAAAGTATTCCAACCATTAAATCAACGGTAAAGGATGTCAGCGAGCTGGTTAGCACATGGAAAGCAGATGTTCAGCCGCATCTTGTTAAATTAAAAGAAGCGATTGGGCAGTTCGATATACCTAAAATCCCTCATAAAAAAGATTAAAATTAAGTTATAAAGCGAAAAACACCACCTTTTAATTAAGAGGTGGTGTTTTATCGTCTATATTACGAGATATTCATAGTTAATATGTTGCGAACACGGCTACTCAAAAATCACTTTTCAAGGCTTTAACCTTGCCTGCTAGCCATGTTGACATAATCTAATCAAAACGCCCAAAGACCTTGTCGGAATACAGGTTCTCTTTCACCACTGTTCGTTATACCATCAATTGAAAGTTCTTCTGAACCCACCATGAAATCGACATGCACAAGGCTCGTATTTGCTCCATGTTGATCTAATTCTTCTCGGGTCATATTAGCTCCATTCTCTAAACACTTTGGATAGGCTTTCCCTATAGCAAGGTGGCAAGAGGCATTTTCATCAAATAAGGTCATGAAAAAGGTCATGCCTGATTGAGAAATGGGTGAATTATACGGTACAAGAGCAACTTCACCAAGGTAGTGAGAACCATCATCGGTATTTATCAAACGTTTTAACGTCTCTTCTCCCTTATCAGCATGTGCTTCAATAATTCTTCCATCTTTAAATGTTAGCGATATTTTTTCAATTAAAGTTCCATTGTAATTTAATGGCAGAGTACTTGTGACTGTTCCATTTACTCCTGTTTTTAACGGCAAAGTAAAAACTTCTTCTGTCGGTATATTGGGCATAAAATGATGTCCTTCTTGATTCGTCGCTGCACCCCCAGCCCATAGATAGTCTTTGTCAAAAGTTATCGTTAAGTCAGTACCTGGAGCTGTATAATGCAATTGATGATATTTTTTTTCATTCAAGTAATTCATTTTTTCTTCTAACGTTTTTTGATGTTTTTCCCATGCTCCAATCGGATCGTCTTGATCTGCACGTGTCATTTTAAACAAAGTTTTCCATAATTTTTTTGTTGCAGTCTCTAGGTCTTCATTTGGGAACAATTTCAAGGCCCATTGATCCGATGGAACAGCTATGATATTCCAGCTAACCTTATCTGACATTCGATATTCTCTATAGTCAAATAACGCTTGATTTTCTGTTCTAATTTCCGTTTCCAATTTAGTGGGATCAATATCTGAAAATAGGTCCAATGAAGGTGTCCGAATCAGAAGAAACGCCGCTCCTTCTGACGCCAACTTTTCAAATCCTTTCGCTTTCCAAGTTGGGTATTCTTTAAATGTTTCATTTGGTGCATATGTAAGTTTCGTTAATTGAAGGTCATGATCTGTCCAGTCGAAATAGACGTGTTTCGCTCCCTCTTGATACGCTATTTCGGTTACCTTTTCTACAAATTGAATGGCTTTGACTGGGGCAATAATGACAAGATCTTGTCCCTTTTGCAGATTTATCCCTATTTTAATAGCTAGCTTTGCATAGTTCGTAAATTGGTCCTCAAACGATATCATACTTTTTACCTCCTCAATTATTTTAGAATTCCATTTTGAGACAAAGGGCGATTACGACTTATTTTTGATAAACATCAAAATTAATCTTATCCTTTTGAAGTTGAATGTCTTTTGCTTTTAAATAAAATTGATCATTTAGAGGCATTTCATTCAAATTAACATAGATTTGTTTTTTGCTTGACTGAATAACAACCCAGTCAGGGAAATTCGTCCCGTTGTCGATAAATTGCAGGACCTGTTCGTCAGGTAGATTAACTCTTCCCAAGGTTACAGATTTTTCTTTCAGGATAATGTCGCCGCTAGCTGTCACTTTTGGATCAAATGACATAGTAAATGGTATGCCCATTCCTAAAACTTTTAAATCACCTGTTAATGTCACATCATTATTTAATTCTACTTGGTAAGTTAACTGGTCATTTTGGTGGTCCTGAATCTCGCTATTGATCATATCCGTTAACCGTTGTTTATTCGCATTGACGGAGAAGATCGGTCCACCAACATGATGAGGTTCCGTGATAATGTTTTGATGGGAAGTATGTACGACGAAAAGATTGTAAAATAATACTGAAAGTCCAACGCATACCAACACTATAAGTGTGATTAAAGCAAAAAACGCACTTTTCCATTTATTCATTCAGGCTGCCACTCCTCATTAATTATCCAGTTTAAGACTATCATTTTTTCGCCTCTTTTGATAGTCTAATGGTATGCGTTTGTAAATTTACCGGAGGTCTAGGTATGGTTCTCTTATTATTTATTTTATTTGCTATCTTTATTATATATTTATTCAATTACTTAACTAATGAACTCTGCACAAAGAAAAGCATTCCCAAAGAGCGACATGAACTTATTTTTAAAAGAGTAAATGTTAGTATCCTTTTATTGCTAATGTCTAGTTATTACGAATTGTTTTTTTATTAATTGTTGATCACATAGGTTTGTCATCCAATCATTCAGACCTAATGCTACGATATACCATGTGAATTTTCCCATTTTCTCGACAAGTTGGTCATCTATCAGTTAGAATGGGACATAGTTGCTTGATGACCCACCATTATATGTTTTCCAATACATAAATGAATATAGCAACTCGCATTCAAATGAATTTGATTAATTGTATATGATAGGTTTACAATATTAAACTGAATGGGAACCCAAACAGTGGGATAAATATATAACTAGGAGTGAGACAACACGTGAAGAAATTAATTATCATTCTTGCTGCTGTCATTGGTCTCTCAAGCTTAGCTGCTTGTGGCAACAATGATACAATTGTAAGTACAAATGCAGGTAATGTGTCTAAGGATGATCTCTACAATGAGATGAAAGACACTTATGGAAAACAAGTCTTACAACAAATGGTTTATGATAAAATTCTATCTAAACATTATAAAGTTACCAAAAAAGAAATTGATGCTAAAATTAATGAAATTAAAAAATCAGTTGGATCAGATGAGCAGTTTCAATTGGCTCTCCAACAAAATGGGTTGACGGAAAAACAATTTAGAGACAATGTAAGACAACAACTCTTACTCACAAAAGCAGAAACTGATGGGGTTAAAGTCTCGGATAAAGAAGCTAAAGATTATTACAACAAAAACAAAGATCAGCTAAAACAGATTAAAGCAAGTCACATTCTTGTAAAAGACAAAAAGACAGCTGATAGTATCGAAAAACAATTAAAAGAGGGCAAAAAATTCTCAGATCTTGCTAAAAAATACGGTACTGATGCAACAAAAGATAAAGGCGGAGACCTAGGCTGGTTTAAAAAAGGAGCCATGGACGCCGACTTTGAAAAAGCTGCCTTTAAACTTAAAGTTAATGAAGTAAGTTCACCAGTAAAAACCCAATTTGGTTACCATGTCATTAAATTAACAGGTGTTAAAGATTCATACAATGATTTAAAATCAGCAGCTGTTGATGCTGTAAAACAATCAAAATCTAAATCACAAGAGCAGGTTCTCCAAAGTCTTATTAAGAAAAGTGATGTTGACGTGAAAGACAAATCTTTCAAAGGATTATTTGATAGTCCAGCCACAAGCACTTCTACTGGAGAATAAGTTAAGGATAAAAAAGTAACACTCGTTATGAGTGTTATTTTTTTATCTTATTTTTATAAAAATGGGGTAGATTCGTGTGATTAAAACGGTTATTTTATGGTGATCTCTAAATGTTTCTTCAATTCCTCTAAGTAAATGTCGATTTGTGGGTGATGAACAACATCATGTACTGTGAATGTTTCTAACTTTTTCATACCTACGAACTCTTGGGTTTTGTGAAATCCTAAGAAAATGTCATCGACTGTTTTACCACCTAAAAAGGCCGTTTCATTTTGAAATGCCTCTCTTGGAGCATTCCAGGTTGTTGATAGCATATAATGTTTATCCTTAAACAATCCCCCGCGTCCATATTCACCTCTACCAGAGAAGAAAATTCCAGATCTGTAAACTTCATCAATATACGTTTTCAATAAGCCAGGTACATTAAACCAATAAACTGGTGTTTGGAAGATAATCGTATCTGCCCAAACAAACTTCTCTTGCTCGTCACTAATCTTATAGCCTTTATCAATATTAGTTCGTTTAATTTCATGCTTTCCCTTGAGTAATCGTTCCATTTCATCTGCGAGTGTTTCATTCAATTTACCCTTAGGTTCACCATAAGTTTGATAACCATTAATAATCAATATATGACTCACTAGACACCCTCCACTTTTCATTTATTACGCATACAATACCTATTATTCTCTTTCTTCGAATTTATGTAAAGTGTGCACCCGAACGAGCTTATTTCTATTAATATCTAAAGAATGAAAGATAGAGTGGTCAGTGTCATCTCTGAACATAACAAGAAACAACGGATGCTTAATGTATCGCATCCGTTGCTTCATTTGTTTTGCGTTTGGCTTTCTCCATTTCCATTCTTTCAATATAGACATGACCTTGCTCTTCAACCCACTTATCATCAATTTCTTTATCTTTTCGTGATAAAGTAAAGGCTTGATACCCGCTAAATATTATTCCTAAAACAACCATGATCCCCCACCATGGAAGAGTTTCGATTTGCTCTATCATAGACCCAAGTAGATGAAATTGCTGTAAAACGAATAGAGTTAAAATAACCCCAATCAAGAATAGTGACCGTTTTGTCCGTTTCATCAGTAGTCCCTCCATATTAATTTGTTACTCTACTATATGCCTTAGGGGACCAGATTATGAATAGCTTGTCAATTCCGTTCGGGTTGCATTTGACTACTTATAGAAATCGTCTTTGGGCGGTAAAGGGCACGTTGATCCAGGGCAAACAATCGCTCTGTGAATTCACCCGGCTTTACTTTTTCAAGAGCGCGATCCATCATATTCATTTTAGCATCCAAATTATCTAACATATGAATAATCTCGGCCTCTTTAATTAAGGGCGGTTTGGGGCTTCCCCACTCTGGCTTCGAGTGATGGCTTAAGACGATATGTTGTAGAATAACAAGTTCTTCTCCATCGAGTTCTAATTGTCTTGCCATATCGCCAATTTCATTGACCATGATCGTTATATGCCCGAGAAGCTTACCTTCTAATGTGTAACTTGTCGCTGTTGGTCCTGAAAGTTCAATGACTTTTCCCATATCGTGAAGAATAATCCCTGAATAAAGTAAATCAGTGTCTAGAGATGGGTATAACTTCGCTACAGATTCAGCCAATTTAAGCATTGATACAACATGATAAGCGAGTCCCGACATAAACTCATGATGGTTCCGAACGGCAGCCGGGAATTCAAAAAATGCTTCATGATGTTTTTTTAGCAAGGCCCTAGTCAATCTCTGTAAATTAGGATTTTTAATCTCAAACACATATTTGGTTATACTTTCAACCATGTCTTCAATACTTACAGGGGCTGACATAATAAGACTGGATTTCTTTATGTTGTCTTGTTCATTCGTTAAACGGATCGCATGAAGACGCAATTGCTTTTTACCACGATATAGGGTTATTTCGCCATGTATCTTCACAATTTTATCAGCAGCATAATCAACGATATCTTGCTCTGAACAATCCCAAAGTTTGGCATCAATTTCACCCGTACGGTCTTGTAATATCAAGGTTAGAAACGGCTTCCCCGTTGACGTAGTTCCCTTAGTGACAGATTTTATAAGAACAAATTGATTCACCTTGTCTCCTTCATTAAATGAACTAATTCCGCTCACACATGATTCCTCCTCTATTTTATTTATTTAACCATTTGCTCGTTTGTTTATGGCTGATTGTAACAATAAAAGCAACTCCATTTGGTTGTTCATTTTGAATAGAAATGGTACCCGAATGTCGATCTACAATTCGTTTCACGATGGATAATCCTAACCCAAATTGTCCTTGTTTTCCTTTTCTAAAAGGCTCAAAGAGATTCATCATTTCATCATCAGGAATAGAATTGCCATCATTTTTCACAATCAGTCTAGTATATAAATCGGTGCTTTCCGTCGTTAGCCAAACGTTTTCTTTTGCATAACGAAGCGCATTTTCAAGAAGATTTTCTAATAAGATCCTCCATTGTTCTTCGTCCACATACCACTCATTCTTTTCACCCTCAACATGTATCTTGACAGAGGGACGCTGTGTAGCGAAGCGCTCTTTTAATTCATTAGCAAGATCACCAAAAACAACGCGTGTAAAAACAGGTGCTTTTTCTCTCAAAGAATCGACTTTTGCATAATAAATAAGTTTTCTTACTCTTTTCTCCATTTGTGAAGCTTCGTTAATAATGACATCCATCGTATCATCTAAATCCCCTTGTGGGTAGATACCATCTTTTGCAGATTGTGCATAACTCTGGATAATCATAATTGGGGTCTTAAGTTCATGTGAAGCTTGCTGCAAAAAGTATTTTTGAGATTCATCATAGCGTATTAAATTAACACGCATCCGCTCAAATTGGGCGGATAGCTGGCCAAATTCATCATTATTTTTCCATTCAAAAGGCTTTTGCCAATTAAAATGCGCAATCTCATCAAAATGTCGCCCAAGAATATTTAGTGGTCGTTTTAAATAACGAGCAAGCCAAGCGGCAATAAACAAACTAAAGATGCCTGCTAATATAAAAATAAACAACAGTCTAGACCATAATTTATGCATCATAATCTGGGTGTACGTATCCCATGTATACGAAATGAGGTATCCACTCTCCGTATTGACTTCTATTTTTCTAATGACGTAGAAAAGAGTGGTGCCTTTTAAGGTTAATTGATATCGTTTACTTTCCTTTTTTTGATCTTTCGCTTGAAGCATCATCGTTTTTAATACGGAATCATTTTCAGGGATTTCGGCGTCTTTGAGTACAACACGGTTTAAAATTGTTCGTGTGGTTTGCTGATTTTCATTGCCTTCCAGCTCTGGATTACCTGAATAATCATTCGGATTTTGATGATGCAGAATAGTCCACTGTTCTTGTTCGATCGTAGAAAAGGTATCATCTATGAGCGTCTCTTGAATATAAAATGGGTAGACAAATGCAATAATTAAACCAATAAGAACAATAAGAATCGCGAAAGATATCCATATCCTTTGTGAAAGTGTGATGGTCCATTTCATTTATGACACAACCCGATACCCCGCCCCGTAGACGGTTTCTAATGAGAGTCTGCATAATTTTCTTCGGATACGTCTAATCACATCATCAACGGCTCGATCAGAACCGACATAATCTTTTCCCCAAACTTCGTGTAAAATATCTTGTCTTGATTTAGAAACGTTTATGTTTTCAACCAAAAATAAGAGAACATCGAATTCTTTCGATGTCAGTTCAATAAGCTCACCATCGTCATCAAACACTTTCCGTTTATGAATATCAAGGGTATATTTCGAAATTATAATGGTATTTGAACGGGTACCTTGTCCATACACTCGATGGAGCAATTTTTTTGCTCGTATGACAAGTTCTTTTGGTAAAAAAGGTTTAGTTAAATAATCATCGCTTCCCATTTCTAAACCGATAATTTTATCTAAGTCTTGATCTCGTGCCGAAATAAAAATGACAGGTTGATCCGAGTGGTTTTCTTTAATTTTCTTTATGAGATCATAACCAGACATGCCTGGAAGCATAATATCTAGAATCCAAAGATGTACACCGTTGTGTAAGTATTTTATAGCTTCTTCCGCCGTATGGAAGACTGAAACCTCCCATCCTTCTTTTACCATATAGGCCTTTAAAATAGAAGACAGTTTCTCTTCATCTTCAACTAAATTAATTTTAAAAGTCATTTGATTCATTTCTATCACATCCTAAAAAATCTTTTCCAAGTTATAACATAACCTATGATTCTTAAATAATATTAAATTAAGAATGATTAAACTCACGGGGTAAACCCATCTCAGAAGGTTAGTTAAGCGAGTGTTTAAATTATAACATGAAAAAATCTAATTCCTCTAGTTAGCCTATTATTCACACCGTTTTGATGACAGGATCTTCAATCTTTTTTTGTGCTAAATCGAGTGAAATGAAGCTTGATTCAGAAACCTCATGACGCCATTCCTTATGACATGTAAATAATATAACTTGATGTTTTTTTGATACTTCTGTTAGTACCGATAAGACTTGTGATCGTCTCTCCTGATCGAAATTGACTAGACTATCATCGATAATAATAGGTAAAGCTTCTTTCGTTTCAACAATAGAGGCTAGAGCTAGTCTAATAGATAAATACAGTTGCTCACTTGTGCCTCTGCTTAATTGACTAACCTCATATTCATTGCCTTTAGAATCTCGGACAATAAATCCCCGTTCTGTATGTAGAAATACAGCTGTGTAGATTTGATTTGTCATTTTACTAAAATACGTTTCTGCTGCTCTCAATACTTTAGGTAATTTTGTCTTACGGTATTCTTCTTTCACTTTATTTAAACTCGTTAAAGCCAATTGATATATGGCCCATTTCCTAGATTTTTCCTGTAAATTGCTATCTAATCTAGCTATATCATAGACGACATCATCATATCGTTCATCTTGTTCAAGGCTTTGTGCACGAGACAAGTCATCAATTAATTGACGATTTAATCTTTCCTCTTCTAACTCAATTTCCTCTAATGAGGCTATTTCATCTTGTTCTTTTTTTGCATCATAAATGTCCTCTATGGGTTCACTTATATAGTTTTCCGCTTTTTCTTTGCTTCCAACACTATTCAATATTTGCTCATATCGTTCGCTGATTTTTTTCTGTAGTTCATGATATTTATCATGCCGTTTCGCTTCTAAACGAAAGTTTTCTTCATCTTCAACACAAGCTAATTCTAACAGGTATTGACATTCTTTTTGGTAGGTTATCACTTTTTCTTTTAAGCTTTTCTTCTGCTGAAAGAAGAGGTGATATTGTTGTTGATAGTTGTTTAGTTTCTCTTTCTTTTCCTTTTCTGTCTTCAGTTTTTGTTCGAGTTGCTCAGTATCTGCATTTAACGCTAGACTGTTAAAAATCTCATCTTTTGTAGCTTCATAGGCCTTTTTCTCCTGCATTCTTTGATCTATTTTCATATTTAAGTAGCTTATTCGATTCAAAGCCTTTTGAGTTTCTTGAATCACTTGAAAACTTTCATCTATTAGACTTAAAGGGATGGATGGAAATCCGTGATTCTTAAGCCATTCATTAAACGCTTGATCAGCTTTATCAACTGTGTTCATCGCTTGATTTAGTTTAAAAAGGGAAACGTCATATTTCTTTTTTACCGTCTCATATTGTTTTTGTTCCATCTCTTGCATCATGGCAAGTTGCCGATCTTTTTCAAGCTTATGACTTAGTTCTTCGTAACTTGATTTGATCTCTGGTTCTTCATTTAAAATGGCGATAATCTCATTCAATCTTTGTGTTATTTTATCAGGTTCATCTTTTCTACTTGATGGTTTTTTCATCAAAAAAGAGGCACAGATGCTAAAGATTATCCCAAGTGCTAAAGCCACCATACCTACAACATGATCAACTAGAAAAAGAAGGCCCCCAACTAACAGAGATAAAAAAACGCCTAAACTAGTGCTCATTGAGCCTTTATTCTTTAATCCGTTCTGTTGATGATCATGTTGGAGAATTTGACTGTTTTGTTCTAGCCATTCTTTTTCTTTTAACAGATCTTGATCATTTTTAATGCGCTGTATTTCTCTTTCCATCATTTCCCGTTCTGTGGTGTGCATGAGTTGACTTTTTCCTTGTTCAATCCGACCTTTGATCTGTTGTAATTCTTCGGATCTCTGGGCAACTATTTTTTCATAATACGCAACATCTTCTATTGCTCTATGTCTTTCATGAAGCAACCGTTTCATGTCTTGCTTCGTCTCTAGATTTGTATTTACCTGACGAATTCGATCAAGTGACCAGTCTGGGCCAAGAATGCGAAGATTTTCTTCAATCTGCTGTTTCTCATCGGTGATAGTATCATTCAGGCTAGAAATTTGCTCACAAGTATGCTCATATTTTGAGGTGGATTTCAAAAGCGTTACAATCCTTTCCTCCATGGATAAAAGAGAATCATCTATCTTAATTGTGTTCATCTCTTGTTTTAATTGTTTCATTTTCTCGTTAATTTCCGCACATTCACCTTCAAAAGCCACAAATTTTGTTTTCCATTTTTCAAATCGTTCAATACCTTGTTCGGGAAAGGGGTGCTTAGGCTGATAAATCTTTTCTTCATTCTTTAAATAATGGTAGGATACAAGTAATGGATGTAGCGTTTTAGAAAGCTTGTATTCTTCTAAACGGATATAAATTTGGCGCTTTTTGGCTTTCAAATTTTCCTGATATTCCTTCGCCGCCTTTATCCTATTTTGAAGTTCACTAAACGTTTTTCTGCTTTTTTCTAATTGTTTTCGTTGTTGTTCTTTATGGTGTCTTTCGATTAATAATTGATTAATCTCCGGTTTCCTTCCAGCGCGTTTATATAGTTCATCTCGTTTCTTAGATAACTTTTGCTCTAATTCGGATAATTCTGTGCTGCCCATCATTCCTGCATTAAACAAAAATTGATTCAAGTCTTCGGTTTTTACTTGATGTAAATCTCTAAGACCATCTAAATTAAAACAAAAGATAGATTCAAAGAAAGTTCGATCAACACCTTTAAACCCAGGTATTTCGTCAATTTCATGTCCAATTTGCTCTATGTAAGTTTTTAGAAATTCATTGGTTTTATAATCTCTTGTATAGGTCCTCATACCTTCTTTTGTTTCGATTTTCAGAGAACCACTAAGCCTTTTAATATCTTTATCTTTTAAATAATTTGAGAGATGATTTTTTGATGGAAATCCAAACAAAACGGCTTTTATGACCTCAAAAAGTGTTGATTTTCCAGCCTCATTGGGTCCATAAATAATAAGAAAAGGATGGCTTGGGAATTGATATATCTTATGATCAAATTGCCCAAACTGTTGAATTTGAATTTCCCTTATTTTCATCGTTTCCCCTCCTAACTGTATCTAACCTTTATATAGTGCTTGTACAATTAATTTTTCTGCCTCATGTTTGATACTTTGTCTTACTTCATCCGTTATGTTACCCAAATAGCGCTTACCTAAATGATGATGATAGAGAATCGATAAAGCAGATCCCATATTAATAGAATCAATCTCTTTTAGTACATCCCCAATAAAGTAATTATTTTGCTTTAATTCATCAATATCCCACAATGGATCTGTTTGATTTATAATGGATACGATCCAAACAAAGTCATCACGTTCCTCTTCTTCGTCCCGAACGGACTCGAGTAACTCTTCGATTTTCTCATCTACATCTCGTCCCTGCAGAAGAGAGGTAGATCCTTCTATATATAGAGTTAGTAGAGTCCCGTTGGTTTGGCTTCGTTTTTCATCCTTTAATTGATCAATTTGATGGATGACTCGATCAATTTTTTCTGTTCTCTCTATATTTAAGTTTGCTTCATCCCAAACAACATCTGATGTTGGAAAAAAGGATGTATGAACATGCGTATGATCCATTTCAACTAATGAAGCTCCCTTAACTCCAGTTTCCTTTTTTGACAGGCCTTGAATGTTTCCTGGATACCAAATGTCATGGTTTAGGGATAGTTTCTCTCTTTTATGAATATGCCCTAAAGCCCAGTAATCATAGTGTAAATCAATAAGTTCTGACGTTAAAAAAGGGGCATAATGATTCTCATTAGATGGTTCTTTTTCTGCTCCGTGAAGGATGCCTATATGGTAGTGAGAGCCCTCTTTTTCGGGGTAAAAAGGGATCATATTATTTTGTATATGTTTTTCTTTATAGCTAAAACCATATAGATCACAACGGTTGTCTCCCGCTTTGCTAAACGTAAATCTCTTTACTTCAGGAGGAAATACATGGACATTATCTGGAAAAGACAGACGATTCCAATCATCATTTAAATGATCATGATTGCCATAAGAAAGATAGACATGAATTCCAGCTTGATGCAGTTTTCTCATTCCTGTAATAAAACGATTCTGGGCTTTAAAACTTCGGTGACTGCCATCAAAGATATCTCCAGCTATAATAATAAAATCTACTTTTGTTTCAATCGCCTTCTTAATGATCGTATCGAAAGCAGTAAACGTACTTTCCCTCATTCTATGATAAATTTTATTTGGTAAATGAGAAAGGCCAACAAACGGACGATCTAGGTGAAGATCTGCTGTATGAATAAACCGAATCATGTGGGAAACCCCCTTTTTTTCCATTTCCTTTATTTTAGCATATTAAAAAGACGATCACACGTTCTTATAAATATTTATGTATGATCACAGACTATTAATTGAACTTACTCATAAAGCAGTCTATCAACCTTTATTTTTATCAAGGTCAATTTAGCTTAGACCTTCCCATTCCTCAAGAAATTCATGTACAAATCTTTCTAACCGTTCATGGCGTTTAATGGCCATTTTTTTACCTAAACGTGTGTTCATTCTATCTTTTAATTTAAATAATTTTTCATAAAAGTGATTTAAGGTCGTCTGGTCATTTGAACGATAATTACGTTCGTTTAATTCGTAACGGGGCTGTATGGAGGGATCATAGAGGACTCTACTTTTGGCCCCTCCAAATGTCAAAGCTCTTGCAATACCAATGGCGCCCATGGCATCTAATCGATCTGCATCCTGAACGACCTTTCCTTCAATGCTCGTCATAGGAGGTCTGTTTCCACCCTTGAAAGACATCTGCGTAATGATCATCATAATGTGTTTTTTTGTTTTTTCATCGACATGATGTTCAATAAGCCAATGACTGACTTTCTGAATCCCTTCTGATTCACTAGCATTTAATTTTTCATCGGCTATATCATGAAGGAGAGAAGCCATTTCACAAATAAATAAGTTCGCTTGCTCTTCCTCGGCAATTCGCATAGCCATATTTCTTACACGATCGATGTGCCACCAATCATGACCCGTATGGTCCTTTTTCAATTCATTTTTAACATATAACTCGGCTTCTTTAATAATATCTTTTGTACTCAATTGAATCCCTCTATCTATTGATAAAATTTTCTTCTTTATGCAGCCTATCAGCATGGCTGAAAAGTGTGTGTGGCCATGATTCACACGAATTGTCAAAAATAGTGTGTATTAACCTGATTCTTTAACAAAGCCTCTATTTCCTTCTATATTTTTCTTAAGTATACAATACGATTGTTCATTCAAGATAATATTTACATTAATGTGTAAATGGGCCTTACTTTAACTTTATGTACGTGATGAACTGCCTCTTTAAATCCATAAAAAAACAGGGATCAGCTAGACCCCTGTCTTTCATATTCTTTTAATATACTAATATTTCATGTACTAACTTCCTATTATAAACTAACACGTAATTGTTTACGAAATACCTCTTTCACCATATAAGCAACACCATTCATATCATTCGATCGAGTTATCCAATCAGCACGCTCTTTCACGACTTTTGGGGCATTATTCATCGCTACGCCAAGTCCGCATTTTTCAATTAATTCTAAGTCCTCTAGTCCATCGCCCACAGCGACTGTTTCAGCTAATGATATCCCAAGGTGGGACGTTAAATGGACAAGAGCATCAAATCGAGACGTTTGATGGTTGGTTAATAAGAGCTGATTATTCGATACTTTTTTGATATCGATTGAAGGAAAGAAATCTTTTAATGATTCAATAACCTCTTCACTGTCTTTCGAATCTAGAGTCACTTTTACATCAGTTGCACTCTCGAAATTTTCGAGTAGGTATTGGCTTAATGAATCCACGTAAGTAACAGGATAAAAAAGTGGTTCACTCATCCCGATGGTCATTTTTGCGATCAAATTCTTTTGTTTGGGACGATTACTGATTGATAATCGTTCATGAGAGATTTGAATATGGTAAGGATACGTTTCTAAGAATTCTACTAACTGCATTAACACGCCATGCTCAATTTTACTTGTGTAAAGTGGATGATCAATGGATGATGAGACAAATGCCCCATTATGTGCAATGATTGGATGGTTTAGCTTCAAAGCTTTGGCAACTTTTGCTGCTGAGTGAAAATGACGATCCGATACAAGAGTTACTGCAACCCCTTTTCTTTTAGCAAAAGCTATAGCTTCTTTCGTTTGTCTATCCAACTTATGATTGCTTCGTAAAAGGGTACCGTCGATGTCTAAAACTAGTAAGCGATATACCAAGATTAATCCCCCTTTAAAAGTCCGTCTTCTACTCACAATATATGGGCTTATCTTTCACAATAGAACCAAAGCATGGACTTTTATTCTGGAGACGATGCTAATTCAGAAGGATTCTTTTATCAACTAAAAAACGGGCATCCATAAAAAGATACCCATTATAAAATGCTGGTTTTACTTGTTTTCCTCTCCAAGTGTCCCATAAAGTTCTTGAAGTGGCTTAGTAATAATCTGATTCAGATCATTAATCAATAAACTCATTCGTTGTTCAGCTGACATAAGGTCTGTTATTTCTTTGTGTTGCTGAATGTTTTGGAAAGACGTTTCAGCATTCTTTGCTTCCTCTTCAGAAATTGCTTCACCTGACATTTGTTTTTGTTGTAAATCTAATTGTAACTGACGAAACTCATCAAATAATTTTTTAGCTTCATCATGTTCATTTACAGTTTGGTACGCTTGTTTTAATTGTTCATATTCATCGCTTTCTCTGATTTGTTTTTCTAAATCATAAGCAATATCATAAGTAGTTGCCATACCCCTACCTCCTCGTATATTAGATATCATCTATATAACCCTAACACAAACGACAAATATGTTCATCCTTGAATGGATAATCTTCTTGGAACTGAAGCGATCTTATTCTATTTGTCATGTAACCTAATAACTTCTATAATAAAATAAAGTGATACTTGTGAATTTTTAATAAAAAAGACTTTTAGTTCAAGGGAGCGAGTTAAATTGATGGAAATCATAAAGAAGCTATATGGCCAAGATGTTATTAAAATCGATCACCTTGTTCATAATCCCGAAGACTATATTTGGTTTCAAGACAAAAAAAATCATGAAAGATTTGGAATAAAAAAAGAGAGGGTTTCGGAGAGTGAATATCAACTTCTTCTGTTGTCTTTTTCCCCCTATAACATGGCTTCAAGCACTCAAATGACGTTCGAACAACAATCGTGGTCAAACTATATTTTTCATAATAAAAAAAATACATATATAGCTAAGAATTTATCACGTTATCCCTCTGTGTCGCTTATCCATTATCATTTTGATCATCTACTAGAAGGTAAGGATGATTTTAAAGAGGCCATAGAAGCTTTCTTAGGACATCAAATAGTCAGTATCGTTTGGAAAACAGAAACTGATGGAATTATCCTGCTCAACTCACAAGAGCTCGAAACGCCTAGAGAAATTGTAGATACTATTGCAAGCGATCTTTTTGCCGATATCAAAATTATGGCTACACCACTTATCAAGACAGATCTTCTCTATGAAAAATATGCTCAGCAATCACAACTGTTTAAACTTGCAATGAGCCAAAAACCAGAGCAGAAATATTTTCACTTTTACCATACATTCAGTTTAGCTTTACTTCATTTTTGTGAGTCGACGATTGTAAAGACATTATTTGACGATCTATGTTTGGCAATATCAACTTTGGATCAAGAAGTTATCCACAGTGTCAAAGTATTTTTACATCATGGTTTTAATATGACAACAGCTTCAAAAACGTTATTCATACATCGTAATAGCCTATCTTATCGTCTCCAACGTTTTTTTGATGTCACTCAACTTGACCCTAGAAATTTCCAAGATGCAGTAACTATTTCACTTTGTCTTGATTATTTAACTGGAGCAAAAGTAAAAATTGAACAAAAATAAGTTTCTTTTTTTATGCAAAATGACAATAGTAAAATGTAAGCGTTATCATTACAATAGAGTAAGTCTTTCACTATATATCAGGAGGCGTAAGATATGGCTGAAATTTTATTAAAGCATATTAATAAAAAATATGAGAATAGTGACACGTTATCCGTTAAAGACTTTAACTTAGAAATTGATGATAAAGAATTTATTGTTTTTGTAGGTCCTTCAGGCTGCGGAAAATCAACCACACTCAGAATGATCGCGGGTCTTGAAGAAATAACTGAAGGCGAGTTATACATTGGTAATGAACTGGTCAATAACATTCCCCCTAAAGATCGAGACATTGCCATGGTATTTCAAAACTATGCCTTATATCCACACATGAGTGTCTATGATAATATGGCTTTTGGTTTAAAACTCCGAAAATACAAAAAAGAAGAGATTGATACACGAGTGAAGGAAGCCGCTCGTATCTTAGGCCTAGAAGAATACCTACAACGGAAACCAAAAGCATTATCAGGTGGACAAAGACAACGTGTGGCCCTTGGACGTGCGATTGTTCGTCATCCGAAAGTATTTTTAATGGATGAACCTCTTTCGAACTTGGATGCCAAATTACGTGTTCAAATGAGAACGGAAATTGCAAAATTACACCAAAGATTAAATACGACGACCATCTATGTTACACATGACCAAACTGAAGCTATGACGATGGCAACACGTATCGTTATTATGAAAGATGGTATTATCCAACAGGTAGGTTCACCAAAGGATGTGTATGATTTTCCTGTTAATGTTTTTGTAGGTGGTTTCATAGGGTCACCCGCCATGAATTTTATACCTGTAAAACTGACAGATCAGCATTTTGAAATTGGTCAATTATCCATACCCATTCCAGAAGGAAAAATGAAAATACTACGGGAAAAAAATTATGTAGGAAAAAATGTGATTTTAGGTATTCGTCCAGAAGATATTCATGATGAACCTCTTTTTATTAAAGCCTCAGAAAACTCTTCCTTTACCGTGACGATTGATGTAGTTGAACTTATGGGATCTGAAAGTATCCTTTATGCCAAACTCCAAGGGCATGATATTATTGCAAAAATTGATGCAAGAAACAATCCATCAATTGGAGACAACCTATTACTCGCACTCGATATGAATAAAGTACATTTCTTTGACGCTGAATCAGAAGAAAGAATATAGAAGGAAGGAAGCAGAGATTTCTGCTTCCTTTAGCCATTTCAATATTATTATTTAGTAGAACCGCCAAGTTGTGATTGAGCTTGTGCAACAAGACGTTTTGTGATTTCACCACCAACGGAACCGTTAGCTCGAGAAGTCGTGTCAGCGCCAAGATTAACACCAAATTCACTTGCGATTTCAGCTTTCATTTGATCAAGTGCTTGTTCAACACCTGGGACAAGTAATTGATTACTGTTGTTTGCCATGTCTTTCACCTCCCTTGTACTACTATTGTGTTTCAAACCAATATTATTATGCCTAAAAACATCATGGAAAATATTTGTATTTAAATCACAATAGATCTGAGCTTATTAAGGGGGTGAATACAAGTAGCCTTTAACTAAAAAACAAAGAGGCCCTATAAGAACACCTGTTGTTTTGTGCTATTACATAGGTGTATAGGGCTTAGACGAGTGATTAACAACGTCTCAATAAAAAAAAGGCTTGAATTTCTATCTAGAATAAAAGATAACTTTTCTTATTCTGGTGAAAAAGGCTGTTTTACGATAATTTGTTTTGCAAGTTATTGGAAAGTTTAAAGACCATAACGCGTTCACCTGTATGTGTACTTATATCAGTGTGAAAACTAATGACTTCTTGATCTGTTAATGTTAATATTATTTTCTTTAGCTCTTCTAGACCTGACTCGACCAAACTATTCCGATTTCTTTTTACTGATAGTAATCCTTCTTTATCTTTTTCGCATACTGTGTATTCAGCAGGGGTTAGGATCCCACGTAACGTAACAATAATCATATCTCTTAAAATGTCTGATTTAACAGATAATGAGCCGCGTCCAAGATAACTTTTTTCCCATTGAGTTAAAGCTTTACTTATTTCAGCTTCGATGATTCCTTTTGATTTATCCATAATAAAGTCCTTTTCCTTTTTAAAAAGTAAGTCATCTATATTTTTGTAATTATATTTTTTTGGAAGGTTTTCTGGGAAAGTAAGTTAAGACCAACTTATCCAGTTTCCTTCAGGATCAATAGATGCTAGTCGAATCCAGCCATTGTGGACTTTTTGATGAAAGGCTTTGTCATGATCTAGCAACCGTTTCACATACTTGTTTGGTGCTTGGATGACAACCAACAAACGTAGAGGAGCATGATAAGCTTCTTGATCCGATTGCATCACGGACTGCCAAGGAAGTCCAGTTAATAAGTCACTGGAGTTCCCTTGCATGACTCCGATACCGGAAGTCACAGTTTGGGTCGTTTTACTTCCACTTCCATAATAATGTGGGGCAACCGTAGATGCGTAATATTGCAGGTTAATCCATTGGGCAACCGTTCCAGGCCCAGCAATAATAGCGGCAAGTAGATCACCATTCAAATCCTTTTTCCAATTATAGTTATGGAGAAATGATCTCTCATTTAAATTACACTCTTTGGTAAGCTCGCGATCTCCGATGATAAACGAAGCATTACGTGCCAACCCCCATTCCGGACGTATCTCACTCCAGTCTTCTGCTAATCGCTCCGCCTCACGTTTTGGGTTTTTGTGGGATGAGTTAATATTTGGTAATTTTAAAATTCGCTCGGCATTTGCTTCTTCACTCACTTTTGGCATTGTCTTTTCAACAAGTCTAAATGATTTCTCCGCAGCATCTGAAAGTTCAGGAACATAAAGCCAGTGTAACTCGTCAAGTGTTGTAATATGCTCAGCAGCTACGAAAACAGTCTCTTTAGGAATCGAAATACCTTCATCGGCGAGTGCTCGTCTTACCGTCTGAAGATTACACAAGGTTGCCAGTACCCGCGCATTGAATCCACTTGAAGCTCCGCCGCAAGCACCGCAATCCAATGAAGAAGCATATGGGTTGTTCGTACTTTGACTTCCATGACCACAAATGACAACTAAAGGACTAAAATGATCTGTCAGACCCATCATTTTTAATGCCTGACGAGCATAATAAACTTTCTGTTCTCCCGTGAATCCAATCGGCAACTCCGTGTCCGATGTGTGCACATGATCGAGCGAGAGTTCAGTAGAAGGTTTTCGTAACCACGTTTTTCGAATTTTACGGAAAACCCGGCCTGACGTGCGAGGAGCAATGCTGCGAGCCAAGGTTTGCAAGCTAAGCCAAGGACCGCTAACTTCAGGAAGGACAAGGCTCGCAAGCATATTATTTTTCATCGACTTAAACATGCTGCTGATTGAATAATCTGTCTGTTCCCGTTCTTCATATTGTTTTAATTCAAGTTCAGGCAAATATTCTTTTATTTTGAACTGTGGCTTTTTCATAACAGGCAAGGAGCTATGACCATGCATACAGCCTAACTCGTTCGTTTCAATGGGTAATCCGAAAAAGCCAGCCGTTCCGAAAGTTGCAAATGGACCTGCTTTTTCAAGTTTACGTCGAAAAAGTTCTGAACGCACATCAATACAAAAGGCAAATTGTGCGGCTATAGGTTTTACGCTTTCTACTTCTGTCATTTGTTTTGATGTGATCATCTTCTTCAATTGATCTTCGTATGTCATTTCCCATGCTTCCAACCAAAGCTGATTGCGAACAATTTTATCAAAACGAAAAGCCAATATCAATCGTGCTTTTTGTTCTGCAGAAGAGAGCTCAGGCCATGCACCGATTGGCAGGTTCCCAAAGTGGACCCAAGAAGCGATTAAGGGTTCTAAAACCACTTTATCCTCACTTCTTTGCTCAGTCAAGTGAAGAAAAGGTTTAACTAAGATAAGTTCTAAGGATAGTCGTATAGCCAAATAGTCAGATAGCAAAGAACGTTCTTCAGCCCGATGCTGCGAACGCCAAAGCAGCATTCCAGCCCAACCTGGCAAGGCAAGTAAATGAGCTTCCAAATAGCCTTGGATCTCTTCATAAGGGACTTCTAGTAACTGTAATGCCTCCTTTAATGCATGGTCAGCATCTTTTGGTAATGTACTGATCTGTTTGCGTGTCATGCGGTTAAGCGCTGGGTCATGCCGAGCAATGCGCCGCCAAGCCTGGTAAAAGCCTTCTTTACGATTGGGCATTGACCAAACGGCTTGTGATTCATCCAAAAATAATTTACACCACTTAATCATATGACGATTGAGATCATGAGCTACCCGCGCTCCGCCCAATAGCTCCAAACGTTGACTATAGGTTCTTACAGAATAGGTCTCTGTCATCTGGAATTTAAAATGACTTAATTTTTTTGCCAGACTCTTTAATTTTGGATCGTTCACTACGTTTGAAGGTCGCTCTTCTTGCATTAGAGTTGCCCAGCAGAACTGCTCCGCAACATCACGCGAGATCTCTAGATCCTGTAAATCAAGCCAGTGCCTAAGACGGCTTTCCAAAAGGTCCTGATTAATCTCGCCTCGATTCCACGCAGACTGAATCACCGAATCGTTTGGGTATATTTCCACGTCACAAATGTCCTTCAACTTGCGTGCTACTTGTTCAAATGACCGATCTTCCAGGCCAGACCACGGGGTACGTGCCCCAAATTTATTGATAGGACCAAATGGTGCTATAACGTTGCTAGCCGATTTCACCAATTCATCCATGTCATGTCTAAGGAAATTACGCACATTTTCCTGGTGTAATGTTGTATTCATCGAACATACCTCCTCGAGTCCCGTGATTGTGTCAGATACTTTGGATGACTTTCGACCGAACCATTCTGAGGCTCACTCAATCGTAGGAGCCATAAATAAATAACCGCATAGGCAACGGTCGAGCGATTGTGAGATAACCAGGCACCTATAATATGCCCTAAAAGCAAGATCAGCAGAAGCCAAATCGCTGCTGATATAGGCGGCTGTACTCCTTGATTAACTGCACCATGTAAAAGATTATAAAAAGCGTTATGAATGACGCTAAATACGATTGAAGTACCGGCAAATAGTAAAAATCCAACCAGTCGACTAATGGGCCCTTTTCCAAAAGCCATGAATTGCTTCCAAGCAATCGATACAGACCACCCCAAAATGACAGCACTAATAAATTGATAAACTTCTCCATGAGAAGTTAGCCAGAATGCAATACCTATTAAAGTGCCTAAAACACCTCCAGCAATGACCCATAAAAACGTGGAGGATTGGGTTGATCTCTTAGATACTGATTTTTCGGTCGTGATCACGGTACCTGCACGTAAGAAAAGAGTAGATTTAAAAAGACCATGTAAAACAGCATGAGTAATGGCTGCTACATAAGCACCTAAGGCACACTGAATCAGCATGAAACCCATCTGTGCTATTGTAGACCCCACGAGTTGCCGTTTATAGTCAACTTGAACCAACATGATTCCAGTACCTATTAAGACTGAAATACTCGACAAAACAAGCAGAATTATTTGGGCAATATTGCCACTAAAAAGGGGTGCAAAACAAGTCAAGATTATGCCACCAGCATTCACGATACCTGCATGCATGACTGCCGAAATGGGTGTTGGAGCAACGACTGATTCTAATAACCAGCGTTGAAGGGGCCATTGTGCAGCCGGAATGACGACGGCGCCAATTAGCAATAGATTGATACACGTTTTCTCCCATGAGGCAAGTTGAGCTAGGCTATCTTCAGTGAGTATATGCAGCAACCGCCAGTGTCCTGTTGCTTGCGAGAGCCAAATGATGGCAAATAATAGGCTAAGCCAACTAAGGGCAAACAATAGACCAGAAAGGTTTGCTGATTTTCTAGCCACTCGCCATTCCTTTTTTAACCTGATAAGTAAGGTCAGTCCCAAGAGGGTAGCGCCCCAGCATATCAACAGAAAGCGAAGGTCGTCACTCATCCAGGCAACTGAATCGACGACTGTAGTAAGCGTTAGTAAGGCAAAATATTTTCGATAATTTCGATCACCGAATAAATAACGAATAGAATAACGTTGTACAATAAAACCGATAGTAAGGACAAACATCGCCAAGAGCCATGATAAAGAATCAAGACGAAAGGGACCAAACATCGTTCTTTCATTGTTAAAGATAAGTGCGAATAGAGCGATTATTGGTGGCAATATAATGATGCCTGTATGAAAACGAACAAAACCTAAAGGAATTCTTGGGTATAATAAAATCAAGCCACTTAGTACAGAAAATGTCAGCAATATAAAAAATAATGTTGGTAGTGAAATAAAGTCAAGGTTATTTATCATCTAGCTTCCCCTCCCCTTTAAAAAATGAATAAAAACTAAAAACAACGAGCTACAATTTCTAGAGTTTTCCCTCTAATGAATATCATTTGTATTTATATAAAGCAAAAAACCGACAATTTCAAATTTTAATGATCAATTAAAATCATTAAATCTGGAAAATTGTCGGTTTACTATTAACTAACTCACGTGTAGTCTTTTAAATAGTCTACCTTTTATATAGGATTATGTTCCTTACCAAATAAGGATACAATTTTTTATCTCTATTTTTATAGGCTTACTTTTTCATACAGCCAATTTTTTATATTAACGATATGCTAAAGCAACCTATTATCTAATAGAAATCGATTATCCATTTACTCTTATAAAAATGATACTATTCATTAAACATTCCGTCAAGGAAAATATCGTTTGACACATCCAAATGGTCAATGATGAACAGACAGAAGCATAACCTTTCTTATTGTTATATCCTTAAAACTTTTATACATAAAAACGGCACCTAATTGTTAGCTATGTCTAACATTTAGATGCCGTATGATTTTTTAGGCTACTGTTTTATATAAATTATATATTATAATTTAGTAACGTTAGCTGCTTGAGGTCCGCGGTTTCCTTCGACAACTTCGAATTCAACACTTTGTCCTTCTTCTAACGATTTGAAACCGTCACCTTGGATAGCGCTGAAGTGAACGAATACATCGTTACCTTCTTCGATTTCGATAAAACCAAAACCTTTTTCTGCATTAAACCATTTTACTGTACCTGTTTGCATTTAGAGAAAACCTCCTAAAAATTTTAAATATGCTCATGTTTTATCCATAATAGTGCATGTTCAAAAAGGTGACAAATTAGAAGCAAGAAGATCAAGGCGGTGCCGAAATTCGCAGCTTATCATTTGGTGACTTTTTGAACAACCTCTAATAATAAAAATTCACATATTATAAAAAGTACCAAAACCAGTTGATCACTCTTTATAATATATAAATTAAAAACATTAAGCATTATTTTGGACCTAATATAAACACCATATTAACACTAAAACGCTGAAAGCCCTGCCTCTCTTCCACTCATGCGGTTCCTTGACCGCGCCAATACAATTAGTCCACATAGATAATACTTTTTTCAACCATCCTAATTCATTCCTTTTATAGATAGCATCCAACTTAGTTTACTTAAATTAAGTTTTTAAATTCACATTAGGTCAATTAATAACATTACACGCTTTTTCAAATTTTGTCAATCCTAATCAATAAATTTGAAATAGCCTACAAAAAGTCACAATATTCTTTCACAGTTATTATACTAACATAGAATTGTTACAATTCAATGTCATCAATGTTATGATTTGTTAAAGAACTGTTGAGTTTTTTTAAGATGGGGATTCATTCAACCATGTATATATTACCACATTTAGAATAATTTTTCAAAAAATATTAAAATGGATTATAAACTCGTACATACTCAAGGAAAGGTTATGATCTTTTGTCTATCATTTTTATTTTTATTTTAGCTGGCTTTTTTGAAATTGGGGGTGGCTATCTTATCTGGCTTTGTGTTCGTGAAGGGGCTCCCCTATACATTGGGATCATTGGAGGTATAATGATGGTTCTGTATGGTATAATAGCAACCTTCCAGGCTTTTACTTCTTTCGGTCGAGTCTATGCTACATATGGGGGGATATTTATTGTTATGGCCCTCTTATGGGGATGGTGGATTGAGAAAAAGACGCCCGATTTCTACGATTGGTTAGGTGGAGCAATTTGTCTGGTCGGCGTGTTAATTATTATCTTGACTCACCAAAGATAATCGATTCTTACATAGTTATCTTATCCAGTAAAAAAAGCATTATTGGGTTCATTTTCTTGGATTCTCCCAATAATGCCTTTGATAGTCGTTTTTTTAACTTATTTATCCCCATAGCCTTCTGGGTGATTTTTATGCCAATTCCAAGCATCTGTTAATATTTCAGGAATAGATGTATGGGTTGGATTCCAATTCAGGACTTTCTTTGCTTTATCAGAAGAAGCAATTAACGTACTTGGGTCTCCAGCACGTCTTGGTCCTATGACTGCAGGAATTTGGTGTTCAGTCACTTTACGTGCTTCTTCAATAATCTCTTTAACAGAGAATCCCGCACTGCTGCCTAAATTGAATACATTACTATCTCCACCGTCTAGAAGATAATTTAGGGCTAAAATATGTGCTGAGATGAGGTCCTCTATATGAATGTAATCGCGAATACATGTACCATCTTGTGTATTATAATCATCACCATATATCGATACCTTTTCTCGTTGTCCGAGTGCAACCTGCAAAACGATAGGAATAAGGTGAGTTTCTGGATGATGATCTTCTCCTATCTCCCCAGTTTTTCTCGCTCCAGCAACATTGAAATAGCGTAAAGCAACATATTTTATCCCGTATGCCTTGTCGCACCATTTCATCATTTTTTCCATTGTAAGTTTAGTTTCACCATACGTATTAGTCGGTTCGGTTTTCATGCTTTCCGTGATTGGAACGACTTCAGGTTCACCGTATGTTGCGGCCGTTGAAGAAAAAACAATCGCCTTTACCCCAAATTCTTGCATCACCTCAAGCAAGATTTGAGCACCGTAAACATTATTGTTAAAATACATCAATGGTTTTTCCATAGATTCACCAACCAGTGAATTGGCTGCAAAGTGAATGACTCCTGCTAGTTTTTCTTTTTGAAAGACCGAAGTAAGAAAATCTTTGTTACGTATATCACCCTCATAAAAAGTAGCCTTAGGATGAATAGCGTCTCTGTGACCTGTTTGTAAATTATCTACAACAACCACATCATAACCTTTATCAATTAATTGATACACAGCGTGAGAGCCTACATACCCAGCTCCACCAAGAACTAAAATACTCATCTTGATAAACCTCCAGTCGTTCAATTGCAACATTCTACATTTTTTCCATCTTCCATTATAACTTAAATGTTCTCTTAATAGGTCAGTAATTTTACTTTTTACAAAATGTTACACTAAGCAATCCATCTACCACACCCCTGATCGTTAAAAATTTAAATGACCGTACACAAAAAACGAACAGCTTTTTTAAACTGTCCGTCAGAAGGTGGTGCATAACCCCTCCTTACCATGGAGGTTCGCCCTTCATAGGCTTGAAGAAGGGGAATTTTTTCGAAAATCTGTTAAACTCTTATTAATCAAGCCGTTTCCGATTCACTTTCTGATTGCTGTCACAACTAAATAAAACGGGATGATCTTCTATTACAGTTTCAATGTGTACCGGTCTTCCCCATAATTGTAAAATATAATTAAGTACGCCTTCTAAATACTTAACATCAAGCTCTGTACCTTCGTAGCGATGTTTAAGGTATAGTTCACCATTTCTTTTGTAATCCCCATTTTCAACAACAATATAAGGAAACCCACCATTCACTCTCATCGATACGAGTTGATCACGTACATTCTTCCACTCTTTACTTGTAATTTTGTATTCGTTTCCTTTTCTTTCAAATAAAAATAGGTCCTCTCGGTCAACGAGACTTTTTGTTAAGTAATTTCGAATAAAAGATTGATCTGATTCTAGTTCCCTTACTTCAAAAATTTTGTCTCGACCCGAATTTTCTTTTATCCCCATCCGTTTCATTTCTTCTGTTGGATGGTTATAGCGTTCTTCAATATCTTCAAATAGTTTAACACCTAAGTAATAGGGATTAATCCCTTGACGTGACGGTTGTACAACGTTAGCGTTCAAGGTCGCAAATTCAATCGCTTCATTAGAAGTTAGATCTAATTCACGCATAATTCTAGCATGCCAATATGAAGCCCAGCCTTCGTTCATAATTTTGGTTTCTAGTTGTGGCCAAAAATACAACATTTCTTCCCGTAACATTGTTAAAATATCCCGCTGCCAATCCGTTAATTCTTTACTATTTTCCTCGATAAATAATAGAATATCCTTCTGTGGCTTTTTAGGAAACCTAGGAACAAGCACCTCATTATGTTCAACTTGTTCATCATCTAGTGATAATAGGTCTTCATATTCAGATAGAGGTTTCCTTAGTTTCTTTTTAGTTTGAACCTCCTCCGTCATTTCAGATACAGCATCTGATTTTCTTACAATTCTTGGATCCACATGTTCTTGTATTGCAATAACGGCATCAATAAATCGTTCAACTTGCTCTTTTCCAAATTCCTCTTCATAATTATGGATTCGTTCTGCAGTTGCACTCATGCTTTCAACCATATCTCGTCTTGTATTAATAAATCTAACGTTGTTTTTAAAAAAGTCACAGTGTGCCAAAACATGGGCTACAATGAGTTTATTTTGAATCAAACTGTTCGTATTTAATAAAAAGGCATAACATGGATTTGAATTAATAACAAGTTCATAGATTTTACTTAAACCCAAATCATATTGCAATTTCATTTTGTAAAATTGCTTACCAAAACTCCAATGCGAAAATCGTGTTGGCATCCCGTATGCCCCAAAAGTATATATGATTTCAGCTGGACAAATCTCATATCTCATTGGATAGAAATCAAGACCAAAACCCTTTGCAATTTCTGTAATTTCATCAATGGATCGATCAAGTTCGCTTATTTCATCTGAATTTAACACGTCGTCACTCCTTCCATCAAGCCAACGATTTATTATCACTATATGTTGAACAACACGTTGTCATGATTAAATGGAACAAGTTATTCGTATTCTTATGCTAAATTCTCAATTTGTAAAACGGGTCTTATAATTGTTTTATGAGCAATATTTCATCACGTATCGGTATATCGGCATAGCCAACAAGTGGGATGTCCGGTTTTTTCTCCCTCGCCTTTATGACTGCTCCAGGAAATACTTGTGAAATATAATAGTCTCTTTTTTGGTAAAACCGAAGTGCATGTAAGTTATCATTTGTGGTAATAACTTGTATTTGATGCAATCCCTTTTGAATTGCCACTTCTTCTACTTTTTTCAAGAGATGTGTCCCATATCCTCGGTTCTCTTTTAAGCTGTCTAATGAAATGATTTCTAAACTTTTCTGATGTAATGTATATGTTATTAGTCCGATCATTCTTTTATCAGAATCAATGCACACGAAGCCATCCAGATCAGTAACAGTATACGTTCCAGTTGATAGAACCATTTCGGGGCTTCCCCAGTGATCAGTAAAAAAATCATGCAGTTTTTTCTGCATATGGATCGTTGTTGGCTGAATTTCCAATCTTTATTTCCTCCTTCTTTATTTCCAGAATTCATTTTCAGTTAAAACTTATTAACATATCAGAAAACATCTGTTGACACCCTTTTTCTGATATGTTAGTATCTATTATACAATTTAAAATATATAAACTCTTATGAAGAGTGGCGGAGGGACTGGCCCAATGAAGCCCGGCAACCTTTCATTATTTTGAAAAGGTGCTAATTCCAGCAATACCCATGAGGTATTGAGAAATGAGAGATTCGATAGATTAACCTCTCCAATTTCTCTGGAGAGGTTTTCATTTTTTACACCACTTCGGATCCGAGCCACTCACATAGGATACAAACAGGAGGAGAAACAATGTCAAAAGTCAAAAGTTCTAACTTAGGTTACCCTAGAATCGGGGAAAAGAGAGAATGGAAACGGGCTCTCGAACAATTTTGGTCTGAAAAACTAACTGAAGAAGCATTTTTAAAACAGATAAAGGAATTACGCTTAAGCTACTTAGAAAAACAAAAAAATAGCGGAATCGATCTCATTCCGATCGGTGATTTCAGTTTATACGACCACATTTTGGATACATCTGTTCTCTTCGGACTCGTACCTGAACGATTTAACCATAAAAACGGCAAAGTCAGCTTAGATACATACTTCAGCATTGCACGAGGAAGTAAGGATGCCGTTGCTTCAGAAATGACAAAATGGTTCAATACAAATTACCATTACATTGTTCCAGAAATTAAACCAGATGCTAAACCTTATATTACTGAAAATCGATTACTTAAGCTTTATCTTGAGGCTAAGAAAGAACTTAATATTGATGGTAAGCCTGTAATTGTTGGACCGATCACCTTACTAAAACTTTCAAAAGGATTTGAAAAAGAGGACTTCCCGAATCTTTTACGCTCCCTCATTCCACTTTATATAGACGTCTTTACGGATCTTCAAAAGGCGGGAGCAACATGGATTCAAGTCGACGAACCGATCCTTTCTACAACGCTTGCAAAGGAAGACCTTAACTACTTCAAAGAAACTTATGAAGCGTTTAACAACGCTGTTCCTAACGTGAATATTTTACTGCAAACGTACTTTGAATCTGTAGATCATTATCAAGAGGTGATATCTCTACCTGTCCAAGGTATTGGTCTCGATTTTGTCTATGACGATGGCGCTAATCTTAAATCACTTAAAAAATATGGATTCCCAGAAGATAAAGTACTTGCTGCCGGAATTGTGGATGGGCGAAATATTTGGCGTACAGATCTTGATCAGACGTTACACCAAGCGACAGATCTTCTCCAATATGTTGACCAAGAACATCTTTGGATTCAACCATCAAGTAGTTTGCAACATGTTCCAGTCACTGTTCGTCAAGAAAATGAATTAGAATCCGTATTAAAAAATGCAATTAGTTTTGCAGATGAAAAACTTAATGAAGTCGTTACACTTGTAAAAGGGCTCAATGAAGGTCATCAAGCCATCTTAAATGAAATAAAACAAAGCAAAGAAGCTATAAATGCATTAAATCAATCATCCCACCGAAACATTGATTCTGTTAAGAATGAAATCCAATCACTTGGAGAAGACTTGCCAACGCGGCCATTGCCATTTTCTAAGCGTCAAGCTATCCAAGAAAAGAAATGGCAGCTCCCTCTTTTGCCAACGACAACGATCGGAAGTCTACCGCAAACAAAAGAGATTCGTTCGGCTAGGCAAAAATGGCGTAAAGGCGAATGGACGGAAAGCCAATATGAGCAATTCATAGATCAAAACATTGAAAAATGGATTAAAATCCAGGAAGATCTAGACATCGATGTTCTCGTTCATGGTGAATTCGAACGGAATGACATGGTCGAATACTTTGGTGAAAAACTTCGTGGTTTCGCTTTTACCCGTTTTGCCTGGGTTCAATCATATGGTTCTAGATGCGTTAAGCCGCCCATTATTTTTGGCGATGTTGATCTAGAATCTCCAATGACCGTAAAAGAAAGTGCCTATGCCCAAAGTCTGACGAAACGTCCAGTCAAAGGCATGCTCACTGGCCCTGTCACGATTTATAATTGGTCATTCGTTCGAAATGATATCAGTCAATTTGATGTAAATAAGCAAATTGCCCTTGCCTTGAAAAAAGAAATTCACGCCCTTGAGGAGAATAATATTCAAATGATTCAAGTGGATGAACCTGCTATCCGCGAAGGGTTACCATTAAAAGAAGAGAAAAAAAGAAAATATCTTCATGATGCTGTCTATGTTTTCCGTTTAGCCACCGTCTATGTCGAAAACAGCACCCAAATTCATACGCATATGTGCTATTCAGAATTCGATGAAATTATTGATACCATCGATCAATTAGATGCTGATGTTATCTCAATCGAGGCTGCTAGAAGTCACGGAGAAATCATTTCTACTTTTGAAGATTATGAGTATGACAAAGGGATTGGTCTCGGTGTCTATGACATCCATAGTCCAAGAATACCAAGTGTTGAGGAAATCAAAACAAGCATTGAACGTGCCCTTCAAGTTATCAATCCTAAATTATTCTGGATTAATCCTGACTGTGGTCTGAAAACAAGAAATCCGAACGAAACGATTCCTGCTCTTAAAAATCTTGTCCAAGCAACTAAAGAAGTTAGGAAAAAACATTTACAGTTAAACTAAAACTATTTGCCTTATAATTAAAAGAGGATGGGAGCTTGAATGAGCTCTTATCCTCTTTTTTATTTATCATAAAAAACTTCTCTATTTAACGTATTATCTGGAGTATGACACGGTTTAATGTGGTATGTAGAAGTTAGAGCCAAGTTGGCTTAATTAATTAGGCGAAATTTGATGAAGGAGGATGTTCCTTTATGAGCGATAATACACAAGTCATTGACAAATACGTAACCGTACCAAATCGACTTCCTCTTATCACAGTCCTGATAATGGGTAATTTTATTGCACTTATAAATGAAACAGTCATGAACGTAGCTTTACCAAATGTAGAAAAGAGCTTTGCCATTCAAACTTCTACTGCTCAATGGTTATCAACAGGCTATATGCTTACCATCAGTATTTTAATTCCCATAAGTGCTTTCTTAATGCAAAGATTTACAACAAGACAGTTATTGATTACTGCGCTGAGTTTATTTTTCGCAGGTACACTTTTAGCCAGCATAAGTCCAACATTTCTTGTTCTATTTATTGCACGTATTGTTCAGGCGGCAGGATCTGGTATTATGCTTCCGCTTGTTACCACCATTATCATTACGATTACACCGTTAGCCAAACGGGGGTCTATGCTAGGTCTCATGGGGATCGTCGTCTCGTTTGCTCCCGCACTTGGACCCGTTTATTCAGGCATCATTGTTCAGCTTCTTTCCTGGCGGTATGTCTTTATCATTGTCCTGCCAATTTCTGCTTTTTTAACTGTATTCGCAGCTTATTATATACGTAACGTTTTAGAGACACGACCTATTAAAATTGATATTATCTCTGTCATATTAGCCACTATAGGTTTTGGTGGACTCGTGATTGGATTTAGTGAGGCAAGTAAATCAGGTTGGCAAAGTGCCATTGTTTTAATTCTTCTCGGATTAGGTATAGCCAGTCTTGTGAGCTTTGCCATTCGACAGAAGAATATGGAGGATCCACTTCTTAATTTAAAGCCTTTTTTAAATAAAAATTTTCTTATCGCCATCTTGTCGACCATTACGGTCATGATGTGTATGTTCTCCGCGATGATCTTACTTCCCATTTTTATGCAAAATGGTTTAAATATCAATCCATTAACTTCGGGTTTATTATTGTTGCCAGGTGGAATTGTGTTTGCCGTCATCGCCTATATCTCCGGAATATTAACAGATAAGTACGGGGCAAAGCCCATTGCAGGAACAGGTTCAATTATATTAGTTATCACGGTATGGTTACTTTCAAATATTTCTACAAAGACTTCAAATTTCCAATTAATGGTACTGTATGCGGGATTTACTTTCGGAGTGGCTTCGATCCTCATTCCCATGATGACGCTAGGATTAAATCAATTGTCAATAGATCTTTATTCTCATGGTAGCGCAGCTTTAAATGCATGGAATCAAGTATCCGGAGCTATTGGACCAGCCTTATTTATTACATTAATGACGAATGAAAGTAAAACAGTTGCTGCATCTAACTCTTCTGAAGCATTGGCTGCAGGAGTGCAGTTTGCATTCTCTACGGCGATTGCTTTTGCAATAGCAACTGTTCTGTTTATTTTGTTTGTTAAACAGAATCCATCTAGAACCCATACCATCCAATAAATAAAACTTCAATGAGTGGGGGTTTTTCCTCCCCCACTCATTGTAAGCCTGAACCAATCGGTCTCATGCGGGCGGTTATACCCCACCTATCTTCTTTGAATACTCAGAATCTTGAGGTGGGGGTCTTTACTTGCCGTTAAGGCGGGATAATTTGTGTGCTAGTCTGCTGCCCGGTTATAAAATGCCCTTTTAATTTTCTTACTCTATTGATTTATGGTCTTTTCTTTCCCTTAATTCAAGTTTTCTATCATCTGAAGAGAAGCATCACTTTCTAATAAGAAAGAAGATGGATCTTCACTAAACAAATGTAATTGATGGAGTGGTCTTGTCATCGCTACATATAGCAATTTAATCTCAATATCTTCCTTTTTGTAAGACTCTCCCATATTAATAAGAATGACACCATCAAATTCCAAACCTTTAGCTAAGGCGGATGGAACAATGACGACATCCTTTTCTCGCAAGTCTTCATCTTCTTTTAGTAAAGTCGTTTGGAGGTTTGACGCTTCATCTAAAAGTTGTTTTATATGGCCACATGCTTGCTCCGTTTTTCCGATCATCGCAAACGTTTTCAAACCTTCATTTCTCATATTATCGACGGTTTTTTCTAGATCTTTGATTAAAGACTGTTGATCTTTTAGTTTATGAAAATAGGGCTTAAGACCATGTCTGACAACTGGGACCGCTTTGATGGTTCCTGGAATGTTAGCTAAACGAATCACTTCATTGGCTAGAGTCATAATCTCAACGGTTGTCCGATAACTTTGTTTTAATAAGCGAATGTTTGCCTTAGGAAAAATTTCTTTCTGGATCTCTTCCCAGTTAGTTGTCCCACGAAAGCTAAAAATCCCTTGCGATAAGTCTCCTAAAATTGTAAAAAGCGATGTACCAAGGACATGACGCAAGGTATAAAATTGAAAAGGACTATAATCTTGCGCTTCATCAATGACAACATGTTTTATCTCTTGTTTTGTTTTTAATCCAAGGACGTCATGTTGAATCAGAATAATTGGAGCGAGATCCTCTATGGTTACCCGTCTTTTTTTCAGATTTCTCATCGTTTCTTTACTCAAAAGTTCAAGTGTTTGTCGATCTATCTGGTTATCTTGACAAAAAGAAACTAATTTATCCGGATCGGCCATAAGCTCTTTGTATAGAGAAAGAGCATTTTGTTTTTTATACTGAGCCATATACGTTTTTATAGCTGTCTTTGCATCATGCTCAACTTCTTTTATGAGTGCTTCTTGCTTATCCATCAGTTTTAAAATCCGTTCATGACGTTTTTGCGGGTCTTTTGAATGAAATCTAACCTGTTCAATCCGATCATCGTATCTCTTCTGAATATCTCTTACGATCAATTTCTTTTTAGCTTTCAATTGCTCACGTAAGATGCGTTTAATTTTTTCTAGACGTTGATAGAAAGGTAGATAAGCATACTCTACTTGAAATAAACGCTTAATCTTTGAAGCTTTATAAATAATAAACCGACCCACTCGAAAGTGTTCCTCACTGATCATGTGCGTTTCAATATCTTTCAAATATCCTATTAACATATCTTTGAAGCTTAAAGAACTTTTTATCTTACTTAAAAGACGAATTGTTTGTGTTTCATTTGAGTCTTGTGCTTCTATTAATGTTTTTAGATCATGATGAAGTGGGATCAATTTTATTTTAAGTCCTGTCGAATCATAGAAAAAATCAATAAATGTGGTTTGCCAAACAGATTCAACTCCGAGTTCGGGGAGAACTTCTGAGATATATTCAATAAAAAGTCGGTTTGGTGCTAAAATCATTAGATTTTCCGGAATAAAAGAGGTGGCTGAGTAAATATAGAATGAAACCCGGTGAAGGGCAATAGTCGTTTTTCCGCTACCTGCAACTCCTTGAACGATGAGAGGGCGTCTCATATCTGCCCGAATAACTTGGTTTTGTTCTTCTTGTATGGTTGCAACGATATCTGTTAAACGACTGGATGCACTTTGAGATAGTGATTCTTGAAGTAAATCATCTTTTGTTGTAATATCAATGTCTCTAAAATCATTAAGGTGTCCCTCTTCGATCATGTATTGCCTCTTTAATACCAATTCACCATGATGCATCTTTTCTTCAGCTTCATAAGAAACCTCACCTAGCCTGCCTTCATAGTATAAGTTGGCTATCGGTGAGCGCCAATCAACTATAATTTGATCCTGTGTTTCCCGATCATAAAGCGATGTTTTGCCTATGTATATCTTTTCTGGATTCTGATCACGATCTCGTAAGAAATCCATTCGAGCAAAATATGGCTTACCTCTAACGGCTTTCAAATGGCGATACTGCTGTTCATTAAGGTGCATGAAGGTCGCATTCAAGAGCATGTCTTGGTATCCTGCACTACTTTCAGAGAAGTCAAGATCCGCCATAGCGTTTTGCATACGTTCTTTCATATCTCCACCCTGATTTTCTCTAGACTGCAAAATCAAGTCAATGTACGCCGTTGTAAATAATAACCGATCGTTCTCTTCTAGATAATCGGGATGCTGTTTAATTGTCACAATTTCTCTCCCCTCACCCTAGTTTATAAGACTAAGAAAAATAGCCGGTCACGTTCTCTATTGAAAGAGCGCTTACCGGCGCAAAAAGTCAACCTATCACCGATAGTAGGATGACAGGTTGACTCGAGTCTTTAATTTCCAAAGTTCTGTTTCTTCATTTTAAATATTTTATCGTCTTAACGCAAGGAAAAACTGGAATCGACTAATTCAATATCAGGATGCTTTTGTTCGAACCAACGCAGTGAGAAATCATTTTCAAAGATAATCACTGGGCGTTCTTGATGGTCCAGCACAACTAAGTTGTTGGATGACTTTCTAAGTTCATCTGCATCCTCTGGTTTAGTAATCCATTTCGCAATTTGGTGAGGCATCCGTTGCATATCAAGATCAACGCCATATTCTGCCTTCATCCGATAGACAAACACATCAAATTGCAGTTGTCCCACAACTCCTAAAATCGTTTCTTCATAAGGGGTGCGATAGATTTGAATCGCACCTTCTTGAGCAAGCTGATTAACACCTTTTAAAAAGTGCTTTTGCTTCATGGCATTTTTCGCCCGTACTTTTGCAAAATGTTCGGGTGGAAATTGTGGTAATTCACCGTAATTAAAGGTCTCTTTTGATTCACAAACAGAGTCCCCAATTTGATAAAAACCTGGGTCATATAACCCTACAATGTCTCCTGGATAAGCATCATCAATAATTTCTCGACTATCCGCAAAAAATTGTTGTGGCTGTGCGAGCTTAACGGATTTCTTCGTCCGATCTAGCCAAACGGTCATACCTCTCTCAAACTTTCCTGAACAAATTCGTAGGAAAGCAATTCGATCACGGTGAGCAGGATTCATATTGGCTTGAATTTTAAAAACAAAGCCGGAAAATTGTTCGGTATCAGGTGTTACCTTTCCTATGCTGGTTTCTCTAGCTTGAGGGTACGGAGCCATTTTTAAATAATGCTCTAAAAATGTTGGAACACCAAAACTTGAAACAGCACTACCGAAGAAAACAGGTGTTTGTTTCCCTTGTTTAACGGCTTCAAAGTCGAAGGGATTTCCTGCTTCATCAAGCAACATTAAATCTTCTTCTAATTGATGAATCGTACCTTCATCCGCAACACCTTTTAGTATTTCCGTTAAATCGTCATCTTCTGTTAAAACTTGAGTTTGGCGTTCACGTTTTTCATTGTACCATTCAATTTTGTGATCCATTCGATCATAAACCCCGCGGAAAGATTGTCCCATTCCGATGGGATAGTTAATCGGATAAGTTTCAATCCCTAATACTTCTTCTAATTCTTCAAAGAGTTCAAGAGGTTCCTTGCCTTGCCGATCAAGCTTATTAATGAACGTAAAGATCGGAATCCCGCGATCCTTACATACCTTAAATAATTTAATGGTTTGTGGCTCTACCCCTTTAGCCACATCAATAATCATCACGACGCTATCTACCGCCATCAGTGTCCGATACGTATCTTCACTAAAATCTTGGTGTCCAGGTGTATCAAGAATATTAATTTTATAATCTTGATACGTGAATTGCATGACACTTGATGTTACCGAAATACCCCTTTGTTTCTCGAGCTCCATCCAGTCTGATGTTGCAAACTTCTCGGATTTACGTGATTTTACAGATCCTGCCGTTCTTATTGCACCACCAAGGAGTAACAGTTTCTCCGTAAGTGTTGTTTTACCCGCATCCGGGTGTGAAATAATGGCGAACGTTTTTCGCCTTTGAATTTCCTGCTGTAATTGTTTCTGATTCATTTTCATACCTATCCTTTTCTATATATAACTTCCTACATGCATGTCATCTATCTATCGTAAGTCCATGCATGTTTAACAAACAACGTTTCCAGTTGATAAACCTCACATGGATTGTCGCTTAAATTGGAAGCATTTTCTCACAACCCTTTTGTATTTTTACGTAAATGATAACACTTTTTGTTCTGACCTCTAGTTTAGAAGAACACCCTTGATTTAACGATGTTTACATTATCATCAAAGACACGAGAAAAGCATTCGCTCGACTTACCCAATTAGGATCATGATCATCTAAACGAATGCTTTTACTCTTATATCCTATTTAATTATTTTATCACTTGTTCACGATTTTTTGAACTCTTTCCATTACAGCTGTTTTTAAGTCTTTGAATTTAGCATCAGAGTCTTGTTTTGTTTCAGCTTTTACACCAAAATAAAATTTAATTTTTGGCTCTGTGCCTGATGGTCTTAAGCAGAACCATGAACCATCTTCTAGCTGATATTTTAATACATTAGAAACTGGTAATTCAATTTTGGATGTATCCTTATTCAAAACGTCCTTACGTTCCGATGATTGGTAGTCTTCTATAACCGCAATTGAAACGCCCGCCATTTCAACGGGTGGTTGTTGTCTAAACTCAGATAGAATCCCATTGATTTGCTCGACTCCTTGCTTACCTTTTAATGTAAGTGACTCGAGTCCTTCTTGATAATAACCGTATGTTTCAAAAATATCATTCAAGGCATCGTATAACGATTTCCCTTGTTGTTTGTAGTAGGCAGCCGCTTCAGCAGCTAGAAGACATGCTTGAACCGCATCTTTGTCACGGACAAAATCTCCGACGAGATAGCCATAGCTTTCTTCATAACCAAATAAGAATTCATAACGTTGATTTACTTCAAATTCATGAATTTTTTCACCAATAAATTTAAAGCCCGTTAAAGTATCTAGCGTCGGAACATCAAAAGCAGATGCAATAGCACGGCCAATTTCTGATGTTACGATCGTTTTAATAACAATAGGATTTTCAGGCAATAACTGCTTCGCTTTCTTTTGAGTCAAAATATAATGAAGTAAAATGGCCCCCGTTTGGTTACCTGTTAAAACCGTGTATTCACCTTCATTGTTTTTCACTGCCACTCCAACACGGTCGCAATCTGGATCTGTACCGAGAAGCACATCTGCATCAATCTTTTTACCATATTCGATGGCAATTTCAAAAGCGGCATGTTCTTCTGGATTCGGTGATTTTACAGTTGAAAATTCTGGATCAGGTTCCGCTTGTTCTTTAACAACTGTCACATTTGAAAATCCCCAATTTTTGAGTCCTTGTGTGACTGGAATATAAGATGTTCCATGAAGCGGTGTAAATACGATTTTCAAATCATCGCCAACTTGTTTAATCACATCTGGTTGGATTGACAACGTTTGAAGTTCCTTTTGATACGCTTCATCAATTTCTTGACCTACAATGGTTAATAAACCACTGGATTTTAATTCATCTTCATGACCAACGGCTACTTCTAGTTCATCCGTCACTTCATCAACATATTGAATCAACTGGCTCGCTTCCTCAAGTGGAAGTTGTCCCCCAAATTCGTTGTATACCTTATATCCATTATATTGAGGTGGATTATGACTTGCTGTAATTACAATCCCTGAAAAAGCCTTTAGATAACGAACGGCAAAAGATAGCACCGGTGTTGGTCTAAGGGATTCAAAAACATACGTTTTGATGCCATGCTTCGAAATGGTTTTGGCTGCTTCCATCGCAAACTCTGGTGAGTAGTGTCTGGAATCATAGGCAATAACCACGCCGCCGTTAATCGCTTTTTCTCCGTTTTTTAAAATAAACTGAGCAAGGCCTTCTGACGCTTTGCGTATCGTATAACGGTTTAACCGGTTGGTTCCTGGACCAAGTTCACCGCGCATGCCACCTGTACCAAATTCCAGGTTTTTATAAAAGCAATCCTCTAATTGAATTGGTTGATCACTAATGGCTTCTAATTGTTCTTTTAAATCAGGATCTAAATCTTTTTTTTGTTTCCATTTTTTATAGACGTTCTCCCATCCCAATCTTTCCACCTCCGAGTATGTATACAAAGCAAATTAAAATTCATTTCAGTTAAACAATTGTATTATTAAAAGGATAATTATAGGACAAGTATATCAAAAAAACAGGGTTTCTGACTAGAAAAAGATGGGTATATGGTAGAATTACAGTAAAATATTTTTTTACACAAAACAGCAAGAATCTCCTATTGAGATCCTTGCTGTTTTTTATGCCTACTTACTCGTGTTACATCCTCTACTTGTTCCACTTAATTTGATAGAGATCCTTCCGTCTATCTTTCAACTGTGTCACATTTCCAGCGTTCCGTTGACGTCTTAAAATTTCGAGATCAACATCCCCTACGACAATCGTTTCGATATTGGGAGCACACTCTTCAACAATTCCATCTCGAGGATAACTAAAGTCAGACGGGGAAAAGATACCCGATTGAGCATATTGAATATCCATATTTTCTACAGAAGGTAAGTTACCCACTGTTCCAGCAATCACCGTGTACACTTGATTTTCGATCGCTCTTGCTTGAGAACAATAACGAACACGTAAATAGCCCTGTCTCTCATCTGTACAGAATGGCGTAAATATGATATTAGCTCCTTGGTCTGTTGCATAACGCGCTAATTCCGGAAATTCAATATCATAACAAATGCATATTGCGATCTTTCCACAATCCGTATCAAATACTTTCATCTCATTACCAGGTGTAATTCCCCACCATCTGCGTTCGTTAGGTGTGATATGAATTTTATATTGTTTTTCAATTGTACCGTCTCTTCTAAAAAGATAAGCCACGTTATAGATATGATGGCCTTCCTCCACAAAATGTGAGCCTCCGATAATGTTAACATTATAACGGACGGAAAGACGTGAGAATAATTCTAAATATTGAGGCGTGTAAGTAGTTAATTTTCGAATGGCTCCGCTCGGGCTTTTCTCATCTAGAAATGACATGAGTTGTGTTGTGAAAATTTCTGGAAAAACGACGAAGTCAGATTGATAATCCGCAGCTACATCCGTAAAATATTCTACCTGCTCAGCAAAATCATCAAAACAACTTATTTTACGCATTTCATATTGGATCGCACTAATTCGAACTGGAAAGGATGTTTTATACAATCGCTTACTTTGTCTTTTAAAATCGATATTATTCCATTCCATTAAAGTCGCATTTGATTTAGATGCTTTATCATCAGGTAAATAGGCCGCATTAAGACGTTTTACAACAAAGCCATTTAGAAGTTGAAAAGTTAGAACAGGATCATAAATGTTATGTTCGATTACTTCATCTACATATTCCCTAGGCGTCATTTTATCTGCGTATTTTTGATAATTTGGGATTCTTCCGCCAATAATAATGCTTTCAAGATTCAAACGACGGGCTAAATCTTTCCTCGCATCATATAGACGGTGCCCTATTTTCATTCTCCGAAAGTCGGGATGCACCATCACTTCTATGCCATAAAGATTCAAACCTTCTGGATCGTGATTGGTTATATAACCTTTATCCGTAATTTCATCCCAAGTATGTTGATCACTGTATTCATCGAAGTTAACAATAAGACTAGAGCATGAGCCAATGAGTTTGTCTTCGTATGTGACACAAAATTGGCCTTCAGGAAATATACGGAGATGGCTCTGCAGTTGATCGACAGTCCAAGGATCCATGTTTGGAAAACAAAGGGATTGAACCTCTAGTAATTCAGGAATATCGTCTTCAGTTAAGTTTCTAAGTTCTATTTTCTTCTCAAATTGGGTTGTATCTATTTTAGGCATATCTGTTGTTCCCTTCGAAATTCAATGTTACGAAACTAAACGATTTAATTGATTAGGCTGTAAGGTTAGTCACTTACTTACTTTATCTTCAAACAATTGGATAATTGATTCAATTTGTACATTTTCCAACGTATCTAATCGGTGATCAACATGATCAAATGTCATATTTTTTGTAACAAAGTTTGGTACCACGACACAATATAAACCTGCATTTTTTGCACCTAATGACCCATTATAAGAATCCTCAATAGCCAGTGCTTCATGTGGTTCGACACCTAAACATTTAACAGCCTGCAAATATAATGCCGGATCTGGTTTTACTTTTTCTACGTCACCAGCCGTACGTATACAAGAAAAATAGTCTCTTAGTCCCAGACGTTTTAAATGTCCTTCAGCCCAACCCGCTTCCGAGCTTGTGGCTAAGCCTATTTTTAATCCTAGTGAATCAATCGTTTTGATTAACGCTTCGACACCTGGTAGAGGGGTTTCTTTTTGTGCTCTAGAGAGAAAAAGTTCATCTCGTTCTTTATAAAATGAATCAGAATCAATCCTTTTCCCCGTTTGTTCTTCTAGATATGCAATCGGGTCAAATCCACCGTGTGTCCCAACTGCTTTCCACCAAACCTCAAGGGGAAGATCAATTCCATATTTTTGATACATTTCCCGCATCGTTTTATACATCACGGTTTCACTGTCCATGATAACCCCATCAAAATCAAATACAACCGCTTTAATCATTTAACCAATCCTCTCATTCTTCATGTTGTTCTTGTTCTATCGTCTTTTTCATTCATCTCCATAATAACAAATATCACTACCCATATCTAAACATATCATAAACCTTAACTAAATTTACGAGATCTTAAATCATCCTTCCCGCTTATTCATTTACAAGAGTGTCGATATATTGGAGTGCATCTCCATAATAAAAGGAAATCGTGTTTCCATCACTTGTGACAACAATGGTCCCTAATAAATCGGTTCTATAGGTTGGTATTTTTAAATACCTAAGGCGATTGATAACAGCAGGCGCAGGGATCGATTTATAGTTATGTCGGCCTGTTGATATGATGGCTGCTTCAGGAT
Organism: Terrilactibacillus tamarindi; assembly: GCF_009718825.1. Classification (GTDB taxonomy): domain Bacteria; phylum Bacillota; class Bacilli; order Bacillales; family Sporolactobacillaceae; genus Terrilactibacillus; species Terrilactibacillus tamarindi. Next base: position 53,809 of record NZ_WNHB01000001.1, on the reverse strand, counting down.
TTACTTTTTTTAGAAAAGGTAACGTTGTGCCCGTATCCGCTCCGTGATGACCAATTTTTATGACATCCGCCTTTACATTAACATGTTTAAAGAGAAGTTCTGCTTCACTTTGTTCCCCAGCATCTCCCATTAAAAGGAACGAATTATGGTTATAAACGAGTTTTAAAACATAACTATAGTCATTCATATTATCGTATTTGCCCTGAACCGGTCCAATAAAGTCAATGGCCAAATGACGTGAAATTTCAATATTGTTTCCAGCTTTTGCTTTAAAAATCATGATGTTTTTCTTCTCTAAGCTTTTTTTAAGCGTTCGATATATTTTTGTATGATGGGTCATTTTTGGCATGTAGAAGGCTTTAATTTTAAAGGAATTTAATAAACTTGGGACCCCGCCAATATGATCATGATGCGGATGAGTGATAATCATCGCATCTAGTGTTGTTATCCCTTTATTTTGTAAATACTGTGTGACTTTCTTTGCATAACGCTCGGACCCCGCATCAACTAAAATATGCTTGTGATTCGGCGTTTCAATGAAAATACAATCACTTTGATCCACGTCAATAAAATGGATTTTCAATGGACCTTCCTCTGCTTGTCCTTTGGAACATGAGAAGCCAATCAAAAATAGACAGAGTAGTAGGCATGTCATGATTCGCATATGATACATCCTCCGTAAATCTCTATTTATTCTTTTGTTACGTTCCCCTTGACTTTTTGTTTTTATCCATTTTCCTATAGTCAAACCTAAACTGAGAAGAATCAAAAAAAGCGCTTAAAAAACATAGTCAATTTCATCTTTTTGTAAAAAATAAAGCAAATATTAGCTTGGTTTGCATAGAATAAAACAATCAACCTTTTTAATGATAAGGGAGATTGGATGATGTGTTCTTTAAGTCGGTGTTCACCTTATGACATGGTTAAATATAACTTTGACTTGGAAAAGTAAAGATTCATGCAGAATTTAAACGGTGATAATATGATCAGAAGGGAGCCCTATCCAATGAAGAATTTTTTAATTGCTGAGGAATCATGGGATTTACACCGAAAAGGTTATCAAGATCAACGGCGTCACGCTGAAAAAGTAAAAGAAGCGATTAACAGTAACTTACCTGATTTGGTGAGTGAAGAAAACATTATCATGTCAAATGGTCAGAATATTACAAGAATACCTATACGTTCTTTAGATGAATATAAAATACGTTATAACTTTGACAAAACAAAGCATGTAGGTCAAGGAAATGGTGATAGTAAAGTCGGTGATGTCATCGCAAAAGCGCCCGGATCAGGTAAGGCTAATAAAGGGTCTGGAAAAGGTGAAGGAGCAGGGGAAGAACCTGGCGTTGACTACTATGAGGCTAATGTATCATTATTAGAAATAGAAGAACTGTTTTTTAAAGAACTCGAATTACCAAATTTAAAACAAAAACAAGAAGCGGATATTGTTGTCGATTCCTTTGACTATCGAGATATTAGAAAAAAAGGTTTAATGGGGAATATCGACAAAAGACGTACCATCCTTTCTGCCATAAAACGAAATGCTTCCAAAGGAAAAGCTACAATCAATCCGATCAAAGAAGAAGATCTAAGATTCAAGACTTGGGAAACCATCGTTAAACCTGAAAGTAAAGCTGTTGTTCTTGCCTTAATGGATACCAGTGGATCAATGGGTATGTGGGAAAAGTATATCGCAAGAAGTTTCTTTTTCTGGATGACACGTTTTTTAAGAACGAAATATAAACACGTCGATATTGAATTTATCGCTCATCATACAGAAGCTAAAGTTGTGTCAGAAGACGATTTCTTTAACAAAGGGGAAAGCGGTGGGACCATTTGTTCATCGGCTTACAGAAAGGCTCTTGAAGTCATTAACTCTTCTTATCCCCCTGAAAAATATAATATTTATCCTTTCCATTTCTCAGATGGTGATAATCTCTCATCTGATAACAAAAAATGCGTGGAACTTGTTAAAGAAATTATGTCGATTACAAGTTTCTTCGGTTACGGTGAAATCAACCCATATAATCGGAAAAGTACACTGATGAATGCTTATCAAACGCTCCATGACTCAGAGGCATTTCAATATTTTGTATTAAAACAAAAAAGGGATGTATATTATGCGATGAAACATTTCTTTTCAAAAGAAGACGATAACAATAAAATAGCCGCATTAAATGTTTAATTAATGTTAGAATTCCTTATCACTAAGCTTAAGTAAGCGTAGTATTAAACGATCTAACTCAAGACTATCTCTTTTTTAATCAGTTTATACTTTGAGTGACAAAACCAACACCACTTATGGTGTTGGTTTTCACTGTATTATTCTTTATTTATCTGGGTTTGTTAGAAAGGAAAATTTAGACATCGGCCAGTATCTAACATTCACTTTACCAACCACTTTATTTAATTTGACCGGACCAAAAACTCGGCTATCAATACTATTTTGCCTATTATCCCCCATCACCCAGATGGTGTTTTTAGGTACGGTAATCGTCCCGTTGTTTGGGAAATCATAGGTGAGATCACCTTGTATATTTTCCTTATACCGCTTTAAATAGGGTTCCTTCATGGCTTTTCCATTAACATAGAGAACATCATTGCGATAAGCTATTTTATCCCCAGGAAGACCAATAACCCGTTTCACGTAGTCTTCCGTTTTCGTTGCATGAAAGATGACAATATCAAATCGATTAGGTTTACTAATCTCATAATCAAGTTTATTGACAATCAACCGATTTCCATCTTGTAAATTCGGCATCATTGATTTTCCCTCTACTACATAATTTGTAAAAATAAAACTTCGTACTAAAACCGCAATTATAACGGCAATTCCAAGCGCTTTAATCCATTCAAACGCTTCTTTTCGTGATTTCTTCATCAATATGCCTCCATCTATGTATGAACGTACTATCTTTAATTTACATGATAAATGATAAAAAAAGGATACTCAAGCTATCTTATCCCATTTTATACAGATCTATTTCTTTGTAAACCCTCGTCACCTTTTATCCCACCTTAACGGCAAGTAAAGACCCCCACCTCAGGATTATGAGTATTCAAAGAAGATAGGTGGGGGATCAACTGCCCGTAAAGGTCCGATTGGTTCAGCTAACCATCAGTGGGGGATGAAAAACCCCCCCACTGATGGAGTTTACACTTTATTCATTCGTTAATTTTTTCTTTTTTACTGCCCATTTACCTTTATTAGGTTAAAAAATCATATTAGACAAGAAAAAACCGTTCAAGAATCTTTATATGATTCTTGAACGGTTTTACGCTTTTATCGATTGAGTAAGCTACCGACATAGCGTAAGAGCTCATTAGCAGAAGTAGAATTATACCCATATTCATCAATCAGTCTTGCGATAACTTCATTAATCCGTTTAAGCTGTGTTTCATCTGGAGTTTTACTTGACGTCGTTATTTTGACGACATCTTTCAAATCAGCGAATAACTTTTTCTGGATTGCTTCACGTAAACGCTCGTGCGAATTATAGTCAAATCGCTTTCCTTTTCTAGCATAGGCAGAAATACGAATGAGGATTTCTTCACGAAAAGCTTTCTTCGCATTTTCTGAAATTCCTATTTGCTCTTCAATCGATCGCATTAACTTTTCATCAGGATCAATTTCATCTCCTGTAATTGGATCATATAATTTATTTTTATTGCAATAAGCTTCAACATTATCTAAATAATTATTCATCAACGTTTTAGCCGATTCTTCAAATGAATAAACAAAGGCCTTTTGAACTTCTCGTTTGGCCATCTCATCATACTCATGCCGTGCAACGGAGATGAAATCCATGTAGCGTTCCCGATCTTCTTTTGATATAGATGGGTGTTGATCAAGACCGTCTTTGATGGATCGCAGGATATCTAGTGCATTGATCGAGGGCACGCCCTTTTTAATAATGGCTGACGAAATTCGGTTAATGACGTACCGTGGATCAATACCACTCATACCTTCATCTTGATGTTCGTATTTTAATTCTTTTATGTCAGCTGAATTAAATCCTTCTACACTTTCACCATCATATAATTTCATTTTTTTAACAAGATCGATCCCACGACTTTTAGATTCTTTAAGTCGAGTAAGAATTGAAAAAATAGCGGCTGTTTTTAAAGCATGCGGCGCAATATGAACATTGGAAACGTCACTTTCACTAATCATTTTACTATATATTTTTTCTTCTTCGCTAACTTTCAAATTATACGGAACAGGCATCACAATAATACGAGAATGCAAGGCTTCATTCTTTTTATTGCTAATAAAGGTTCGATATTCTGATTCATTGGTATGAGCAATAATGAGTTCATCGGCAGAAATCAATGCAAAACGTCCAGCTTTGAAATTTCCCTCTTGCGTTAAGGACAGTAAATGCCATAGAAATTTTTCATCACATTTTAACATTTCTTGGAATTCCATTAATCCCCGGTTAGCCTTATTTAGTTCCCCATCAAATCGATAGGCTCTTGGATCTGATTCTGATCCATATTCAGCAATGGTGGAAAAATCGATGCTACCCGTTAAATCTGCAATGTCTTGTGATTTAGGGTCTGATGGACTAAAGGTACCAATTCCTACCCTTTTATCTTCTGATAGGAAAATTCGCTCTACTGGAACATCTTCAATACGACCACCATATTCCTTTTCAAGTCGCATGGTATTTAAAGGTGATAAGTTACCTTCAATTCGTATGCCTGTTTCTTCAAAGAATGATTCACGTAAATGATCAGGGATGAGATGAAGTGGATCCTCATGCATTGGGCATCCTTTTATGGCATAAAGAGCACCTTCATCGGTTCTAGAAAATTGTTCCAATCCTCTTTTTAATAGGGTGACAAGGGTTGATTTCCCTCCACTTACAGGGCCCATAAGTAATAATATCCGTTTTTTAACATCAAGACGTCTTGCGGCAGGATGAAAATATTCCTCTACTAATCTTTCAATGGATTCATCAAGACCATAAATACTATCATCAAAGAAATGATAATGTTTATGACCGTTTTTCTCAGATACACCTGCAGAAATAATCATATTATATAGACGTGAATGTGCGGATTGCGCTATTTCTGGTTGTTTTCTCACTAGTTCCAAATATTCTGCAAAGGTGCCTTCCCATTTCAATCGCTCTTCGTAGGCACGATACTCCTTGATTTTTTCAAGAAAGTCCATATAATCCCCCCAAAAAATTGTACAAATCGTATTAGATCGAGTGCAACGACTGTCCTTTATTTATAAAATCAAGCCTTTTACAAATTCATATTCGCTAGAATCGAAAAAAATGACCAATCTATCAAATTAATCTTGGCAAGATGAAAAAGGAATGAAAAGCTTAACTCAAAAAAGCGTACTTCCCATATCGCTGAGAAGTACGCTTTTTATTTACGATTTGTTCAACCAATATCAAAGCCATTCAAAAGTAAGATGGACGTTTTGATCAGGATTCAAATGAGGCGAGAGACCTCTGCCAACATTCTGTTACACAACTAAAAATGATCACTTTGGTTCTGAAAACTCAAGATCTGGATAACCTTGTTGTCTTAGGGCTTCAAACACCATAATGGCTGCCGTATTGGACAAATTTAAGGAACGCATCACTTTAGTCATTGGTAATCTTAAACAATGTTCTTTATTTTCTGCAAGAAGTTCTGGGGGCAAACCACTTGTTTCACGACCAAAAACAAAGAAATAATCTTTTGACGTATCACTATAATCAAAAGAACTATGGGGCTTGTCACCATGTTTCGTCAAATAGAAAAATTCGCCTTCACGGTATTTATCAAAGAATTCTTCTAATGAATCATAATAGCTAACATCAACATATTTCCAATAATCGAGCCCTGCTCTTTTCAAGGCTTTATCATCTGTTGAAAACCCTAATGGACGAATTAAATGTAACTTCGTATTCGTCCCTGCACATGTTCTTGCAATGTTTCCCGTATTAGATGGAATCTCTGGTTGATATAAAACGACATGTAATCCCATAAAAACTAGCACCTCTCACTTTTTTTATCATTATATCACTCAATGGTTATGATGAGCTTTGATCCTCAACATGAAAGAATTTATATTGAATATTCTTTGTGTAGGCTGGTGAATCTTCATAAGCCCAATAACGATGTCTCGTATTAATTGTATGTGCGTTAACAAGAGGCATTTGAAATGCATCCTGACTCGTTACAAAGGTGTTATGGTCCCATCTTCCATCGCCATTAAAATCATAACAAATGATGTCGCCGGGAACAAGCTGTTCGGGACTTGATACCTCAATCGTGCCCATAATATTTTTATCTGAACTTAAATACCACCTCAAGCTATTAGCGACGGTCCAGCTATAACTCCAATTGTCTCCCTCATACCACCAACCCCGTCCACGGTTATACTTTCCGACCATAGGAACATTACCGGCCCGGATACACTGAGAGACAAAGTTTGTGCAATCATCAGAAAATCCCTTATAGGCCGGATTATAACTATTCCACCATCTTTCAGCATAACGAACAGCCTTCAAACGATCGTAAGTAAAATTTCGAGTGTTTAGTTCAACTTCTATATCTTGCTGATGATGCCTGCTCTCGTTCGGTTCCTCCTTTAGGTTATTAAAAATATAGGCCTTGTCTATCAAAAGGGATGATTCATCAAAATAGGCTTGCCTAGCTTCGATTGCCTCTTCTACATAGAAAGTGTCTCGTTGTTTAATTAACCACTCTGTATGCAGATGGTACATCAAAGAGTTCGCATCTTCTCGCTCGTTGTTTATTGGATGAGCATGAATAATAGCTTTAACAATTGAGGCTTCTCTCTGCCTAATCCCTTGCTTTTTCTTTTGCATGGTTTGTCTCTCATCATCCGACACATACGAAAAGCGATCCGTATTCTTATCCACCCAAAAATCAGATAACGCTTGTAAATATGTATTAAAACTATCTAGCCATTGAGATCTCATTAGTCAACCCACTTCCCTTATTATAGGTCTTATACACGATATGAGAGCAAACTGTCCTTTTATGAAAAAAGTGAGGAGAAATTTAGAAAAGAACTTGAATTATTTCTTTCAAAGGATATTTTAGGAATAAAAAAAGGCTCCTTTATTTGAAGGAGCTCTAATAATTAGACCGTTTTTTCTAATTCCAATAGAAATTCTTTTTTGTCTAATCCCCCGGCGTATCCAACCAATCGACCATTCGTACCAATCACACGGTGACATGGAACAACGATTGGAATGGGGTTTTTATTATTGGCTGAACCGATGGCCCTTACCGCTTTAGGGTTACCAATGATGGATGCGATCTCTTTGTACGATTTTGTTGTTCCAAACGGTATGGCTTGAAGTGATTTCCAGACCTTAATTTGAAAAGGTGTCCCGATGTACACAACTGGGCAATCAAACGATTGTCTTTTTCCACTAAAATAATCCTGTAATTGATGAATGATTTCTTCATGAGCCCCTTGACCCAATTGGATTTCACCCTGAATCTTATTTTTTTTCAACCATCCTTGGATTCGAGGAAGTGTCACATCGACTTTACCAAAATCAATTTTACAAAGTCCCTTTTCTAAGCTAACCAATGTTAAAGGACCCACTGGCGTTTCCATTTCTTCAACAAAAACATAGGGCTTGTTAACCATTTTATTCACCTTTTCAATCTATTTGAATTCAAATCAGTTTTAGGAATCTAAGTTTTTATAAACTTGAGACACGGTGTTTTTTAAGTAGTGAATGTAACATTCTACATAACTTTTTATCTTCTGTCTCTTTCTCTAATATTTTATGAATTTTCGATTCGGTTTCCTGCACTTTTTTCTCATCTAAACGCGCCCAAATTTTATCTAATGACCAAACAGCTGTATGTTTAAGAACAGGTCTTGGGTCATTTTGGATAATGTCTAAAAGAAGATGGACAGCCGTGGTATCTTTATAATTTCCTAGAGCAATAATCGCATTTCGCTGAATGGGTTTCTTTCCACGCCATGAGCCTGACATATCGCCATATGTTTCTTTAAATTCTCGATTACTTAATTGCAATAAGGAGTGAAGCAGAGGCTTTACTTTTTCAGCATCTGGCTCCATTTCTTTATGGAAATGATTATTTACCCCTCGATTGTAAGGGCACACTTGCTGACAGGTATCACAGCCGTATACTCGGTTTCCAATCGCTTTTTTATATGGTTCAGGTATATCATCTTTAACTTGAGTTAAGAAAGCAATACATTTATGGCTGTTGAGCTGGCCGCCTTGGACGAGTGCTTCCGTAGGACAATGTTCAACACATAAATTGCAATCACCACATTGGTCCCCTATTGGCCTATCTGGTTCGAAAGGAATACTGGTCAACATTTCACCAAGGTAAACATAGGATCCATATTCCTTTGTCACTAAGTTGGTGTTTTTTCCAATCCAACCTAATCCGGCTCTCTCGGCAACAGCTCGGTCTGATAATTCCCCTGTATCAACCATCGATTTTACTATGGCATCAGGAACATGCCTCTTTATAAATTCTTCAAGTTTGGCTAGTCTTTCTTTCAATATTTGATGATAATCGAGGCCCCAAGAAACCCTTGCAAAGGATCCTCTTCTCGATTCTTTTGAATTTTTAGGTCTTTCATCTAGCTTAGTTGGGTAAGATAACGCAATAGCAATAATGGACTGAGCTTCTTTCATGATCAGTTTCGGGTTGGACCGTTTTTCCAAATCTTTTGCTTCAAAACCTGATTGATAGCCTAGCATTTGCTGTTGATATAATTTTAGCCTAAGATCTTCAAATGGTTCAGCAGTCGTAAAACCAATCTTATCTATTCCAATGGTTTGACTATAATCAATAATTTTTTGTTTCAATGTTTGTTCTTTTAATCCCAACTTTTCTCGCCTTTCTTTAACAAATCTTTTTCAGTTCTTAAAAGGAACAGTTCTTTAAACGAACCATTCACTCTATGTCTTATCTATTCTCACTTGTATCACTTTTTGTCTAAAATTAACACTCAATATGTTACACTTAAATAAAGGAAGCATATCCCATGTTTTTGATTATTGTCTATAGTAAGCCTGATTTACTTAGGCTTTCATAACAAATCCGCACCTTACTTTCTATGTCTTAACAAGATAGAAAGAATAATAATGAAAGGTATGAGACGATGACGACCATAACCATCTCTAATGAGCTTAAACAAACTTGTCCAAACATACAAATTGGTGCTATTACGTACCATCATATCGTGATTGAATCGATCCCGCAAATGATTGAGAGACGTATGTCTGTTTTTTTTAACGAGCTAAAGCTATCTTTAGAGAATAAGAATGTTTCAGACATTGATGGCGTTTCTCAATTTAGGAAAATATTTAAAGCTGTTGGTACAGACCCTTCGCGCTATCGCCCTAGTCAGGAAGCATTATTTCGCCGAGTTAAAAAATCAGGTGAATTGTATTCTGTTAACTCAGCTGTCGATCTTAATAACTTTTTTAGTTTACATTATGAAATTCCAATTGGTGTATATGATTTAAAACAGATTCATGGAGATATTCAGTTAAAAATTGGAGATGACGAGGATACATATGAAGGCCTTAATGGTCGGGTCATGTCGATGAAGAATAAAATCACTTCTAGAGATGAAAGTGGGGCGTTTGGAAGCCCCATTGTCGACTCCAAAAGAACGATGGTAACTGAAAAAACAACCGATGCATTAGCTCTTGTTTATTTAAAACCGTCCATGCAAGAAGAAGAAGCTCATCAACTTCTTCAAGCGATGAAAGACATGTTTATCCAAGTTCATGGTGGCGATGCATCTTATGAATGGATTAAATAATATTCAGAAAAAAATAGGAGGAACCTTAAACAATGGCAAATACAGATAAATTTAGCGTCGACTTTTTTACGGAAGCTTTAACTCTCCATATTGAAAAAAATAAAGACGTCATGACGCCCACTCAGGCGGCAAATAGTTATTTTCATTCAGTTGTTTCAGCCATCATTCATGACAATTTAAACAAAAATTTTGAACTTGTAAGACGAGTACGAAACTTAGATGAAGCATACAAAATCGTTAAAGAAAAAATGACAAAAGAAAATGCCTGAATATTAATTTATGCATAGGCTCTAAAATTATCACTTTAGCACGTAACAACACCACATGAAATGACCCATGTGGTGTTTTTTTAGAGTCTACAAATATGAAGTGGACATTCTTCACAATGACAGATCGTTTTTAAATAATCTAAATCCTTAATGACAATCGACCCTTGCTTGTAATCAATCGCTCCATCTTTTTTTAATGCTTGAAGCATTCGATTCACGGTTTCTCTCGTTGAACCAATTAATTGAGCCAAATCCGAATTCGTAAAATTGGTTGTAAACTGAATTCCATTTTCCGTTTCTTTTCCATAGGAATGTACCATTCTAATCAAAGTTGAAGCTAGTGCTCCATTTTTCCCGTAAAAAAGAAGATCACGCATTTTTATTTGTGCATACTGACTCATATAACTCATCCATTTAGTAAAATCAATGGATAAATCGCTATTTTCTAACATTAATAGTTCAATGTCTCTTTGTTTTAGTATACCGATTTTACAATTCTTTGTGGCTTCAGCTGTAAAAGTATAATTTTTGGGACCAAAGCAGGCTAATTCACCAAACAAATCATCCGTGGAAAAATAATTTAACACAAGATCTTTTCCATCATCTGCTGATTTAAACACTTTAACCATTCCTGATAGGATGAAAAATAACCTTTCTGCTGCATCGCCTTCCCAATATATGGTTTCACCTTTTTTGTAGTCATTAACTGTCATCACTTTATGAAACAATTGAGCATTTTTTTCTGAGAATATCGTTACGTTTTTTATTGCATGATTAACCTTTTGATCCATTTAATCACACCTTCCGATGGACAAAACAACAAACTTTAAGAGGTTGTTCAAAAAGTCACCAAATGATAAGCTACGAATCTCCGACGCTATCCAAGAGGATCTTCAACTAAAATCGCTCACGTCCTGTGGCTGGCGCCTGAAGCCACCACATCCTGTGGAAGTCCGGTCCTCATGTAGTAAAAACCTACATTCCGGTCCTCGAAACGGCGCCGCCTTGATCTTCTTGCTTCTAATTTGTCACCTTTTTGAAAATACACTTTAACTTTATTATACTGGTTAAAGGCCGTGTTTTCATCAGAAAGTGTGACAATAATCATACATTTACTCAAGTAATAAACCAATTGGATCTTCTAAAAGTTGTTTTATTGTGACTAAAAATCGAACGGCTTCACTGCCATCAACAATTCTATGATCATAACTAAGTGCAATGTACATCATGGGTCTTGACTCAATGACATCGCCTTCTGGTTTCTCGATCGTTATGGGACGTTTTTGAATATTATGCATACCAAGTATCCCCACTTGAGGATAATTAATAATAGGAGTTGACAGTAATGAGCCAAATGTTCCACCATTCGTAATCGTGAATGTTCCCCCGCGAAGATCTTCCAATGTTAATTGATTATGGCGTGCTTTATCTGCAAAATAGGCAATATCCTGTTCAATTTCAGCAAAACTTTTCTTATCAACATCACGGACGACAGGTACGACAAGCCCTTCCTTTGCACCCACAGCAATTCCAATGTCGTAAAACTTCTTTAAGATAATATCATGACCATCGATTTCAGCATTTAAATGTGGAAAGACTCTTAAGGCTTGAACAACAGCTTTTGTAAAAAATGACATAAACCCTAATTTTACTTGGTGTTTCTTTAGAAAATCCTCCTTCTTTTTTTGTCTAATTTTTATAATCTCAGTCATATCAACCTCATTAAATGTCGTGAGCATGGCCGTTACACTCTTTGCATGAACTAAGTGGTTCGCGATCGTTTGTCGTCTTCTAGACATGGCAATTCGCTCAATTTTTTGTTCGTGTTCAGGAATTAAAGATTGTCTAACTTGTGATTCTCTTTCGTTAGGTTCAGATTTTTCATTTTGGTTTTGTATATCATGCGATCTAATCCTACCCAGTGGATCCTTCGCTTTCACCTCGCGTAAATCTATCCCATTTTTACGAGCCAATTTTCTCGCTGCAGGTGATGCTAATGGAAAACGTTCAACTTCATTTTTGATTCCTTCTTTTTGTTCTTTTTCTTGGTTTGAAGAACTTTTGTCTGTGTCTTGATTCGTTTTTGTGATGTCACGTTTCATATTATTAGCGTCTGCTGAATCATTTAACTTACCGATAACTTCGCCTACTTCAACGGTCTCACCAGCTTGTTTAATGATTTTATCTAAAACCCCTGTCTCCTCCGAGGTAATTTGAATATTTACTTTATCTGTTTCAAGTTCGACTAAATCATCGCCTTTGTTTATGGCATCTCCGACATTGACCAGCCATTTAACAATCGTGCCTTCTGTAACTGATTCAGCAAGTTCTGGGATTATGATTTCAAACATTGGCTGATACCCCCTCTATCTCCTGGATAATTTCAAAAGATGGTCTTTCTTTAAACTTTAGATTACATGCTATACAATTACGCTTGATGACCAGACCATCGATCAACACGTGATTCTCCATAATTAATAAATAGTCAGAGAGTCAATGGTATTTTTCGTTTACTTGGATTGTTTAAGTGCTTCAACGATGATTCGTCGTTGTTCTCGTTTATGAATATCTGGTTCACCACTTGCTGGACTAGATCGACGTGGTCTTCCAATGTATTTAAGGTCCATATGATGTGGTGCACATTCACGAAGGTAGGGTGCTATATACTGCCAAGCCCCCATATTCTTCGGCTCCTCTTGTACCCATACGAGTTCCCTTAGATTTGGATAACGTGATATCAAGTGTTCAATCTCTTCAGCAGGGAATGGATATAACTCTTCAATACGAATAATCCTCAACCAAACGCATTCTTTTTTTATCTTCTCTCTTTCAGTCTCCAGATCTATAGCCATTTTGCCACTACATAATACAAGTCTCTCCACTTGGTCAATCGAGTCACTAGCATCATCCGGTTCCAAAACGGGCTGGAATCCGCCCTCGGAGAATTTCTCAATCTTTGAAGCTGCTTTGGCATGTCTTAATAAACTTTTAGGCGTCATAATAACTAATGGTCTGACTGACTCATGACCTTTAATTAAGGCTTGCCTGCGTAAGACATGAAAATATTGTGAACTACTTGTCACGTTAGCGACTGTCCAATTATTTTCGGCAGCCAATTGCAAGTAACGTTCAAGGCGGGCACTTGAATGTTCAGGTCCCTGACCTTCGTAACCATGAGGGAGCAGCATAACAAGTCCTGATTTTTGCCCCCACTTGGCTCTTCCTGCTGCGATAAATTGGTCAAAAATCACTTGAGCCACATTGGCAAAATCCCCAAATTGGGCTTCCCAAATCACCAAAGTTTGGGGAGCAAAAACATCATAACCATATTCGAAACCTAGAACGGCCGTCTCTGACAGTGGACTATTAAAAATTTGAAATGAACCTGTAGCTTCATTCAGATGTTGTAATGGAATATAGGTTTCTCCATTTTCACTATCTTTTAATACAACATGACGATGTGCAAACGTTCCTCGACCAACATCCTGGCCTGTGAAACGTATGGATCGTCCATCTTTTAAAATGGAAGCAAAAGCTAACGACTCTGCTAACCCCCAATCGACCACCCCTTGTTCAGATAGTGCCCTCATTCGACGGGTCAGAATTCTTTCTAACTTAGGATAAGGATGAAAGGATTTTGGCCAATCCATTAATTCACCATTTAGGGCCTGTAAAGTCTTTAGTGGTATGGCCGTATTTATTTCAGGCAACTTAGCTGGAAGAATGTCGAGTCGTTCAAAGTTTTTCTCTTTATCTTTAGATTTTATATCAGCGTAAATCCTTTGAAATTGGTCATGTAACGTGTTCTTCATGTCTTGTATGGCATTCTGAGTGATTAATCCTGCCTCTTCACAGACCTTTGCATAAATAGACTGAACAGTCGGGTGTTGTTGTATTTTCTTATATAGTAAAGGTTGCGTCGTCATGGGGTCGTCTATCTCGTTATGTCCAAAACACCGATATCCAATTAAATTAATTAAAAAGTCTTTATGGAATATTTTCCGATATTGATAAGCTAATTCTGCTGCTTGAAGGCAAGCTTCTGGATCATCACTATTGACATGCACAATGGGGATTTCAAATCCTTTGGCTAAATCACTCGCATATTTCGTTGAACGAGCATCCATCGGATCGGTCGTAAATCCTAATTGGTTATTTGCGATAATATGAATGGTCCCACCTGTTTCATATCCCTTTAATCGACTTAAATTTAGCGTTTCAGCTACAACTCCCTCACCTGGAAAAGCGGCATCTCCATGTATAAGGACAGCAAATGACTTTTGAATATATTGATGTGAATGACCTTTTTGATCCAGTTCTTCCTGGGCTGCTCGCGTATAGCCTTCAACGACAGGACCAATAAATTCTAAATGACTTGGATTATTCATCAATGTAACTTTAACTTCGGTTGATCCCTTGTCTGCAATCGTCCGATTGGCTCCTAAATGATATTTCACATCGCCCGTCCAACCAAAATTGATTCCTTTAGACCCTTCTGATGGAATCATTTCTTTATTAGGGGAGTGAACAAATTCGGAAAATATCTTATGATAGGGTTTTCCGAGGACATGGGCTAGAACATTTAACCTGCCTCGGTGTGCCATACCCAGAATGACGTTTTTACAGCCTTCATTAACCCCAATACCGATCAGTCTATCTAAAATCGGAACGAGCATATCTAACCCTTCAATTGAGAATCGCTTTTGCCCAACAAACGATTTATGAAGGAAGCGTTCAAATTCCTCGATTTCAGTCAACCGTTCTAGTAATTGAACTTTATCATTATCAGATAATGATAAACGGAGATGATCTTGCTCAACCATGTTTGTTAACCATTCACGCTCTTCTTGCTCATAGACATGATTAAATTCATAAGCAAGCGTCGAAGAATACTTTTCTTTCAAATATGTCACAACATCATAAGCGGATGTCAAAAAGTTTGGAGCATCTTTCCATATATAGTGTGCAGGTATCACTTGAAGATCTTCAATAGTCAAATTAAACTCTTCTAAGTTAAGAAAAGAAGGCAAAGAATGAATGTTATTTACACCGAATAACGGATTGATACGAGCAAGCAGATGGCCATATGTACGAATATTTTCCACTAATCTAACCGTAGAAACAACATGCTCTATGTTTATCGATTGATCCATAACACGTTCTGGTTTGGGGGCTGTTTCAAATTCATTTACATTAGGACGTCCGTAGTTTTCAAAAAAATAACGATCATGCGGATCAACGCTATTTTTATCCTTTAGGAACTTCTCATATTTATCCAAGACATAACCCAAGTTAGGTCCTGAAAAAGATAACCAAGGATTGGAATTCATATGTTTTTCTGATGTCATAGCTGCCTCTCCTTACTAAAAAAATTTCTGTTAAGAATCTTATTGATTGATTATTCTGTCAAAATATATGGCAAGATAGCTTATCTTTTCTTATTCCTACTTTTAGAACCTAAATCAATAATTTTTCATTCAAGAGAAGTTTATACAGATATAATGCTGAAATGACTGTAAATGTTAGGTTTAGAACCTTATTTTCTTGTTAAAAATATTTTAGCATAATGCCTAATACTTAGCACTTTTCTAAGATGTTATTTGCAAAAAATTAATAAAAGTCGATTCATGGTATAATAATCCTTTAGAAAATGAATGATATTTTTAGATGGCAAAGTTATTAACATTTATAGAGGAGATACTTAACATGAATGAATTCTATCCAGGAACTATAATCGAATGTGATGTTGTTCGCGAAGCACCATTTGGATATTTTTTATCAAACGGGAAAGAGGAAGTCCTCCTTCACCACAATGATATAGAAGAAGGCACAACACCAAGCGGGAAAATTCGGGTATTTTTATATCAAGATCACCAAGGCAGACTTTGTGCGACCATGTCTATTCCATCCATTACTCTTGATACATATGATTGGGCTGAGGTTGTTGAAGTAAAAAGACGTTTAGGTGTATTTGTTGATATTGGCATCTCAAAAGACATTCTCATATCAACAGATGACTTATCGGAGGAATGGTCTATTTGGCCATATAAGGGAGACAAGCTTTACATTTCTCTTAAAACGGATAAGAAAGATCGGTTGTTTGGAAAACTAGCCGATGAAGAAACGATGAGAGCCATGTCGGCTCCAGCTTCTGACGACATGTTTAATCGTGATATTACGGCATACGTATATCGTCATTTAATGACAGGCACTCGTGTCATCACGGAGGATCGTATTATTGGCTTTCTACATGAAGATGAGCGCAATAACCAACCTGAACCAAGACTTGGTCAAGCCATCCACGGACGTGTGATTGAAGTCAAAGAAGACGGAACCATCAATATAACCTTACGTAAAAGAGGCTATGAAGCGATGGATGAAGATGCAAGAAAACTATATGACTATATGGTCTCTCGAAATGGCGCCATGCCTTTTTGGGACAAGAGCTTGCCAGATGATATTTATAATAAATTTGAGTTGAGTAAAGGTGCCTTCAAGCGTGCTCTAGGCAAACTTATGAAAGAAGGTAAAGTTTACCAAGAAGACGGCTGGACATATTTAAAGAAGAATGAATAGAAGATCATGTTAGGCATTATTGAAAGACAGGAAAATGGGACCAACATACATCATGTTGGTCCCTTATAGAGGTTGTTCAAAAAGTCACCAAATGATAAGCTGCGAATCTCGGCGTCGCCTTGCTTCTGATTTGTCACCTTTTTGAACACAATTATAAGTATTTAGATACCTTTTATTTTATATTAAAAAGGACTAGCAAATATGGCTAAAGCAATGATTCCACCTATAACCCCTACACCAGCAAAGTCCATCATAACATCGGAAACCGACACATCTTCAAATAACTTTTCTACGGTTTTTACATTTTTCATGTCTTTCCCTCCACTCTTTAAGATGGTTTAATACGATGACGGTAGTGTTTCATTCTTGTTAAAGTCATTTTTCCCATTTATTAGATGATTTAAACTAAAAAACCATTTATCTCGGTCAATTTTGAGATAAATGGTTCTTTAGTCGATGTATTGGTAGATAAAAAACACTAGGTTATATGTTTTTAGCCCTATAAGAGGTTGTTCAAAAAGTCACCAAATGATAAGCTACGAACCTCGGCGTTGGCTTGTTTTTCCGGTCCTCATGTAGTAAAAACCTACATTCCGGTCCTCAAAACGGTGCCGCCTTGATCTTCTTGCTTCTGATTTGTCACCTTTTTGAACACGTATTATACAAGGTTGTTCAAAAAGTCACCAAATGATAAGCTACGAATCTCGGGCGCTATCCAAGAGGATCTTCAACTAAAATCGCTCACGTCCTGTGGCTGGCGCCAGAAGCCACCACATCCTGTGGAATGCCGGTCCTCAGGAACTGCGCGCTCTTATCTTCTTGCTTCTGATTTGTCTCCTTTTTCAACACGAGCTATAAGGTTCGTTCTTTCGTCCACCGTAATCGGACCGTTTGCCATATTAAAGCTAGAAAATAAAAGATGGCTTCAATCATCGTAATATAAAAACTAACAGGCACATTCGTTAAGTAACTTAAACTTAAACCTGCCCAAACCCCAATTAAGGAGAAGAGGGATGAAAGAAGGATCATTCCAAAAACGGAATGTGTCAGATACCGAGCGGCTGAAGCTGGTACTGTTAATAGGGCAAACACAAGCAAGGCACCAACAATTTGAACAGCTTCCGCAACTAAAATAGACAAAACTAATAAAAATCCAATTGAAATAAAACGAACAGGTAAACCTGCTGCATGGGCACCCGCCGGATCAAACGAATCAAACTTCAATACTCGGTAGCTTAGAATAAGTACGATTAATAAAATTAATGAAATGATAACAATCTCGATGACATTTTGGAAACTGATACCTACAACACTGCCAAAAAGAATGGTTGTTGCAAAATTGGTTTGCTTATTTGACAGAAATAAAAATAAGATACCTAGACCGAGAAAAAGACTTAAAATGACACTTACTGCCGCATCTCGTCTAAAAATTTTAACTCCCATTTGACCCACAGCAAGTCCACTTACTGTTGTAAACAATAATAACCCAGTTAATGGATCCCATCCCATGAATACAGCGAATGAGGCACCAGAAAAACCGATATGTGAAAATGTATGACTAATAAAAGATAAACCTCTAGCCATAACAAAGACACCAAAAGCCCCGCACATCACAGCAACAAACGTACCTGCAATGAAGGCATGTTGCATAAAATCATATTGGAACATCTAAAAACATCAACTCCCAACTCCAAACTTTTAACTATACTATTTAGTAAGTGCGAATGCGTTCATCATTTATCTCTTGATTGATTTGTTGATCAACCGAAGTGATTGATTCATCAGAGTAAGGTGGGTGCAAACAGAGAGAAAGTTCCTTCTCATCTTTCATGATCTCTTCTGTTTTCCCAATAATATACTGTCCTCTTGTCATATGCAAAATCCGATGGGCATATTTTTTCACCAAATGAAGATCGTGGCTAATAAATATAATGCCGATATTTCGACTTTCACAAAGATGATGGACGAGTGACGTCATAGCTTCTTGAGCATCGGGATCTAAATTAGAGGTCGATTCATCTAATAGTAAGACATCAGGATCTCTTGCAAGTGCTTGTGCAAGATAGACACGCTGCTTTTCCCCGCCAGATAGTTTTCCAATTGGCTTCATAGCGAGATGAATCGTGTCCGTTTCTTCCATCATTTTACTTACTTTATTTCGCTCTCTTCTCGTTAGCCATGGACGAATCATATTCGGTAAGCCAAGAGACACAAAATCCCATGCACGAATGGGCATATCAGCATCTATTAACCGTGACTGTGGAACGTATCCAATCACAGGTTTTTTATTTGTACTTTGAATAGAGACTTTCCCCTCTTGTGGCGTGATGAGTCCTAAGATGACTTTTAATAAAGTCGATTTCCCTGCACCGTTTGGGCCTATGACACCTAGCATCTCTCCCTTATGAACAGAAAAAGAAAGGTCTTTAAGAATCCGTTCGCCATTAAAAATAACATTAATATGATCAACATCTAATGTTTTAAACACTTTTTTTCACTCCCTTAAATTTTATTTATCATATAAAGAGCCGGTTACCCTTATTTTGATCGAGAGTTACCGGCAGTAAATGTTATTTCGACAATCAATCTGTTATTGTTAGCTTTTCGATTCGGATTAATCTTGAATTTGTTTTATTTGCCTTAATGCATCTAACATCCACGTTTTATATGTTTTCCCTTTTGGCAAGGTTTCCGTTACGTTAACGATAGGAATATCCTTCTCACGAGCCAATTTGAGAAGTGATTTTAATGTCGGGTTTTCTACTTGTTTATTATTGACAAAGAAGTCTATTTTTTTACCCTTTATATCATTTTGCATCGCAGCTAGATCCTTAGGAGCAGGATCAGAACCTTCTTCAACTGCTAAAGAGAACTTTGGATTTTTTACTTTATAATTGAGTGCAGTCAACATATTATCAAATAAGGGTTCCGATACGTCAACACTTTTTGCTTTAGACTGTTTAAGTTCCTTCACTAAGCTCGTTACAGGTTGTAAAGATTTGTTATAGACTTTTGCGTTATGATTATACGTATCAGCATTCTTAGAGTCTATTTTAGCTAATCGACCTGCTAGATAACTAGCTAGTTTCGGCATTGTTTTTGGATCGTACCACAGGTGCTCATTGTCACCCTCTTGTTTTTTCATGACATCTTCACCCACACGTATGGTTGGCACATTCTTATTTGTTGAATTAACCAATTTCTCCATCCAATTATCATACCCTATACCATTATAAATAACGAGATCTGCTTTACTTACCGATATCGTCGTTTGTGCAGTGGGATCAAATTCGTGTGGGTCTATATTAGGCGAATTTATAATAGAAGTAACATGGACATGTTTTCCACCAACCGCTTTGGCTACTTCACCATAAAAATCTTCTGCTACAACAAGATTAATTTTCCCTGATGCATGATTAGATTGTCGGGTTTGCGAACCACAAGCAGTTAAGACGAGTAGACTACCCATTAATAAAAAAATTCCTATGAACTTACGGATCTTGTCTTTCTCTGCCAATGAGCCTTTCCTCCTTAAGTCGTTCCTTATGTATTTTTAATCGTAATGCTTCCGATTTATTAACAAATGCATATTAAATAGTAATAGTTACGATTTATTTTGTCAAGTAATTGATTTTATTCATTCATTGTAACCAAACCTTCCTATTCTATCCCAATCTAGTAGCTATTCATAGTAATGCGAGTAAAAAACGTTGCACAATATTTTTAATTGTATGACCGATTTTACGTCTATTGTTCAATTTTCTGTTTTTTCTTTTTCAATGGTGCGTTATAATAACCCTAATTCATACTTTTATCGTAGAGAGAGAAAACGGAGGGAATAACAGTAATGACGCAATTCCATGTCGAATTAAAAAGAGTTGTCGATGATTCATATAATATCGAAATTGGACGACAGCTTTTTCCAAAACTAGTTGAAGATATAAACCATGGTTTAATAAAAAATGTAAATAGATTAGCCATCCTTTCAGATTCCGTTGTTTCAAAGTTTTATGGTGACAAACTTCTCCATTTGTTAAAAGAGGCAGGTTACGACTGTCATTTATTCACGGTACCGAATGGTGAAAAGACAAAAAATAGAGAAACAAAAACAGACATTGAAGATCAAATGTTAGCCCTCGGTTATGGAAGAGACAGTGCCATCATTGCATTAGGTGGCGGCATGATTTCTGATCTTTCCGGTTTTATTGCGAGTACATTTTGTCGAGGTATTCCATACATTAACTATTCAACCACGCTTCTTTCTGCTGCTGATGCTTCGGTTGGCGGGAAAACAGCGGTTAACACGCCTGTCGCAACAAATTTAATAGGAACGTTCTATCAACCAACCAAGGTCTACATTGACTTAGATACATGGCAAACTCTACCTCTTCGCGAGTTTCGTAGTGGACTCGCTGAGACGATTAAACATGCCTGTCTCGCTGATAGCGACTTCTTCAGTTTTCTCGAAACCCATATGGAGGATATACTAACTTCAAATGAACTGATATTAAATGCCAATGTTTGTTCACATGTTGCTTACAAAAATTGTGATATTAAATTTCATGTCGTTGAAAAGGATGAAAAAGAATCCAATCTCCGTCAAATCTTAAACTTGGGTCATACTGCAGGACGAGCTTTGGAAGCGCTAAGTGGCTATACTTTATTACATGGTGAAGCCATTGCTGTTGGACTTGTTATTCAAGCTAAAATAGCCAATCAATTAGGTTTACTCGAAGCTAAAGAAACAGTCAGAGTATATGACTTACTCAAAAAAGCGGGATTTAATCTTACTATCCCGGAAAATATTACGCCAGACGCATTGGTCAAAAAAATGTACACAGATAAAAAAGTGCGAAACGGCCAAATTAGATTTGTTCTGATGTCTAAAATTGGACAAATGAAACAATTCGATGACGGTTCATATTCCGTACCTGTTAGTGAAGATCTCATCTATCAAGCTATTCAATCCTTATAAAAAAAAACAAGGGAACCTAGTAAACTTTACTTCACACTAGGTTCTTTTTTCCTGCTTTTAGAATAAAACACCCAAATAAAGGACTTTTATCCTAGTAAAATAATATTAATTGTTGCAAGTTTCGATTTTTTTCAACAATTTTTTATCCAATTTTTTCTTCTCTGTGATACTATAATGATGTTGAAACCTTATACAAAACAATTAAAAAGGAGGGGAAAATGAAAAAGTTTAGTAAGTTAGTAGCTATGGCTATGGCTATTTTCCTAATTGTTAGTACTATCCCACCTAGTACCTCATTTGCAGCTACTACATATACAACAACGGACAATCTTAATGTCAGACCAACCCCAAGCACCAGTAAAAAAGCGATTGGATTGTTGAAAAAGGGATCAAAATTAACAGTCACAGGAACGAGCGGAAGCTGGCTTAAAATTAAGTACAAAAACAAAACTGCCTATGTCTCTGGAAAGTATGTCAAGAAAACGGTTACGTCATCGCCATCATCTTCCTTTAAAAATCTTAACTATCAAGGTTACGGAGCGAACGGCGTCTACATTCGGGCAACGCCTAATGGTAAACACTTAACCACTTGGTCAAAAAACACCCCAATTACCGTTGTCGGACAAATAGGCAATTGGTTAAAAATTAAGTACAACAACG
Organism: Terrilactibacillus tamarindi; assembly: GCF_009718825.1. GTDB lineage: Bacteria > Bacillota > Bacilli > Bacillales > Sporolactobacillaceae > Terrilactibacillus > Terrilactibacillus tamarindi. The sequence goes on along the minus strand of NZ_WNHB01000001.1, from coordinate 31,521 downwards.
GATATGCCTATACGTACAAAACTCACGTCATACAAGGGAAACCTCCTGTAGCTTATAAAGCCTATGGCAAGGACAATGTCTACGTTAGACAAACACCTAACGGAAAACACTTAGCTACGTGGCCAATAGACTCTCAGTTTAATGTCTATGCTCAAAATGGGAACTGGATGGTCATCGGGTATGGTAACGGCTATGCTTATACCTATAAAACACATGTATCAAAGACATCTCCAATTAAAAGAATCAACTTTTCTGGCTATGGAGCAGACGGCGTCTACATACGCCAAACGCCTAATGGTAAACACTTAGCTACTTGGTCAAAAAACACCCCAATTATTGTTGTCGGACAAGTTGGCAATTGGTTAAAAATTAAGTACAACAACGGATATGCCTATACGTACAAAACTCACGTCATACAAGGGAAACCATCTCCACTTTACCGCGCGTATGGCAAGGATAATGTCTATATTAGACAAACACCGGGTGGTAAACACTTAGCTACGTGGCCAGAGGGAACACCGTTTAATGTCTATGCCCAAAACGGGAATTGGATGGTCATCGGGTATGGTAACGACTATGCTTATACCTATAAAACACATGTATCAAAGACATCTCCAATTAAAAGAATCAACTTTTCTGGCTATGGAGCAGACGGCGTCTACATACGCCAAACGCCAAATGGTAAACATCTTACCACTTGGGCAAAAAACACCCCAATTACCGTTGTCGGACAAGTTGGCAATTGGTTAAAAATTAAGTACAACAACGGATATGCCTATACGTATAAAACTCATGTCAAAAAAGGAAATCCTCCTGTAGCTTATAAAGCCTATGGTAAGGACTATGTCTACATCAGACAAACACCTAACGGAAAACACTTAGCTACGTGGCCAGAGGGAACACCATTTAATGTCTATGCCCAAAATGGGAACTGGATGGTTATTAACTATGGCCGCGGTTATGCTTATACGTATAAAAGTCATGTAACGAAAAATGCACCATCTGAAAAAGTTTTGTATAAGGGAACAACAACCGCTAATTTAAATGTCAGAGGTACTGCAAGTGGTACCGCTACGAAACTTGCCACATTGCCAAAAGGTACAACTGTTGAAGTTGTCCGGACCGGTAGTTGGCTTAAAATTAAATATAAAACTGGTTACGCCTTTGTATCTGGTCAGTATGTAAAAAAACAAAAACTATCTGCACCTGCACAACCTAAAAAGTTAACCAACTATCAGGCAAAAACTTATAACTATAGTTTAGATACAGTAACCAAAAAACAAATGGGTGCCAGCCCGCAAACGGATAAACATTATAATATGTTCATCTCTCAAGGGGCCTTTGTCTCAAATGGAAAACTTAAGATTTCAGGGTCTTCTGGTATAGTACAAAGCGGAACGTGGAACGTTCGTGGTGGCCCAAGTACAAATAACTGGGTAGTTACTCAGATCTCTAATGGTAAAAAAGTGACCATCAAGAAAACTGTTAAATCAGGAAAAAATACATGGTACCAAATTGATTTTCCTACAGGTTGGGTAAACGCAAGCCCTGCTGACGTTGAGTACTATTTAAATCCAGCAAACTTCCAAGCTGGATCTACTCAATACTATCAATTTCTTAAACTCTCATCTGCAACAAATTTAAGCACTAATGAAGTAAATGAGAAAATACTAAAGGAAAAAGGCGTTCTTGCAGGTAAAGCAAGTTCATTTATCCAAGCTTCTAAAGAACAAGGTATCAATGAGCTCTATCTAATATCACACTCTCTACTAGAGACGGGTAATGGTACTTCATCCCTAGCTAAAGGGATTATAGTTAATAGTGTGAATGGAAAATCCGTTACGCCGAAAAAAGTTTACAACATGTATGGTATTGGAGCCGTTGACTCTAACCCTAAGAAATATGGTGCTGAGAGAGCCTATAGAGAAGGATGGTTCACACCGGAAGCCGCTATCGTTGGTGGAGCTAAGTTTATTTCTTCAAGCTATATCAATAACGGACAAGACACATTATATAAAATGCGTTGGAACCCAGCAGAACCAGCTACACATCAATATGCATCAGATATTGGTTGGGCTGTAAAACAAACGTCACAGATAAAGAAACTCTATGATCTATTATCAAGCTACACAATCACATATGAAATACCAAAATATCAATAATTAAATTATTCGATAAAGCTACCTGTTTTAGGTAGCTTTTTTTATCCCCACTGGTTAGCTGAACCAATCGGACCTTTATAGTTGATCCCCACCTATCTTTTTTCACTTTATTCAACATCAGATGGGCTCCTTTCCCTCTCACACTACTTATTTACCGGTAACATTTGACTATTTTTTTAAAAACGCGACTTTTTTCTACAAAAAAAAACTATCCTTTAAGTTGCTATGATATTATTAGATTAGTAATCTGAATAAAAAAAAATCTACTACATACATAAAGGAGACGAAATGAAAAAGTGCGTTAAAATCATAATAACTTCTATTGCCATTTTACTTTTTTTCAACATCGTTTTACCGAGTATTTCCTTGGCGGCAACGGCGTATACTGCAATAGAAAATTTAAATGTAAGATCAACACCTAGCACAAATAAAAAACCTATAGGTTTAGTAAAAAAAGGAACCAAACTAACTGTTACAGGAACAAGTGGAAGTTGGTTTAAAATAAAATACAACAATAAACCTGCTTACGTCTATTCCAAATATGTCAAGAAAACAACGACCTCATCACCTTCGTTTGTTAATGTGAAATATGAAGGTTATGGTGCAAATGGTGTCTATATTCGAGCTACTCCTAATGGAAAGCATTTGACAACTTGGTCAAAGAACACCCCCCTTTCCGTTAATGGACAAATCGGTAATTGGCTGCGAATTCGTTATAACAATGGTTATGCTTATACGTATAAAACACATGTCACTAAGGCTAAACCAACACCTCTTTATAAAGCTTATGGAAAAGGCGCAGTGGACGTGCTAGATGCCCCAAATGGCAAAAAATTAAAGACATGGCCGGAGGGAACCTCTTTCAATGTCTATGCACAAAATGGTAATTGGATGGTTATTAATTATGGCAGTAGCTATGCTTATACAAACAAAGGACATGTTACAAAGACGGCTCCCTCGTTAAAAGTCTTAGATAAGGGGATTACCACTGTTAAGTTAAATGTCAGGAGTGCTGCAAAGAGCGATGCAACGATTCTATCAACCCTATCTAAAGGTACAACAGTAGAAATAGTTGGGTCATCTGGCAGTTGGTTAAAAATTAAATACAATCCAGGGTATGCGTATGTTTCAAAGGCCTATGTCACGAAACTATCAACTAATAAACCCAAACCTGTACCTAAACCAACTACAATTGAAAAAAAAGTGATTTATCAAAACTCTCCTTATGATCTTCAAACCGCCATAAATAGTCAAGTTGGCCGGGCACAGACATATTATAATAAAAGCAACGTTTCATTTTACATTATCAAAGATGCACTATATTATGATGCTAAATCAATGAAGTGGATGGCAAATGACACATGGAATGTACGAAGCGGTCCTGGAACCAATTATCAGGTTTTAACAACTTTAGGCGCTTCAAAAAAAGTGGACATTGATAATCAAATTAATGGTTGGTATAAACTTAAGAATTTTTATCCGACGACAATTAATGCCAGTACTGAGGAAATCGAAAAATATTTAAATCCAAATAACTATTCAACAAATGATTTTCAATTTCTCAAACTCTCATCTCCATCTTATGCCAGTAGCTCTGAAATAAATGAAAAAATACTTAAAGGTAAGGGCATTTTAGAAGGCAAAGCGGATAGTTTTATTAAGGCCGCCGAGCTATATCATATAAATGAACTTTATTTAATAGCCCATGCGTTACTTGAAACGGGTCAAGGAACTTCTAATCTAGCAACAGGGAAATTAAAAATTAATCCGAATACCGGAAAATTATCAACAAATGGTTCGGGAATTTCAGTTTATAATATGTATGGTATTCATGCATTTGATGGCACAGCAGAGAAAAGTGGCGCCGAATATGCGTATTCTATTAACAGTAAAAATGGAAAAGAAAGATGGGATACTCCAGAAAAAGCCATCATTAATGGAGCTAAATGGATAGCTGACGGTTATATAAATGCCGGTCAAGATACCCTTTATAAAATGCGTTGGGATCCTAATCCTACTAAACCTTATTCCCATCAATATGCGACTGACATTGCATGGGCTGTAAAACAAACATCTAAAATAAAAAGCATGTATGATCTTCTATCAAATTATTCAATTACCTTTGAAATCCCAAAATATAAGTAATCCCTTTACCTTGAGGATATCCTCAAGGTTTTTTACACTTTTAGAAAGTATAAATGCAACTAGGCCTCTGCCTGCGCCTTATAGGCCCCGCAATCTGCAAGTTTTCTTTATCAAACGACCTCATCATATTTGCTACCCTACTTTCAGGACAGTCATATAATAAACTAAATAAATCTGAGTTTTTTGGGTATATATAATATAGATCGGCATCTGAATTTTATATATATCTGTAACTTTAATACATATTATTCTAGGAGGTACATAATGGAAGGCAAATCACTTATGGAGGTTGAAAAACTCGCCGCAAAAAAGCTGAAAATTTTTCGCAACAGTAAAACACGATTTTTATCACGGGCGATTGTTGCAAGTATGTTCATTGGATTTGGTGTTATCGTATCATTTAAAACAGGAAATTTCTTTTATTCCGTAGATTCACCAGCAGCTTATCCCATGGCTGCCCTTGTGTTTGGTTCGGCTATTATCCTGATTTCTTATGGCGGTGGTGATTTATTTACAGGAAATACATTTTATTATACTTATGCTGCATTACGAAAAAAGATCCCATGGTTGGATGTTGCGAAAATTTGGACCACGAGTTATGTCGGAAATATTATCGGTGCCGCCTTCTTTGCTTTAATTATTTATTTAACAGGCTTGTTTAATAGTCCAGATGTCAATCGTTTTTTACTTCACGTAGCTAATCTTAAAGTACACGCCCCTATTATAGAACTCTTTTTTAGAGGCGTTCTCTGTAATTGGCTTGTTTGTCTTGCTTTCTTCATTCCGATGACGTTAAAAGGTGATGGACCCAAACTTTTTTCCATGGTACTCTTCGTATTCTGCTTTTTTATTTCGGGGTATGAACATAGTATTGCTAACATGTGTACTTTTGCCATCGCTCTTGTCATAAATCAGGACCCTGCAATAAATATTATCAGTGTTGTTCGAAACATTATACCAGTTACGTTGGGAAATCTCGTTGGTGGTGTCTTTTTCATGGGGGTCATGTACTATTACGTTAATAAACCTTTTTTGGATGAACTTGATGAAGAATGAGTGACATCTATAATTCATCATCAGGTGGAATGAGATATTCACGATAATAATAGTTGTGATTTGCTACAAAAATTTTATTCTGATGCATAAACCAAAAACCTAACTCCTTCACCTTGAGACTAGTTACTTTACCATCTTGATCTATCAAAGGTGCTTTAAAGCGAATAAGTCGATTTCTAAAAGAAGAAAGATTCATTGTTATATTTTTGACTAGTACCAAATAAGTCCCTTGCTCATCAAGGGACGGATCTAATTCTATAGTATCTAATCGCTTCCATGCACCGTCTAAGTTTATTTCAAAATCAACTAGCATCAACAATCATCCCTTTCTAAATACATATCATCATTATGTCCATGGGATATCTCTTGTTAGACATGTATTATGGGATTAAGAGAAGCAAAAATGATTTAAATTAAAGGATGAGATCCATGAGAACCGTTAAGTATAATCCACAATATTGCACAGGTATCTTAAAGTGTGAGATCGAAGAAATTTCTGATTCGATCCAAGCACGGTATATCCTCTCGGTGAAATTGAATCATGATAACAATCGAACGATCGCCTTTATTCTGATGAATCCAAGCAAAGCAACAACAGCCACCTCGGATATGACCGTCAATAAAGTGATCAAATTTGCTTATTCTGAAGGATATGGTAAAGCCCTATTTTTTAATCTCTTTCCATTTTATGAAACACATTCAAATGGTTTATCAAATATTTTTACTGCCATTAGTAGCCTAGACAATCATGACCTAGATAAAATTTTTGAGAAAAACTTAAACCACATAAAACTCTATATGAGTAAAGCAGATAAAGTCGTATTCGGTTGGGGGGACCCATCAAAAAACATATCTGAATCCTTACATAATAAACTCACTCAATCCATTATTGATCATTGTAAGAAGATGAATATTACCCCGTATGTTTTTAAAACGCATTATCAATCCCTATTAACCTTGAAAGGTTCTCCAAGACATCCCATTCGCCCAAGATTAGAAGGGATTGTACCTTTTAGGGTGTCAGGTACCGAAGAAAGACATTTCCTTAGATAAGTCCACGCTAGAAAGACACTGAGACAAAGAAAAAAAGACTCCAACATGATCGTTGAAGTTCTGGCTATCAAACGGGATACACTAGCAGACTATTTGACAAACTCAGGCTCAATGTATCTATTACTTTTTTCGCTTTATCGCTTTATTTTCCACAGCATTTTTTATACTTTTTTCCACTTCCACAAGGGCACGGCTCATTTCTGCCTACCTTGACAACCTTTTTGCTATCATTTTGGTTGAATTTAGATGTTGGTAATGGTTGTAAAGGTTCTTTCTTCTTTGCACTTAACTCTGCTGGTGCATAGCCTTTAAGAATCCATTCCCTCGTGTTATTCATGAGATAAACGACTCTATCCATCACAGCTTGGACAGTTTCCATACTATCAAATTCAATTGCACGACTTAAAAACTTTAAAATGTCACTAGGAGCTTCACCGCTCCTTGCTGCATAGACACATTCTTCGACAATACTATCCGCTTCTTCCCTATCGAGTTCAAAGTTTTGTGTAAGGAAGTTCACTAATTGTAGATAGCTTTTATTTCTCTCTACAAATTCAGGTTCACCTGCTTTAAGAAGTTGCTGTTTTGTAAAAGGATAGTAAGATACACTTTTCCTCGCTTGATGTTCCTGCTTCACTCTTTTTGGATCAAACACTCGAATATTTGAGAAGCCATTCTCATCTATATAGGTTTGCTTACGATAAGAATTAGCTTCATGAATGACTTCAAAGTAGTCTCTTAAATTTATGGTTTCTTTAGTATACTTTTCTATCATGGATATCATTTGTTGTGTGCTTAATGTTCCATAATAATAAAGAAGACCGGCTGTAAGTTTAATCCACTCTGTATTTCTATTAACCGTAGCTCTTACTTTTATATTGTCTTTCAATGCAATGATTTGTTCGATAAGGTCATCAGGTACAGCCAATATCTTCTTTCCTTTAAATGTCCCGGTGTAAATTAAACCATTATCACGAAAGTATTCGATTTGATCGTCTTCTAAATCCGGTGCATCGATCTTGCCACCATTGCTAGCGGCATTTGTTAATAATTTAAATCTTTCGGAATCCCATAGAAGGTGAATTTGTTTTAAAGAATCAGGTATCTGTTCTTGTAATAATGCAATGAGCTCGGCTTTTTTCAAACTACTTGCATTTTTTATTTCTAAATTTTTTCTAATCGTATCTAGTTCATATTTCGTATAGTTATTAAGTCTTTCATGGAGCGTAAAAGGAATTTCTATTTCACTCCAGTACTTTTTATATCTTTTTTCCTTTTGTTTCCTACTCGTTTCTTTTAAGCCTAATAAAACCAATTTCATCTGTTTTTCTAATTCTTGGTTGGTTTTGCCGCTCATCGTATTCACCTACTCTTTCATAACTTTTATTCTACCATTCTTTCCAAGACGTTTATTAATTTTTCGAATAATACCTCGCACTCGTTGATAGGGAGTATTTTACTTTATATTTATGACCAAGTTCTTGTTTTACTTTTTCAGTTAAAGCCACCCCAATTTGATTAAACTCATCTTCCAGTTCAATACCGTTAGGGAGCAATTTGTCTTTGTCCCAATCAATCCATTCTCCGTACTTCATTGCCCAAGATACTAATTCCTCTGCTAATACATCTGAAATCGGAATATCCTCTATGTCAAGGTTGCAACCGCATTTATTACACCAAATCGGGTCTGCTCCGACATCTCCTTCTATTTTTAAATCATTTGTTTCTCTGTTCCCGCAAAAACAATTCATACTCCCCACCCCCACATACAGTTTCATTCCTAGCATCAAAATTATCTTCTACCCAAAAAGCTCCTGCTTCTATCAACCTTTTAAGGCGGTAATCCAAGAAGGTTTCACCTCTAGTTGCCATAATCAATCTAAATGCCGCAGCACTCTTTTCCATGTGAATTTTAAAGAACACTATGTATTTATCTTATCAAAAAACCCTGAAGAAAAAATCTCTTCAGGGGATTATGATTCATATAAAAGGAAATTAAATTTTTACCTATCATTTTTAAGATTAGATTTAGTACCCTTAGAATCTCTTTTTATAACACTTTTGAAGATAATACTGGATAACCCAGTTTTTTGATTGTTTCTTCTAGTTGACTTGCCTTTACTTGGCATTCATCAAACTCAGTTTTTACCTTACTTGAGTTAAACATGACTTTGGCGGATTCTACACCTTCAGTCTTATTGAGTGTTGTTTCAATTTTTTTAATACATGATGGACAAGTTAATGGTTCTAATTGGAAAGTAGCTTTTGCTTTTGACATTTTTTATTGCCTCCTTTTTCTTTTATTTTAAATCGTTTCTTCATTTAAAAAATTGATGCTTATCAAGTTGTAGATTTTTTTTATGAAACATAAGACTCTCTTACTTTATGATGTTGTTTTTTATGTTTTTGGCTGGCTTTCGTTTTAAACCCGATTAAACGCATGGCATTCAAGATGACAACGAGTACGCTGCCTTCATGGATAAACATCCCACTAGCGAGATGCAATTGTCCAGCAAGTACACCAAGGATCAAGATGACGACAACTGCTAAGGCAATCGTGATATTTTGATGCATGTTCCGTATTGTCGCTTTTGATAAAGAATAGGCATGTGCATATTGAGAAAGTTTATCTGCCATTAAAACAACATCCGCTGTTTCCATTGAAACATCTGTGCCGCCTTCACCCATAGCTATTCCAATATCTGCCGTTGCAATGGCGGGTGCATCATTGATTCCATCCCCAGCCATGGCGACAATGGCTCCTTGTTCTTTTAATTTCTTCACATACTCTACTTTTTCATTTGGCAATAATTCTGCATGAAACTCATCTATTCCAAGTTGATTTGCTACGGCTTCAGCTGTATGACGGTTATCCCCTGTTAACATAACCATTCGTTTTATTCCATTTGCTCGCATATCTTCTAAGGCCACTTTAGTGTCATCTCGAATTTGGTCTGCAACCGATATAATCGCAACTAACTGGTCATCAATAGCAATGAAGATCGCTGTGTTCCCCGCTTTTTCTCGATCAACCGCATATTCTGCCGCGTCAGAATGGATCTCGATTCTTTCAGCGTCCATCAGCTTACGGTTACCTGCAACAATTGAATAACCATCAACTGTAGCTGTGATACCATGACCTTTAATGGCTTCGCCTTCACTAATTGTGTAAGAATTTAAATCCATTCTCTTCCTTTCTGCTTCTTTAACAATCGTTTGACCTAAATGGTGTTCCGAGATCGATTCTGCTTTTGCAACTAAGCCAAATATCTTGTCAGCTGGCATAAAGGTAAAAGTGTGCAAATCCGTTACTTCCGGTTTTCCTTTTGTTAAGGTCCCTGTTTTATCAAAAACTAACGTATCAACCTTAGCGAAATTTTCCATGATGTCACCGCCTTTGATCAAAACGCCATTTTTTGCTCCGTTACCAATCCCCGCAACATTAGAAACTGGAGCTCCGATGACCAGTGCACCTGGGCAAGCAATGACTAGGAACGTAATAGCTAAGTGCAAATCACGAGTCATGATATAAACGAGTACAGAAAGAAGAGCAATTGTTGGTGTATAGTAACTGGAAAATCGATCTAAGAAACGTTCTGCTTTTGATTTAGACTCCTGTGCCTCTTCGACAAGTTCAATAATTTTCGCAAAAGTTGTATCATCCCCAACCTTTTCTGCAATAATTTCGAGATAACCTGTGTCAAGGATTGAGCCACTGTATACGTGGTCATTGTTTGCTTTGTTAATGGGCAGAGATTCACCCGTAATAGCGGCTTCGTTGATTGACGCGTGACCTTGTACAATCACCCCATCCACCGGAATCTTACCTCCAGGTAAAACAACTAAACGGTGACCTTTTTGTACATCATCAATGCTAATAGTCTGTCTGGTACCATCCTCGCGAAGTAATGTTGCTTCCTGAGGCGCCATATCCACTAATTCCTTCAGTGATGAACGTGTCTTTTGTAACGTTCGGACTTCTAAATAATCTCCGAACAAAAATAAGAAGGTCACGACGGCTGACTCCGTATATTCATGAATAAAAACAGCTCCAATGACAGCCATTGTCACGAGTAATTCAATACTAAATACCCTCATGCGAATCGCTTGCCAGGCTTTAATCGCAATCGGAATAACGGCAATGATGGTTGCTACAACAAGAAGACCATTACTCCATTCGGCAATTTTAAATACCTTTGCTATAAAAGCTGCGGCAATTATAAAACCAGAAAGCAAAGTCAGATGATTTTTGTAACGATGTATTCTTTCTATCATTTTGATTCCCCCATTTTTTGATCTTATTTCCCTATGATGACTTAATCTTAAAGGAATCAAAACTAGAAGGAATTGACCTTGGTCAAGAAATGAAAAAGAGTTTTCTAAAAGTAAGGAGATCTGCTATTTAGCGTATTGAAGTAATTTATCTAAGTCAGGAATTCTAATCTTCCTTTTTGGTAATTGTTCAATTAATCCTTTGTGTTCTAGCTCCGTAAATTTCCGACTCATGGTTTCAGGCGTTGAACCTAGATATGAGGCTAAATCTTTTTTTGCCATAGGTAAAGTAATTGTGGGACTATTTTCTTCATCATTTTCCACACAGTCTACTAAAAATGCAATAATCCGTGTTTCGACCTTTTCTATCGCTACTTGCATGGTTTGCTTTTCCGAACCTTTTAAGCGTGAGGACATCTCTTCGATGATTTTTAAGGCAATCGTCGGATGCTGTAACAAATGGGCTTGTAAATCGGTCTGTTTGATTAAGCAAATTGATGTTTTCTCTATAGCTTCCGCATAATTTTCATGAACCTCACCAGGATGAAATAAGGTCCATTCCCCAACAAAATCTCCAGGATTCAATATTCTGATCAGTTGTTCTTTTCCTGAATCAGCTAAACGGTAAATTTGAACTTTTCCTTTACTCACAATATACAAAGCATCATCACTTTCTCCAGCACGAAAGAGCATCTCCCCCTTTTGCAACTCCAACGTTTTTGCCGATTCGGCTATTTTATTCATCTGTTGGTCCTCTAAGTGATTAAAAATAGGTACCAAACGAATACACATTGCATGGCTATGTTTTGAATGATGTGTCATGTGAATATCTCCTCGTATCTTAGATTAGACCCTCAAATTAGACTGTAATGGATTTAGGCTATCCCTCTACCGACGATTCTTGTGGCTTCGCTTTTAGGATTGATTAATATCTCTATTATCCCGCATTAAAGACAAGTAAAGACCCCCACCTCAAGGTAATGAGTGCAAACGAGCATTCCTAGGTGGGGGATAACTAATTCTACTAATAATCAGTTGGGAATGAAGAAAACCCTCATTGATTGAAGCTTAATATTTGATACCAGGCACTTGTCAAAAGTTATCGAGTAATGCACGCACTTCATCTGTTGTCTTTGTACTCATCAATTGATTTCTCAATCCACTCGCCCCTCGAAACCCTTTGACATATATCTTAAAAAAGCGATGAAGAGCTTTGAATGGACGTGGCTCTAATTCTTTTGAATATTTATCATGGAGATCAAGATGCAATCTTAAGAGATCCAGCAATTCCTTACTGCTATGATCTTTCGGCTCTTTTTCAAAGGCAAATGGATTTTTAAACACACCACGCCCAATCATAATCCCATCAACACCATATTGATGAGCGAGCTTCAAGCCGGTTTGACGGTCAGGAATATCCCCATTAATCGTCAAACATGTATCTGGTGCCACACGATCACAAAGTTTCTTGATCTCCGGAATCAACTCCCAATGAGCATCTACTTTGCTCATTTCCTTTCTTGTACGCAAATGAATAGAAAGATTAGCGATGTCTTGTCTCAATATATGTGTTAGCCAGTCCTGCCATTCGGCTACATCCGTATAACCAAGTCTTGTTTTCACACTTACAGGCAATCCTCCTGCTTTTGCTGCTTGTATTACATCTGCAGCGATTTCTGGACGACGGATAAGTCCGCTTCCCTTCCCATTGGATGTCACATTAGGTACAGGACATCCCATATTGATATCCACACCCTTAAACCCTAGTTTCGCCATACCCATACTCATTTGCCGAAAACATTCGGGCTTATCCCCCCATATATGTGCAACCATTGGTTGTTCATCCTCTGTAAAAGTTAAACGCCCACGCACACTATGGTTTCCCTCTGGGTGACAATAACTCTCCGTGTTTGTAAACTCTGTAAAAAACACATCAGGTCGACCTGCTTTACTCACTACATGGCGAAAAACTACATCCGTCACATCTTCCATTGGTGCAAGTACAAAAAATGGTCGTGGTAAGTCACGCCAAAAATTATCTATCATATTCAAATTCAAATCCTCTCATTATCGGATACAAAGTCAACCTCTTAATATTTGGTGCTAGACACTTGTCGATTATATTCTTCCTTAAACTAAACTTAAATTACCTCAAATGCTGTAATGATAATATAACGTCAAGGTGCTGTCTGCGTTTCTTTGATATTTTTAAAGACCCATCTTCAAGTACTTCTTCATAATCAAGAGTATAACCGTTTTCCATTGTATCGTAGTATTTCTTGTATAAAACTTCCATTAATACTTTGTTTTTTTGTAATGCTTCAGATATGAAAAATTTCTGCTCAGTTTTTTCTTGATAAACAAAAATGTCGGAATCAAAGTCATTACGTATAATATAACGTGATCTTTGATATTCAAATAAGAAAAAATTTCCATCTTCCGTATACAATATCATACAGTTTCTAATAGCTTTGGATAGACGGTGTAGTTCTCGATCATAATCGGAATTTGACTCTGAGTATACCTTTCTACCCTTCCTTTTACAATCTTTGCATAGATGTTTACCGTGGCCTGTCCCGCCAAATTTCTCATTGGCTAGATAATCCCCACATGCTAAACAGTAATGGCCTCGTTTCTTATTTCCCACTTATAAAACTCCCTGTTTAGAAATTGGTCAAACTTTTCCTAAATTATATTCTATCATTTTCAAAAACCTGAAACATGATTAAGTCTTTACACATTTCGGTTGCGTAAAAAATGAAATGTGTAAAATGAATTCATATCCTACCTTGTTTTATCCCTTTTCTAGCAAAATAAAAAACACTCACAAACATTGATATATCAACATTTGTGAGTGTTTTATCGTTTTAAAATAACTCATTCTAAATCGCCGAATGGTGCCAGGCACCGTCAATTATGCGCTTACATATTCGGGTTGAACATTAGGGTAAACCGGTTTACATAGTATATAAGTAAGTGTTGCCTTCTTTCGCTGTCAATTATATTAACCGTTCAACCAGTTAATATGTGGCCTAAGAATGCGGACTCCGACTATCCTTTTAACAGCTGCTTTGATTAGACAAATAAATTGATAATCAAGACGATGAAGAATGCTGCAAAAGAGAGCAACGTTTCCAATACGGTCCAGGTCTTGAATGTCTGCTTCACGGATAGGCCCAAATACTCCTTAACCATCCAGAAACCGGCATCATTCACATGAGAAAACATCAGCGAGCCGGCACCGATCGCAATAACTAAAAGCGGGAGATTTATCCCGGTCATATGGACGATGATGGGATCGATTATGCCGGCAGACGTTGTCAGTGCAACTGTCGCCGAACCGGTTGCGATACGAATCAGCCCGGCAACAACAAAGGCCATAATAAGCGGAGAAAGTTGCCATTCCGTCGCAACTTGGGCTATCGCATCGCCGACACCTGAGGAGATTAGAATTTGTTTAAATGCACCGCCCGCACCAATGATCATCATAATCGATGCCAGTGGGGCCAGAGAGCTTCCAGTTAGCTTATTAATCAATTTCCGACTGATACCCTGTCTGATTCCTAATAGATAATAGGCAACAAACACTGAAATCATTAAAGCGATCAGTGGATTACCTATGAAGCTCAAAACATCTGCCAGCTGAGAAGGCATTGGAGTAAATGGTACTATAACCGTCCCAACCATTAAAAAGATTGGTAGCAGAATCGTAAAAAATGAAACACCGGCGGACGGATAGGTTGTCGCTGAAACATTCGCAGCAACGACTTTCGGTTCCGTTTCCGGTTTAACCCTTTTGCTTATATAGTAAGCAAACAGCGGGCCGCCAATAATACCGGCAGGCAAAGTAACAATTAATGAATAAAGCAGAACCTGACCTACATCAGCATGAAAGATTCCGATGGCTGCCATTGCTCCCGGATGGGGCGGAACAATGCCATGTGAAATGGACATTGCCGAAATCATTGGTATCGCAATTAACAGCAGATTCTTTTTTGTCGTTTTCTGAATTGCAATGACCAGTGGTAGCAGAATAACAAGTCCGACTTCAAAAAATACCGGGATACTAATAATCAATCCAGCAAAGAAAGTGGCCCACGGAAGATTTCGTTCACCAAATGCCCGGGTAAAAAAGTTTGAAATCTGAACACCCGCTCCTGATTCAGACATCATCTTACCAAGAATCGTGCCCAGAGCAAGGATACCTAGCAATGAACTGAGGATATCACCGACACCTTGCTCATAATCTATAGCAATTTTCGTGATTGGAAGGCCAGCCGCAAGGCCAAGCAGTATACTTGCGACTGACAAACTGATAAATGCATGCCATTTAAACCATGTCACCCCGACAATAACGAGTGCAATGGCAAGAACAGTAATCGAAATGAGATAGGCACTGCTCATGAAAACCACATCTTTCTTTTAATGTTTTTGACTATTTTCATTTGAACACGATCAAATAACTATCTTGTTTAACAACTATAAGCGCTTACTTTATGGGCGAACTGTTCCGCGTTCTCCTCAACGCACGTGTAGTTCCCCTTTTCCGCACCTTTTGTCAGTACACTGCCGACTCCAACTGCAAAGCAGCCCTGATCCAGCCATTCTGTAACATTTTGCAGATTAACACCACCGGTCGGCATTAGTTGGATATTAGGTAGTGGCCCTTTGATATTTTTGATAAATCCGGTTCCAACGGTACTTCCAGGGAAGACTTTGACGACATCCACACCAGCTTTCAAAGCCTCAACCATTTCGGATACAGTCAGACAGCCAGGTAAATAGGGAACGGAATACAGGTTGCATACTTCGCAGATCGCTTTTGAAAAATTCGGACTGACAACAAATGCGGCGCCGTAAAGGATTGACAGCCGGGCTGTTTCTGGATCAAGAACTGTTCCCGCACCGATTAGCGCATCACGCTCCTGATCGGCTAGTTTCCGAATAGCCTCCAGGCAATTCGGTGTAGTAAAAGCGACCTCAATACTTTGGATCCCGCCGCGAATGCAAGACTCTGAAATATTGATTGCATCCTCTGCGTCACTTCCGCGAACGACAGCTACCAACCGACCTTGATTCATTTTGTTCAAAACTTCATATTTATTTAACATGTTTTCTCTCTCCTCTCATTTGATCAGACCATGCGTACGGCGCCATGAGCGGCCGATGCAGTACTCTCAGCGTAAAGTTTTAGGAATTTACTGGCTTCTCGTTTGATGGTGTTCAGTTTCTCTCTTCTTTCAGATAGTTCATTCTCACTGACTTCAAGCTCAATGGAGCGATCAGGCACGTTGATAGAGATCATGTCGCCATCCTCCACTAGTGCCAATGTTCCTCCTTCGGCAGCTTCAGGACTCATATAACCAATCGATAGGCCTGCCGATGCGCCGGAGAAACGACCGTCCGTAATTAATGCAATATTTTTGAACCGTGATAGAATTTCTGTGCAGCGATGCAGTTCGCGCATTCCTGGTCCACCTTTTGGTCCTTCGTAGCGAATCACAACCACATGGTTTTCCGAGATTTTTCCTGCATTATAGGCTTCTTGGAACTGTTCCTCCGAATTGAAAACCATCGCTGGGGCAGTGAGCTGCATCAAATCTTCCGGAACCGCTGATTGTTTGATTAATGCACCCTGCTCTGCCAAGTTCCCTTTCAGCACCGCAATGCCGCCTTCTAGCTCAATCGGCTGGTTCAAAGGATGAATCATTTCGCGGTCATGGACTTTGGCTTCGGCGATGTTTTCACCTGCTGTCTGCCCAGTCACCGTAAGACTATCGAGGTGAATAAGTGGCGACAGTTCTTTCATCAATGCAGGGATACCACCAGCTTGCTGCAAATCATTGGTTGTAAAGTTATTGTTATTTGGCGTAACCGCCGCAATAAAGGGAACCTTTCTGCTGATTCGATCGAACGTATCCAGTGGAAGTTCAATGCCAGCTTCACGCGCAATAGCCGGAAGATGCAGGCAGGCATTTAAAGAACCACCCATAGCAAGCAAAACAGAAATCGCATTTTCAAAAGCCTCTTTTGTCAGAATATCTCTCGCCCGGATATTTTTTTTCACAAGTTCAACGGCTTGACGGCCAGCGGCTTTGGCAGCTTCAAACTGTTCGTCTGATAAGGCTCTCATCCAGGACGTGCCCGGTAAAGCCAGCCCTAAAGCCTCCGAGAGCCCCTGCATCGTATTCGCCGTCCCAAGGAAAGGGCAGACGCCGGCGCATGGATAGTATTTCTGCGTAACTGAAACGAGCCCTTTTTCGTCCAGATCACCGGAAAGGAACTGCTGGCGGGCTGCTTTGGACTCCTTCGGCTTGATATAATTAGGCATCACGCCACCAAGCACAACAACGCTTGGGAGATTAAGACGCGCCGCACTCATCAGCATCCCTGGGACAATTTTATCGCAGGAACTGAGCATTACCATGCCATCGAAAATTTCATGGGCACGGATCATAATTTCGACACTGTCAGCAACGGTGTCCCGGCTTGGTAGGGAATACTTCATCCCGTCATGTCCCTGAGCAATACCATCGCAGACGGCAATTGTATTAAATTCAAGAGGGTAGCCACCCGCCTCCAAAACGCCTTTTTTCACGTATTCCGCAACTTCTCTAAGATGTACATGGCCAGGAACGATTTCATTCCATGAATTTGCGATGGCGATAATCGGACGATCCATCATGTCATAAGGCACTCCACTTGAACATAAATGCCCTTTCAAAATAGCCCGGGTGTAGGGTTTGATCTCTGATAAATGATTTTTCATTTTTTAAGACTCCTTTTAGCTCAAAGTTAGTTTTTTTTCGAGCCTGTTAGTATTCAAACAATTATGCTGGAAAGAGGCGATATCCTTCCATTCATCATTTAGCTTCCTCGAGAGCCGGATGAAAATGGGAAATATCTGTTCATAAGCTGCTGCATTCTCCTGAATCGGCTGATGACTGTGTACTGAACCGATCATCTGCGAAACAACATTCAAGTTGTCAACTACTCCGGTCGCATACAGACCAAGAACAGCTGCTCCAAGGCAGGAACTCTCGAAGCTCTCCGGGACATTTACGGGTTGATTAAAAATATCAGCCATCATCTGGCGCCATAATGCTGAACGGGAAAAACCTCCAGTCGCCTGAATCAGTTTCGGCTCGCCAGTCCGTTCCTGCATAGCCAGCATGACACTGTAAAGGTTGTAAATCACGCCCTCCAGTACAGCCCGAATCATGTGTTGTTTCTGATGATGCAAATTCAATCCAAAGAAAGCGCCACGGGCATTCGGATTCCACAGGGGTGCGCGTTCACCGCTGAAGTAAGGTTGAAAAATTAATCCATCGGAACCAGGGTTAACACGCGATGCCATTTGGGTAAGCACATCATAAGAGCTAATGCCTAGCCGCTTAGCTGTTTCAATTTCCGAAGCGGCAAATTCATCTCTTGCCCATCTCAGTACACCGCCTCCGTTATTAACAGGGCCGCCTACCACCCATTTGTCCTCAGTCAGTTGATAACAAAAGAGCCGTTCTTTCGGATCCGCAGAATAATGATCGACCACTGTCCGAATAGCTCCACTCGTACCTATGGTCACCGCAACATTGCCCGGTTCAATTGCATTTACACCTAGGTTGGAAAGTACACCGTCACTAGCTCCGAGAACGAAAGGGGTGTCTTCCCTCAACCCCATTTGTTCAGCATACATTGGATCAAGGTCTTTCATTATATAAGTTGTCGGTACTGGATCAGACAAGTGACTTTCAGTAATTCCGGCAATCTTCAACGCTTCTTGATCCCAAGTCATCTGGTCCATTCTCATGAGTCCGGTGCAAGAGGCAATAGAATAATCAACGATATATTTATGGAATAATTTATAAAAAACATATTCTTTCATTGAAATGAACTTGGCCGATTTGTTAAATATCTCAGGTTTCTCATGGCGCATCCAAAGCAATTTCGAAAGTGGAGACATCGGATGATTCGGTGTCCCTGTCCGCATATAGATCTCATGTCCGCCCATGTCTTCTTTCAGTCTGCAGCACCAGTCAATACTTCGATTATCCGCCCATGTCAAGCACCGCATCAGCGGTCTGCCTTCCCGATCTACTGGGATGACACTGTGCATGGCACAGCTGAAGCTAACAAACTGGATCGTTTCCGGTCTTTTGTCACTCTTAGCCACCACTTCATGAATGACACTAAGAACAGTATCGAAAATTTGATCAGGATCCTGTTCAGCGGTAAATGCGTCCGGCGTATACAATGGATAACCTTGATTCGCATATGCCACGATGGTTCCGTCAATTGTATAAAGTACCGCTTTGGTACTGGTTGTTCCAATATCAACACCTATCATGTATGAGCCATTCATCATAAAAACCTCCTCGTCCCATGAAACTGCTACATGGGTATTTGAATACTTGTCGACAACTTAAGCCTCTAATTCTTCACTATCACTTATCGAATCTATCTTTCTCTGTTTCTAATTCTGGAAACGATTTATCAAGCGTTCTTTTTGAATCTTGAAAATAGGAAACAACCGATTGTTCTACATCTTTCTTATTTCCTGTTAAAAGACTGCGTACTATTTTTCGATGTTTTTCGATGACCCAGGCCACGTGATCTGAACCATGGGCAAAGACATCCTCGGTTGTCACAATGATGACAGCCATAATCAGCGATCTCATGCTTTTCCACAGATTCATGATACGTTTGTGATTGGCATGCCGGATAATCTCTTCGTGAAAGATTAGATCAAAATAAGCAAAGTCGTTGTGATTATTGTATTTTGCTGCAAGCTCCATTTTATCGATCATCTGATTTAACAATCTGGATAATTGGTCCTGATAGCCTGCTGAGACTCTTTGCTGCGCAAAATCTTCAATCATTTCACGTACATCATACAGTTCATGTATATCATTCAAGCTCATTCCTAATACACGGGCGCCCATTCGTTCTAGTCGAATTAGGCCATCATTAGCAAGCGCTTTCATAGCGTCGCGAACCGGTGAACGGCTGGTTCCATATTTCCTAGCTATCTGATTTTCAGAAAGAATGTCCCCAGGTTTTATCACATTTTCAAGGATAAGCAGGCGTAATTCGTTTGCTATACGTTCACCAAGCGATGCATCTTTCATCCATAATTCAGGAAAATGCAACATATTAAAAACTCCTGTCGTCAAGTCATAGTGATTAGGAGGAAAGCGGTTACCAAAAAACATTTCTCTATTGTTGAAACTGGTTTGATATGGCTCGATCCTCAGCTAACAGCGTGGCCGCCGAATTCATTTGGCAGTGAGACAATCCTTGGCCGGTAAAAGTATCTTTTTCGAGGGAACGATAACGCATAATTAATGACAAGGTAATAACTGGTGTGAACGCTTTCAAATTAAATCAGATTCAACCGCTCATTTCCCTTCCAAGCCCATCTTACCAATCTCCATAAGCATCCCCCTTTTATCTGTATACTTGTCAACAACTTCATATAGAGTCAGCGCTTTCATTTTTAATAGAATGGAAATGTAAGCACTTCCTAACTTCCACTTTATCTTAATCTCCTCATCGGATCACGTCAATACGTTATACGAGAGATTCATAGAAACGACACATTTAGGTGCCTGGCACTTCGACATTAATCGACAAACTTCGGGTGGTGACAGGCACTGAAATTAAAAAGAACGTTCTTAGTGAACGTCCTCTCTAGTTGACGGTATCATAGGGATTACATTTTCCCTTTCCACCAGTAAGGTTGATTAGTTGTATTGATTTCTCGTATTTCGAGATAACCATTTTCATAGTCTTTTACGACAGTATGAATTTTGCCTTTATAGAAAACCCATTTTAAACCCGATATATTAAAGACCTACTTTATCGACACCGTAAGTTGCCTCTTCTTGTGTATATCCGTCGAACTTTAACTGGTCAATAAGTCCTTGACGAGAAAATGAAGAATAGTCCATGTAATCTTGTGCTGTTTTTACAGCCTGTTCTTTCCAATCAACCTCAATATGATTTACAGCGAAAGTAGCGTCAGCAGTTGAATACTTATCGAACTTTAATTGTTTAATAAGTCCAGATTTAGAAAAGGCTGTATAATCAAGATAATCCTTAGCTGTTTGAATTGCATTTTCCTGAGAAACCGTTAGTTCAGGTTCTTTAGGTTCTTCCTTAACTTCTTTCTTAGGTTCTTCCTTAACTTCCTTCTTAGGTTCTTCCTTAACTTCCTTCTTAGGTTCTTCCTTCTTAACAGGTTGTTGTTTAGGTTCTTCCTTAGGTGTTTCTTCCTTAACAGGTTCTTCCTTAACAGGTTCTTCCTTTGCAACCTCTTTAGTAGTTACCGTTTCAGTTTTGGGCTTGCTGGCTGTTTCAGTGGATTTACTAGATTCATCGTTTCCTCCACCTTGACTTCCGATCCCCCAAACGATAATAACAGCGATTACCCATACCCACCATTTCTTATAGAACGGTTTTTTAACTTTTTCCTTTGCCATTATATACCTTACCCCCATAAGTTTACTAGATTACAATAACAGTAACAATTTTAACATGCCTGTAAATTTATTGGAATACTATATCTCGACATTTATAGGATTAAAGTTTTATTTCGAAAGTCTGATACCCAAAAAGTCCTAAGAAAAATGTTCACCTAGATTCATATAAAATTGCGATTCTGTCAACCACTCCTGTTTATACAGGGTCATATAAGGGATTGGAGTGAATAATCACCCACCTAGTAAAAGTTAATTCGCTTAAATTCCCCTCACCAACACGACTATTTGACATATATATATATTTGTGGTGAGTACTCCTTTTCACACTTCCATTGTTTACCATAAAAAAGTAGCCAATTTGGTACATATATTTTGTGAACACTAGACAGGGCATCTCTGGTACCTTGCCCACTCTATATACCCCCCATAAGTATCTTGACATTTGTTTGGTGCTAATCTTATTGCGTTACTATGGTTCTGTTGGTGATGTTCGTTTCTCTTTTTTATTCTTCTTTTATTCTATTCATTTCGTTTGTCTTACTGTTGGTCTCGCTTGTCTTGCTGTTGCCCTTGTGTGACTGTCCTATCACACTTGCTACCCTTCTCCTATTCCCTTGCCTGTATCGGTGCTGTATGGCTGTCATATGTGCTGTGATAGGTGCTTGTGATAGTATCCCTTTGTACTTCCTTAATATAGGTGCCTGGCACTCCGATATTACTCGACAAACTTCGGGTGGTGTTAGGCACTGAAATACTCGAAAAGAACCGAAACCATGGTTGTTATACAGCGGGAATACAACATAATAGAATAAGGATAACGGAGAAAAGATGACTAAAAGAACGGGACCTGTGGATCGAAGCCTACTTTATACACACAATTGATATAAGTATCTTTACTATAAAAAAAGAACCTAGTAACCACCATTACTATAGTTTTCTGCTGCGTTAGCTTCATAAATTATTTTACTTCTATATCAATATGATTTTTAAGATTCACATTGGAGATGGTCTCATAGTGAATAATATCAAAAAAGTAGGGTAACGGATATTCCTCGTTTAGTAAATCAGATAACATATATAAGGTTTTGAAGTAATACCTTTCCCCTTAGATATTATCACCAATAGTATTTGCTTTATTTCCATTATAGAATGTAAATAGCGAACAGTTAGAGTGACTGTTCGCTAATAGAATTCTACAATTCTTCTACTTATATATTTTTTTAGTTGTGCTACACTGTTAACTTCCGATTCATCAAATTCAAACTAATAATTTCCTGTTCCAATTTCACATTATTTTCTAACATGTAATTAACTGTATGCGCATACAAATCCATCTCTTTTAATTCTTTAAGTCTAGCTATATCATTTTCTGTAAGGCCATGCAAGCAAGACTCATACTCTTCATTTTTAAGTTCATCAGAAGACATATAAAACAGAGCAAAATTAATTCCTGTAATCTCACATAAATTATGATGTATCCAGAAACCACCTGCATCAATATCTCCAAAGTGCATATACTTTGTATCTGGATTTGTGTCATGAATCATTTTTATAAATTCACGCTGATATCTGTTAGCATATCCTCCAAGATAAAAGCTGACAGTATCATTATCTTTGTATCTCAAGAATGATGTTTTATTCTCAATTGTCATAAACTTCGAAGCACATATTTTTATCGATTGAATATTTGTAAGATCTGAGGCCATGATTTCTATTCCTTCAGAAAAACCACTAAGATCCACATCGTTCCCAGAGATGGTTATCACTACATTTCCTTTAATACAAAGTTTCTGTGGCTCTTTATAAATGTGATAATCCACCAGAATTTCATCAATCAGCTCATTTTCCTCAATAGTTCTATCTGAATACTTGCGTAACAAAGTACACACCGGTTGCAATGTTACATTCTCAAAGAACTTTGAATCACCATAAACCTTCATTGAAACTTCTCTGATGTATAAATCCGTCTGGTTATTTTCTATGAACGAAATTGCTTTGAAAACAGCATCAAGTTCTTTATAATTCTTTGGAACCTTTCTATTATCAACGCTTTCCGATAATAGCGCACATTCCTTTTCACATATAGGAGAGGCATTCTTGTAATAATCAACTAACAGCTGTAACTGCTCAATCTTCATATCCTTTGAAACATAACCATACTTATCACTTAGGTATTTCTCAATATCGAGAATACTCTCATCAACAAGATAAATACTCTGTATTTGAGTTCCGAAGGCTTCTGTTGTGCTATAAATAAAACCTTTCTCCGTCAACTTATTTACCAATTGATTCAATCTGGATATCTCTTCAAAATCACCATCATTAGCATTATACTTTTTATATATTTTTTCAGGTTTTACCTGCGTTCTCCTGTTAGTTTTGTTATTTCCAGAATCCTTCTTACTCTTCCGATAATTATCAACTAGGTATGTGAGGATTTTCTCTTCGTATTCCATCACTACACTCCTTTATGCATTTCAACAATTCCTATCTCCATCAAATTCACTTGGGTTCTAAGAACGGGTAAAACAACTTCACATTCATTACCAATCAGCTCAGTCTTATCAGGAGCACAGAAAATCATCTGTAGATTCTGCACCTTCATAAATCCAAGCATTATTTTGACGTTAGTTGGATCCATTTTTGCAAATGGTTCATCGATAAATACAAGTCTTGTAGAATTAAGCTTATCATTGTAAATCATTAACAATGCCGATAACAAAATAAGCATATATGGAATCTGAACTTCAGCACCAGAATTATAACCAGATTGTTTTGAAAGCTTCGCTGACTTAAGAACATCATTTGTAAGTAAGATTTCGTATGTCATATAATTACGATAATCTGCATAGTGCTCAATCTGGTCCTTATCGTTACTCCCAACAATTCGGTTGATAATCTCCCGTATATCCTTTTCCAGCTCTTCTCCCTTATCATCGGAATATGATGTCATTGCATCAAAAGTCATCTGACTTGATGGAGTTCCAAGTTCCTCGCGTTCCTTTAAGTAATTAGCATATTCAAGGATTTTTCCATAATCAGAACTATCCTTAACGTACTTAACATCAAATGCATATCTCGACTTAAATTTCAGTCTTGCTAACTCCGCATTTATTAACTTCAAATCATCTCTTGCTGCATCACAGGACTTCAACACAGTAAGCACAAACTCATTCTTAAATATTTCTTCATATCGTCTGGTTTGTTCTTTTAACTTGTGCTGTATCTCCTGCAAATCATCCATCCAGATTTTAGATTTTCGTGACTCATATTCAGCTCTGGATTTATCAGACAATGGTAAACGATTATCGACAGCTCTAGTAGCATTATATGAAGCTTGAGCTCCTTTAAGCTTCTCTTCTGCTTCTCTAAGAGAACGTTCTGAACGCCCTCTATCCTTCAATACGCCACCAGCACTGCCTGGACCATTCGCAATATGCTTTTCGTAATCTTCAATAGCCTTTACATAGACTACATTATTAGTGCTTTCTAAATCTTTTAAATTACTCTCTATACTTGTGATACTCTTATTCTTTTCATTCAGTGTGTTTTCGTTTATCCTATGTTCCGTCTGCATATCAGACTTGTGGGCACGAACTGCATCCTGTTCACTAATCACAGCCTCAAAATCCTGCTCGAGTCTAGAGACTTGCTCAGCAAGTTCCAAATACTCTTGGTTATTCTTTTGAGCGTCTATTAAACGTTCTAACTCATCCTGTTTTTTTGCACAATCAATTAATACTTCATCATACAATCTGCAAGCATCGAAATTATTATCACCAAAGAACTCCATAGCTGTTTCTAGATATGATTTCTTCGATTCTTCCTGTTGCAATCGCTCATGAGATTCCTTGTATTCAGCAGTTAGTGCTTCCAGTGCTTTTATAGCTTTTATTCTGTTTAGCTCCATTGTTTCCTGTCCTAAAAAGTAAAACCCTATCTTATCAAAGCGCAGAAAAAAACTATCCATAGCAACAGATACTCTTCCATCTTTTGATATAGCATTCTCGTAATTTCTAACCTTGTCCTTTGTGGTTGCATGAAAACGCCCAAGCTGGTAATCAAAATAGTGCTTTGCAACCCGATTCTTTACTTCAATAAATTGAACAACTGAATCCTCTTCAGGTGTTATCTCTTTTTTCATTAAAAGCTTTGTATTGAATAAATGCGCATACCTGTTTTTTGATACATTAAGCACATCATCTGCAATGTCATAATACTCCGGCTCAATCAAAATAGTATATCTCCGTCTCCCAAGATAGCTTTCAATTGCATCTCGCCATGACTCATCTGTCAGACTGATAACATACTCACATGCAAAACGAGCTTCAGATGGTATGCCTCTTTTTTCAAATTCTCTGTTAATCCCATTCTTTAATGCGACATAATCAGGTATTTTTGAAAATGTTGTCTTCTTAGCATTATAATCATTAATAACCTGTTGCCACTTTGATTGTTGCCTTCTATTTTCTTCTAATTTATCCTTAACTCTAGTTATTTCAGCTAAAATCTCATCCCTATGATCTTTGATTTCCTTTAAAAGATAATCAACACTACTTTCTTTTTGTATCTTTGAGAAATTATCCAAGGTTAATGAAGTTAATACATCCTGCTGTACAATTGCCATGTTTTCTTTATAAAACCAGGATAACAATTCACTTACTCTAGTCTGAAATTCAAAAAGAGCGTTCTTTTCATTTTCAAGTTTCTCTTTTTCAACCTGTGCATTCTGCAAAGCTTGCCTAGCTTCTTCTATTGCTTTTGCAGAGTCCATAGAATTCAAATTATCTTTCGCTTTATAGTAAGCTACACGAAGCTCTTTTTCACGATCAGCAATTGCTTCAAGCTTTTTCTCATCTTCCGCAATCTGTCTATTAGCAATGTCCAATTTTCTTGTAGCTTCTTCAATGTCCTTTTTACACTCCAAGAATTTTTTATATGCAATCTTTACATTATCCGCTAGGATGACATTTCTGGCATTCTGCAAGCCGTCAAAAAGCTTTATTATACTGTTAAGTTCTTCAATTTCAGCAGCGATAGTAGCAAAACTCATATTCAAGGAATCAATATTATTTTTTGCTTCTACCAGCTTTGAGAAATCAACCTTCTTTTCCTCTAATACACTTTCTCTGATAAACTGATCAATCTTAGCATTTGGATCATAAGACATAATACTTCGAAGTTTTCTTCGGAAAGATGCTAACTGCTGCTCATTCAAGCGAAGCCCGGTTCGCTGCATAAATTTGAGTACACCCTCTTTTACATCCATCATTTTTACACCCAGAGCCTTTTGCAATTCTGATGTACTATATGGAATGACCTGTCCGTTATCTTTGTATGTATGAGAAATGTTCTCAAGTTTCTCATTCTCTAATACATATCTTCTGGTGACAAATCCATTACCAGAGTCTGTATCTATCACTGTTCCAAGGATAAAACTCTTTCCCAGTTCCATCTCAGCCATCTCTAGCACAACATGTGTATATACATTTGCCATTTGGTCTGCAGGTCTAATAAAGGTGGCTGCAGTGGCATCAAGCAGACCTCGTGTATATGAAGTCACCGTTCTGCTTCCTTTATTCTCTGTAGACTTATTAAATACTGTATCCCCGTACAATGCATATTTTATGGCATCTAACAAAACTGATTTACCATTTCCATTCTTACCCGCAATTAAAGTGAAGAAGCCTATAGGTACAGTAATCTGGCTGAATCCATACCAGTTAATCAATCGAATTGATTTCAATTTGATCATTCCACATCCTCCTCTTCTTCATCACTATCTGAATTTTGTTCTTCTGGGTCATCTTCTAGCTGGGTGTTCTTCATGTATTCTGCAGAAACTGACTGGAATTGTGCAACATCCCAACCAAACTGCAATGACGGATACAATGTGATAATTGCATCTTCAGACTGATCCTTTGAATCATAATCAACCAGATCATATTTCTTAAAAATCTTCATAGCTGATGATAACTTTTTACTATCCATGTCTACTTCATATGCTTTGACTTTATCAATAAAATCCCCACGCATTACAACATTCTCATCACTATAACCCAGGTTCTCCAGATATATTTCCCAAAGCACAAGCAGGAGATGGTATTGCTCTGTTGTGAAAGTCACAACATTTGCTCGTTTTAATCCTACTGCTTCTTCATCAGCCTCATTAGGCTTAAGCATTGCAATTCGTACATTTGTATCTACTAATACATCAAATCCAATCATACGTAAGTAATCTGAAACATCATGTCTATTTGATTCTCTTGATATAAATGCATACAGTTTCACTTCCTTGTCACCAACGATGAACGTTGAATCCAACAACTTACGAATGCAACGTTTGAACAATATGTTATTTTCTTCTTTTACAGAAATGTTTAATTTGATATCACCCATTTAATTCTTCCTCTTAATACGTATTTTACTAATCGTTGCATTTTCTGTTTCTATAGTTCCTTCCAAGAATTCAACCTTATATGGAAAATCTTCAGTCCCGGAATATATAATACTGGCTGCTACCATCATGGCATCATCTCTAGTTTTAACCAATGTATCATTCGGTATTAAGCTCACCTTATCTTCAAGTAAGTTATTAAAGTAACTTATTGCTTGCACAACACTGTATTTGTCCGGATATTCATATAACAATTCCTTAGTAAGCCTTGCTTTATCTTCATCTGATAATGAACTGGTAATAATAGCTGCACTCTTGATATTGGGTTTACGTTTCTTTCGACGTTCAATTGATTTTCTTCCAACATATTTGTATGACTGCAAGCCAAAACACTTGGAAATAGAATCTATAATATCCTTCTTTTCATTTGGATCAAAATCCTTAATTGTCATCAGTAAGTCATTTAAATAGGTCTGCATATTCATACTATTGCTTAAGACCATAAGGATTCTTGTAGAGTATAGGCTGTAATAGTTATTAATTTTCTTATCTATGTAATCCATCTCTTTGACATAATCGTAGCTGATAAAACTTTGCACTTCAGAAAGCTGGCTATCTATTATTTCACGAGCTGCGATATCGGTTGCGTTATTAATTTTTTGATATTCCTTAATCATATTTTCATAGACTTCCGTATTGGTGATAAGTCTAAGCATTTTTTCGATTTCAGAAATATATCCGGGTATTAAACCATCCTTCTTTATGAAAAAGTAATCATTAAAGAAAGACTCCATCATTTCATCTTTGATAAGGAACTGTCCTAATTCATTGGTCTCCGTCATTTTTATAATTATACGCATTATAGACCTAATGCTATCTTTAAGCACCAATAGTTCATTTTTTAAGTCTGAAACACTATCCGATACCGGTACAAGAATATTGGAATATGGTCTATGAGTTCTACCATGATCTATAAAAGCAGAATGCAGAATATCATAAATGGAGAAAATGTGGTTAGTCAAATCCGCACTGGTATCACGATTAAAGATTCTCTCTATCGAATCAATCATCTTCCTACAATAAGGCATAACAGTAGCAATATTGTCCCCATTCCTTCCAATCTCACGCTCTGAAATCCAACCACAATATCTGAAATATCTTAGAATTGCGCTGGCATTTTCAGTTTCAGATTTCTTACTGCTAATATTCTCGTCAGCATTCCCAGTGTTATTTTCTTCTTCCATCTCGTAAGAATAGTTACGTAGATATAAAATCAAAATGTCTCTGGCATCAGTTTCATAAAGAAGCGGAACTGACTTTGACTTTTCAATGAGCTGTAAAATGCATTCATAATATATCCTTTTATTTTTACAACTAAGCGGATTAAAAAAACGATCGTATTCTACATTATCAAACAGAATCATATTTCTCCTCCTCCCAAATACTTAATTCATATTGCACTACTTAGAATCAAAACATAAAGTATTCAATATATTTTTCTATTTAAATAGTTAAATCTGAATTATACTTAATAGTATAGGAAAAATTACCCACTTATATAATATCATTATAGATTCATTAAATATAATTAATTTTTCTAGTATTACTTTTATTCATATTTAAAAGCCTACAATTCCGAATAAGGAACGAATGATTCGAGCTTATAGTGTTCCTATACTTGCTTTCAAATCGTTTATATCACATTCGAAAATTTCTCTAGCATTTAAAAACCTCATATATTTATGTATGGTTCACTTTGATTAATCCCAAAAATCTTAAATGTGACACCAATCCAATTCACGAACTCTTTCTCCACAATCTGGACCGATTGTTGAAAGCCTACCACCATAAAATAAAACCTCCATAAACTCCGTAAACAGTCAAGGTATTCTCTTGTGTAAAAAATGTGTAAAATCATTTCAAAACCCACCTTTTTTATCTTTTTCCCCACAAAACAAAAAACACCCGCAAACATTGATGTATCAACATTTGTGAGTGTTTCATCGTTTCTAAATTGAACTAGTTTTTTCTAATGATACCGGTGGTCGGGGTCGAACCGACACTCCGTGAGGAACACGATTTTGAGTCGTGCGCGTCTGCCAATTCCGCCACACCGGCAAATTAAATATGGCATATGGTATTAAAATAATTATGGTGCCGAGGGCCGGACTTGAACCGGCACGGTAGTCACCTACCGCAGGATTTTAAGTCCTGTGCGTCTGCCAATTCCGCCACCCCGGCATGGGTCAGGACTAACTAATTTAATAGTGGAGGCGGCACCCGGATTCGAACCGGGGATAAGGGTTTTGCAGACCCGTGCCTTACCACTTGGCTATGCCGCCATTTAATTTATTATTTGGAGCGGAAGACGGGATTCGAACCCGCGACCCCCACCTTGGCAAGGTGATGTTCTACCACTGAACTACTTCCGCATATTGGCTGCCCCAGCTGGATTCGAACCAACGCATGACGGAACCAAAAACCGTTGCCTTACCGCTTGGCTATGGGGCAAAAATGGGGCGGCTGATGGGAATCGAACCCACGAATGTCGGAACCACAATCCGATGCGTTAACCACTTCGCCACAGCCGCCATCAACTTTTTTATAATGGCAGGGGTAGTAGGAATTGAACCCACACTGGAGGTTTTGGAGACCTCAGTTCTACCTTTAAACTATACCCCTATTTAGTGGTGGAGGGAGAAGGATTCGAACCTTCGAACTCGTAGAGAGCGGATTTACAGTCCGCCGCGTTTAGCCACTTCGCTATCCCTCCAAAATAAAAACCTATTTAAATGTTTGCAAGCAAAAAAATGGTGCCGGCCAGAGGACTTGAACCCCCAACCTACTGATTACAAGTCAGTTGCTCTACCAATTGAGCTAGACCGGCACACTTAATGGTGGCTCGAGACGGAATCGAACCGCCGACACGAGGATTTTCAGTCCTCTGCTCTACCGACTGAGCTATCGAGCCATTAAATGGCGGATCCGACCGGATTTGAACCGGCGATCTCCTGCGTGACAGGCAGGCATGTTAACCCCTACACCACGGATCCATATGTTTGGTTGCGGGGGCAGGATTTGAACCTACGACCTTCGGGTTATGAGCCCGACGAGCTACCAGACTGCTCCACCCCGCGACAATATGAGATATTTAATTATAGATTTACTAAATGTTTTAAAGACTGTCCCTACCACTTACGTGCCTACGGGACAACTCGAAGCATATTCGATGATGATTCGCTCGTTGCTCCACCCAACAATGGTGTTGAGTATTAATTTTTAAAATTTATGGTGGAGGATGACGGGCTCGAACCGCCGACCCTCTGCTTGTAAGGCAGATGCTCTCCCAGCTGAGCTAATCCTCCATACCGAACAGGACAAGTACTATTATAACATGTCTTCATTCATTTTACAAGTCTTTTATTTGGTAAATGGTGACCCGTACGGGATTCGAACCCGTGTTACCGCCGTGAAAGGGCGGTGTCTTAACCGCTTGACCAACGGGCCAGTATTAAATACTTATGTATTATTCATTAATACATGATATTTCAGTGGCGGAGAGCGAGGGATTCGAACCCTCGAGACGGCGTTGACCGTCTACACGATTTCCAATCGTGCTCCTTCGGCCACTCGGACAGCTCTCCAACTGGCTCCACAGGTAGGATTCGAACCTACGACCGATCGGTTAACAGCCGATTGCTCTACCACTGAGCTACTGTGGAATAGAGAAATCTCCACTACTATTAAGTATTTACCAGCCTAGCGACGTCCTACTCTCACAGGGGGACAGCCCCCAATTACCATCGGCGCTGAAGAGCTTAACTTCCGTGTTCGAGATGGGAACGGGTGTGACCTCTTCGCCATTGCCACTAGACAATGAAGGTAATCCTTCAAAACTGAAAGTGAAAGAACGCCGCACAGGACGTGCAAGTGTCAGTGTTGTCACAGGACGTGACGA